>CAZSIV010000015.1:0-50052 GCA_964607135.1 uncultured Oscillospiraceae bacterium | reverse complement strand
GACCATATTCGCTGTTTTCGGGCCCTATTTTTTCATCTTTACTTTACAGTGCCATTAATAATTTTCGAATTATTAATAATTACCCACTGGACTCCCTCCATTCTGTTTATAATCTTCATTTTATATTCCCATTAAAGCATGTTTCTTTGTGGAAGTCAATATATTTTTTCTGATTAAAACTAATATATTTTTGCGATAATATATAATTAGTACTATATATTATGAAATTCTATTTATTTGCATTTTATCACAGAGCAAATATTTCATCCTTCAATCCACGCCGACAGCCTTGAAAAACAAAGCACCCCGGAAAAATCCGGGGTGTTCCTTCTCCTGCGGCAGCGCGTGCCTCATCCGTTTTTTATTTCCTCTTTGCCGCGGGCGCGGGGTCGGACAATCCCTCCACGGCTCCCCCGGCGACCGCCCAGAGGTAGAGGCTTGCAACCGAGCCGTAGGGGGAATACCGCCGCCGGTATTTTTCAAAAAGCTTTGGGGGAATCGCCCGGTGGCGGTAGAGCATCCGCAGCCCCCGCTGGATGGCGAGGTCGCTGTAGCTCAGCACATCCGGGCGCTGCATCGAAAATAAGAGGAGCATCTCCGCCGTCCAGACGCCGATCCCCCGCAGGGCGGAAAGCTCCCGGCAGACCTCGGCGTCCGTTTTCTGCTCCAGCGCGTTTAAATCGAGCGCCCCGCTCAAAATCCGTTCCGCCGCGTCCCGGATATATTCCTCTTTCCGCCGGCTGATTCCAAAGCGCTGCAATCCCCCCGGCGGCAGGCTCCGGACGAGGGCGGGGGTGATCTGGGGATGGGCGGCCTTCATCCGCCCCCAGATCGTCGCCTGCGCTTTGGTTGAAATCTGCTGTCCGACGATCGAGTTGACGAGCGCTTCGAACAGGTCGGGAACAATCTCCCGCCGGATGGGGCCGACCGCCTCGATGACTCGCCCGAGGGCGGGATCCTTCCGGCTGAGAGCGTCCGTTTCGGCTCTGCCATATTGAAAAAAGGGCATCCTGTCTTCCTCCGTTTGATCAATCAGATGAATGGCTTGTCCCGCTGCGGGAATGATCCTGGAGATTAACGGCGCGGCCGTCAAGGCATGCCGCCCGCTCCAGGCTCAGCAGGAATTCCTTGGCCGGAATTCCCCCGGCGTAGCCGGTCAGCTTTCCGTTTGCGCCGATTACCCGGTGACAGGGGATCAGGATCGAGATGGGGTTGCGCCCGTTTGCCCGGCCGACCGCCCGGCAGGCAGCCGGCTTTCCAAGGCGTTTCGCCAGTTCGCCGTAGGTTGACGTTTCCCCGTACGGGATAGTCAGCAAAAGCTCCCAGACATTCCTCTCGAACGGCGTCCCCTCCGGCCGGAGCGGGAGATCGAAGGTTTGGCGGCTCCCCTCAAAATAGGCGTCGAGCTCCGCCCCTGCCCGCTCGAGCAGAGGCGTCTGCCGCAGCTCAAAAGACTGCGGGCGGACCGTTTTCCCAAAAAAGAGGTTGGTGACCGCGCCGTCTTCTTCGGCGATCCCGATTTCCCCCAGCGGGGTTTGATAAAACCAAGCGTATTTCATTTGAACCTCCTATGGCACGCCGGGTGACCCCGGCTGGACGATACGCGGCGGAGAGGATACCTTCTCGTTACAAGGATACCACGAATGGCGGCCGGCGGCAACTCATCATGAAAAATTTAAAATAATTTCAACCAGGGAGATCCATCTGAGAAACACCGCCGGACAGTTAAGGCGTCTTTTGCGCATCTGCTATTATTTCCTGTTAAAATATCTGGAACCCGCTTCCAGAAAAAATCAATAAAACCATCCTTTTTTCTGCATGAAATCCGTTATAGGGCGCATGATAAGAACAGCGCAAAAAAATCTTTCCTTTTTATTCGGGTTGTGCTATAATTATTCTGGTTTATGTTGTGCTATATACGATATTTTATCATTGTTTTCGAAGATAGAGAATCGAGCCGCTGTTTCGGCGGCTGCGTTGAAGGGGTTGTCACATTGGAGAAGTATGTGATCACGGGCGGTGTCAGACTGAGCGGGGAGGTTTCCATCAGCGGCGCAAAAAATGCGGCGGTGGCGATCATCCCGGCGGCGATTTTTGCGGAAGGGCCCTGCGTCATAGAGAACGTTCCCACCGAAATCAGCGATGTTTCGGTGATTTTAAGGATTTTGAACGACCTCGGGGCGGAGGTCAAGATGCTCAACAAAAACACCTTGCGGATCGACTGCACCAGGGTGCACAAAACCGTTGTCCCCTATGAGCTCGCCCGCCAGATGCGCGCTTCCTACTACATGCTCGGCGCTCTTCTCGGGCGGTTTCACACGGCGGAGGTTTCGATGCCCGGCGGCTGTAACTTCGGCGTCCGGCCGATCGACCAGCACCTGAAAGGGTTTAAAGCGCTCGGGGCGGAGTGGTCTTTGGAAAACGGCATGATCAACGTTTCGGCAGACCGTCTGATCGGCTCCCAGGTTTATTTTGACATGGTGACGGTCGGCGCCACCATCAACGTCATGCTTGCCGCTGTCAAAGCGGAAGGACTGACCGTCATTGAAAACGCCGCGAAGGAGCCGCATATCGTCGACCTCGCGAACTTCTTAAACTCGATGGGCGCCGACATCATGGGCGCCGGAACCGATACGATCAAGATCCACGGGGTGGAGCATCTCCACGGCACCACCTACGCCATCATCCCGGATCAGATCGAGGCGGGCACCTATATGGCGGCAACGGCCGCAACCCACGGGGATGTGATCATCAAAAACGTCATTCCCAAGCATCTGGAGTCGATCACGGCCCGGCTGCGGAAGATGGGGGTGGAGGTCACCGAATACGACGACAGTGTCCGCGTCACCTGCAACGGCCCTCTGACCAAGACCAACGTCAAAACAATGCCCCATCCGGGCTTTCCCACCGATATGCAGCCCCAGATCACCGCTTTGCTCACCCTGGCGGAAGGCACCAGCATCGTCACCGAGGGGATTTGGGACAACCGCTTCCGCTACGTGGACGAGCTTATGCGGATGGGGGCGGATATTTCGGTGGACGGACGGGTTGCGGTCGTGGAAGGAACCGGTAAATTGATTGCCGCGCCGGTGAAAGCGACCGACCTGCGCGCCGGCGCTGCGATGGTAATCGCGGCTTTGGCGGCGGAGGGGACTTCCCAGATTGAGGACATCGAGCACATCGAACGCGGCTATGAGGAAATCGAGCTGAAGCTGCGCCGGCTCGGGGCGCAGATCAAAAAAATTGTCATCCCGGATGCGACGACAGCGGCAAAGGCTCTGTGAGCGCGGGGATCATATTGTGTGACACGGGGCGGGAAAACCAGCCCCCTTTCTTTTTGGAATGAACGAATACAGGAGGTCGTTATGCTTCGTCTGCTCCCGCTGGCCAGCTCCAGCAAAGGAAATTCAACCTACATCGGAACGGAAACGGAAGGAATCCTGATCGATGCGGGGATCGGCCCGCGGGTTTTTCAGAGCGCCCTGGGCCTCGGCGGGGTGGAGAACTGCCTCGCCGTCCGCGCCGTCTTCATCACCCACGAGCACTCAGACCACATCAAGGGGCTCCTCAAGCTGACCGAGATGCTGGATGTCCCTGTTTACGGGTCGCGGGAAGTGCTGATGGAGCTGATCCACAAAGGCGCGGTCAGCCCCCGGGCAAAGCTGTTCGAAATCAACCGAAGGGCGGTGGAGGCCGCCGGGATGGAAATCCGCGCCTTCAGCACCAGCCACGACAGCGCCCACAGCCTGGGATACCGGATCGCCTTACCCGGCGGCGGCCAGGCCGCAGTCTGCACCGACCTCGGGGCGGTCACGCCGGAAGTACATAACGCCCTGTGCGGCTGCGGCACCGTGATGCTGGAGTCGAATTACGACAGGGAGCTTCTCCGGAGCGGACGGTATCCCGCTTATTTAAAGCGGCGGATCGCCTCGGAGCGCGGGCATCTTTCAAACGACGACTGCGCGGCCGAGCTCGTTTCCCTCGCCCGGCAGGGGACAAAGCGGTTTATTCTCGGCCACCTGAGCGAGGAAAACAACCGCCCTGAACTCGCGGCGGAAGCTTCCATCTCCGCACTGACTCTCGCGGGATTTTCGATCCGGAAGGACTACGCCCTCTTAACCGCTCCCAAAACGACGACAGGGCAGTACGTCGCGCTCTGAGCCGCTCAACGCCCTGAAACGCCGCAAACGGAATCGGCTTTGAAACGCTTTTCCTTATTTTATTCTCTGTAAAGGCGGCGCTTTTATGCTGACTGTCAATCTCATCTGTGTCGGCTCCCTGAAGGAACGCTATTGGCGGGATGCCTGTGCCGAATACGCCAAACGCCTTTCCGCTTTCTGTAACCTGACGGTTCTGGAGCTCCCCGAAACCCGGCTGTCCGACCGGCCATCCGCCGCTGAAATCGCAAAAGCGCTGGACGCGGAGGGGAAGGCAATCCTCGCAAAAGCCGGAAACGGCGCGGTGATCCCCTTGTGCATTGAGGGCGGGCAGCTCTCTTCACCCGGCCTCGCCGAGCTGCTCGACGGCTTGGCGCTCTCGGGGACGAGTGCGGTCTCCTTTGTGATCGGCAGCTCATACGGCCTCTCGGATTCGGTCAAGAAGAAAGGGGTCAAGCGGCTTTCGATGTCCGAAATGACCTTCCCGCATCAGCTCGCCCGGGTGATGCTGCTCGAGCAGATTTACCGGGCGTTTACCATCAGCGGAAACGGAAAATATCACAAATAAAAAGACCGGCTCCCCCTATTCACGGAGAACCGGATTCTGTTTGACAAATTCCGCCATAATCCACCCCGATCTATTGACATCTCAGCTAATCCGGGATAGAATAAACCCCGGAGGCGTTGTAAGATGAATAAAAATACCTGCAAGTCTTGTAAATACTTTGTCCCGCATTATGTCAATTTCAACGGCAGTTTCCTCGAAATAGAGTTCGGGCACTGCTTTTTTCCGCGGGTAAAATCCCGCAAGGCCGACACGCCGGCCTGTCAGCATTTCAGCGAAGGAAAGTCCGAGGAAATACTGGAAAACGGCCCGGTGGAATAATACACACCGGGCCGTTTCTAAAGCCGGATTTTCACTTTGCTGCCGTCCTGTGCGGAGAGATCGACCAGCTCAAGCCGGGGGCGGCGTTTCCCGATCAGGCGAAGCTCCTTCATCATCTGAAGGAGCTCTTTTTTGTCTAACCGGACGCCGCCCTGCGCTTTTGCGACTCTGACCGCGATCTCTGCCGTCAGGGAGTTGAGCAAAAGCCTGTTCGGCAGCCGGAGCCAGAATCCGAGCCGCTTTTTATCCTTTATATAAATCCGCATAAACTCACTCCACCAGGACCTCCACAATGTCCCCCTCGGCGCTCTCCACCTCGACCAGCTTGCCGATCACCCCTTTTTCCACCAGGGTGAGGATCTGCATGAGATCAATCCCGCTGAGGGCGTTGCGGAGGTTTTCGTTGTCGGAAATCTGCGGGAGCTTCATCCCCATCTCCAGCCCGATCCGAACAAGGGGCATCGGCAGATTGACCCGAACTTTATCCCCTCTCGACGAGTTGACGATCACCTTAAAAAGCATATCGTCCAAATTTTTCCGCTCCCCGTCGGGAACCAGGGAGGTCTCCGGCTTGGGCGGGCGCTCGGTGAGGAGCTCGTCCACCGTTGTTTCAAGCAGCTCTGCCAAAGGGGGGAGCAGCATAATGTCCGGGCAGGACAGGTCGTTTTCCCATTTCGAAACCGCCTGGGGGGAGACGCCGAGCTTTTCCGCCAGCTCATCCTGGGTATATCCCTTTTTCCGGCGCAGCAGGGCAATTCGTTTTCCAATCGTCGTTTCCATCCGTGAAACGCTCCTTTCATCGATCCGGGCGGCTGTCTCTTCGGAACAGGGAAAACTCTCCCTGCGCTTTGGCAGCAGACGGCCGCTTCGTCATTTTCCGGCGGTTCGATCCCCGCCGACATCTTTTAGTGTAAAAGAAACAGCCCCGCCGCGGAAGGGAGTGCCGGTTGTATTCTGCGGAATTCTGTCAACGATCGGTTGTATTTTTCCGCAACCGACAGTTGAATCGCGGCGCAAAGCCCGAAATTCGCAGATTTTTCACCCTTGTCCAAACAGCTTGTCTCACAGATTACGCCTTTTCCCCGTCGCGGAGGAGGACCGCTCCGAAATAGGTGATGGTATTCACACCGTTGATATAATTCATCCCACAGGCCTCCGCCAGCTGCGAAACGTAGATTCCATAAGCTTCGAGGGATGCGAAAGCCTTGTCCGGGAAACGGCAGGGCTCATCATCCTGCGCGGCGCAGCGTCCGCAGTAGTCGCATCCGCCCGCCCCCAGCATCAGGGAATCCTTCGGCTTCACCGGGCTTCCGTGTATTTTGCGGGCCAGCTCCTTATGCTGTTCGGCGGCCGCCTGCATCCCCTCGATGTCGAAGGAGTCGGAAATCCGGTAGATGTCCTGAAAGACGACCGCTGTGTCGTATTCCTTTGCCTGTGCGATCAGCTCGTCGATCCCGCCGACCAAAGGAGGGCAGGCCCAGTTTTTCCCGTAAGCACCGCAGCGGTTCGCCTCGCAGCTTTTCCGCAGCTCGCGGTCGAAAGGAATCGCCTCCACCGGGATCACTGCGGCGCCGGTGACGCCCAGCCGTTCCATTTCTTCCTTTATCATCATCGCCTGTCGACTGCTCATACTAATCCACTTCCTTTTTGTTTCTTCTTTCCACATGGGGATGCTCGTCCCGCCGTGCCGGATGGCCCCGGTGGCCAATGCCCGTGACCGGACAGGACAGGGTACCCCTGCGGGTGGTTCGCACACCAACGTTTTTCCAATTTTTGAATTTCAGTCCTGCGAGGCCTGTACCCAGGCAGGGCAATGTCCTCGCCCGGACTGAGCAATTCGCACACGAACGTACTACCAGTCTCTAAGTACTCGTCCTGCGAGGTGCCAATGCAAAAAACAAACACAACATACCTCGTGGGAAACGAGCGTTGTTATTTTCTCCGTCTGCGAATCGCGCATTGACAGCGGAAGCGCTCCGCCGTGCCGGGTATCCCCGGCAGGACAATCGCAACGTTCCATTATCATTGTACCACGTTTGATTCGCAGACCGCAATCCTCTTTCAATGGGAGTTTTCTCCTTCTACAGTATGATCGGTGCAGCCGCAAACGCCTACCCTAGATTCCGAGCAGCGGGTGGATGCAGAGGTAGAGCACCAGCGCATACGCGATACAGCCGCTACAGCAGACGATATTTTTCTGCTTCGGATATTTTCGGCGGCAGAGCCAGACGCCAAGGCAGAGCAGTGCGCCGAACCCCAGCACCCAGGCCACACCGGGGACGCCGGCGGAGAACCCGGCAATCGCGGCAATTTCGATGGTGCCTGGGATCAGCGGCCTCGACGGGGAAACCGCCATCTCGACCATCCCCGCAAGGGCCGCCGCACCCAGCCCGATCAGCAGCCCGATAATCGGGCTGGAGGTCTCCCGGTAAAGGACAGGCGTTTCGCTGAGGAAGTCGGTAATCATAATAATCGGCGCTGTCAGCCCGATCCCCACCGGATAGAGCTCAAAAGCGGTCGTCCCCTCCCTTCCGTCAACCAGGGCGGCGGCGGTAAACCCGGCGATGCAGATGACCGAAAAGGTGTATGCAGGAGGGGCGGGAAGTAAAATCGGGATGAGCAGCGGCAGGAGGAGCCCTCCGAAACAGCAGGCAGTCAAAACTTTACCTGATTTGGATTTTAACCGCGGGAACGCGATCCAAAGCAGCCGGAAAACGGTACAGAGCACTGCCAGCGCGAGCACGAGAAATAAGATTTGATACATCGTCGGGTTTCCTCCTATAGACAAAATCAGCGGATAATACATCTATATGCTGCTTGACCTCCGGGTTTGCATCTCTAGGGAAAAACATCTCTGTTTGTAACCGGGCAGGGTGCCCCTGCGGGCCGAGTGGCCTCGACAGGCCAATTCGCACCCCAACGTTTTGTCAGTTAAAAAGTTTTTAGGCCTGCGAGATGCCGGTATAAAAACAAGCACAACAGACCTCGCGGGAAATGAACGTTGTTACTTATCTGCCTGCGAATCGCGTCTGCCCTGCCTGGGCACAGGCGCGCCTCGCGGGTTATCGGCGTTACTATTTGTTCTACCTGTGGATCGCGATTTCCGGCAGGGGTTCCCTGCCGCCCGCCCGAATCGCTGTCATTTTTTCATAAAAACGGCAGATACTATCTTTAAACTCAATCCATTTCAAATCGGCGCTTGACATTCTGGAAATATTTGCTATACTGGGTATAGACCCCCACCGGGTGGGGGAATAGAAAGGGTGATAAAATGTCTGATTCCAAATCCGGCAAACCCGCCGGACAGGAGATGGAAAAATTCGACGTTTTTGGAATGACCTGCTCCGCCTGCTCCGCCGCCGTCGAGCGGGCGGTCAAAAAAGTAGAGGGTGTCGCGGAGGTGCAGGTCAACCTCCTCGCAAACAACATGACTGTCCGGTATCAGCCCGGGGCGGGCGATGACGGAAAAATCCTCAAGGCGGTCGAACACGCGGGGTACCGCGCCTCTCCCCACACCGTGCCCGCGGCTGCCCGCCAGGCTCCGGCGAATGGCAAACCGGTGATGGAGGATCAGCTTCGCTCGATGAAAACACGGCTGATCGTTTCCATTCTCTTCCTGATCCCGCTGTTCTATATCTCGATGGGGCATATGATGGGAGCGCCCCTCCCCTCGATTTTCCATGGGAATGAAAACGCGCTGACCTTCGCCTTCACTCAGCTTTTGCTGGTGCTCCCGATCGTGCTGGTCAACCACGCCTACTTCACCCACGGGATCAAGGCTCTGCTTCACGGCGCGCCCAATATGGATTCGCTCATCGCCATCGGTTCCGGCGCGGCCTTGCTTTACGGGGTTTTTGCCATCTACCGGATCGGCTACGGGCTCGGGCACGGGATCGACACCCTGGTCGCCCAGTACAGCATGGATCTCTACTTTGAATCCTCGGGGATGATCCTCGCACTGATTACGGTGGGAAAATACCTTGAAACCCGCTCGAAGGGGAAAACCTCGCAGGCAATCGCCAAGCTGATCGATCTGGCCCCGAAAACCGCGCTGGTAGTGCGGGACGGAACCGAGACCGAAATCCCGGTGGAAGAAGTCCGGGCCGGGGATCTCATCGCCGTCAAACCGGGGGCGTCTATCCCGGTGGACGGAGTCGTTGTCGAAGGAAGCTCGGCGGTGGACGAAGCCGCCCTGACCGGGGAATCGATCCCGGTCGAAAAGGGGCCGGGCGACAAGGTGATGGCGGCTTCAGTCAACAAGACCGGCTATTTCAGGTTTGAAGCCTCCCGTGTCGGGGACGACACGACGCTGGCCCAGATCATCCGGCTGGTGGAGGATGCAAGCGCCTCCAAAGCGCCGATCGCCAAGCTGGCCGACCGGGTGAGCCGGATCTTTGTCCCGGCCGTTATGGGGATCGCCCTGCTGAGCGCCGTCGTTTGGCTCTTTGTCGGGGAGACCTTCGAATTCGCGCTGGCGACCGCCATCTCCGTTCTGGTCATCTCCTGTCCCTGCGCCCTCGGCCTCGCCACCCCGACCGCCATCATGGTCGGCACCGGGAAGGGAGCGGAAAACGGGATTTTGATCAAATCCGCCGAGGCGCTGGAGACCGCTCACACCGTCGATACGGTCGTCCTCGACAAAACCGGCACCATCACCGAAGGGCGGCCCCGTGTGACCGACCTGATCTGTTACCGCGCAGAGAGCGAAACCGCTCTCCTCTCCATCGCCGCCGCACTGGAACGGCCGTCGGAACACCCGCTGGCATCCGCCGTCCTGGAGCGGGCGGAGGAGGAAGGCGTCCCCGCCCGGGAGGCGGAACAGTTCGAGGCGATCTCCGGCTTCGGCGTGTCGGCCCGGCTGGACGGAAAAACCTGCTACGCCGGGAACCTCCGGCTGATGGAAGAAAAGGGAATCCAGGCGGGAGAAGCCCTGGCGGACGCCGAGCGGCTGGCCTCTGAGGGAAAAACGCCGCTCTACTTCGCGGACGAGGACGGCCTGCTCGGGATCATCGCGGCGGCCGACGTCGTCAAGCCGACCAGCGAGGCCGCGATCCGCGCCTTTGAGGAGCTCGGAATCCGGGTGGTCATGCTGACCGGCGACAACAAGAAAACCGCGGCCGCCATCCAAAAAAGGCTGGGGATCAGCGACGCGGTCGCCGAAGTCCTTCCGCAGGATAAGGAGAAGGAGATCCGGCGGCTCCAGGAAGAGGGGCGCCGAGTTGCGATGATCGGCGACGGGATCAACGACGCGCCCGCCCTCGCCCGCGCCGACGTGGGGATCGCCATCGGGGCGGGAACCGACGTGGCCATCGAAGCGGCAGACATCGTCCTGATGAAAAGTGACCTGATGGACGCCGTCGCCGCGGTCGAACTGAGCAAAGCGACCATCCGCAACATTAAAGAAAACCTCTTCTGGGCCTTTATCTACAATATCATCGGCATCCCGCTGGCCGCCGGGGTCTTTTACCCCCTGCTCGGCTGGCGGCTCAACCCGATGTTTGCGGCGGCGGCGATGAGCTTGAGCTCGGTCTGCGTCGTCACGAACGCCCTCCGGCTGCGGCTGTTCCGCTCCCGTTTCCGCGGGAGCGCCGTTCCCGCCCCGTCGGAAGAGAAACGTCTCCCCGCCGCATCCAGACAGGCGGCAGAAAATACCACACAGAAATCAAAGGAGGAACCTAATATGACCAAAACCATGACCATTGAAGGAATGTCCTGCGGGCACTGCTCCGCCCGGGTGGAAAAAGCGCTCAACGCTCTGGAGGGCGTCATCGCAACAGTTGACCTGGAAAGCAAAACCGCAGCTATCCAAATTTCCGGCGACATTTCGGACGACGCGCTGAAAAACGCCGTTGTCGAAGCCGGCTATGAAGTGACCGGGATCCGGTAAAATTGCAGAAAGGAAACGATGCGGGAAAAGCGCCGCTGTAAAACGGCGCCTTCTGTCCGCAACGGGTGACGAATGACATGACAGCTGACAAAAACACCGTCAGCCGGCTTTTAAAGACGGCGGCCGGGCAGCTGACGGGGATTCTCAAAATGATCGAGGAAGACCGTTACTGCGTCGATATTTCGAACCAGATTATGGCGACCGAATCCATCCTCCGCAGGGCGAACAGCGAAGTGCTGAAGGCCCACATGGCGCACTGCGTCAAACAGTCGTTTGAAAGCGGGACGCCGGAAGAGGCAGAGGAAAAGCTGGAGGAGGTGCTTCGGCTCCTCGACAAGCTGGCAAAATAAGGTATAATAACCACAGAGCGGCTATTATACTTGATTTTATGGCCGGGACGATCCGTTCACGCTGTTCACTCCCGTCCCGTTGGCCGATTATACCATTTCGGATTTGCCTTCATGGTATAATAACCTCACGAAACACTTGCAAAATCAAAGATTTTGAGTATTTCGGAGAACATTGTATCATCAATTTGGGCTTACGCCCTGCGGCTTTGCCGCACATTGCGCCAGGCGCAATGAAATTGTGGTATAACAAAGGATCCCCCGCTAACCAGGCGGGGGATCCTTTATTATACCGAATGGCTCTGCGCTGGGCAGGGTGCCCCTGCGGGCAATTTCGCACACTGACATTATACCAATCTCAAGATTGTAATCCTGCGAGGCGCGTTGCGTGAAAGCTAAGCGTATCTCGGCGTGCCTCGCGGGTTACCAGCGTTGTCATTTTCTCCGCTTATGGATCGCGTCTGCCAGCGGGGGCTCCCCGCCGAGTCCGGACAAAAAGCGGCGGCTGTATGAAACAGCCGCCGCAGGGAAACTTAAAGATAATTTCTCGGGTTGAATTTCCGCCCGTTGGAACGGACTTCGAAATGGACGTGGTTTCCATACGACCAACCGGTACTGCCGACCGCCGCGATCGGCTGGCCCTTCCCAACGACCTGCCCGGCGGAGACATAAAGCGAACTCGCATGTCCGTAGAGGGTGACGATTCCATTTCCGTGATCGATCATCACGCAGTTTCCGTAACCTGCGTACCACCGCGCAAGGGAAACCGTTCCGCCCGCAGAGGCGTAGATGGTGCTGCCGTAAGGCGCCGCAATATCCATCCCCTTGTGCCCTGCATGGCCGAATTCCTGGCTGACGTAACCGGCCGGACAGGGGTTGAGGAACATCCCGCTTCCACTGATCGAACCGCCTGGAGCGATCTGGATCGGCTCCGCAGTGCCCACGGTGACCCGGCGCTCCACCGGCTCCCTGGTGACCTGGGACTCCAATACCGTTCGGTTGACCTCCACCCCGTTGACATACTCCACAGTGGCGGTCACCTGGCGCGTCCCCGTTTCACCTGCCTGCGTTTCCAGCTTGGTTCCTTTCAGGTATTTCGCATCCTGCACCTCGACCGTCTCGTAAGGAATCGATTCCTCATAGGTCTCAGTGCGGGAAACATTGACCGAGAGATAGGGCACCGAGTGGGAAAGGACGATAACGTCCCCGGGGTGGCATTCACTGGTGACATTCGGATTGAGCGCGACCAGCTCTTCGAGGGAAACCCCATTGTTCTGGGCGATGGCGATGGGGGTATCTCCGTCTTTGACGACATAATTCCGCTCCGCCTGTTTCTGGCCGGAGAAGGTGTCGATCAACGACTGGTCTTCCACAACGCTCGAGGCGAGATACAGCCCCTTTCGGAAATCGATGGTATTTTCAAACTTCACCGATTCGTTGGCGCTGTCGGAACGGTAAACATCCAGCATCCCGTCGAGCGTGTCCTCGAGCCTTTCCGTGTCTTCCACCGCGCCGTAAAACCGGTCGTCGACGTAAACGCCCTCCGCCTCTATAATATCGAGGTTGGAAAGCCGCACCATATTATCCGCCAGCTGATACTGATTGAGGATGTCGTCCTTGCTGACCAGGGTGAGGGAATATTTCGGGATGATGTCGATCGCATCCTCATCGTTTTCATAGATGATCCGCTGCTGCATCATCTGCTCGGCCTGCTCGAACACCTTTTCATCCGAGATATAGCCGATATCTTCCCCATTGTAGTTCACCCCAACCGCAAAAGTCAGGTTCTGCGCGCTGACGACGACCGTGATCAGAACGGCGATCATCGCCGTCGGGAGGACGTAGTTGAACATCCGCCGGAGCAGGTGGCGGTTGTTCGTCAAACCCACCGTCAACGTCCGGACAGAGTAGAAAAATCCGCCCAAACGCCCTTTTTCCTCAGCGGCCATATAGTAGTTGCGTTCAACTAAATACCGGCCCCGTCGGATTTTAGCAAACGGCGTTTTTACACTGCGGAGAAAATTATCCCACCGTTCCTGCAAAGATGCGGAAAGCCTCCTGCATTTCGGCGCGAGCTTCCGCACCAGAAAAATCATTAAACGCTCCAGCCGGCGAAGAATCCCCCGAACGGTCAATCTGCAAATATAATAAATCAGGCAGAAAACAGGACGGATCAAACTGCGGTAAAGCGACCTGCGCTTATGCCCGCCGGATTTTTTGCCCGGATGCCGCACAGGCGCGGACTCGCCCTCGGGCTGCCCTTTCTTTCGACGAAACGCCATTGCCGCGACACTTCCTTTCTTTTCATCTTATCTCAAACTTTCATAATGGTTACAAAACAGTTACAATCTGTATCTTATTATACCCAAAACGCAGAAAAATGCAACCCCTTTCGCAGAAAATCCGGAAAAGTGGGAAAAATTGTCTGATCCCCGGGCAAAGCAAAAGCCCGAACCGCCGTTCAGGCCTTTGGATAAAACGATATTACATCCTCGGCCGACAAGAGCAGACACACGTCCCGGATTTTCAGAAAAGACGTGCCGGCCACACTAAGCAAGAAAGATTTCGCGGCCGGGAGCGCTACCCGCGCTGTGATACCATACCTGCCCCTGTCAATTGAGAATCGCCTTATTCGATCCCTAAAAGCCGGTAAGCGTTTTGATAGCAGATCTGCTCCTCTTCCCCGCGCGTCAGGTGCAGCCTTTCCAGAAACGCCAGCGTCTGCTGCGCCGTCCCCCAAGGGAGGTCGGTTGCAAAAAGAATCCGTTCTGTGCCGTGCGTTTTGATGATCCGCTCCGCCTGGGCGGGGTCGGCGAAGGTGTGGGCCATCGAGAGGTCGAGATAGATATTCGGCAGGCCGGCCAGATACCGCTCCACTCCATCGCTGCGCTCCATCCCGCCCAGGTGGGCGGCGATGACGGTCAGCTTCGGAAACGTTTTTGCCACCTGTGCGATTCCCTTCGGCTCGGCGTGAACCAGATCGGGGGAAAGCGGATCCCGCCCGGCGTGGAAGATCAGGGGGAGCCCCAGCCGCTCCATCTCGCGGTAGAGGGGGAAGACCCGCTCGTCGTCCACAAAAAACTCCTGGTAATCCGGGTGGAGCTTGACCCCCTTCAGCCCGATTTCCTTGATCCGGGAAAGCTCCGGAAGGGCGTCCTCCGCCGCCGGGTGGACAGAACCGAAAAAGACGACGCCGTCCTTTTGATTTGCCGCCGCCCAGTTGTTGACGGTGAACTGCTGGGAGGGCTTGGTCGCAATCTGGTGGACAACCGTCAAGGTCACGCCGAATTCCTTCTGACGCTCCCGCAGGCCGGGGAGGGAGCCGTCGGTAAACGGCGCGGCGCCGGCGATTGCAGAAAGCTTCGCCATCGTCCGGGCGGCAATCGAGTCGGGAAAGGCGTGGGTGTGGAAGTCGACGAGGGGACAGGTCTGTTTTGGCATGGAAAAACCTCCGTTTCATCATCATAGCCGCCCGTGGCCGGGCTGGACAGTCGCGGCGGGGAGCCCCCGCTGGCAGACGCGATTCGTAAGTTGTTCTGAGATTGGGCCTGCAACCCCGCGAGGTGCCTTGCAGGACGGAATGCTTCCGCTCTCAATCGCGATCCATAGGTTGTACGAAAAGCTGCGTCGGTAACCCGCGAGGCGCCTCGCAGGATTACAGTCTTGAGATTGGTAGAATGTCGGTGTGCGAAATTGCCCAGCCTGGGCACAGGCCTCGCAGGACGGAAATTTAGAGACTGGCAAAACGTTCGGGTGCGAAATACCGGCGGAGGTACTCCGCCGAATTGTCCCGCCCGGTCACGGGCGCGGAATGCTTCCGCTGTCAGCCGCGATACACAGGCAGCACCGAACTGATCGGTTCGTAACCCGCGAGACACATGTTTCGTACAACTCGTTTCGCAGGACAGTAACCCAACAATAGGTAAAACGCCGGTGAGCGAATCACACGCAGGGGTACCCTGCCCCGCGCGGCACGAGTTTCGTAAAACGTGCCTCGCAGGACTAAAACCTAAAAGACCGGTAAACTCTTGGTGTGCGTATTGGCCACCGGGGCCACCCGGCGGCGGGTCAGCTCTTCCGGACAGCGGTGCGGATTCCGAGGAAGAGCAGGTAAGCTAAGATACAGCCGAGGGCATTTAAAAAGAAATCGTCGAAGCTGACGTCGTGGCAGCCGATGTGGATGGCGTTTTCCAGGAACTGGAGCAGCTCGATCCCAAACGCGGAAACAACCGCCAGCAGGATCACCTTCAGCGGCTTCATCGAGCGCCAGATCAGCGGGACGAGGATGCCGAAGGGCATCAGCATGATTAAATTTCCGCCGAGATTGTAAAAAACCGCCCCCATGTTGTCGGCCGACAGCCCGTTTTGAATCATCTGGATCGACCAGAAAAAGGGGGAAAGGCTGGACTGCCGGAATTCCAGGGCGAAATTCTGCCAGGAGAGGGAAAACTGCGCCGGGAAGATGGGAAAGAGGGTCAGAGCGGCGACCGCCCCGATATAGACCGCGAACGCGCCGCAGAGCAGGGTGCGGGATGCCTTCATCTTTTTGTAGCGAACCAGCCGGAGGATCACGAAGACGATCAGGGCAATCAGCATGGCGTCCGAGACCGAGAGGAAGATCCGCCCGAGGGAAAAGGAGCTGGTAAAGGGGACGAATTTATCCATGCGGCAGGCTCTCCTTCCGGTCTGCCTCCAAAAAGGGGATCACCCCGTGGAGCGATTCACAGACGGCACAGGCCATCCCCCGCAGCTCGGCGGTCGGCTCGATCAGGTCTGGAACCATGATCGCCCGGATCCCGGCGGCGTGGGCTGCCCGAATCCCATTGGAGGAATCCTCCAGGACAAGACAGTCCTCCGGCGGGACGCCGAGCACCTCCGCCGCCCTGAGGAAGATATCCGGCGCCGGCTTGCTCCGCGCGACCATATCGCCGCAGACCAGGGCGGAGAAAACACCCTCCATCCCCGCCCGGCGGAGGTAATCCTCTACCGTCGCGCGGGGGGAGGAGCTCGCCACAGCGGTTCGGCAGCCCTTTTGCCTTAGATAATCCAGCAGCTCGGGGAGCCCCCGCTTTACCGGTATTCCATCTTCATCCAGAGACCGGCGCATATAATCCGACACACGGGCACGAAACCCGTCGTAGTCGAATTCCGGCCCGAAGTACTCCTGACAGGTCTTCCGAACACTGGCCGCGTTCATTCCGACGACCCTGTAAACGATTTCGTCGGTGATGGGGAGCTGCATCTCCCGCCCCGCAATCAGCCAGCCCTTTTTGGCGAGGGCCTCGGTGTCGAACATCAGCCCGTCCATGTCAAAGATCACTGCTTGAATCATCAGCTGCCTCCTCGGTTTTGTTTTTAGGATCGAACGGGAGCAGTGCGCGGGCCAGCGCAGCGAACTCCTCGAGCTTTAGCTCCTCCGCCCGCGCGGTCGGGCTGAGCCCGCACTGCCGGAGCGCCTCCGCCGCCTTCTGCTTTTCGAGCCCCAGAGCGGAGGAAAGCGAGTTGACCACCGTCTTCCGCCGCTGTGCGAAACAGGCGCGGACGGTTCGGAAGAAAAAGGCTTCGTCGAAGCCGAGGGGCGCCGGCTCCCGGACGTCCAGCCGGATGACGGCCGAATCGACCTTCGGCGCGGGCAGAAAGCTCCCCCGCGAGACGGTGAAGAGCTGCCGCGGCTCGCTGAAATACCGCACCGCGGCGGTGACGGCCCCCGCCTCCCGCGTTCCCAGCTCCGCGCAGAGCCGGGCGGCTGCCTCCTTTTGCACCATTACCGTAACCGCCTCGATGGGAAGGCGGTCCTCCAATAGTTTCATAATGACCGGGGAAGTAATATAATAAGGAAGGTTTGCGCAGACCACGACCTCCATTCCCGGGAACTCCTCCCGGATCAGCCGGTGGAGGTCGAGCTTCAGGATATCGCCGTGCACCAGCTTGACGTTGTCAAACTCCGCCAGCGTTTCCTCCAAAACGGGGAAAAGCCGGCTGTCCAGCTCGACAGCGGCCACCTTTTTGGCCCGTTTGGCGAGCTCGGCGGTCAGCACGCCGACCCCGGTTCCGACCTCGATCACCCCGACGCCGGGCGCGGCCCCGCCCAGTTCGGCGATCCGCGGGCAGACCGAGGGGTTGATGAGAAAATTCTGCCCCAGCGCCTTCGAAAAGGTAAAGCCGTGCCGGGCGAGCAGGTCTTTGACCACGTTGATATCGGTTAAACGGTTCATAGCGATCCTCGTTTCAGAAATTACAGGGCGTACCGCTTCCCCCTTTTCCGGGGAAATGATCCCGGCGGCCCGCCTTAAAGGACAGAGCGCACTTTTCGCCGCACAGGAGAAAAGCAGGGAGCTTCCCCGCTTTGGCAGCAAAAACACGCCATAACAGCCTGCGTGTTTCAATCTTATTTTTCATTTTACCACACAACGGCCTTCTTTTCAAAAAGAATCTTGAAATTGCGTAAGGTTGCCCTTATAATGGACACAAACGGCCTGCCCTGGCAGGGCCGGCTCTTTGGCAGCCGATTCAACGGAGGTGTTTTCATGGAAAGACGGGATAAAATCAACTACTACCTCGATATTGCCCAGACCGTCTCGGAGCGGGGAACCTGCCTGCGCCGCAATTTCGGGGCGATCATCGTCAAAAACGACCAGATCATTTCGACCGGCTACAACGGCGCGCCGCGGGGAAGGCAGAACTGCTCCGACCTGGGGTACTGCGCCCGTGAAAAGCTGAACATCCCCCGCGGGGAGCGGTACGAGCTCTGCCGGTCGGTTCACGCCGAGGCGAACGCCATCATCGCGGCGGCGCGGCCGGATATGCTGGGGGCGACTCTTTATCTGGTCTGCGTCGACCCCAAGACGAAAGAGATCGTGCCGGGGATGAACTCCTGTTCGATGTGCAAGCGCCTGATCATCAACGCCGGAATCGATACGGTGATTATCCGGAACACGCCGGAGGAATTTACGACGGTCAACGTTGAAAGCTGGGTCGAGAACGACGATTCGATGAACGGGACGTTTGGTTATTGAAAACGGGCGGCTGCCGCCCGGATAGAAGGGGCGTTTTTGTGGAAGAATTAAAACGGGTGGAACTTTTTACGGACGGCGCGTGCAGCGGGAATCCCGGCGCGGGCGGCTGGGGCTGTATCCTGCGCTGCGGGGGCGTTTCAAAGGAGCTCTCGGGCGGCGAGGCGCAGACCACCAACAACCGGATGGAGCTCACCGCGCTGATCGAAGGGCTTTCCGCGCTGAAATTCCGCTGCCATGTCACGGTTTACAGCGATTCGAAATACGTTCTGGACGCCATCACCCAGGGGTGGGCCCAAAAATGGCGGGCAAACGGCTGGATGCGGAACAAAAAGGACAAAGCCCTCAACCCCGACCTGTGGGAAGCTCTCCTCGGCCTGCTCGCCCGGCACGAGATGGAATACGTCTGGGTCAAAGGGCACGCCGGGCACCCGGAAAACGAGCGGTGCGACGCGCTGGCGGTGGCAGAGAGCCAGAAATACAAATAATTTCAAAATATTCCCCTCCCCACTTGATTTATACACTAAAATGGTATATAATAAAGCTGTAAAAATAAACCCTCTATTCATCCAAAGAAGGACTGAGACCTATGGAGAAACGTTTTGTCTACGCGGACAACGCTGCGACCACTAAAGTTTCGCAGAGCGTTCTGAACGCGATGACGCCTTACCTGACGGAGCATTACGGCAACGCCAGCAGCGTATACAGCATCGCCCGGACGGCCAAGCGGGCGATTGAAGAGGCGCGGGGAAAGGTCGCCGCCGCCCTCGGCGCGGAGCCGCGGGAGATCTATTTTACCTCCTGCGGGACGGAGAGCGACAACTGGGCGATCAAGGGCGCGGCGCTCCGGCTCGCGGCCAAAGGGAAGAAACACATCGTCACCAGCAGCATCGAACACCATGCGGTGCTCCACACCTGCGAATACCTTGAAAAGCAGGGTTTCGAGGTCACCTACCTCCCGGTGGACGGGATGGGGCTGGTCTCCCCTGAACAGGTGGCGCAGGCGATCCGGCCGGATACGGCGCTGGTCACCATCATGTATGCGAACAACGAGATCGGCACCATCCAGCCGGTTGCCGAAATCGGGAAGATCTGCCGGGACAAAGGCGTTTTGTTCCACACCGATGCAGTGCAGGCGGTCGGCAACCTGGCGATCGACGTCAAGGAGCAGAACATCGACCTGCTCTCCCTTTCGGGGCATAAAATCCACGCGCCCAAAGGGATCGGCGCGCTCTACATCCGCAAGGGGGTTGTCATTGACAACTTCATGCACGGCGGCGGACAGGAGAGCGGCAAACGGGGCGGCACCGAAAACACCGCCTATATCGTCGGGCTCGGCCAGGCGGTCGAAGACGCCGTAAAAGGCCTCGGTGCAAAGGCGGAGCGGCTGACCAAGCTCCGCGACCGGCTGATCGAAGGGATGTTAAAAATCCCGGCTTCCCGCTTAAACGGAGACCCGGTCAAACGGCTCTGCGGCAACGTCAACGTTTCGTTCGAGGCGGTCGAGGGGGAAGCACTCCTTCTCCGGCTTGACCTGAAAGGGGTCTGCGGTTCGTCGGGTTCGGCCTGTACCTCCGGCTCGCTCGACCCGTCCCATGTGCTGCTCGCCATCGGCCTGCCGCATGAAATCGCACACGGTTCCCTCCGGCTCTCGCTGGGGGACGACACCACCGACGAGGACGTGGATTACATCCTCGAAGTCCTGCCGGGGGTCGTCCAGACCCTGCGCGACATGAGCCCGGTCTGGAAGGGCGGGAAATAGCCCCGCCGGTTTTTGGAGCAATTAGATGTAAACTGCGAAAGGAGCACCAGTGTTATGCTGTACAGCGATAAAGTATTAGACCATTTTTCCAATCCGCGCAACGTCGGGGAGCTCGAGGATGCAAACGGCGTCGGGGAGGTTGGAAATGCCAAGTGCGGGGATATCATGAAGATGTTCCTGAAAATCAACGGAAATACGATTGAAGACGTGAAGTTTAAGACCTTTGGCTGCGGCGCCGCGATTGCGACCAGCTCGATCGCCACCGAAATGATCAAAGGCAAGAGTGTCGACGACGCGCTCAAGCTGACCAACAAGGCGGTGGTCGAGGCGCTCGACGGTCTGCCGGCCAGCAAGATCCATTGCTCGGTTCTGGCGGAGCAGGCGATCAAGGCGGCTTTGAGCGACTACTACACCCGCCAGGGGATCGACCCGCTCCCGATCGTCGGCGACATCGGCGAGTGCGAAGCCTGTCACCTGCATGAGTAAGCGGGTGCTGGTGGCGCTTTCGGGCGGAGTCGACAGCTCGGCCTGCGCCTATCTGCTCAAACGAGCCGGATATGAGGTTGGAGGCGTCGTTTTAAAGATGTCCCCGGCCCACGAAGAAACGGTGGCGGCGGCAGCGGATGCCGCCGCCGCTTTGGATATCCCCCTGTTTGTCAAGGACTGTTCGGAGCGGTTCGAGGCGGAGATCGTCTCCTATTTCATGGCGGCCTACAAAGCGGGGCGGACGCCGAACCCCTGCACCCGCTGTAATCCCGCGGTGAAATTCAAAGCCCTGCTGGAGACCGCAGAGGAAGAGGGATATGAAAAGCTCGCCACCGGCCATTACGCGGGGCTGGAGGAACGGGACGGCAGAACCCTTTTGAAAAGGGCGGCCTGCTCGAAGCGGGATCAATCCTACATGCTCTACCGGCTCGGGCAGGACGTTCTTCCCCGCCTTCTCCTCCCCCTCGCGGCGATGGACAAGCCGGAGGTGCGGGCCGCTGCGGAACGAGCCGGCCTCGCCGCGGCAAACAAGCCGGACAGCCAGGAGATCTGCTTTATCCCGGACAACGATTACGCGGGGTTCATCGAGCGGCGGCTCGGCCCCTCTCCGGAGGGTGAATTCATCTCCCCGGACGGGGCGGTCTGCGGAACACACCGGGGGATCTTCCACTACACGGTCGGCCAGCGGAAACGGCTGGGGATCGCGCTGGGGGAGCCAGTCTTCATCCGGGAGATCGACCCGGTGGAGAACAAAATCTACCTCGCCCGCGGCGGGGAGGATCTGATCCGCACCGTCCTCCTCGGCGAGCTGACGGCCCCGGACGGAAAGCCGTTCCCGGAACGCTTCCGGGCGGGAGTGAAGCTCCGTTCAGCGGCTCAGCCTGTCCCGGCGGAGGTCGTCTGCGCGGGAGGCCGCGCCGAAGTGCGGCTGGACCAGCCCCACCGGGTGGTCGCAAAGGGACAGTCGGCCGTTTTCTACGACGGGGATTATGTCCTGGGCGGCGGGATCATCGAAGGGGCGGAATAACACGGCGGGGATCGGGCGGAAGCTGCCTGAAGCCCTGGAAAAATGGGCGTCAGAGACGACAGTTTAATAAAGGGCAGTTCTCTCCCCATTCGGGAATCCCCCTTTAATGATTCGG
Source organism: uncultured Oscillospiraceae bacterium (assembly GCA_964607135.1). GTDB lineage: Bacteria > Bacillota > Clostridia > Oscillospirales > Ruminococcaceae > Metaruminococcus_A. The sequence continues at coordinate 28,372 of CAZSIV010000015.1, read as the reverse complement.
CGGGCACTGCCCTCTCACTGAACCCCAAAGAGCGGCTTTCGGCCGTTTACGGCTGCAAATCAACTGGACAGGATGGATTCGATGACACTCACCGAATTTTTGGCGCAAAACAAAAAGAACGGCCCCGCCCGGTTCTATATGCCGGGACACAAAGGGAGATTCCTGCTCGACGGGGCTTACGACATCACCGAGATCACCGGGGCGGATTCCCTCTACCATGCGCAGGGGGTGATCCGGGAGACGGAAAGGCGGTTCGAGCGGCTCTACGGCAGCGGGGCAACCGTCCTCAGCGCCGGGGGGACGACCCTCTGCATCCAAGGGATGCTGGCCGCCGCAAAGCGGAAATACGGCCTGCGGAGGATCCTCGCTGCCCGGAATACCCACGTCACCTTCGTCAACGCCTGCGTGCTGCTCGACATTGAACCCGTCTGGGTTTACCCGAAGCCGTACGACCGGTTTGGGGTCAGCGGCGCGGTTTCGCCGGAGCAGGTGGAGCAGGCGCTGGCAGAACAATCGGCAGATGCCGTTTACCTCACCAGCCCCGATTATTTCGGGATGCTTTCGGACATCGGCGGGATTGCCTCGGTCTGCAAAAAGCGGGGGCTCCCCCTTTTAGTGGACAACGCCCATGGCGCGCATCTCAAGTTTCTGCCGGAGGATTGTCATCCGCTCGCACAGGGGGCGACGCTCTGCTGCGATGGGGCCCATAAGACCCTGCCAGCGCTGACCGGGGGAGCGCTCCTCCACGCTGCGGGGGATTTTACGGCGGAGGAGCTCAAATCGGCGATGGCCCTCTTCGGCTCCACCAGCCCGTCTTACCTTATCATGCATTCGCTTGACGTCTGCGCGGATTACCTCGAAACAGCCGCCCGCATGGAGTTCGCCGCACTGGCGGGCCGTCTTAACAGGCTGCGGAAAAAAGCCGCGAAGCGGGGACTTTTTGTCTTTGACAGCGAGCCGGCCCGCCTTTCCCTCGCAGGCGCGCCGAAAGGCTATGATGGAGACCTTGCGGCCTTTTTGCGGGCGCATGGAATCGAATGCGATTACGCGGCGGCTGAGACGGCGGTGCTGATGCCGACCCCCTTCAACGGCGAGGTGGAGTTTGAACAGCTGGAGCGGGCGATCGAGGCTTTCGAGCCGGACGGGGAATACCGGACTGAGCGGCTGGAAGCGCCGCCCCAGCCCGAGCGGGTGATGACGCCGCGGGATGCAGTTTTCGCGCCGTCAAAGGAGCTTTCGGTCGACGAAATCTGCGGGAGGGTCGCCGCCGAAAACAGAATCCTCTGCCCGCCCGGCGTGGCGGTCGTCGTCGCCGGGGAGCGGATTGACGAAGCCTGCCAAAAACTTTTAAAAAAGGCTGGAATTTCAGCACTGAAAGTGGTATGATAAAGACAGGAATCCACCGCCGCTGCGGATGGAGCTCTAAAAGGCGGCGGACAGCCGTCAATTTGAGAACAGGGAGTGACAACGTATGAAAATGATTTATGCAATCGTCAGCAACGACGACAGCCACATCGTCTCTTCGGCATTGACCAAGGCGGGGTTTTTCGCGACCAAAATCGCTTCGACCGGCGGTTTCCTGATGGCGGGAAATACCACCTTCATGATCGGAACCGAGGACGATAAGGTGGACGAGGCGGTTGAGGTCATTTCCAAGCACAGCAAGCGGCGCACCCAGATGGCCCCTTCCTCTGCGATGTACGGTGTCGGCGTTTATTCGTCTCTGCCGGTCGAGGTCACGGTAGGCGGCGCGACAATCTTTGTTTTGAATGTAGAGCGTTTTGAAAAAATCTGACGGAATGTGCCATTGACCGATAAGAATGTTCGGCCCAGAAGGTAAAATCGTCTCTGCCTGCGTTTCCCAGGTTCTAACGCACAGCGTGGGACAGCGCCGCTGGGGATGTTGATTCTTGACAGGATGGAAACCGTTTGAAAAACGGAAGAAAGGAACGATACCATGCGCTTTGTTCAGACAGAGCGGGCGTAATGTACAAGGCGGGCGCAGCGGGAAGCCAAAGCGCCCTGCTTGTGCAATATTTGTATCTTATGGCGATTGAAATGATTTATGGCAATACCTCTGTCGTGGAGCTCATCGACAGGGCGGCAAACAGCGGCCGGCTGAATCACGCGTATCTGTTTTACGGAGAAAAGGGCCTTGGCAAACGGGCGATTTCCGCCTATTTTGCCAAGGCGATTTTATGCGGGGGGAAAACGCATCCCTGCGGAAGCTGCCCGAGCTGCAAAAAGATGGATGCAGGCGCCCATCCTGATCTGACAATCCTTTCCGGAACGGCCGAAAAGAACGAGCTGACGGTCGCCAATATCCGGAAGCTGAAGGCGGATGCGCCGATTTATCCGAACGATGGGGAAAAAAAGGTTTATCTCATCAGCGACTGCCAGAGGATGCAGGCTTCGGCCGCAAACGCGCTGCTCAAGCTTTTGGAGGAGCCGCCCGCGCATCTGGTGATCCTGCTGACCGCGGACGACCGCAGCCACGTCCTCCCCACCATCCTCTCCCGCTGCATTCCGGTCGGGATCTTTCCGGTGGCGGAGGGGGAATGCGCCCAGGCGCTGGAGACGCTGGGCGGCGTCCCGCCGGAGACCGCCCGAAAGGCCGCTGCCGCCTGCGGCGGCAACATCGGGAAGGGGCTGTCGCTTCTGGCCGCCGGGGATCTTCCCGTTTCGCCGGACGATTTCTGCTTGATGCTTTCAAAGCGCCAGGAGTATGGGATGCTCTCCTCCCTTGGGAAAATTTCGAACGACAAGCAGCTTTACCGCGCCTTCCTGGAGGCCCTTTTTGAGCGTTTCCGGGATGCGGCCGTCCTGAAATCGGGCGGCAAGCGGCTGATCGCAGGATCGAAAGAGGCGGCTACCGCTTTGATCGGCGGGTTTACCACCAAGCAGCTGTTGGAAAAGATCCGCGTTGTCTCCAAGGCGATCAAAGACTTGGATGCAAACGCAAATGTGCCGCTCCTTTCGGCCTGGGTGACCAGCTCGCTGATCGGCATATCTGCGAAGAACTGACGAAGGCGGGAAAATCCGGATAAAAATGGAAAGAAAGGAAACGAATACGGGCTTAAAAGGCCGTTGCTTTACAGCCTTTTTCAAAGGCTTCGTATCGTATGGAGAGGTTCATGGCTGAAATCATCGGAGTCCGGTTTAAGGACGTGGGAAAAATATATTATTTCGCCCCCTCGGGGATGAAGATCAAGAAGGGGGATCATGTCATTGTCGAGACCGCCCGCGGTATGGAGTGCGGTCTCGTCATGATTGGCAACAGCATCGTGGGCGACGACAAAGTTGTCCTTCCGCTCAAGCCGGTTGTGCGAATGGCCACCGAAAAAGATCTCGCTGTTGTGGAGCAAAACCGAAAAAAACAGCGGGACGCTTTTAAAATCTGCCAGGAGAAGATCGCCAAGCACCAGCTGGAGATGAAGCTCGTCGACGTGGAGTACACCTTTGACGGGAATAAAATCCTCTTTTACTTTACCGCAGATGGGCGGGTCGATTTCCGGGAGCTGGTCAAAGACCTCGCATCGGTATTCCGCACCCGGATCGAGCTGCGGCAGATCGGTGTGCGGGACGAATCGAAGATGATCGGGGGCCTTGGTATCTGCGGGCGGCCCTTCTGCTGCTCCACTTTTTTGGACGAATTCCAGCCGGTCTCGATCAAAATGGCGAAGGAGCAGGGCCTTTCCTTAAATCCGGTCAAAATTTCGGGAACCTGCGGGCGGCTGATGTGCTGTCTCAAGCATGAGCAGGACGCTTATGAACACCTCCTCAAGCTCACGCCTAAACAGGGCGCGCAGGTGATGACTCCGGACGGGAAAGGGACAGTGACCGACGTCAACCTCTTAACAGGAAAACTGAAGGTACAGCTGGCGGCAAATCCCGATGCAGCGCCGGGGGTCTACACGCGGGAGCAGGTAAAATCCCTGCGCGACCGGCCCCACAAGGGGGAGAAAAAAGATGTGAAGGAAACGCCGAAAACAGAAAAGTAAAACTTGCGGTTTTATATTGATTTTTTGCGAAAATATGTTACAATGATAATACCCTCACTTAACAAGGGCAAATCTGAAGGAGGTGCTTTCAATGGCATATGTAATTAGCGACGAGTGCATCGGCTGTGGCGCGTGCGAGGCAGAATGTCCGGTATCCGCCATCTCCGCTGGTGATGGTAAATACGTGATCGACGCCGATACTTGCATCGACTGCGGCGCGTGTGCCGGTACCTGCCCGGTTTCTGCTCCGAATCCGCAGGACTAATCGTTTCAAAGGAAAACGCCGGTTTTTCTAACCGGCGTTTTTTCTTATGTCTAAAGCGAGAACAGGCAAGACACATCCCTGTGATGTATACATACTGTCCGCGGTATTCCCCTGCTGAACGCCGGGAAGAAAAAGAGAGCACCCTTGCCATGCTGAAAAAATGGTTTCTGCAAATGGAGAACTTCTCCGGGCAGCTCAAAAAATACAAGGTCACGATAAATGATCTGCTGGAAGAAAATCAAAAGCTGGAAGCGAGAGCCAGAGCCGGCGAAAGCGGCAAAATGAAAGACCGCATGGAACGGGCGAAGCTGGAAAGTGAATTGCAGGACATTCAACGATTGGTTGACCGCATCCCGCCGGATGTGCCGGAGGAACTAAAGCGGCAACAGCGTCTCACAAAGGAAAGGTGATTGAGTCTAAGCAGAATTCCCCGCAGCCCCTGTGCGGCATCATTGTACCTTGACAACTGAATAAGAAAGGCGATATATGGCAAAAAAGCAATTTGATATAAATATCCCCCGGCATGAGACAGAAGGCCCTGCACGCTGTCTGCTTCCTGAAGCTCAAAATTTTTTGAAAGCCCGGAGGGGCAGAAAAAATTTGAAGAATGAAAAGTGCAGAGGGCAAAGGAAGCAGAAAAGAAAAGGAGCGTATGACAAAAGCGGCGGTATCACTCACGATACCGCCGCTTTTGCTTTAGCACTCAACATATACTAAAAATCCGAAGCCGTCTCCAACATGGACAAGATTCGGACTTCTGCCGTCCGTCAAGACGATGCAAAAAAGATTCCGGTTTAAACGCGGGGATAAAACAAAACGCACCCCACCAAGTGAGGCGCGCGTATTGTCTGCGGCGGCTCGCTGCTGTCAAAAGTTTATGAAAAAGAGGCTGCTCTAAATGCGTGTCTCGAACTTTCCGGAAGTAAAAAGAGTCCGAACGCGAATTGCGTCCAGACTCACCCTTGGTGCGGGTAACAGGACTTGAACCTGCACGTCGTAGAACACCAGATCCTAAGTCTGGCGCGTCTGCCAATTCCGCCATACCCGCATTCTGCCGCAAAAAATGCGGCGCTGTTTCCAACCACGATTATAGCATCCGGCACCCTTTTCTGTCAATCGAGGAGCGCATTAGCCTGCCGGATATTCGCCCGTATCTCTTCCGTCAGCTCGTCGAAGCTCTCGAACTTTTTCTCCGGCCGGATGAACTTCATCAGGCTCACCTGGATATTCTGCCCGTAGAGGGATTCATCCACTCCCATGATATGGGTTTCCGCCAGCGGGAGCCTGTTCCCCTGGATCGTCGGCTTGACCCCGATGTTGGTGATGGATTTATACCGTTTCCCCTTCAATTCGGTATAGGATGCGTAAGCCCCGAAACGCGGGACGAGAAACTGCTCCGGAAAAATCTGGTTGATGGTGGGAATCCCGATCGTCCGGCCCAATTCATTTCCATGGACGACTTCAAAATCCAGGGAATAAGGATGCCCCAGCAGCCAGTTGGCCAGCTCGATTTCCCCCTCGGACAGGCACTGCCTGATCCGGGTCGAGCTGATCGCATCCCCGCCGTCGAGAAGGGAGTCAACTGCATCGAGCCGGATCCCATATTCGCCGCACAGCTTTTTCAGAAGGGGAAGATCCCCCGCTGCGCCTCTTCCAAACCGGAAGTCCCGGCCGCAGGCGACGGCCTTCGCCTTGAGCCGCCCGCAGAGCACCTGCTCGACGAACTCCCTGGGGGAGAGGTTCATGATCCCCTCAAAGGGGAGGGATTCGACGAGCTCCACACCGGCTCCTTCCAGCAGGCGGAGAAAAAGACGGTTTGTCAGAATCCGTTTCATCCCCTGTTTTCGGGCGGGCCGGCACTGGTCTGTGGAAAAGGTCAAAACCGTTGGAAGAAGGCCGTTTTCCCTTTCGGCAACGACCCGCTCGATCACCGCCTGATGCCCTCTGTGCAGACCGTCGAAAATCCCCAGCGCAACCGCCGTATCCCCGGCTGCATCAACCAGCCTGTCGTGTACGACCATCTTTTCCCTCCTCTCTGCCACTCAAAAAAAGGATACTGCCCGGAGCTCCATGGCTTCCAAATCCGGCCGCGCTACTCCCAGAAACTCCCGCTCCGGCCCGTAAACCGCGTACAGTCCTTCTCCCGGGCGGTATCTGACCCGGTTCAAATCCAGCCGAACGCCGTTTAGAAACATCCGTTTCTGGACAGCGTTCAGAGCGACGCCGGGGCAGCCGCGGAAGACCGCCTCGATCGGGATCAGCTTTTCCTGAAGCACATCGCTCTCCGAAAGCCGGGCTGCCTCTTCAATGGTGATGCAGTCCTCCAGCGAAAATCCAGAGGACTCCGTCCGTACCAATGAGGTGAGGACGCCCCCCGCGCCGAGCCGCCGGCCGAGGTCGTGGATCAGGGTGCGGACATACGTCCCCTTGGAGCAGCGGATATCCAGAACCCCCGTTCTGCTCTCAGCCTCATATTCCAAAAGTGAAAGCCCGTCGATCCGGATTGTCCGCGGTTCCCGCTCAACTTCGCGCCCCTGGCGGGCAAGGTCGTAGAGCCGCCGCCCGTTGACCTGAACCGCGGAGTACATCGGCGGAAGCTGCTGAAGCTCCCCTCGGAATGCGGGAAGGGCGGAGAGCAGCGCTTCCTTTGTTACCGGCTCCTCAGAAGAAGACAACACCTTTCCGGTGATATCCTGGGTGTCGGTCGAAAGCCCGAAGCGGAACCCGGCGGTATACCGCTTGGTTTCGTCTGGGAGGAGGTCGCAGGCCTTGGTCGCCCGCCCCAGCAGGAGCGGCAGAACGCCGGTCGCCATCGGGTCGAGGGTGCCGGCATGCCCCATCTTCCGCACGCCGGTGATCCCGCGCATCTTCGCAACCACATCGAAGGAGGTAAACCCCTCCGGCTTGTTCATGCAGAGGATCCCGTTCATACCTGCTGCTCCACCGCCTCTAATACGGCTCTCTTGACCTCGTCTAAGCTGCCCTTCAGGGTGCAGCCCGCCGCCCGGGCATGTCCGCCGCCGCCCAGCCTCCGGCAGATTTCCGATGCATCGACCGGCTCCACCGTCCGGACGGAAATTTTATAAAAGCCGTCCCGCTCCCGGAAGGTCAGCCCGACCTGGACGCCCTCGATCTGGCGCGGAATCGCCGAGACGCCGTCGAGCTCGCTCTCGTCCACCCCGGTTTCTTCCACCAGCTTCCGCGGGATCACGATCATAGCGCCCCGGCCACCTGAGAAAAACTCCATCGAGCTGAGAGCCGACTGCTCCACCCGGATCCGCGCCCGGCTTTTGGTGTCGAACATCAGGCGGTTGATCGTGTTGTAATCCGCGCCGGCTTCGATCAGCTCAGCCGCAGCCCGGTGGGTGTTCCCCGTTGTGTTGGAAAACTTAAAACAGCCCGTGTCGGTGGCGATCCCGGTGTAAAGCGGGTCGGCAATCGCCGCAGAGAGGGGGACGCCCATCTCCCGGACGATCTTCATCGTAATTTCCGCCGTCGCAGCGGCGGCGGGGTCGAGGCAGGTTTCCGCCGCATAGCGGGTGTTGGAAACATGGTGATCGATGCACAGGTCGACCCGCCCGGCATACGGCATCAGCCTTTCCCCGAACAGCTGGGTGTCCGCAATATCCACCGCTGTGATCAAATCCGGCTCAAAATCCAACGGACGGACTTCGGTAAAATACGAGAATTTTTCCGGAAACGGATCGGAGCAGAGAACCGCCGACCGTTTCCCGAGAAAATCCAGCGCCCGCATGAGACCAAACGCTGAGCCCAGCGTGTCCCCGTCCGGGTTGTGGTGGGAGAGGATCAAAACCCGCTCCGCACCCTTGATCCGCCGCGCAGCCGCGGCTGTGGATTGTTCCATATCAATCGCCTCGACCCGGGGTTCCCGCAGAAAAGAGGAAAATCTCCCTTCCGCACCCGGCGTCGTTCCTTTCTGTTTTATTTTCACACGGCAGAAAAGCGGCGGGAGCCTATCCCGGCGCCGCACCGCTTTCTTTTGGAACCCCCGCCGCTCAGCGGTTGAGCTCCTCGATCATTTTACTCAGCTGTGCGCTGTGCTCAATCGAATCATCCGCGATAAAATGGAGCTCCGGGCAGCGGCGCATCCGAATCCGCGCGCTGAGTTCCTTTTTGATGAACCCGGCGGCGGACTGCAATCCCTTCACCGCTTCCCGGGCGGTTTCCATCCCCTCCATGGCGCTGATATACACCTTGCAGTGGGACAGATCGTTTGAAAGCTCCAGCTTGACGATGCTGAGCATCCCATGGACCCGCGGGTCTTTGAGCTCCCGCATCACCGCGCTGAGCTCCCGTTTCATATCCTCGGACAGCCGTCCGATCCGATGGCTTGCCATGAGCGGCCTCCTTTCTGCTTTGTTCCATTCCAGGGGACAGCCCCGAAACGTGCGGGAATTGAACCGCATTCCGGACGGAACGCGGTTCCCCTGCTGGAAGAGACGCACAGCCGCCTTTTTATTCGCGGTATTCCTCCACGATATACGCTTCGAAGACGTCGCCTTCTTTGACGTCGTTGAACTTGTTTAATCCGATGCCGCACTCGTAGCCCTGGGCCACTTCCCTGACGTCGTCCTTAAACCGCCGGAGGGAGTCGATCTGATCCTCGGCGATGACGATGCCGTCCCGCACGACCCGGATCATCGAGGCGCGGGTGACCTTGCCCTCGGTGACATAACAGCCGGCGACGGTGCCGACGCTGGAAATTTTGTAAACCTGGCGGACTTCGACCCGTCCCAGGTCCACGTCGCGGTACTTCGGCGCGAGCATCCCCTTCATCGCCTGGGTGACGTCGTCGATCGCGTCATAGATGATGCGGTAGGTGCGGATCTCCACCCCTTCTTCCTCGGCGCTGTCCCGCGCGACTGGGTCGGGCCGGACGTTGAAGCCGATGATGATCGCGTTCGAGGCGTTGGCCAGCATGACGTCCGACTTCGAGACCGCGCCGACGCCCCCGTGGATGACGCGGACGCGGACTTCGTCGTTGGTCAGCTTCTCGAGGGACTGCTTCACCGCCTCGACCGAACCCTGGACGTCGGCTTTGACGACGATGGCGAGCTCTTTCATCTCGCCCTGTTCGATCTGGCTGAAAAGATTATCCAGCGTGACCTTCTGGTAGCTCTGGAATTCTTTCTCCTTCAGGTCGTGCCTGCGCTGCTCCACCAGCACCCTCGCAAGGCGTTCGTCCGCAACGGCGTTGACGATATCCCCTGCCGACGGCACTTCGTCGAGGCCGGTGATCTCAACCGGCATGGACGGGCCGGCCTCTTTGACCTCCTGCCCGCGGTCGTTGGTCATGACGCGGACGCGGCCGACCGCCGTCCCCGCAATAATAATATCCCCCGTATGAAGCGTGCCATTCTGTACCAGCAGAGTTGCGACCGGGCCGCGGCCTTTGTCGAGCCGCGCCTCGATCACCGTGCCCTTCGCCGGGCGGTTCGGATTCGCCTTGAGCTCCCGCATGTCGGAAACCAGACAGACCATCTCGAGGAGGTTGTCGATCCCTTCCCCCGTCAGCGCCGAAACCGGGCAGCAGACGGTGTCGCCGCCCCACTGCTCGGGGACGAGCTCGTACTCGGTCAGCTCCTGGAGCACACGGTCGGGGTTGGCCCCCTCTTTGTCGATTTTGTTGATGGCGACGATGATGGCCACCCCCGCCGCTTTGGCGTGGTTGATCGCCTCCACCGTCTGCGGCATGATGCCGTCGTCCGCCGCGACGACGAGGATCGCGACGTCGGTGACCGAAGCGCCGCGGGCCCGCATCGAGGTAAACGCCTCATGGCCCGGGGTGTCCAGGAAGGTGACGATCTGGTCGTTCACCCTGACCTGGTAAGCGCCGATATGCTGGGTGATTCCGCCCGCCTCGGTCGCGGTGACGTTTGCATTGCGGATTTTATCGAGCAGGGAGGTCTTGCCGTGGTCGACATGCCCCATGACGACGACGATCGGGCTTCTCGGCTCCAGGTTGCCGCTGTCGTCCTCACTGTCGTCGATCAGGCGCTCCTCGATGGTGACGATCACCTCGTGCTCAACCTTGGCGCCCAGCTCCTCCGCAACCAGCGAAGCGGTGTCGAAATCGACGACTTCGTTGACCGAAGCCATCACGCCGAGGAGCATCAGCCGTTTGATAACCTCGCTCGCCGTGACCTTCAATCTCGCTGCGAGCTCGCCGACGGCAATCTCGTCCGGGATCATGACCTTGAGCTGCTGCTTGCGGGCCCGCTCCAGGGCGAGCCGCTGGAGCTTCTGGGCCTCCGTCTCACGCTTCTGGGACTGCGGGCGGCCGCGCTGCTGGGACTTCTGGTTGATCTTCTGCTTCCGGCGGACGTTGTCGTGATTCATCCGGCCCGCCGGGGCGATCTGCTCATACCGCTCGTTGTATTTGTCCAGCTCCACCTGGGCCGCACGGGTATCCACATGGCGGGTGACAATCTCTTTTTTCGGCTGCTCCGCTTTAGGGGCTTTCGCTTTTGGCGTCCGGTCGGGAAAATTGAATTTCTCCTCCGGCTGCTTTGGCGCCGGCTTCTGCTGCGGCCGGTCGGCGGCCGGTTCAACCTTTTTCCTCTGCTGCGGTTTCTCTGCCGCCGCGGGCTTGCGCTGCGGCTCCGTGGGTTTCTTCTCAGACGACTGCGGCTTCGCCTCCGGTTTTGCCTGCTCCTGCTTCGGAGCCGGTTTTTGTTTCTTCGGCTCCGGCTTTGCCGGCTTCGGTGCAACGGCCGGCTCTTCCTCGATCGCCGGCTCCGCATCCTTGAGTTCAGCTTCCTTCGGCACAACCGTTTTGGTGGTATCCTTAAAATAAGCGTCAAAGCTCTCCACCTGGTTCTGCTGGGTGAAGTAATCGAAAACGATGTTCAGTTCCTCATCCGTCAGCGCGGTCATATGTTTTTTCGGCGTGTCGGAATACTTCGCCAGCAGATCGATGACGTCCTTGTTCTGCAGGTTTAAATCCTTCGCCACCTCGTGCAGCCTGTATTTTATTACCATAGATGACCCTCCCATATCTATCCCATTAATCCATCTGAACCCGGCCGTTTATCGCCGTCTCCAGCAGCGTTCGAAAACCTTCATCGGCGACGCCAAAGACGCCGGCGCGTTTTCCCAGCACATGTTCCGCCTCCTCCAGCGAAACGTCCGCGGTGAGGAAAGGCACGCCGAAGCGGCCGCAGCGGAACGAAGCCTCTTTGACGGTTTTCGGAGAGAGGCCGCGGGAAAGAACGACCAAAACGGTCTCGCCTTTTCGCGCCGACTCCATCACGGCGTCAAATCCCATAACCAGCTTTCCGGCCCGCCTTGCCAGTGCCAGCGCGGAAAGCGTTTTATCCGCTGTCATCCGTCGTCCAGCTCCTTTTCAAGCCTCTCATAGACCTCATCCGGAATCCGGCAGCTGAAGCTTTTTTCCAGCCGTCTGGTCTTTTTGCAGTTCTTCAAGCAGTCTTTGTTCCGGCAGAGGTAAGCGCCGCGCCCGGATTTTTTCCCCGTGCCGTCGAGCAAAAACTCCCCCTCCGGCGTCTTCACAACGCGGATGAGCTCCCGCTTCGGCTTCATCTCCCCGCAGCCGGTGCACATCCTCATGGGAACCTTTTTGGCCTGCATGCGATACCCTCCCCGCCATTTCAACTGGTTCGTTATTCTTCCTCGCCGTAAAAGCCGCTCTCCGGGCGGATATCGATCTTATACCCGGTCAGCCGGGCGGCGAGCTTGGCGTTCTGCCCTTTGTTCCCGATGGCGAGGGAGAGCTGATGATCCGGGACAGTTACCCGGCAGGTCCGCGCTTCTTCGTCCAGAATTTCCACCCCGACCACCGTTGCCGGGGAGAGCGCCTGGGAAATGAACTCCTTCGGATCTTCGCTGTAGCGGACGATGTCGATCTTTTCTCCGCCCAGCTCCTCTACGATCCGGGCGACCCGCGTCCCCTTGGGGCCGATGCAGGCGCCGATGGCATCCACATTTTCGTCGGCGCTGTAGACCGCGAGCTTGGAGCGGGAGCCCGCCTCGCGGGAGATCGAGCGGATCACCACCGTGCCGTCGAAGATCTCCGGCACCTCGGTCTCAAACAGCCGTTTCACCAGGTCGCGGTGGGTTCTCGATATCTTCAGGTTGCAGCGCCGGTCGCTCGCGACGATGTCACTGACATAGACCTTGACATAATCGCCCTCGGAAAACTCGTCGGTTTCGAGCTGCTCGTTTCGGAAGAGCATCACCTCGTTGTGGTCGATCTCCAGCGTGACGTTCCCGGTCTGCGGCTCGACCCGCTGCACCCGGCCGGTGACGACCTCGTGGAGCTTGGAGCGGAACTGCTCGATCATCTGCTCCCGCTCGGCCTCCCGGATCCCCTGCCGGATCACATGCTTCGCCGTCTGGGCCGCGATCCGCCCAAACTGCTTGGTCTCGAGCTTGATTTCAACCGAATCCCCGACCTTGGCCCGCTTGTCGTGCTGCAAAGCGTCCTCGAGCGTGATCTCGTTGACCGGATCCTCCACCTCTTCGGCCACGGTTTTGACGATGCTCACCTTGAACTTCCGGGTTTCGGCGTCGATGTCGACCAACACGTTTTCGATGCCGCCGTAGTCCCGCTTGACCGCCATCCCGATCGCCGTTTTAATCCGCTCGAGGAGGTACTCCATCGGAATCCCCTTTTCCTTCTCCAAGAGCTCCAACGCGTCAAAAAATTCGTTATTCATTTTCCGATCTCCCCCATCTCAAATTACAGGCGTTCCATCTCGCCGTCAAAGTCAATATCGTCCAGCCGGATATAGCTCAGCTCCTTCACCGCGAAGGAGAGGCTCTCCCCCTTCGAAAGCAGCTCCACCGTCCCGTCCCGGTACCCGTTCAGGGTTCCTTTGAAGTCCCGGACACCGTCCCGCGGGCGGATCAGCCGCAGCTCGACCGGCCGCCCCTTACAAATCTCGAAATGCTCCGGCCGGCGCAGCTCCCTGCCGAGTCCCGCAGAGGCGACTTCGAGGAAATAGCTCTGCTCAATCGGGTCGGCTTCGTCCAGGATCGGGTCGATCCTGCGGCTCATCTCGGCGCAGTCGTCCATGTCGATGCCGCCGGGCTTGTCGAGGATGATTCGGAGAAACCAGCTTCCGCCCTCCTTCTCAAACCGCACATCCCAAAGGGTGAACCCCAATTCGTCCGCCGCCGGCTTGACAAGGCCGTAGACCACCGAAACCGTGGAAGCTTTTTTTGCCATCCGCATTTCATCCTCTCTTCTGCAATCGTTCCAACATAAAGGAAAGACCGGGAAATTCCCAGCCTTTCATCATCTCAGTGTTCAGTTTACGAATTCAGTATAGCACACTGCCCCGCAAATTGCAAGGGGGTTTGCGGAATTTTCCGGGTTCTTGCCCCGTTATTCCTCGATCTGTTTTCCCAAAAGGGCGGCCGCGGCCTGGATGAGCTTGATCTGTGTCTCGGTCGGGGTGTACTCCTGTTCACCCGAGATAAACATCACTGCCCCGTTGACATCCCCCTGCGAGAGGATGGGATAACAGACGTAGGCAAACCGCTCGACCCCTTCCACCGGCTTGATCGAAGCGGATTTCCCGCCGCCCGGAAGGGTTTTGCGCCCAGCCATCAGCTCCTCGAGCTCGGGGGCGACCCGCCGCTCCAGCAGCTCCTTTTTCGGCACTCCCGAAACGGCGATGACGTTGTCCCGGTCGCAGACCAGTGCGGGAAGCCCTCCCGTTTTGTAAAGCACCTCCGCGTACTGTGCGGCGTAATTCGACAGCTCGCCGATCGGCGAATATTTTTTGAAGATGACGGCCCCGTCGGCGTTGGTGTAAATCTCCATCGGGTCGCCTTCGCGGATCCGCATGGTTCTGCGGATTTCTTTCGGTATTACAACACGACCGAGGTCGTCGATCCTTCTCACAATTCCCGTTGCTTTCATTGAAAGAATTCCTCCATTGCTAACATTATCCTACGCGGATAGTGTGTGGAGAACCAAAAGGAATATGTATTGAACCGCGGCGATTCCGCGAAAATTTTTTATCGGCCGGAGGAAGCAAAAACGCGCCGAAGCCGGATTTCAAAACCGCGGCGTCGGCCCGTCTTTCATTTTTTGGAAAATTTTTCTTTTCTCGATACGCGACCCGCAAGCTCGGATCGATTTATCAGTTTGTAACCCGCAAGGCAATTCGCACACCGACATTGTACCAATTTTCGGGTTCTCATCCCGCAAAGCGCCTAAGGCAAACTAAGTACAACGCGCCGCGCGGGTTACCAGCTCTGTTTTTAGAACCGCCTGCGGATCGCGTTTGTCCCGCCGGGGTCACCCGGCCGCGTCTGCCCTGCGGGGGCTCCCCGCCGCTCAATCCGGATCGCTTCCCGCTCCTGGGCGCAGATTTCCTTGTACCGGGCCCGGACTTCGCTCTCCCGGGGGATCCCGCGGGCGTTTTCCGGGTCTTCGCTGTAGACCGTCCGGGTGACGACCATCGAGCCGGGCTTTAAAAACTCCTCGTCGAGGTAATCGTAATAGGTTCCGGGGGTGATGATCCCGTTGAGCTTGACGATGGCAGTCCCTGCCGAGCTCAGGGCGGCATCCACCAGCTGGACGCAGTTGGTGGAGAGGACGAAATAGGACTTGAACCGCCCGGAGCGGAACTTGTAGAATTCAGCGCCGGTGTAATAGAAAAGCCTGCTCGCGTAGTCTGGATAATAATCCAGCGGCTTTGCCTTTCCTTCTCCTGAATCGGCTTCATAGGGGGATTCCCAGCGGTATAGGGGCTCGGTCAGCTCCTCCATCCGCCTGCGGAATCCCTCTTTCTGTTCCTTTGTCAGCCGGAGCCCAAAACCGAACAGCGTCTTTTTGCTGTACCGTGTGACAAACGGGATATAATCCTCTTTAGAGGTGTAAAACAAAACGCCGTCCCCCGTCCCCTCGAACAGCTTCCGGGAGTACTCGTCGTAATTTCCGTAGGAGATCACCCGCCCCTCAAAACAAAAATCGCAGTGGCCCATCGCGCCTGTGCCGTCCTCCGTCACATGGATGAAAACCTCCAGGTCGGGCGGCTCCGAAAGCGCCTCCTTTTCCTTGTATTCCGTCCGCTGGATGGCCGGCCCGGCTTCCTCCGGATTCTCGGAGAAATAACGGTTCATCCGCTTGAGAACTCGGTGCGGAATCAGCATGACGACAAAGACCGGAAGGGAGATCCGGATTCTCCGCTTAAACCGGCGTTTCGCCTTGACCGGAATGACGGAATGGATGTATTCGATGAGATTGAAGCTGCCCAGCAGAATGCCGTAAACCCCGATGATGATCAGGATCGAGTCGACCGAAAAAAGCGGAGTGAAGAGCAGCAGGATGCCGAAGGTCAGGAAAAACAGGCAGTCGAAGAGGTCGGCCGCCCGCCCCTTGACCCGGTTTTTGGCAAAGAGAATGAAGTTGACCAGCTTCGCGGCGCCGTTGATCAGGACATAAAAGGCGAAGAGAAAACCGAACAGGACGACCTGGACGTCGGGCAGAAACCAGATGGCGACGCCGACGGCGACCGAGATCAGCGCGCCGCTGAGGGTGATCCGCTTCCCGCCCAGCTCCTTTCGGCGCAGGAGGAGCATCACCAGCATGGCGGCGCCGCTGACGATCGACACCAGCCCCGTCAGCTGAAGGGCCAGCCTCAAAAAGCTGGTTTTCCAGCAGAGGATCACGACCCCCAGGGCGATCAAAGCAAGCCCCGGAAGGAGCCGATCCAAAACCGGTGTGAATTTCTTCCGCATAAAACCACCTCGACCCGCCGTCCGGGAAGGCCGCAAAGCGGCGGCTCCTTCCCCCGGGATCATCCTTTCTACTCTTATTTCGGCCCCGCCCTGTTTCGATCCGAACACCTGGGCCGGCCGGTTGTTATCTTAGTAGTATATCACCAATTTTTTCAGGATACAAGACACCCGGCGTCCGTGCCCGGACGGGGCAATCCGCACCCCAAGATTTTATCGATTTTTGGGCAGAAATCCTGCGAGGTGCGTTGCATGAAAGCTAAACGTGCCTCGCGGGGCAGGGTGCCCCTGCTGGCAATTTCGCACCCCAAGATTTTATCGATTTTTGGGCAGAAATCCTGCGAGGTGCGTTGCATGAAAGCTAAACGTGTCCTGCGGGTTATCAACGTTGTTCTTTACACTACCTGTGAATCGCGATTGTCCGGCCGGAGACACCCGGCGCGGCAAACTGCCGCAGGTAATTCGCACACGAACGTTTTGCCAATTTCTAAGATTTCAGTCCTGCGAGGTGCCTCGCGGGTTACCGACGCGGCTTTTCGTACAACCTATGGATCGCGTTTGTCCAGCCCGGTCACGGGCCTCGCGGGTTACCAGCCCTGTTTTTAGAACCGCTTACGGATCGCGATTGGCCGGTCTGGCCACAGACCGCGTATTGACAGCGGAAGTATTCCGCCCTGCAAGGCAGTTCGCATAAAAAATAAGTGTGCCACGCGGACAGGCCGCTCTTGGCACAGCTTAAGAGTTGCGTTTATTCGGACCGGGCGCGGAGTGCATCCGCTCGCAATTCGTGCACGAACCTTTTTCTCAGCTTTAAGTGAAAACCCCAAGAGACAAGAGCAGGATCCCCCCTGCCGGGCCGGGTGGCCAGGCAGGCAATCGCACACTTAAGCGCTACCAGTTTCCAGGTCTCAGTCCTGCGAGGTGCGTCCGTGCCTGGACTGGGCAATTTCGCACTCCAAAGCTTTACCGATTTTTGGGCTGCAATCCTGCGAGATGCATTTTATCAATAAACCAACCTGGGAACCAACCGGGGAACCCCCGCTGGTAATACGCACACTGGCGTTCTGCCAGCATCCAGATTGTAATCCTGCGAGGTGCGTTGTACAAAAGATGTGCCTCGCGGGATTCCAATGTCGCTTTTAGCACTGCTTATGAATCGCGATTGTCCAGCCGGGGACACCCGGCGCAGACGTTTAAATCCAAAAGCCGCCGTTCGGGCTGAGCACCTGCCCTGTGATGAAGGCCGCCTGCTCCGACGTTAAGAAGAAGACCGCATCCGCGACCTGTTCCGGCGTTCCGACCGCCCCCATCGGGGTCTCCTCCCGAAGCTGCTCCATTGCCTCGGCGGAAAGGGCGGCGTTCATGTCGGTTTCGATCACACCGGGCGCCACGCAGTTGACCCGGATTTGAGAGGGCCCCAGCTCTTTTGCGAGGGCCTTGGTGAAGCCGATCACCGCCGCCTTGGCCGCCGAATAGTGCACCTCGCAGGAGGCGCCGGTCAGCCCCCAGACAGAGGAGAGGTTGACGATACAGCCCGCCTGCCTCTGCAAAAAACCGGAGAGCGCCGCCCGGGCGCAGAGATACATCCCCTTGACATTGACCTGAAACATCCGTTCCCAGTCCCGCTCGGTGATGTCGGCAAAGGGCTTCTGCTCGGCGATGCCGGCATTGTTGACCAGCACCTCCACCGGGCCGAACGCCCGGCGGATTTCTTCGAACATCCGGCAGACCTCCGCTTCCTTTGAAACATCGGCCTGGAAGGTCTCCGCCTGGAAGCCTTTTCCCCTCAGCTCCCCCGCCAGCTTTTCCGCCCTGTCCTTGCTGCGGAGGTAGTTGACTGCCACCCGGTCTCCCGCCGCGGCAAACTGCCGGGCGGCCGCGGCGCCGATCCCGCGGGAAGCGCCTGTGATCAAAACGGTACGCGCCATCACACTGCATCCCCCTTATTCACTCGGAAGCGCTTTGCGGCGCTTCTTCCCGAAATTGAGTCGGATGGTGAAAATTCGGTCGCCCGAGAAGAGCTTGACGGCGAAAAACATAATCACGACCAGGAAGATAAGCTGATAGGCGAGCCCGCCGAAATAAAGGGGCAGGTTGTCGAAGATCATATTGCTGTTTGCGATGAAGGTGTGGGTAAAGGGAATGGCATAGATCAAAAGCCGCAGCGGGAGGGAGAAGGAATTGATGTCGGTGAACATCGTCATCATATAGGGGATCAAAAGGGCGAACATCAGCGGCATAATCGCCGTCTGGGCCGACTTGATATCGCTTGCGAGCGCCCCCAAGATCATGCTGGCGGCCAGGGCGATCAGGATGGTGAGGAAGAGCTGAAGGCCGATCAGGACATAATCCATCGCCCCCAGGTTGATCCCGAGTGCGTCGAGCGCGTTTCCAAGCTCCTGGGGCATCCCTTCGGCGGAGGAGCCCATCATTCCGTCCATATAGCTGGAAAAACCGACCATATAGACGGCAGCCATCAAAAGGGAGACGATCCCCGCTCCGCACATTTTGGCCGAGAGAACCGCCACCCGGGAAACCGGCGTGCAGAGAAGGGTTTCCAGCGTTTTGTCCCCTTTTTCATTGGCAATGGCGGACGCCACCATCTGGGATGCAAAAATAACGAGGATAAAGACCACGATCGGGACAAACATGGTCTGGCTCATGGCAAAGCTCGCGAGGGCGCCGGCGCTCACCTGGGCAGACTGATCCGCCACAAAGGTGGTCTCCCCGGCTGTTACCGGATTCTTAAGAAAGTCCGGACTGGCCGCTGTTCCCTCCGCCAGATTCTGGGAAAGGAGCTTGAGGGAAACCGCCTCGTTCATCATCGAGACGATCGCGTCGCTGCCGGAGTAGCTGAGCATCCCTCCCATAGAGAGGCTGTTGAGGACGGAATACACCTGGATCTCAGTTTTCCGGCCCTTCAGGATCTCCGCCTCGAACCCTTTTGGAATGACGAGGAGGTCAAAATCCCCCTGGGGCTTATATTTGAGTTCTCCTTCCGCTTCGACAGGGGATTCCTCGACCACTTCGAAACCGTTTTCACGGAGGAGATCGATGCATTCCCGGGAGAGGGCCGAGCCGTCTTCGTCGACGATATGGACTACCCCCGCCTTGTCCTGGCTGTCCTCGGTAATCCCGGTCATCACCTGCCCGAGCAGGAAAAACACGCCCATGGCGACAACCATCCCTACCAGTGTGGAAACGCTCAGCATTTCGCGGAGCTCTTTTTTGAGAAGCGTCCAGAATTTCATTCCTGCTCCACCGCCCTTTCAAAAACTTCTTCAAGATTATCGGCGTTGAACTGATTTTTCAGGTCGTCCGGTCTCCCGGTGACCAGCAGCCGCCCCCGGTTGATGATCCCCACCCGGTCGGACAGGGAGTCGATCTCCAGCATATTGTGGCTCGAGATGAGGAAGCTCATCCCCTCCTCGTCGGCGAGCCGGCGGATCATCCGCCGGATTTCCAGCGCGTTGAGGATGTCGAGCCCGGAGGTGGGTTCATCCAGCATCGCGAGGGCGGGGTGGGTCATGACCGCCCGGGCCAAAAGGAGCTTGCGGATCATCCCGCGGGAGTAGCTGGCGATCTTGTCATCCAGCCGCTGCCCAAGCGCCGCGATTTCGACCGCGCGGCCGACCGCTTCCTCCTGCTCCCTTTTGTCGTTTGTAAAGAGGGCCGCCATAAACTTCAAGTAATTGCGCCCCGTCATGTTTTTGTAGGCGCCCGCCTCATCCGGCAGATAGGTGATCCGCTCCCGGACCTTCGCCGGTTCGTGGACGACGCTGCACCCCTCTACAAAGGCGTCTCCTCTCGTCGGGGTCAGCAGAGTCGCGATCATCCGGATAGTCGTCGTCTTTCCGGCCCCGTTCGGGCCGATCAGCGCGAAGACCTCCCCCCGCTCGATCTCGAAGCTCACCTGCTTTGCGCCCTCCACCTTGGCGTATTTTTTGCTCAGGTTTTCCACTTTCAATGTAGCTGCCATCAAATTCTCTCCTTTCAGCGGAGTACATCCGCTGGTGATTCGCACTCAAACGTTTTGCCAGTCTCTAAGTTTCGATCCTGCGAGGTGGGTTGTATGAAACATGTACCTCGCGGGGCACAAACTATAAATTTAATCTAACTTGAGTATCGCGCATTGCCCAGTCCGGGCACGGACACGAGGCCACCCGGCCGCGTTTACCAACAGGGGTACCCTGCTCCCTTTTTTATTATAGTACCACAAAAAAGATATTTTCCCTTTCTTTTTCTGAAAAAGGAATTTTGCAATTCTTTATCTTGATTTTATCAAACATTCTAATGAATGTCAATAGGATTCTTTAGAAAGTTACGATAAATTGTTTCAGGCTTTCTCTTTTTTGAAAATCCAAAGTTTCCCAGGCGCGGGAACGTTTCTTTCGGCAGGATAAAAAACTGCGGAAACCGTGTTTCTTCCCTCAAATTGGAACATACTAAAAGAAAAGGCGGACGGGAGGATAAAGCAAATGGAAGAACTGATTCGGATGGAAGGCATCACCAAATGGTACCGCCGGGGCGAGAATCTGGTAAAGGCGCTGGACGGGGTCGACTTTTCGGCCCGGGCCGGAGAATTCATTGCGATCGTCGGGGCGAGCGGCTCGGGCAAATCGACGATGATGAACATCGTCGGCTGTCTCGACCTCCCCACCGCGGGCCGCTATGAGCTCGACAGCTGCGACGTGCTCTCCTGCCCCGAAAAAAGGCTGTCGGAAATCCGGAACAAAAAGATCGGATTCATTTTTCAGGGATTCCACCTCATCCCCGGGCTGAACGCGGCGGAAAACGTAGAGCTCCCCCTGATCTACCGGGGGATGTCCCGCCCGGAGCGGCGGGAGCTGGCGGCCGATGCACTCGAGCGGGTGGGCCTTAAAAACCGGATGAACCACCGCCCCAACCAGATGTCCGGCGGGCAGCAGCAGCGGGTCGCGATTGCCCGGGCAATCGCCGCACGCCCCCCTGTTTTGCTGGCGGACGAGCCGACCGGCAACCTGGACAGCCGCTCGGGCGGGGAGATTATGGAAATCCTCAAGGAGCTCCACGAGGAGGGGAAAACCATCCTGTTAATCACCCACGACCCCTCGGTCGCGGCGAGCGCACAGAAGGTCTGCACCATGAGCGACGGGCGGCTGAGCGGCCCGGAACAGAGCTGAATTCCGGGAGAGGCCGACCATAAGGGGACATTCCTCTTACGCTTTGCGCAAAGCCCCGGAGCCGCCCGGCGGTCCTGTGCTCTGTGCACCACACGCAAAAATTTTCCGCCTTACAAAATCGTTTTGCATCTGAAAAAGAAGGGGCTGCAGAAGCCTGCTCAAAAAGGCCGGCGCTCTCTCATGAGTCTGCGGAAATGAAATCCGGATATTTTCCCTTGGCTTTCCTGCTTGTTTTTCATCATATTATTCGGCCTATCCCTACCTTTTTGGCCATACTGCCTTCACTCTTCATATGCCGTGAAAATATAAGGCATAGCAACATCCACATTCCATATTTTACCGCTCTGGCGGCGTTTCTATCCGCTGATTCTACCTTTTCAAATCATTCTGTTTTGCTGTAAATTATTACGCCCTTTGCAGAACTCTTTCATGCGTTCCGATCACAAGTCTCTATAAGCATGTGACGGCGGGAAAAGCGCCTTTTTCAGGCGGTTCACCCTGCTCGCAGCCGGTTCGAGCGCGGGAAATCTGGAGAATTTGAGTGGAAAACCTTTAAGAATTCGGAAAGGATTACGGATTGTAATTGAATTGCCGGTTGTTTTATGGTACCCTATTGGCAAGGCAGCAACAATTTATGAAGGGGGCGGCAGTCCCACAGAAAAACAGGCGGTGCGGCTTTTAAAACAGCCCGCACAGGAGGTGTTTTTTTGAAGGTTCTGATTATTACTGCAACCATCGGACAGGGCCATAACGCGGTTGCCCGCTCGGTCGCAAACGGGCTGCAGGAGCGGGGGGTCTCCTGCAAGGTGCTGGACATGTACCGTTATTTCAGCCCTGCGCTCCAGAAGATCGTCCAGGGCGGATACCTGATTTCAATCAAATCGGTCGCCGCCATTCATGCCCGCAAGATCGGGGAAAAGTATTACGACGCGATGGAAAAGGGGTATAAGCCCTTAAACGAGCACACCTTTGCGCGGATCAAAAACATGCCGTTTGCAATACAGCTGAAAAAATATCTGGACGAGTACCAGCCCGACCTCATCGTCTGCACCCAGGTCTACTGCGTCCACATCGTCGACACCATCAAGTCAAAGGGATGGACCAACGTGCCCGTGATCGGGATCGACACCGATTTTACCGTCCAGGCCCATTGGCAGGGGAACGACTACATCGACTACATCGTCACAGCCTCAAAGGGGCTGACCGGGCAGTTTTTAGTCAAGCAGGTGCCCAAAGAGAGGCTTCTCCCGTTCGGGATCCCGATCAGCCCGAAATTCCGCGGAAAAATGGAAAAACGGCAGGCGCGGGAGCTGCTCTGCCTCGACCCGGAAAAGAAAACGATCCTGATTATGGGCGGGAGCATGGGGTACGGCGGGATCGATAAAACCCTTCTCGAACTCGATTCCCTCCCGCTCGACTTCCAGGCGATGGTCGTTTGCGGGAGCAACCTGCGGATGCGCGAAAAGCTGAAAAGGCTGGAAACACAGAAGCGGTTCGATATCTACGGTTTTTCTTACAATATCCCCTTGATGATGGACGCGGCCGACGTCATGATCACCAAGCCCGGCGGCATCTCCCTTTCCGAAGGGTTGGCCAAAGGCGTTCCGATGATCTTAGACAATGCCATCCCGGGGATGGAAGACCGCAACAGCAGCTTTATGGTGGGGTATGGCCTGGCGCTCGCAGTCAGCAAGATTTATCCGATCACCCAGGCGGTTTCCGACCTCCTGACGAAAGAAGGGCTCGCGGAGCGGATGAGCGAAAACCAAAGAGAATTTGCCCACCCGGATTCGACCGCCGTCCTCTGTGACTTTATTGTCGAACAGGCCGGGGCAGCCGAAGCGGCGGAACAGGAGCCTTCCACGGCAGTACAGACAATTTAATAAGGGGCGAGGCGGAACCCGGCAAGCCCTCCTCGTTTTTATTTTCCTTAACCACTCTGTTTCCGGGGGCGGAAGATGAGCTCTTCCTTCTCTCAACCTGCGGTCTTTAAAATCTTTTCATCATTTGTTTTCCGTTCTTTCGGAAACGCGTGATATCCTCCTTACATTTTCCGGTTATGATAAGGATGTTCCATTTGCAAAGGAAATAAAAGAGGAATCTTTTCCCTTTTCAATCAAGGGGATCCATACTGCCGCAGCTGCCCGGAATACCGGCAGCGGAGGCAGACCAAATACTCCGCCGGCAGGCCGGCGTTTCAATATCTTTGCCGGGCGGTTTTTGAAGGCTGTCCGGCAAAAGCAGCACAGAAATCACTGTGCTGCTCTTTCTTTGGCAGACCGTCAAGGGCTCCGCCCCATTCCAGCGGAAAAATAGAGATTTGAAACGCCGCGATGAAATCCAGCGCCTTAAAACCAGAGCGGTCGATTTCAATTTATTTTCCGAAATGATGTGTTTCTCCTTGTCAACGCCCTATTATATCGCGTATAATAAAAGCAGCAGAATATGACAAGGAGGTGCTTTTTATGTCGTTCAAAGATACCATTGCGTCTTGGCTGTTCAAGCGCAGATCGAAAAAAGAATCGAGCGCAGAAGAACCGATTCAGACGGATTTAGCTCCCCCGTCAGACGGAATTCCGGTTTTGGATGAAAAACCTGTAGATCCTGCCCTGTTAGAACTCTCTGCGGAGCATCCGATCATCCGGCTTTACAACCTGCGCAGTCAGGAAATAGGCGGGCTGTCCACGCCGCAGCTCCGCCTGGACGACCAGGGAATCCTTTCCCCGGACTCGCTCGGGCGAGAACTGGGCCGGCTGCGCCAGGGAATTACCGCCGCCGCCATTTCACGTCTGGCGAAGGCGGTGCCGAAGGTCAAGGATGTTCCAACGCCGGATTTAGATGCTCAGCCCTGGGTCTTTCTCTCCTCCGACAAGCTGGCCGCCTGGGTGATGGTGTTTCCCCCTGTGGGACAGGGCCGGGAGGTGACGGCAGAGCTGATCCGGCAGGCTCTGGAAGCCCAATCGGTTGTTTACGGCCTGGATGAAAAACTGGCAGACCGGCTGCCCCAGGATGAGAACCGGTATTTCCGTCTCTTTCTCGTTGCTAAAGGCAAACCCGCTGTCGACGGGCTCGACGGGAGCGTTGTGGATGCTTTTCCCCGCACTGTTGAGCGGGTCGTTGAGACGGATGAATACGACCAGGTGGATTACGCCTCGCTGAATCTCGTGCAGAACGTGAAAAAAGGGGACGAAATCAGCCGTCTGGTCCCTCCTACGACCGGCGAGCCGGGGCGGACGGTTCAGGATCAGGAAATCCCGGCCAAAGAAGGAAAACCCGCAGTTCTTCCAAAAGGGCGGAACACCGAAATCACCGAGGACGGTCAACGCCTGGTGGCCTCTCAGGCGGGCTGCGTAGAGTTTACCGGCCGCAGCTTCCAGGTAAAACCCACCCTTGACATTTCCGGAAACGTCGATTTTTCCACCGGAAACATCAACTCCCTGGGCGACGTTCACATTCATGGCGACATTCTCAGCGGCTTTACTGTCCGGGCAATGGGGAACATCCATGTGGACGGCGTCGTTGAGGCCGGCAGCATCGTAGAAGCCGGTGGCGACCTGGTCGTAGTCAAAGGGATTCTGGGCGACGAGGATACGATTGTCCGGGCGCATCGGAGCATCTTCTCAAAATATATGGAGAATGCAACCGTCTACGCCAGGGAAAATTTGCAGACCGACTGCATCGTCAACTGTAAGGTCTACAGCGACGGCGACATTGTGGTCAACTCCGGGCGGGGAACCATCATCGGCGGCCGGGTCTCGGCCGCTCGAAAGGTCGAGGCGAAGGTCGTAGGCTCCCGCGCGGAGGGCCGGACAGCCATCTTTTTAGGCGGGCTGCCCTGCACAAGCTTTGAACGAGAGGTTTTGCGCCAGCAGCTCAAAGAGCTGGAGGACGAGCTGAAAAGGACTGAGAACCAGCCGGACAGCTCTTCCAAGTCCGCTCGGATGGCCAAGGAGAGGGTGCAACTCTCTACCGGGCGGCTCAAGCTCGAAAAGCTCGAAGCAGAGCTGGCGGAGGCAAAGGATGACACCAGGGAAAACGACCGGAGACGGTTGGAATGCGGGCTCGCCTATCCGGGAACGGAGATCACAATCGGGGGGGAGACCCTCATCTTAAAACAGGAACACAAGCAATCTACGTTTAAGCTGCTGAACGGGGAAATCGTCTTTATATAAATTAAGGACAGAACAATGCTCCCCGCCCAAATAATCGTTTTAGAATGGAGGGAGCTGAGATGGATATTGCGGTAGCGCGGGAGGTTCTGATCGAGATCTTCGACCAAACCGCTCGGGAAGTGACGGAGCAGGAGGGGGGAATCCACTTGCGGACGGGGAACACCCCACCGGACGGAGAGCTCTGTACAGTGTCGATTTCGTTTACCCGGAAATTTCACTCCGTCTTATCCCTCTGTGCCGAAACGGAACTTTTTGTCCGGCTGACGCAGGGGATGATGCGGGGAGGAACAGCCACGCCCCAGGACATCGAAGATTTTTCAAAGGAGTACTTCAATGTCCTTTGCGGGCGGATCGCCTCCCGGCTGTACCAGGAGACAAAGATTCCTTACCGGTTCGGCATCCCCTCTTTTTATCGGGGAAGGGCTCTGCCGGACGGCTACTGGGAGCATTTCGCTCTCATCTACAAAAGCGATGAAAATCGAAGCGCGCAGCTGATCCACTACATGCCCTTTGAGGATTCTGCGGAGAGCTGTGTATCGACTGAAGGAAAGGAGACTTAAACCTTATGGGAAAACGGGTCATGGTTGTGGACGACTCCCGGGTGGCTGAGCTGCAGATCAGCAGTTTGCTGGAAGGGTCGGATTTTGAAGTGGCGGCCTATTGCCAAAATGGAGAGGAGGCAATTGCCCGGTACGGTGAAATCCAGCCGGATGTTGTGACGATGGACATCATCATGCCGGGGATTGACGGGCTGGAGACAGCGCAAGCGATTTTAGAGGAACATCCGGATGCGAAAATCGTCATGGTCTCCTCTCTCGCTTACGACGACACCTTCCATGAAGCCGATGTCATTGGAGCAAAGGCGTTTCTCTACAAGCCCTTTGAACGCGAGAATCTCATCGAAACTCTGAACCTCGCGCTGACGGCGCACTGAAGCTTTTACATATCTACTTTTCTCACGGGGAAGATCAATACGAAAGAGGCTGTCCGTCTGTCGGCGGACAGCCTCTTTTCCCATCTAAAGCGGAGTGCATCCGAAGGCAGCTGCGAACTGCGGACGGCGCTAATAACAGCGTTTCTTTCCCGCGGGGTCCATTTTATTTATTTTATCTTAAAGCGCTTCACAGGACATAACCCTTAAGTGCCGGCGTTCGAACCGAGGGCGGGTGCCCCCGCACAGGCCGCACGAGGGAACAGCCCTCAATCGATGACCTTGTGCTGATACCACTTGGTTCCCCGCTTGCGCAGAGTAAAAATCAGAGCGCGCACACCCCACTCAAGCACCATAGCGGCAACCACTCCGATGATCCCGAAGCCGAAGACGATCCCCAGCAGGTAGCCCAGCATAACCCGGACGATCCACATGCTCAGCATAGCCGCGACCGAGGTGAACTTCGCATCCCCTGCGGCGCGGAGGGCGGACGGGGTGATGAACGCCATCGACCAGAGGAGCGGCACCCCGACCACCGAGATCAGCAGACACATAAAGGTTTCATAGGCAATCCCGTCCGGCGGGGAGTACATCTGGTAGAGAAGCGGCGTGAAGGGGAGCATCACCAACGCAACCAGCGTGCTCAGAACGAGGGATGCAATGATAAATGAATGCATAAACTTCTTCGCCTCTTTGACATTCCCCGCCCCCATGCACTGCCCGACCACCGTCATGATGGTCAGGTTTAAGGCGTTCCCCGGCACCTGGAAGAGGATGGTCATCGACATCGAGATCGCGTAGGCGGTCATGCTCATTGTCCCCAGGCTGACGATGAAAGTCTGGGTGATGATCTTCCCGCCGTGGAAAAACATCTGCTCGCTGGCCGAAGGAAGACCGATGAGCATGATGCTTTTCTGCATCGATTTGCTGAAGCGCAGGAAATACCTGGGCTTGATCTGCAATTCGTGTTTCGTGTGGAGCAGATAGACCACCGCGGCGACCGCGGCGGCGGCCCGGGCGATGTTGAGCGAGAAGGTGACGCCCAGGACGCTTAAACCCATCCCGTTGATAAAGACCAGGTTGAAGAGGACGACGAGGACGTTCATCCCAATCGAGAGCATCATCGACGAACGGGTGTCTCCCATCCCGCGCAGGGCGCCCGAGACCGCCTGAAAAACCGCAAAGGCCGGATAGGAAATGCAGCAGCCGGTCAGATAAACGCGAGCATTTTCCATCACCTTGGGCTCCGCCTGTCCAAAGAGGAGATTTAAAAGCGGTTCAGAAAAGACGATAATCAGAACGCCGATCGTCAGCGCGCAGAGGGTGCATGACAGGATCGCCTGCGCGGCGGCCTCCCCCGCCTTTTTCGGTTCGTACCGTCCCATATACTGCGCGACTACCACCGTGCCGCCCGTTGCAACGGCGATGAAGAAATTGACCATAAACAGGTTGACCGAATCCACCATGTTGACGGCCGAGACCGCCTCCGCCCCCGAGGAGCTGACCATGGAGGAGTTGATGATGTTGAGGATGGCCACCATCGCCTGGTCGACGAGAAGGGGGAGGAAGATCACCGTCAGACTTTTAAAGCTGAAGCATTCGCCGGATAAATTTCTCTGGATCAGTGCGGAGAGCTTCCCCCGCGCCTTTGTTAGCATAATTGCGTTCCTTCTTTACTGCGTTGTCGGTTTGCGCCGTCTTTACCTGCTTTTTATATTATCATATCCCTTTTTCAGTGTTTTGTCTATTGACAGAAGAGAGAATTCATCCAAAATATTTGTGGAATTCGTCCGAAAGGGCGGCGTTTCCTCCCTCAGCCTTATTGTCTTCCCCAAAGCTGCCAAAAAGAGAGCGTCCGAAATTGTATTTTCTCTTTTTCTTTGCTATAATAACCTCACCCGTTAGCGAAATCAAGATTTCGAACGGGTGCCCGAGAACATTGTTACTCGCCTGCGGCTCGTAATAAGAACCTCACGCCGTAAGCGCAGGCAAAGCCTGCGACGGCTGAGAGAACATTGTAACATGCAGTGGAAGCGCACTTCGTGCTTTTTTATGTTATAATAAAGAAAAGGAATGCGGGAACCCCTGATATTATGGGATTTCCGCCT
>CAZSIV010000014.1:0-63268 GCA_964607135.1 uncultured Oscillospiraceae bacterium | reverse complement strand
TATTCGCTGTTTTCGGGCCCTATTTTTTCATCTTTACTTTACAGTGCCTTTATTTTGAATGGTTTTAACCGAGACGCCAGGCTTGCCGCACTGCTCTTGTGACAGCGCTTTTCTTTGAGCGGCAGCACAACAGGCAGTAAAAGCCGCCGGCCTGTTGTAAGTTCTCCCCCAATTATTTCGGCTACACCATAATTTTACTCGCCATCTCCCTGCTGATTGCCACACGGGACTCTTTTACGTTGACAATTAAATTCCCACCGATCGTCGAAATAACCGTCACATTGCCCCCCGGCACAAAACCGAGATTTTCAAGATGGGCCCGCACCTCGGGATTTCCTCCGACCTTCCGTATCATTGCAGCTTCCCCAATATTTGCCAACGTCAGCGGCATCATAAATCCATTCCTTTCTTTACGGCATCGCAAATGCTGTTTCCAAATGAGTTAGAATTTCCTAACCACACCTATGTTAGCATATGCTAACCTGCTTGTCAAGAGTGATTTAAAAAACTTTCAATCCATCGTTTGGACTTTATGATTGAAAAATTGATATAATATGATATACTGAAATCAAATACAATGCTCGAAGGCTGGTGGTGCAGTGAAAATACACGAGTCCGCGGAAAATTATCTGGAAACGATCCTGATCCTGCAAAAAAGAAAAGGGGATGTTCGTTCCATTGATATTGTAAACGAGCTGGAATATTCAAAACCGAGCGTAAGTGTCGCGATGAAAAACCTGCGGGAAAACGGATACATCGAAATGGATTCAGACGGATATATTTCGCTTTTGGCGCAGGGGCGGGAGATTGCGGAAAGGATGTATGAACGCCACACCTTTCTCACCGACTGGCTGACGGAATTGGGCGTCGACCAAAAGACTGCGGCGGAGGACGCCTGCAAGATCGAGCATGTAATCAGCGCGGAGAGCTTCGAGGCGATCAAGGCGTACACGGCGCTCAACAAAGGAACCGAGGAAAGATAGGCGTTTTGGCTTGTCCCTTTCCCAAAAATAACCGATTTGGTCCTTTGATAGAAGGAGAAACATTTTTATGAGCAATTCGATGAACATCAACGGCTTGACGAGAACATCCGCCAGGCTGTTGAAAGAATATCAAAGCCGTCAGTCGACCATTCCAGCCGGCGGTTTTCTCGCTGTGGCAGAACAGGTAAAAAAGAGCGATGCAACTGGTTCTGCGGGAAACGGTTCGACGATGGCGGAATATAAGGCCTCGATATTCGATAAGATCTCCCAGCTCCCTGTCCACCCGTCCCACATGGTGGATTCTGTTTCGGTCCACATCTCCGAGGCCGGATTCGAAGCTATGAAAAACGATCCCGAATACGAAGAATGGGTGCTGAATCAGCTGCGTGAGAGTTTTATGTCCAGCGGCTCCCAGTCTGTTCTCTGCGGAGGCGACCGCCGCGTTTATTACATCGGCGCGGCAAAAGAAGAGTACCGCAGCGAAAGCTGGGATTCGAGCCAGCAGGACAGCGATGAATTGTTTGAGGAGAAAGCAGCCGGCGATTTTTGGGAACAGCGGATGGAAAGCCATAAAAAATTCCAAGAGTTACAGCGGGAGGCGGCGATAAAGCGCTGGTATTTGCAGCGCCGTTTGAGGGGCCTTCCCATCAGCGCAGCGGAGCTGATGGGCTGCCTGTAACAGAGAGTTCCACCTGAAAGCGGTGGCAGGATGGAAATTGATATGAATAGTGCGATTCAAACAAATTACACAGCAAAGGCTTATGCCGCTTCCACGAAATCCAGCGGCGCAAGGCAAGCTGATCCACAGCCCGGCGGTTTTCTAGATATGGCGGTGCAGGCAAGCAAGAGCAGGTCTAATACGCTGCAACCCGGAATGGGAGGCTCAACAGGCGCGGCCTTTCCCAGTAGCCTGACGGCGGATTTAAACGTATGGACGGCGGGGCGGATTCGGTCCGAAGAGGTCGGGCAGACAGAGGCCGTTTCCTTGGAGGAGATGCTCAAAGCCAAATACCCCGGCCTCCACTACCACGTCTTTGATGCCGGCAGCAGCTATTGGCGCACCAGAAACGATTATCCTCATTATCTGCTGTATCAGGACGGGGATAAGGCGAAGGAAACGCTGGAAAACTGGCAGCCCGTCGGGGCCAATCCCTTTTATGGTTCGATCGACGGCAAGTTTACCGCCCCGCAGGAGATTCACGCTTTAGGCAGCGTCCCGCCGGGAAGCAAGGCCGTCGTAATCCATCCCAAGGTACAAGAGCGGATAGAGCAAGACCCGGCCTATGCCAGGGAGATCATGGCGAAGATCGACACCTGGTTTGCCTTTGACGTGGCGCGGAATGAGGCGATCCGGCCCGGATGCACAGTCGGGATGTCCCAGGCCGTTGCCATCGGCGAGGACGGGAACATCTGCAACGCGGTTTCCTCGAGCAGCGGGGGCGAGATCACCTACAGCGGCGACGAGATGGTGCGGCTGTACCGCCTCCGGATGGCAAAGCGGGCGGAATTCATGCGCTGGCTAACACAGGAGCAGATCGAGGATAAAATCCAGAATTCTATCCAGCTTTCCGATTTGATCTCATCCGCGGATGCGAAAGCGAAGCTCAGCGAGATGATGGACAGCGGCAATTTACAGGAGATTTTCGGCGATGCGATCGCCGGTGTTTCCACAGAGACCGTCCTCGCGATGACCCGGGCCGAGGTTTGGGGCGCAGTGATTTGATAATCGGGTGAAAACGCATATCAAGCCTCTTCAGAGGATCGGAATGGTTCCATTGGCACTCTCCTTTTCCGAAAATCCTCCGAAGGGGCTTGATCGATTCTGATTCAACTGGAACGCGTTTATAGCGCAGAAACCGGACTTTACCCCGCAAGGAAGCGGAAAAGCGCCAGACCGATCAGTACCGCTCCGCCCAGCCAGGAGAGATCGAGCCGGGCGCAGCGCGAAATCCCCTTCCCCAGCAGCCACCCCAGCAAAATCGCGGCGAAATTGACAGCAAAGGCCGCGGCGCCAAGGGCAAAAGGATTCATTCCGCTGAAGCCGCAGCCGATCCCGGTGACGAGGGAGTCGACCGACAAAGCCGCCGCTAGATAAAACGCCTCTTTTGCGCTCAAGGCGTTGGAATGGTCGGCGTCCGCTTTGGTCTCGTCTATAAAAACCTCGACGAAAAAGTCGAGCTCCCGCAGCCGGAAGCGCATCTTTGCACTGCCTTCCCTTTTTCTGCGCACCGCGCTCTTCAGCGCCCCCTGGATAAAGTTGAAGGCTCCGACCAGAAAAAGGGCGATAAACCCGAACACTCTGCAAAACGATTCCGTTATAAAACCCGCTAAAAAAGTGCTGAACATGGATGAAAGAAACAGCGCCAATCCCCCGACTATGCTGATCATCACAGCTGGAAGGAACCCGATTTTGATTTTTTCAGTGCCGTAGGCGGCGCTTGCGGTAAACGCATCCAGGCTCAAAACAGCGACGAATAAAAGCAGTTCCGCCAACCTTCTCCCCGCCCTTCCCCAAAAGCTCTTTATCAATATATGATCGTTTTCCGGAATCCGACAATCACGCTCTCTGCTGTAAACCCAGAGAAAAGCCGATCTGCGCGAAAGCAGGTTTGCTGTTTATTCCAATTCAAAAAATATTTTGTGAGCGCTATTTGGTCATATTGATCTCTTGCAGAAAAAGCAAAATTAAGGTAAAATAAAGTTGTATTTTTGTTGCCGCTTTGATTGTAATATGTTGGGAGACCTCAATGAGACAAATGTACTTTTTGCCGATGATGCCGGGGAGATTTTTAAAAGCCGGGTATCCGTCTAAGTCAAGTGCGTCTGTTACCGGGTGTTTCGCCGCAATAGCGGTTTATGCAGTTTAGTTGTGTCTGCCAGGCTACGGGTATCCCCGCAGCCTGATTTTATTTTTATAAAAACAGGAGGAAACAATGGATACCAGAAAAAAAGTTGCGGTCATTATGGGAAGCGACAGCGATTTCCCAGTGGTGAAAAGCGCCGTCGGCATTTTAAAGGATTTTGACATTCCGGTCGAGCTCCATGTGATGTCCGCCCACCGCACCCCTGAAGCCGCCTGTGGTTTTGCGGCGTCCGCCCGCGAAAACGGATTCGGGGCGATCATCGCCGCAGCGGGAAAGGCGGCGCATCTCGCGGGGGTTCTCGCAGCCCACACCACCCTTCCTGTCATCGGCATCCCGGTCAAGTCTTCGACCCTCGACGGCCTGGACGCTCTTCTGGCAACGGTGCAGATGCCCAAAGGGATTCCGGTTGCGACGGTCGCAATCGACGGGGCGGCCAACGCCGCCTATCTCGCCGCCCAGATCCTCGCTGTTTCCGATGCAGAACTCGCCGGACGACTCAGCCAAATGAAGGAAGAGATGAAACGGGACGTTTTGGAGAAAGATAAAAATATTCAAGCGGAGGTAGAAAAAATATGACATACGAAAAACGCAGACAGCTGTATGAAGGAAAAGCGAAAAAGGTTTACACTACAAACGATCCGGAAATCCTGATCGTCGATTACAAGGACGACGCCACCGCTGGGAACGGCGCTAAAAAGGGCACAATTCACGACAAGGGCATCATCAACAATAAAATGTCCAACTTCATGATGAAAAAAATCAATGAAGCTTACGGCGTCCCGACCCATCTGGTCGAAGAACTCTCCGACCGGGAAACCGTTGTAAAGAAATGCTCCATCGTGCCGCTCGAGGTCATTGTCCGCAACCTTGCGGCCGGTTCCTTTTCCAAGCGTCTCGGGGTCGAGGAAGGGAAAGAGCTCGCCTGCCCGGTCTTGGAATTCTGCTACAAGGACGATGCGCTCGGCGACCCGATGGTCAACGAATACCACATCCTCGCCATGGAGTGGGCAACCCGGGAGGAGCTCGACACCATCGCCGACTACACTTTTAAGGTCAATCGTTTTCTGAAAGACTATATGCTCAAAAACTGCAATATCATCGTGGTCGATTTTAAAATCGAGTTCGGCCGCCTCTCGGACGGCACCATCGTTTTGGCGGATGAAATTTCCCCCGATACCTGCCGCTTTTGGGATGCGGATACCCGGGAAAAGCTCGACAAAGACCGTTTCCGCCGCGATATGGGCGGCGAAGAGGACGCTTACAAGGAAGTAATGCGCCGTTTGATGGGCGAATAACTCCTGTAAGGCTTCTCTTCTATGTTTCAAGCGCTTCACGAAGAATGCGGCGTATTCGGCATCTATTCCCCTAAAGTCACCGACGTCGCATCTTCCGCGTATTTTGCTCTCTATGCGCTCCAGCATCGGGGCCAGGAGAGCTGCGGGATTGCTGTCAACGACGACGGCATCATCAAAAGCCATAAAGACATCGGGCTGGTTCCGGAGGTCTTTACCAAAGAAAATCTGGAAAAGCTCGGCATGGGCTCCATGGCGGTCGGCCACGTCCGATATTCCACAACCGGCGTCCCCAGCCGCTCCAACGCGCAGCCTCTGGTCATTAGCCATGTGAAGGGCCCGATGGCGCTTTGTCACAACGGCAATCTGGTCAACGCCTTTGAGCTGCGGCAGAAATTCGAGCTCAACGGCGCAATCTTTCACGGCACCAGCGATACGGAGGTGATCGCTTATACCATCACCCAGAAGCGGCTTTTCACCTCTTCGATCCAGGAGGCTGTGGAGGCGGCGATGTACGAAATTAAGGGCGCTTACTCGATCGTGGTCATGTCTGCCCAGAAGCTGATCGCCGCGCGGGATCCGCACGGCTTCCGGCCGCTCTGCATGGGAAAAACGCCGGAGGGATCGGTAGTATTCGCTTCGGAAAGCTGTGCGCTCGACAGCGTCGGCGCCTCGTTCGTCCGCGATTTGAAGCCGGGAGAGATCGTAGTCGTTTCCGGTGACGGCATTGAGTCGATCGAAACCCACTGCGGGCTGAAAGGAACTCTCTGCGTATTCGAATACGTCTATTTTGCGCGGCCGGATTCGGTGATCGAAGGGGCCAGCGTCCACCGGGCAAGGCAGCGAGCCGGAGCCTTCCTCGCGCTCGAGCATCCCGTCCAGGCGGATATCGTAATCGGCGTGCCTGATTCCGGGCTGGATGCGGCGCTCGGCTTTTCCAGGCAGTCCGGTATCTCCTACGGCGTCGGGTTCATCAAAAACCGCTACATCGGCCGGACTTTCATCCAGCCCAGCCAGGGGCAGCGTGAGAATTCGGTGCGGATTAAGCTGAACGTGATCAAGGAGGTCATCCAGGGGAAACGGGTCGTCATGATCGACGATTCCATTGTCCGGGGGACGACGAGTGCGCGGATCGTCGGCCTTCTGTGGGAAGCAGGCGCCAGAGAAGTCCATATGCGGGTCTCTTCCCCGCCCTTTAAAAACCCCTGCTATTTCGGCACCGACATCGACAGCCGGGAAAATTTGATCGCCTGCCAGATGCCGGTCGACGAGATTGCAAAAACGATTGGGGTGGACAGCCTGGGCTTTTTGAGTGTGAACAGTGTCAATCAGATCGCAGAAAACGCGCAGTGCGGCTTCTGCGACGGATGCTTTACCGGAAAATATCCCATCAGCGTACCAGATATCATTCAAAAGTATAAGTTTGAGCGCAAACTCAGCGAGGTAAAATAAACGGGCTGGAAACAGCCTGTAAAACAAAGATCAAGAAACTGAAAGGATGTGACAGTTCTATGGGTGGAGTTTTTGGAGCTGTATCCAAAAACGACTGTGTGATGGACGTGTTTTTCGGAACGGACTATCACTCGCATCTCGGCACCCGCCGGGGCGGAATGGCTATGTTCACCGGCAAAGGGTTTGAACGGGCGATCCACAATATCGAAAATTCCCCGTTCCGCACAAAATTTGAACGCGACGTCGCCGAAATGAGCGGGAATTTCGGCATCGGCTGCATCAGCGACAGCGAGCCGCAGCCCCTAATCGTCCGCTCCCACCTGGGCAGCTACGCGATCACGACGGTCGGGCGGATCAACAACGAAAAGGAGCTGGTGGAGCAGACCTTTCAGAACGGGGCTTCCCATTTCCTCGAGATGAGCGGTGACCGAATCAACGCCACCGAGCTGGTCGCCTGCCTGATTAACCAAAAAGGAACGATTGTAGAAGGGATTCGCTACGCGCAGGAAATGATCGACGGGTCGATGACGTTGCTCCTTCTGACTGCGGAAGGGCTCTATGCCGCGCGGGACAAGCTGGGGCGGACTCCGGTCATCATCGGTCAAAAGGAAGGAGCTTACTGCGCCTCTTTTGAATCCTTCGCCTTTCTGAATCTCGGATACCACCCGGAGCGGGAGCTCGGCGCAGGAGAGATTGTCTTCCTCACGCCGGATAAGGTCGAAATCAAAAGCCCGGCACGGAAGAAAAAGAAAATCTGCGCATTTTTATGGACCTATTACGGCTACCCTTCCTCCTGTTATGAGGGGGTGGACGTTGAGCGGATGCGGTACCGCAACGGCGAGATCCTGGCGGAAAACGACACCGAGCTGGAAATCGATTCGGTAGCGGGGGTTCCGGACTCCGGCGTCGCCCACGCGATCGGCTACGCCAACCAATCCCGGGTTCCCTTTGCACGGCCCTTCATCAAGTATACACCGACCTGGCCGAGGAGCTTTATGCCCACCCACCAGTCGATGCGCAACCAGATCGCCCACATGAAGCTGATTCCGGTCGATTCCCTGATCCGGGATCAAAACCTGCTGTTTATAGACGACTCCATCGTCCGCGGAACCCAGATGCGGGAAACGGTCGAGTTTCTGTATGGAAGCGGCGCTAAAAAAGTCCATATCCGTTCAGCCAGCCCGCCGATTATGTACGGGTGCAAATATCTGAATTTCTCCCGTTCCACTTCGGAGATGGATCTCATCACCCGGCGGGTCATCGCTGAGTTAGAAGGGACGGAAGATGTTTCGGAAGAGACCATCCAAAAATACAGCGATTTTACAACGCCTGAATATAAAAAGATGACGGAAACGATCTGCCAAAAGCTCAATTTCACCTCCCTGCGTTACCAGTCGCTGGAGGGGATGCTGGAGGCAATCGGCATCGACCCGGACGACGTCTGCACCTACTGCTGGAACGGAAAAGAGTAAAACGGGCCTGCGGCCTGAAAGAGAGGAAACGCAATATGAAAAGCTTTAGCGACAGTTACAAAGCCGCCGGCGTAGACGTGACCGCCGGCTACAAGGCGGTCGAGCTCATGAAAGCGCATGTGGCCAAAACCCTGACCTCCGGCGTTCTGACCGGCTTGGGGGGATTCGGCGGCCTGTTTGAACTGGACTTGACCGGGATTTCTAAGCCGGTTCTCGTGTCGGGAACCGACGGCGTCGGCACCAAGCTGAAACTCGCCTTTTTGCTGGATCAGCATGATACGGTCGGGATCGACTGTGTTGCGATGTGCGTCAACGACATTATCTGCTGCGGCGCGAAGCCTCTTTTCTTTTTGGATTACATCGCCTGCGGGAAAAACGTCCCTGAAAAGATCGCCGGGATCGTCTCCGGCGTGGCGGAGGGCTGCGTACAGGCCGGCTGTGCCCTCGTCGGCGGCGAAACCGCTGAGATGCCCGGGTTTTACCCGGAGGAGGAATACGATCTCGCCGGGTTCAGCGTCGGTGTGGTAGACAAAGAAAAAATCCTCGACAGTTCCGCGCAAAAAGCGGGAGACGTATTGATCGGCCTGCCGTCGAGCGGCGTCCATTCAAACGGCTTTTCCCTGGTGCGGAAGGTCTTCGATGTGGAAAACGCCGACCTGACCCGCAGCTTTGACGAACTCGGCGGAAGATCGCTGGGAGAGACCCTCTTGACCCCGACCAAAATTTACGTCAAGCCGATGCTCGCCCTGATGGATCAAATCACTGTCAAATCGGTCTCCCACATCACAGGGGGCGGTTTCTACGAAAACATCCCGCGGTCGATCAAAGCAGGGCTGACGGCAAAGATCGAACGAAATGCCGTCGAGGTTCTGCCGATCTTTGACTTAATCGCAAAATCGGGTAATATTCCGGAGCGGGATATGTTCAACACCTACAATATGGGGGTTGGAATGTCTATCTGCGTCGACCGAAACGACGCGGACAAGGCGCTCTCGATCCTCCGGGAAAACGGCGAAGATGCATATATCATCGGCGAACTCACCGAAGGCGATGACGGCATCGTCATCTCATGACGGAGGGCG
Source organism: uncultured Oscillospiraceae bacterium (assembly GCA_964607135.1). Classification (GTDB taxonomy): domain Bacteria; phylum Bacillota; class Clostridia; order Oscillospirales; family Ruminococcaceae; genus Metaruminococcus_A. The sequence goes on along the minus strand of CAZSIV010000014.1, from coordinate 54,123 downwards.
GCATGAAAAACATCGTGGTATTGGTTTCCGGCGGCGGAACAAATCTCCAGGCTTTGATCGACGCCTGTGAAGCGGGGAAAATCCCGAACGGAAGGATCACCTGCGTCATCTCCTCAAAGGAAGGGGCTTATGCGCTGGAACGGGCGGAAAAGCATGGAATCCCCACCCGGGTGATTCCCCGGAAAAGCTACCCGGATTCCAAATCGTTTTCGGCCGACCTGCTGAAAGCGCTGCGGGAGGAGCGGGCGGACTTGATCGTCTACGCCGGATTCATGACCATCGTAGACGAAGCGGTTGCGAAGGCGTTCCCCAATCAGATGATCAACGTCCACCCTGCCCTGATCCCGAGTTTTTGCGGCAAGGGATTTTACGGGCTGCACGTTCATGAGGCGGCGCTGGAAAAGGGGGTAAAGCTCACCGGGGCGACGGTTCATTTTGTGAATGAAGTCTGCGACGGCGGGCCGATTATCCTGCAAAAAGCGGTAGAAGTGAAAAACGGCGACACACCGGAAACGCTCCAAAAGCGGGTTATGGAAGAGGCTGAGTGGGAAATCCTTCCCAAAGCCGCCGCTTTATTCTGCGCTGATAGAATCATCGTAAAAGGCAATACGACCGTAATACTGGACTGACGGAGGAAAAAGAATGGAACTGTTCGATTTGGAAAAACGGCTCAAGGAAAACGATTATCCCGGGCGCGGGATCGTTCTGGGCCTGAGCGAGGACGGCAAGAAAGCCGTTATCACCTATTTTATTATGGGGCGGAGCGAAAACAGCCGCAACCGGATTTTCGTCGCTGAGGGAGACGGGATGAAGACTGAGGCGTTCGACCCGGCAAAGCTGGTCGACCCCTCCTTGATCATCTATTATCCGGTCCGGGTATACGGCGATACAACGATCGTCACCAACGGCGACCAGACCGATACCATCTATGAAGCGTTAAAGGCCGGAAAAGGCTTTGAGGATGCCCTGCGAACCCGTGAATTCGAGCCGGATGCGCCGAACTACACCCCCCGTATTTCCGGTGTGGTGGAACGGAAGGACGGCGGATTCCGCTACAAGCTTTCGATCCTCAAAAGCGCCAATGGAAACGGGGATTCCTGTGAACGCTTCTTCTATGAATACGTTCAGCCGGTCGCCGGAGAAGGGCGGTTCATCCACACCTATCTGCACGACGGCGCGCCGATCCCCTCATTCGAAGGGGACCCCGTTCGGGTAAAAATAAGCGGTGGCATCGACGGCTTTACCGACACGGTTTGGAACGCCCTGAACCCGGACAACAAAGTCTCCCTCTTCACCCGCTTCATCGAGCTGGAGACCGGGAAAGCGGAGACTAGGATCGTCAACAAAAACGTTTAGGAGGAGAAAAAGATGGCGAAAGAACTGGAACTCAAGTACGGCTGCAATCCCAACCAGAAGCCGGCCAAAATCCTGATGCGGGACGGCGGCGAACTGCCGATCGAGGTGCTCTGCGGCAAGCCGGGTTATATCAATTTTTTAGACGCTTTCAACGCCTGGCAGCTCGTCTCTGAGCTGAAAAAAGCGACCGGCCTTCCGGCTGCCGCTTCTTTTAAACACGTCAGTCCGGCGGGCGCGGCGGTGGGGCTCCCCCTTTCCGATACGCTGAAAAAGATTTACTTTGTCGAAAATGACGAGCTCTCCCCTCTCGCCTGCGCCTACGCCCGCGCGCGCGGCGCCGACCGGATGTCCTCCTTCGGCGACTTCATCGCCCTGTCGGACATCTGTGACAAAGAGACAGCTCTGCTGATCAAACGGGAGGTTTCCGACGGCGTGATCGCCCCGGGTTATTCGGAAGAAGCGCTGGAACTCCTGAAGTCCAAGCGAAAGGGCGGCTATAACGTCATCCAGATCGACCCGTCCTACAAACCGGCTCCGGTTGAACGTAAGGATTGCTTTGGCATCACCTTTGAGCAGGGACGCAATGAGCTCAACATCGACAACGATCTGCTTGCAAATGTCGTCACTGCCAATCAGGAGATTCCAGACAGTGCAAAACGCGATCTGATTATTTCCCTGATCACCCTGAAATACACCCAGTCGAATTCGGTCTGTTACGTCAAAGACGGCCAAGCGATCGGGATCGGAGCCGGGCAGCAGTCCAGAATCCACTGCACCCGTCTGGCCGGAAACAAGGCGGACATCTGGTTTCTGCGGCAGCATCCCAAGGTTCTGGCGCTCCCCTTCCGTACGGATATCCGGCGCCCTGACCGCGACAACACCATCGATGTCTATATCTCGGACGACTATATGGATGTTTTGGCAGACGGTGTGTGGGAAACCTTCTTCACCGAAAAGCCGGAACCGCTTTCCAGAGAGGAAAAACGCGCCTGGCTCGACACGATGTCCGAAGTCGCCCTCGGTTCCGACGCGTTCTTCCCGTTCGGCGACAACATCGAACGCGCCCACCGCAGCGGCGTGCGCTATATCGCACAGCCCGGCGGCTCGATCAGGGACGACAATGTGATCGAAGCGTGCAATAAACACGGCATTGCAATGGCATTTACCGGGATCCGTCTGTTCCATCATTGATTTTTAAAGGGGCGTTTTAAATGAAGGTTTTGGTCGTCGGCGGCGGCGGGCGGGAGCACGCCATCATCCGCAAGCTGAAAGAAAATAAAGAGATCGAAAAAATTTACTGTGCGCCCGGCAACGGCGGGATCTCGTATGACGCCGAATGTGTCGATATCAAAGCGGTCGATGTAGAGGGCATGGTGTCGTTTGCCAAAAAGGCCCGCGTCGATTTTGCCGTCGTCACCCCGGACGATCCGCTCGTCCTCGGGATGGCGGATGCGCTCGAAGAGGCAGGAATCAAAGCGTTCGGCCCCAGCAAGCTCGCGGCCCGGATCGAAGGGAGCAAGGTTTTTTCGAAAAACCTGATGAAAAAGTACGGAATCCCGACCGCGAAATACGAGGTGTTTTCCAAAGCGGAGGATGCGATCCGATATATCGAAGCGGAAAACACCTACCCTGCCGTCATCAAGGCAGACGGGCTGGCGCTTGGAAAAGGGGTGGTGATCGCCCAGAACTTGGAGGAAGCCAAAGCCGCCGTTCACTCGATCATGGAGGATAAAATTTTTGGAGCCAGCGGGAACGAAATCGTAGTCGAGGAGTTCCTCACTGGGCCGGAGGTCTCCGTCCTGGCCTTTACCGACTCCAAAACGGTCGTTCCAATGGTCTCCTCTATGGATCACAAGCGCGCATTGGACGGCGACCAGGGCTTAAACACCGGAGGGATGGGAACGATCGCGCCCAATCCCTGTTATACGCCGGCTCATGCCAAAGAGGCAATGGATCAAATTTTCCTCCCCACCATCCGCGCGATGATTGCCGAGGGCTGTCCCTTCAAGGGCTGTCTCTATTTCGGACTGATGATCACCCCGAACGGCATCAAAGTCATCGAATACAACTGCCGGTTTGGAGATCCTGAAACGCAGGTCGTTCTTCCGCTTCTCAAAACCGATCTGTTTACAATCTTCCAGGCGGTTCGGAATGAAACCCTTTCCGACCTCAAAATCGAATGGAAGGACGAGGCGGCCGCCTGCGTCGTCATGGCTTCGGGGGGATACCCGCAGAAATACGAAACCGGCTATGAAATCGAGGGATTGGACAAGGCTGGTCAAAGCTCCCTTGCCACCGTTTATCACGCCGGGACAAAGAGATCCGGTGGAAAAATCGTCACTTCCGGCGGGCGGGTCTTAGGGATTACTTCAACCGCTTCAACTTTAAAAGAAGCGCTCGAAAAATCCTATCGGGCTGCTGAAACGATCCATTTCGAAAAGGCGCATTATCGGAAAGACATTGGAGCAAAGGCGCTGTAATTTTTTCAACGTCAAAAGCCCGGGCATTATGCCCGGGCTTTTTGGCTGTGGATTCGGCTGAATCCATACAACCGCTTCTTTCTGCCGCCTTCTCTTACCTCAAAACATCAGGCATTTAGCTTGTCGTCGAGCCAGCTGTAAGCGGTATCCTTTTCGGTGTCGTTCAATTTATGGCCGTCGTCGAATCGAACCGATCTAAAATTCCGGCTTTTCCGGTTGGTCTCCTCGATTTTGTCGATGCCGTCCAACGGAAAATGCGCTTCATCTCTTAGGCCGCTGGTAATCATCAGCGCCCGGGGGCTGATCTCTTTGATGACCTCGTCCATATCGCAGACATTCCCCAGCCCCGGAACGTACAAAGCGAAACAGTGCAGAACTCTGTGGTCGAAGATCGAAGCGACGCTGCCCACTCCGCAGGACGACACAGCGGCCTTGATCCGTTTATCGTACCAGGTGATCCAAACGCTCTCCTGACCGCCCAATGAATGCCCGATCGCCCCAATCCGGTTCGTGTCGACATTGTCTAAGGTTTCGAGGACATCCAGAGCGACGGAAAGGTCGTGGAGATATTTTGTCTGGAGACAGCTGCCGTATTCAACCCGTTTTAAAAATTCATACCGCTCATAGTCGTTTTGATGCATCCTGCTGTCGTTGAACCTCTCTTCAATCCTGCTTTCAAAGCAGAGCAGGTCGGGGGCGATCACCACATACCCCCTTTTTACCAAATCCAGGCCATACGAAAACATCGGGTCGCCCGCCAAGCCCACGACCTCCGATTTTCCCAAATGCCATTTCCCCGCATGCTGATGAATGGCAAGAACAGCCGGACGCTTCCCTTTGAAATTGCGGGGCACCAGCAGGTAGCTTTGCACCCTCTCGCCCGGCTCTGTCTGATACTCTATCAGCTGCCGCGTGTAATCACCGCAATCCTCTTCGCTGATCTTTTTTAAATCCAGGGCACATTTTTCAGGAAAACGTCCCAGGCATTTCATGATTTGCTCTCTCACTTTTCCTCCACTGCTGCATTTTAAGAATGTGTGTTGTTTATATCGACGGGAAATCCGCTTCATCCCCGAAATTTACATCTGAGGCATCGGCGCTTGATAATATCCCAGTTTATGAAAATTGTACCACTCGATAATTTTCTCCTCCGGTGCCGCCTTTAACGCAAGCAGCACCTCCCTTGCAAACTCCAGAGCCGCCGTGCCGTTTGCAGTGACAATATTTTGATCCCGCACCGCCTGCTCCATGATATAGTTTTCCTCTCCGGTGTAGGCTTCGCCAGCCCACTGCTTTAAATCGTCCAGGTCGTTGCTGGTATGTTTTACATGGTTCAAAGCGCCGGCTGTCCCCAAAAAGCCGGACGCATCACAGATGCCGCCCAAAATCCTTCCGCTTTCCAAGCACTGCCTCACCAGAGGCTCCACCTGTCGGGCGGCTTCATTCCGCCAGGTCATTCCGCCAATCAAAATCAATGCTTCATAATCTGTCGGGACAGATGAGGTATCATAATCGGGCAGCAAACGAAACCCACCGATCGACTGCACACCCACCTTTTCCGTTGAAACCGTCTTTACCTGATAGTTTCCCTGGCCCAGCATATAAAGCGCTGAGGACAGATAAGCGGCTTCCCAGTCCGCATACCGTTCCAGCAGAACAAACAGGACCGTTTTTTTCATATAAAAATTTCCCCTTTCTCAAAATACGCCTGTCAACGCCATTCGAAGTTTTTACGGATCAGTTTTATTATGTCATGAAAGCAAAGCCGAAATGGTAGAATCGTCCCGGCCATAAAAAGGTATAATAGCTGCTTTGTGACTGTTTACCATAAATCAAAAATGTTTGCACGCGGTAAGCAAAGCCGTTAAAAGCTTGCATGATGAGATTTTCTGCAACCATTATAACATATATAACACAAAAAAGCACGAAACACGCTTCCACTGTACGCTGCAATCTTATAATCCCTTTGTCTCAGCAGCTAGCAGGATATCATTCTCTGTCAAATCACCAAAGGGCGGCTCCCTTAACTGAAAAAAATCGGTACAGGATTCTGTACCGATTTTTTCTGTTCAGTTCTGCAATAAATCGACTCCGCCGCTGACTGTGTTCAGATGAATATCAGCGCCGCCATTTTTATATACTGCCGTATCTTTAGAAGATTTCGCGGCAAAATCACAGTTGAAACGGCCGCTCACCGTGTCATACCGCGCAGTAAATCCATCGTTTTCCGGAATGGACAACTCGATGTTTCCGCTGACAGTGGAGAGATTCACCTGCTCCGGGCAGGCTCCGCTGTCGATCCGAAAATTGCCTGATACGTTTTCTCCGTTGATCGTCTTTCTAATCTCCCCTTGGACATCAACGCCGCCGCTGACCGATTCGAGAGCGGTCCGATCCGCGATTAAATTTGTCGCCGAGATCCGTCCGCTGACGGTTTTAAACGACAAATCCGTTCCCCTGAGATTTCTGCTTTCAAGCCGCCCGGAAACGCTTTCCAGCGCGATCCTTTTTGCTTGGAATCCTTCCGTATCAACGTCGGCCGAGGTGCAGTTTATCTCAACGCTGTCCAATAATTTCCCCGGCAATTCCACATTCAGGGTTTTGCTCCGGCTTCCTCTGAAAAAATGAAACCACTTTGTAGGCGCGGAATACCGGATGATCAGCTTCTTTCCATCGACGTAATATCGCATCCGTTCCTCTTCCGGGAGACCTTCCGAATCGTTTTCCTCAAAGGAAATTTGATCTCCCCCGTCGGCAGTTACTTTTACCTTTCCGCTGACCCAGTGGATTTCTATCTCATCAATTTCACCGCTTTTCACAGAACTTCCACCAATTTTATAAAGTTCACTGTCAGGGTAGGAAATATTGTATCCAATGTGAAACGGCAGCCAATTCCAATCCCATTTTCCTCTCAAACCTGTAATTAAAATTCCAAGCAAGATCACCGCCAACAAAGACCAGACGACAATCCTGATAATCGCAGATGTCTTCACTGTTTCTCCCCCTTATCTTTTCAAGTCAAAAACCGCTTTAACGGCTGAGTCGATTGCTGCTGCGATCAGAAAAATAATCCAGGAGATATGCCACGCCGAGGTGGTAAAGCTGACAAGGATGTATACAGCGACCGTCAGCGACCAGATCGCAGCAGAAATTGCTTTATAAGCCTGCCTTTTCGAGCTATTTTTTTCTTTCCACTCTTTAAACTCAGCCACTACCGTGCCATCATTTTCGTCTTTTCTCGGTTTTGTCATGTTGTTGTAGATCAGCAATCCGGTTGCAATGGCAATCATAACAAACATCAAAACCGGCCCTAAAATCAGATTGTCTAAAAAGATCATCGGGGGAATAATGCAGAGGATATACAGCGCCACCGCAACGGAAACCAGAATTGCCGAGCGCCTTCTGTAATATTCCGCCGCGCCGCCTGTTACATGATTTTGGCCGGATATCGGCTCATTTTGCAAATTATCGATCAATTCCTGTACATCTCCCACACTTGCCACCGCAATATTGTAAGCGGCTTCTTCCGTTTTGCCTTCAGCGATCAGGTCGTTGTATTTGTCTGTCAAATTTTGCAGAATCTCCTCTTTCAGCTCGATCACCTTCCGGGTTTTCGGTGCATCCTGAAATAAATCGTCCATATACTCGCGTAATTTTTCCTGCATGTCACTCTTCCCCCTCTTGCGCAATTAAAGAATCGATCATTATTTTTGAACTTTGCCACTCTTCTTTGAGCCGCCAATAGGTTTCCCTCCCGAGGGCTGTGATGGAATAATATCTGCGCCGCGCCCCCGTATTTTCATTCCCCCAATAGGAACTGATACAGCCGGATTCCTCCAGCCTTCGGAAAGCGGTGTAAAGCGTCGCTTCTTTGAATTCAAACCGGTTTTCCGTTTTTTCCTGGATCGCTTTATTGATTTTATAACCGTAGCTGTCCCCTTTCATCAAATGGGCTAGAATGATGGTATCCGTATGCCCTCGGATCATATCAGACGCAATCGACATGACTTTCACCTCACTGTCTGAGTATATTAAATCACATAATACCTCATCTGTCAATGTATATTTTGTAATAAAATATATTTTTTAAAAATACTCTTGCACAATGAAAACAGACATGGCCCGTGGGCAGGGCAGACAACTTGCGATAACCTGAACGGTACAATTCTGCAAGTCTATAACCCATGAGATAGATAGTTTATACAATGTATCTCGTAGGACGATCACCCTAAAATCAGCAAAGCCCTGTAGTGAATAGCCCTGCCGGAGACACCAGCCGTATCCAGCCCAGGCACAGAAACGGAAGCGCGCCATCTTCACAAGAACATCGCCAAACTGTTCGATCATGGCCTTAGCGTGTATTTGTCCTTGTCGGGCAAGGGGAAAACTTTTGCCGAAAAATTCTCTATATATTTTCAATCAGTTAAAACGTTCGCTTTTGAAAGACAAAAAAGCGTCCATTCCCCGTTTTTACAGGAAACAGACGCTTTTTGAAACCGTTTTAAAGTTCTTCTGGTTGCATTTTTAATCCCGCTTCATCAGAACATCCTTTTCATACTGTTTGACCTCTGAGAGCCATTCATCCCGAACAGGGACGTTCATCATTTCACAGTAGTAGTCCCAAACCGCGGCAAACGGATAGCTTTTCAGCTCCTCGAGCATCGCGAGCCGGGAGGTGTAATCTCCTTCTAATTCCATTGCCTCCAGCTTAGCCGTCGGCTCGAGCTTCGCCTTGAGAAGTGCTTTCAGCATATTGCGGCTGCCAATCACCCAGGCGGCAATCCGGTTGATCGAGGCGTCAAAGAAGTCTAAACCGATATGGGTTCTTTCGACCAGGCCGCGCCGCACGAGGCTCTGCGCGATGGCGTTTAACTCGTCATCCAGGATCACCACATGGTCGCTGTCCCAGCGAACCGGACGGCTGACGTGGAGCATAAGCTCCCCTGTAAACAGCAGGACGGAAGGGATTTTATCCGAGATCACCTCGGTCGGGTGGAAATGCCCTGCATCCATGCAGCAGGCAATTCCCCGGGAAATCGCATACCCCAGGCAGAATTCATGGGAACCCACCGTATAGCTTTCCGCCCCGATCCCGAACACCTTGCTCTCCAGCGAGTCGAGGTTCAGCGCCGGATCGATTTTCTCGCTCATCACCTCGTCGAGCGCGGTCATCATCCGGCGGCGGGGGGACTCGCGATCAATCGGAATGTCCTTATAGCCATCCGGAAACCAGAAATTATTGACGCATTTCTGCCCCAATTCCCGACCGAAGTACTCGCCCACTTTACGGGAGCGCTTACAGTGCTCGATCCAGAAGGCACGTACTTCCGGGTCGGCGGAAGAAATAGTAAATCCGCTTTCGGCCATCGGATGGGAAAAACAGGTAGGATTAAAGTCCAGGCCGAGCTCCTGCTCTTTCGCCCATTCAACCCAATTTTTAAAATGCTCCGGCTCAATTTCATCCAGATCGACCGGATGGTCCGGCTCCGCATAGATTGCGTGAAGCGCCAGCTTGTGCTTCCCAGGAATCATGGAAAAAGCCTTTTCCAGATCCTGCCGCAGTTCATCCGCCGTCCTGGCACGGCCCGGATAATTCCCGGTTGCCTGGATTCCCCCGGACAGGGCGATATCCGGAAAGAGAAACCCGTTCAAGTCATCCCCCTGCCAACAGTGGAGCGAAATTTTAATCTGTTTGAGTTCATCCAGAACCCGGTCGGTATCCACGCCGATCTTTGCGTATATTTCCTTTGCGTATTCATAAGCCTTCTGCGTTTGATTCATATCAGCTGCCTCCCTTTCATCCCGGTGGTCGATTACATCTCCCGAAGCACACGCTCCCGTGTCTGATTTAAGAAATCCTGAACCCGGACAGCCTGACCGGTGCGGGCGCTTTCGATTGCCGAAAAAATATGGGCGACCGACTGCAGGTTATCCTCGACGTTTGTCTCCATCTTTTTCCCACCGTCCAGCCAGCGGACAAATTTTTCGATCAACCAGGTATTGGCCCACTTTTTCTGCTGGAGAAGCGGGATCGGAACTCCCTGCCCTTCCGTCCCCTCTGCCAGGGTGGTTTCCGGGTTGTAGGGGAAGGCTTCGAGCTTCCGCTGATTCAGGATCAGCGTTGCGTTTTCGCACTCCGCCCGGAAATATTCATGGCTCCACCAGTTGAGGGTGACAGCGTTGGTCTTCGCCCCCTCATAAACAGCCTTGACCCCATTTTCAAAGGTCATCGTCACGAGCGCGTTGCAGTCCCCCTTGAACTCCCCCCAAGAAGGACACCAGGTTTGGGCGTAAATCGTTTCGCACCGCGCGCCGGCTAAATCAGCAAGAATATCGAGGTGATGCACCGCCCCCTCCAACATCAGCGGGTTGGCGATTTCGTGGCGGAATTCCCCCCAGCTTCCGTATTTACGGCAGTCGCAGGTAAAGCGGGTGACCAGGTAGTCCAACGTTCCCCAGCGTCCGCTGTCAAGCTGGCCGCGGAGGGACGTTTTATCCTGGTCATAACGGTGGCTCATGGTCACCCCCATTTTGAGCCCGGCGCGTTTGACCTTTTCCGCGATCCGAATCGATCCCTCCAGCGTGTCGGCAATCGGTTTCTCGGAGAGGATATGGAGATGGTACTTGATTGCGAGGTCGACAATCTCCTCGTGATGGGCCGGCGTCACCACATTGATGCAGAAATCCGCCTTGTTTTCTTTAAAAGCGGTCTCCGCGTCGGTATAGCATTGCTCATCCGTCAAATGCAGGTACCTTTTCGCGCACCCCAATGCGTCCGGGTTGCGGTCAACCGCCGCGACGACTTCTACCGTCCCGTCCTGGATATTCGGCGGCAGGAAGTGCTCGCACCACCATTCCCCCCAGGTTCCGGTTCCCACAAGAATTGCTTTATATGGCATCATCATTCCTCTTTCTTTATTTTATACCGCGGCATATCCCATTTAGATTTTTCCGGCCGTCCAAAGGATTCCGCGGCGGACAATCTCCCGAAAATGCTCGTTGGAATAGGAAGTGTTGCAGTGCCCGGACTGGTAGCAGAACACCCTGGATTTCTTATACTCCTTTGTCCAGGCGACGGTCGGAATATTGTTCGGGTGACCAGTCGTCATCAAAACCTCTATGCCAGGCAGCCCTGCTACGCCGTCCGACTCATACGCTTCATCCACCATGGTGAAATCCGGGATTCCCGCCATAATCGGATGATCGGGCGCTTCGATGTGGAAATCCATCGTTTCGTCGAGATGATAGTCGCGGTACCGCTTAGGATCGAGCCCCGTGATTTCTTTCCACAGCGGCCAGTCCTGGAACGCCAAAATCGAGTGGTGAAGCATGAAAATCCCCTGCCCCGTCTCACCGAGCTCGCTGAGCGCATCCAGCGCCGCTCCCTCATACCAGGGGCCGTCATTGACCGGGGTATCCAGCCACATGGTGTAAAAGACGACGGCATCGTAGCTTTCCCGCACCTCTTTCGAGCTGCTGGTGAACTGCTCCAGATGCTGGACATAGCAATGAATTTCGGGAATGGCTTCGAACAGCTCCTGAAAGGGCTGTACCTCATAAGAGTGGTGGCCGACTACGACTGCAACTTTTAACGGATTTTTTTCCACGATTGTTCCTCCTTATATGCTTGAAAATCAGATGAATTTTAATACGCCCGCCTCTTTTCACTCCCTATGCGGCTTTTTCCAAACGGTAAGCCCTCGCCGCGGTTACGCAATCGTTTTCGAGAGAATATGATAGAAAAGGGGCCGAAATCAACGGACTATTTTTCCGGCCAGAATCGGCCCATACCTCTTATTATAACGAATCTATTTTCCGGCGCAATAGGATTTAGAAAACAGACAAAAATATGACAGATTATTGCTAAAACGAACCGGAATTTTTTGGTTTCCCTCTGTCCGAACCCACGCGGCATATCGCTGGAAGGGCTGGGCAGAATAAAAACAACGTTGAGACACCTCTGCGGATGCAGGGAATCGACAGAAATCTCAGGCAAATCTTGATATACAGGAGGAAACTTTATGTTTGACTTAATGCCGTTCGGCCATCGGGACAACTGGATCCGCTCTCTGGAATCGATGGAAAAGGATTTTTGGAATGGATTTGGGGGTGCGTTTGGAGCGTTTCGAACCGACGTGCTGGATCAGAAAGACCAGTACGTCGTGGAGGCTGAACTGCCCGGATTTGAAAAGAAGGACATCCGCATCGACGTAAAGGACGGATACCTGACGGTACATGCCTCACACAAAGAGGAAAACGAGCAAAAGGGCGAAGGGCAGTACCTGCGGCGCGAGCGCCGGTACGGTTCCTTTACTAGAAGCTTCGACTTGAGCGGCGTCGACGAATCCAAAATCAAGGCAGCTTATGAAAATGGGCTTTTAACTTTAAAGCTGCCCAAAAAAGAGGGCTCTCCGCAGCCGCCGTCCAGAAGAATCGAGCTGGAATAGCCATGAACGCAGGCGCGCCGAACCAGTCTCTCCTTTAAAAAACACCGTTAAATTTTAACATGCTTCAATAGAATGCCGGAGGAACCGTTTGTGTTTCCTCCGGCGTTATGCTATGATAAACGAACAGGATAGGATAATCTATCGCTATTCCCGACATTGACATTGGTGAAAAATCGACGGAGGAAAGAATGTATCAGGAGGAAAAAACCGTTCCCATCCAGCTGACGGATCACGAACAATATCTCGCTTTGTTAGACCGGCTGGAAGATAAAACCACAGTGATCCTTTTGATTCAGATCGACGGTGGCGACACGGCTGACGAAACCGTAAGCCAGGCGTCTTCCTGCATGAAGCTTCTGGAAAAGAAAAGGGTCAGCAGATGGCCCGGCACGGTGACGAAAGGAAAGCCGGCGGTACAGTACACCTATCAGGCAGACAGACGCTTTTTTAAATTTTTAAAGCGCTTCCCCTCTTTTTTCTTCAACCGGCGCGATTCCTGGGGATGTGATCTCGTCGAGGAAACGGAATTCGGGCAGGATGACATTGCGTTTCTCGACAGCGGCCACAATCTGTTGTTTTTTACGACAACCCATGAAGGATACGCGTATATCCTGCCGTCCTTAAAATACTCCGATTTAGAATAAATCGTCCGTATACCGTGCCAGTGATTTAGTAATCCCCGACAAGTCGCCTTTTCAGGAAGGAGTCAAAAAAATGCCGACAGAGATTCAATACCTGCACCACAGCGGGGTTTCAGTTAAAACTCCAAACCACTTTTTTGTCTTTGACTACGACGGAACCCCCGCAGAATATGACCGCCCTGTTTTTGAGCCCCATTCTGCGGTTTTTGTTTCACACCGCCATGGGGATCACTTTCATCCTGCGGTCTTTTCCTGGAAAAAGAAAAACCCCGGTCTTCGACTGATCCTGTCCTATGACATCACGGCTGAAAAAGGGGATTTTTCGATTCGTCCCGACGAAACCCTTTCCCTGGAAGGGATGACGGTCCAGACTCTCGGCTCCACCGACGAAGGCGTTGCCTTTCTGGTAAAGGCCGACGGGCTGACAATCTATCACGCGGGAGACCTCAACTGGTGGCACTGGAACGGAGAAAGCCGGGACTACAACCTCAAAATGGAACGGGATTACCGCCGTGAAATGGAAAAGCTGAAAGGGATCGAGGTCGACTTCGCCTTTGTCCCGCTCGACCCCCGCCTGGAAGATGCTTACCTTTACGGCCTCGACCTTTTTGCGCGGACGGCGCGGCCCAAGGCCATCTTTCCGATCCACCTATGGGATGATTACAGCGTCGTCAACCGGCTGAAAAGCGACCCGCAGGCGGCGGATTATTCGCCAAAGATCATCGAAATCGCCGCCCCTGGGCAGTCGTTTTCCTTTTAGCGACCGGACGAAATAGGCTGCGTGCCTCCACATTTCGCACACCAAGATTTTGTCGGTCTCTAGATTTCAGTCCTGCGGGACACGTTTTATCAGTGGATGAACGCGCCTTGCGGGACACCGGCACTATTCCCGGCCCGGCCCTGCCACGGGCGCCCCGATGTTTTATCTAGTCGATGATCTCGATCCAGTAGCCGTCCGGGTCTTCGATGAAATAGAGATCCATCTCTCGGTTTTCATAGCAGATGCAGCCCATTTTCTCGTGCAGGGAGTGGGCTGCTTTTTTATCTGGCACCCGGTAACAGATGTGGAATTCCTTATCTCCCAGGTTATACGGGGTCTCCCGATCGCGTAGCCAGGTGAGCTCGAGCTGAGCGTCCGTCTGGCCGTCGCTTAAAAACACAATGATAAAAGAACCCTCCGGCCCGTCTACCCGCCGAACCTCCGACAGTCCAAGGGCTTCTTTGTAAAAAGCAAGGCTTTTTTCCAGGTCGAAAACATTGAAATTCGTATGAAGATAGCGTGAAGTCATCATGATTCCCTCTTTCAGTTGTTTTGAAATGGACCGCATTGGGGAGAAAGCGTTTGAAAAGCAGCATCTCTCTGTCTCGGTCATTCTTTTATTACCATAACATAATTCTGAAAATTCCGCTATCCCTTTTTTAAACATTTGATTTTGTGTTTACTGGGAAAAGATCATCTCTCATCTTCGGGGGATTTTCCTCTTACTGGCACCGATCAATTTGTTTCGCATTTTAAAAGACTAAAAGCTCTATTTCTGTCCATCCTAATACAAGAGGTGAACGGTATGGAATCGCTTTGGAGCAAAACAGTAGAGCTTCCGCATCGCTCCCCGTTAGAGGGAGACCGAAAAACAGAAGTTGTCATTATAGGCGGAGGGATGGCGGGAATCCTGACTGCCTTCCGTCTCAAACAGAATGGAGTGCAGGCTCTCGTTCTGGAAGAACGCCGGATGGCGAGCGGGCAGACGCAGAATACGACAGCGAAGATCACTTCCCAACACGGGCTGATCTATCACAAGCTCGCCGAAACACTGGGGGACGAGCTCGCCGGGCAGTATGCCGGAGCCAATCAGAAGGCAATTCAGGACTATCAGGAGATCATCTCCTCTGAGGGAATTGACTGCGGCTTTGAAATGAAGCCGGCCTTCCTCTACTCCCTGGCAGAAGAGGAGCCCCTGCTCCGGGAAGCGGAAACGGCGGCTCGGTTTGGCATCCAGGCCTCCTATACCAATGAAACGGAGCTTCCTTTTTCTGTCAAAGGGGCTGTCCGGTTTGAAAACCAGGCGCAGTTTCATCCGCTCGAATTCCTGAAAGGGATTTCCAAAGGGGTCGAACTCTGTGAAGAGACCAAGGTATTGTCGGTCGAAGGCAATACTGTCCGAACCGTAAGGGGGACTGTCACCGCGCAGGCCGTCGTCTTTGCTGTTCATTACCCGTTTCCAAATATCCCCGGCTATTATTTTTTGCGGATGCATCAGGAGCGCAGCTACGTCCTGGCGCTGAAAAACGCCATGCAGCTCAACGGGATGTATCTGGGAATCGACCAAAACGACGGCTGGTCGCTCCGCAATGCGGGAGACCATCTTCTTTTCGGCGGAGGGACGCACCGCACCGGCGAAAACCGGGCGGGCGGAAAATACAGGAGGCTACGGGAAAAAGCAAAGGAGCTGTGGCCGGACTGCTACGAAACTGCCTGCTGGTCTGCGCAGGACTGCATGACGCTGGACAGCGTTCCCTATATCGGGCAGTTTTCCGAATCGATGCCCAGCTGGTATGTGGCAACCGGCTTTCAAAAATGGGGGATGACCTCCTCCATGGTAGCGGCCGACCTAATTGCCGGCCAGATCCTCGGGCGGTGCAATCCCTTCGCTGAGGTTTTCTCCCCCCAGCGGTTTACGCCTGGCGCCTCAGCGAAAACCTTTTTGCAGGAAGGGATGCACGCAGCGCGCGGCCTCTCCCGCAGTGCTTTTGAACCGCCGCGCGCTGAACTGGATGCAATGCCGGAAGGGCACGGGGGTATTTTAGAGGTAAACGGAGAAAAGGTGGGCGTCTACAAAGAAAAGGGCGGCCGCGTCTATACGGTCTCCATCCAGTGCCCGCACCTGGGCTGCCAGCTCGAATGGAATCCGGACGAAAAAAGCTGGGACTGCCCCTGCCACGGCTCGCGGTTCGACTACAGGGGAAAGCGCCTGGACAACCCGGCGCAGGAGGATTTGGAAGATGAGAACTTTACTGAACAAGGCTGACAACCGGCCCCCGTATTTTGAGGGGTGGTATTTGAAACAGCAAAACGGAGAGGACACCCTCGCCCTGATCCCCTCAGTCCACCGGGATGCGGAGGGAGGATGCTGCGCTTCCCTCCAGATGATTACCCGGGAAAAGGCATATCGTTTACAGTTTCCGCAAGATCGTTTTTTTGCCGATCCCAGGCGCTCTTATATCCGCATCGAAAACAATATCTTTTCCCCCAGGGGCTGCCGTCTCGACTTGAACCGTGATGATCTGGCTTTAAAAGGAACGCTTCGGTATGGGTTATTCACCCGGCCAAAATACGATATGATGGGGCCTTTCTGCGCCGTTCCCCTTCTCCAGTGCCGTCACAGCGTTTTCAGTTATCGTCACCGGGTTGATGGCAGGATCGACCTAAACGGAAAAACCTACTGTTTCCGGGATGGAACCGGCTATGCCGAAGGAGACCGCGGCATCTCCTTTCCCGCACAGTATCTCTGGACGCAGTGCAGCTGGAACAAAAACTGCATCATGCTTTCGATTGCAGAAATCCCGCTCGGTTCCCTCCGCTTCAACGGCTGTATCGGCGGGATCAGCCTAGACGGGCGTGAATATCGCCTCGCCACCTATCTGGGATTAAAAATTCTGGAAGTCCGCAGCGATTTCGCCGCAGTCAGGCAGGGGGAAATTACCCTGACCGTAACGCCGTTAAAGGGGAATCCGCAGCCGCTCTTCGCACCGCTTGGGGGAAAGATGGCCCGCACCATCCACGAAAGCGCGGCCTGTACCGTCCGGTACCGAATTTATCGCAAAGGGCGGCTGATTTTTGAGCTGACCGACGCTTCCGCAAGCTTCGAATCCGACTGGTCGACGGCGAAAGAGGAAAATACTCTTGACGCGGGAATTCGTTCTATGGTAAAGTGAAGACGTATCCTGTGAAAACTGTGATATTTTAAAATCAGGAGAAGGTTTTTGGGAATGCCGCTCCGTTTGGGGCGGCATTTTTTCATTGAGGGAATCGTTATTTCTTCTCTAAAAGATCGAGACATAAAGGAAGGATTCGTCTTGAAAATCAAGGATAATTTCAACCACACGGTCTACGCCAGCTTTTTAGGCTATATTGTTCAGGCGATCGTCAACAACTTTGCTCCCCTTTTGTTTTTGACGTTTCAGAGTACATATTCCATCTCGCTCGACATGATCGCGCTTTTAGTCACTGTCAACTTCGGGATTCAGCTGGTGGTCGACCTATTAGCATCCAAATTTGTCGACAAAATCGGATACCGCGTCTGCATCGTCGCCGCGCATCTGTTTTCGGCCGCCGGATTAGTCGGGCTGACGCTCTTCCCCGAATGGTTCTCCGACCCTTACATCGGCCTTTTGGCTGCGGTGACGATTTACGCCATCGGCGGCGGTTTGATCGAGGTGCTGATCAGCCCAATCGTGGATGCCTGCCCTACCAAACGGAAGGAAGCAGTCATGAGCCTGCTCCACTCCTTTTACTGCTGGGGGCACGTTTTCGTCGTCCTCATGAGCACCCTGTTCTTTTATCTAGCCGGGATCGGCAGCTGGAAAATCCTCGCCCTCGTCTGGGCAGCGGTTCCGCTGCTGAACGCGCTTTATTTTTCCCGGGTTCCCCTGCGGACATTGACCGAAGGAAGCGAGGGGCTCGGCCTTCGGAAACTGGTTAAAATGAAGGCGTTCTGGCTCCTGCTCCTGCTCATGATGTGCGCCGGCGCCTGTGAGCAGTCGGTCAGCCAATGGGCCTCTACCTTTGCCGAATCCGGCTTAGGGGTGTCGAAAACAGTCGGAGACCTGGCAGGGCCCTGCGCTTTCGCCGTTTTAATGGGCGGCGCACGCGTATTCTATGCAAAATATAGCGAAAAGATAAATTTGCAGCATTTCATGCTGTGCAGCGGCGCTCTCTGCCTGGTCAGTTACCTGCTGGTTTCACTGGTGCCGGTTCCGCAGATCGGGTTGGTCGGATGCGGGCTTTGCGGCCTGTCGGTCGGAATCCTCTGGCCCGGAACCTTCAGCATTGCCGCAAAGGAGATTCGTGCTGGGGGGACCGCGTTGTTTGCCTTTCTCGCATTGGCGGGGGACCTCGGCTGCTCCGGCGGGCCGACCTTCGTCGGTTTCGTTTCGGGCGCTTTTGGGGGCAATCTGCGCATTGGCCTGTTCGCCGCAATCCTTTTCCCCATTCTTCTGATTGCGGGGCTGCTCGCATTCCGGTGGATGAAGCGGCGCCAAGCAGCTTCCGATCCGGTTTAAGCAGAATGAGATTTGAAAAGCCGGTCATGCAGGCATCTTTACAAATTACTGTTATTTTTTGCCGAAATATTAGGAGTATTTCCACGCCGGCCACATTATAATGATATTTAAGTGAAATTCGCCCTATTTCCTGGGCATTTCTCTCCAGTTGGCAGGAATCAAATACGCCTCCGAACCGCAAAAGAAGCGTTCTGGCAGATGTCCCCGGTGGAGATAATTTGTACAGAAAGATTGTTCTAGGCATTTGAATTTCAATCCCGCGGAACACACTTATCAATCAATCTGACTCGTGGAAAATGAATGCCGGTCTCACCATCTGCCTGCGGCCCGCTACTGAACGGTTCGCCGCGAGCTGCCCTCGCTTTTGTCGATTGAGGACGGTTTTTAAGATCAAACAAACGATAATAAACAGCAGAAAGGAAATTGCCATGAAGATGTATGAACAGCACAAAAAGGCAGTCATGAACGGCTGGCAGACCTGGAATTCCCGCAGCGTCCTCTCCCACGTCATGATGCCGGAAGGCCTTGGGATCAATCTGGGGCTGAAGGACTATAAAGAACCCGGCCTTCTCGACGCGGCCCTGATCGGCGGAGACGTTGTCGCAAAACACCAGAGTGGGGACAGCGAGGTGGTCTTTGTCACCAAGGATCAGGTTCCGGCGACAGTTACCCCCTATGCGCACGCTTATGACAACTCTTTTACCGAGCTCAAACTCGAGTGGTTTGAAAACACTCTCAATGTCAAAACCGCGCTGGACGGCGGCGATCTCGTCATGCTGGTAACACCGCTTCGGCAGCCGAAAAAAGCGTCGTCCCTGGTTATAAGCGGCGTCAGCCTGTGGAACAAAGGCGGTACGGTCGAAAGAGAGGGCGAAACCCTTCTGTTGAAAAAAGGCGGCAAGGAGATCACGGTGTACATGACCGCCCCAGACAACGGCGAGCTGTTCGTCAACACCACCACCCCTTACCTGTCCGCAAGCCTCAGCGAGCCGATCGGCATCAGCACCGGTAAGCCGCGCACCGCGGCGGAAATTGAAGCGGTAATCGAGGCGCAGCAGAAAAAATGGGCGGCTAATAAAGACCAATACGGCAAGCTGGCCGAAGCTTACAACGCCATGCAGACCTGCCAGGCCTGGGATACGGTCTACAACCCGCAGGAGGATGCCCCCATCACAACGGTCAGCCGGATCTGGAACAACAACTGGGGCGGCTACGTCCTGTTCTGCTGGGACACTTATTTTGCGGCCCTGATGCAGTCGATCGACAACAAAGACCTCGCCTACTGCAACGCGATCGAGATCACGCACACCATCACCGACCGGGGATTCGTTCCGAACTATGCCGCTCAAAATAATTTTAAGAGCTTTGACCGCTCCCAGCCTCCTGTTGGCTCTATGTCCTGTCTGATGATGTATAAAAAATTTGGTGACAAGTGGTTTTTAGAGGAAGTTTACGATGATCTGATCACCTGGAACCAGTGGTTTATCGACCACCGTTCCACCAAAAACGGGCTGCTCGCCTGGGGGAGCGACCCATATGAGGGAACGACCGGGCACCGCTTGGAGGGAGATTACGGTGTGCATGACCGGTTCGGAGCCGCGTTGGAATCGGGGATGGACAATTCCCCAATGTACGACGATATCCCCTTTGATAAAGAGCGGAATATCCTGCTGCTGGAGGACATTGGCCTGGTAGGGCTTTATATCGAAGACTGTCACTGTCTGGCGGAGATTGCCGAAATCCTGGGACATGCTGAAAAAGCGGCGCTTTTGAAAGACCGGGCGTCGATGATGGAAGACCGGATGGAGCAGCTTTGGGACGAAGATTTCGGCATGTATTTGAACCGTCGGGAGGATACCGGGGCGTTCGAATACCGGCTCTCCCCCTTCCATTTCCACGCGCTGTTCAGCCGCAAGGTAGGAGAAAAACGGGCGCGCCGGATCATCGACGAGCATTTCTACAATCCGAGCGAATTCTGGGGCGAATATATCCTCCCCTCGATCGCGCGGAACGACCCGTCTTATCCCAAACAAACCTACTGGCAGGGGCGCATCTGGGCGCCGATGAACTTTTTGGTTTATATGGCTCTTTTGGAATATCCGTTCGACGATGCGAAAAAGGATCTTGCCGAGAAATCTGAAAAACTGATTTTAAAGGAATGGCTCGAAAAAGGGCATGTTCACGAAAACTACGACAGCGAAAACGGCGAGGGCTGCAACAATCCGCGCAGCGACCCGTTCTATCATTGGGGCGGTCTGCTTTCTCTGATCGCGCTCTATCAAAACGGATATTACGACAATCATTAAACGAACCGAATCTGCAAACCGGCCTGATTATTTCCGAGGAAATAATCAGGCCGGTTTTGATATTGATGGGACAAAAGCCCCCGCAAACAGACAAAAATTTTTACACAGTTCGACACTGCTGTGGTTTGTCCCGATTCTATAATAAAAAGGCGGAGTTCCTTAAGGCAGAAGGAGGCGGTTTTTATTGCAAACGTAATTTATCTCGATGTATTGATTGCCGTCAATCTTTTTATCACCTATTTCCTTCTGCTCTCCACCGGGCTTCTCCTCCACCAAAAACCAAAGCGCTGGAGAATGGTGTTAGGCGCTATAGTCGGCGGGGCGAGTTCTTTGATCATCTTTTTAGACGGTCTGCCCTTCCTGTTCCCCATCCTGATTAAAATTGTCCTCGGAATTCTCCTGGTTTTGATTTCCTTCCCATGGAAAGGGAAAGGGGTTTTCATCAAAACCGCCCTGTTGTTTATCGCCGTCAACTTCCTTTTTGCAGGCGTCATGATGGCCCTCTGGTTTTTTGCTATGCCGGTGGATATGTATTACCGCAACGGCGTGGTTTATTTCAACATCTCCGCCCTGACCCTTGCGCTTTCGACCATAGCGGCCTATCTCATCGTGCGGCTGATCGGCTGGATTTTAGATCGAAGAGTTTCAAAAAGCTCCGTCTGCCAAATCCTGCTCACCCTCGATGGGAAAGAGGTGATTCTGAATGCTTTTCAGGATTCGGGCAACAAACTTTCCGATCCGTTCGGTGGGACGCCAGTGGTCATCTGCCAGTATTCGGCGGTAAAATGCCTTTTGCCGCAGTCGCTTCAGGGGTATTTTTCCGGGGCGGAAGAGCTGCCTAAAACAAGCGGAGAATGGGCCAAACGGATCCGTGTCGTCCCCTACCATGTTGTGGGAGACAGCGGGATGATGCGCTGCTTTTACCCTGACAGGTTTCAGGTCGCAGCGGGGAAAAACCTGGAGGAATACAAGGTGTTGATCGGTGTCAGCAAAGAAAACCTCTCCGGCGGTGAATACACCGCGCTTTTTAACGCCGCTTTGCTCTCAAGCTCGGGATAAGCGAGTTTTTATTCCTATATAAAATAAAAAGAAAGGAGCGGATACAGGAAAAAGGCCGTTCTTCACGCAGCCTTTCACACCATATCCGTATCGCATGGCAATGATTATGAAACATCTGCTCTTTCAAATAAAATCATTTCTCTTCCGTTTCATCCACCGGCTGGGGCTGACCACATACACGCAATACATCAACGGGCCGGATACTCTGCCCCCTCCCCTCAGCAAGGAAGAAGAGAAAAAAGTTTTTGAAGAGCTTGAAACCAACACAGAAAAAGCGCGTGAAGTGCTGATCGTACATAACCTGCGCCTGGTCGTCTACATCGCGAAAAAGTTCGAGTCGACCGGGATCGGGATGGAAGACCTCGTCTCCATCGGGACGATCGGGCTGATCAAGGCGGTCAACACCTTCGCTCCGGAAAAAAACATCAAGCTCGCCACCTATGCCTCACGCTGTATTGAAAACGAAATTTTGATGTGCCTGCGGAAAAATTCGCAGCTGCGCAACGAGATATCAATCGACGAACCGCTGAATATCGACTGGGACGGCAATGAGCTGCTGCTTTCCGATATTCTCGGCACCGAAAACGACAGCGTCAACAAAAACATCGAAATGGAGGCGGAGCGTGATCTCCTCAAGCAATGTGTGGAGAACCTGGCCCCGCGTGAAAAAACCATTATGCAGATGCGCTTCGGCCTGGTAAACGGCGTTGAGAAAACGCAAAAGGAGGTTGCGGACAGCATTGGCATCTCGCAGTCATATATCTCAAGGCTGGAAAAAAAGATCATCGAACGTCTGAAGGTGGATTTTAACCGCATCAGCCATTCATAAGAGGTGAGGCAGATGATTTGCAGGGTCAGTACCCTATGCGACAAAGAAGTAGTGAACATCAGCGACGGCTGCCGGCTTGGCTGTATCGACGACGTTGAGGTCAACATCGACGATGCACAGGTCTGTTCCATCATCGTTTACGGAAAATACCGGCTGTTCGGCCTGCTGGGGCGATGTGACGATATCGTCATCCGCTGGGAAGATATCACCCTAGTTGGAGAAGACACCGTTTTGGTTTCCTTTAAAGGCGGGATGCCTCCAAAACAGCGGAAAAAGAAGAAAAAAGGATTTTTTGGCGGTATATTCGGATAAAAAGCGCCTGCTGTACTGTTACAGCAGGCGCTTTTCACATAGGATATCTTCGTGCTTTTCAGCCGACGCGAAAATCAGCCGTTGAAATAACTTCCAAGGATTTCATTGACCTGTTTTCCGTCCGCCTTCCCTTTGACCCGCGGCATCAGCTCCCGCATGATGAGCCCTTTCTGTTTGGCAGAGGGTTCTGGAATCCCGAGCTTCGACAAAACCTCTTCGATCACCTTTCGGATCGCCGCCT
The DNA here is from genome assembly GCA_964607135.1 of uncultured Oscillospiraceae bacterium. Lineage (GTDB taxonomy): Bacteria > Bacillota > Clostridia > Oscillospirales > Ruminococcaceae > Metaruminococcus_A. The sequence continues at coordinate 31,172 of CAZSIV010000014.1, read as the reverse complement.
CGTCCATCTGCTCCGGCATAAATTCCGACAGAACGGAAATTTTATACCCGCATTCCTCTTTAATATCAGCCCGGCCCTCCGGCGCGCTTTCCAAAGTCTCCTTGGTCTGCTTGAGCTCCCGGGCGACAACTGCCGTCTCCTCTTCGGGCGTTAGATCCTCCCGTTTCTGGATTACAGCATTTTTCAATGCGGCGAGAAGGTTGGACAAGACATCCTTCCGTTTTCCGTCCCTCGCCTTCATCGCGGCCATCATCTGTGCTCTAACCTCTTCTACCATTCCCATTGTCAACACTCCTTTCAGTCTCAATTTTCTTTCAATAAAAGTCCACCCTATTGTTTAACGCAGAAACGCTTTTACAGCTTGCCGATCAAAAAAGTAAACCGCAGCATCAGCTCGTCAAAGAGCCTCCTCCGGAGCCGCTCTGGATAGAACACCTTATAAATGACATTTTTTAAATAGTGCGGATCCGAAAAACGATAAACCATTTTTCTCTCTTTTCCCGGCAGCCGATCCCCGACGACAGAATAAAAATCCTGGAGCTTTAATTTATAGTCCTCAAATCCACCGCCGAAAAAGGTTTTGATCCTCCATTTCCAGAGTCCAAAAAAGCCCATATTGGACGACGTAACCGCTGAAGAGTGCCGCCTATAGAAAGCGGAAGGGCGATTGTCATACAAAATAACCCCGAGGGCGGAATAAAGCATACACATCCAGGTTCCACGCGCCTTGACCCACTGCGGCTTGTTGTGAAAGAGCAGCTCTTTTGCGGCCTTGTTGATCGCCATCGTAAACTCCAAGCCGCAGACCTCGAACAGCGTATTGTGCAGTTTGATCGGCTTGTGCTGCGGGGCAGATTCCGAGCGCACATTTAGGTTCTCATCACAAATGTAATAACCGGAAAAATACGCCGTTGGAATCGAAGGGTCCGCCCGATCCATCGATTCGACCATTCTCTCTATTTTTTCCGGACACCAGACGTCATCCTGGTCGCTGAACATAAAATAATCCGCATTGATCTCCATGTCGGTCAAAGCGTAAAAAGAGGCCGGATAACCCAGATTTACATTGGATAATTCAAGATGCAGATTCGAGTGTTTTGCGGCATATCGAGAGAGAATCTCCCTCGTCGAATCGCTCGATCCATCGTCCCAGATATACAGCTCAAAATTAGGATAGGTTTGATTTAAAATGCTGTCGACCTGCTGTCTAATATAGCGTTCGCCGTTATAAGCGGCCAATAAAACCGCTACTTTTTTAGATGTGTCCAAAAAATCACCCTATTAATTAAAAATAGACTTACTCTTTAACAGAATAAATCTATTTTTATCTTTTATTCAACAGCCATCCGCTCGATTATTTGATCATATTCGCAACTTCATCTGCAAAATTGTCATTCCGTTTTTCGAGGCCCTCGCCTTTCTCAAACCGGGCGAAGGCTTTCACCTCGATCTTACCGCCGAGCTCTTTGGCGACATTTGCAACATATTTTGCAACCGTAAGGTCATTGTCCTTGATAAATTCCTGATCCAGCAGGCAGACCTCTTTGTAGAACTTGTTGATTCGGCCCATAACCATCTTTTCAGCGATATTGGCCGGTTTTCCCTCGTTCATCGCCTGAGCGGTCAGAATCTCTTTTTCTTTTGCAAGAGTCTCAGCGGGAACTGCATCACGGTTCAGATACTGCGGATTGGCCGCAGCGATCTGCATGGCGACATCCTTTCCACAGGCGGTAAACTCCGGTTTTTCTGCAAGGTCGGTGTCGAACTGCACCATGACGCCGATCCGGCCGTCGCCGTGTACATAAGAGACCAAATCGCCTTCAAAGCGCTGAAAACGGCGGATCTTCATATTCTCCCCGATCGTGAGGATCTTTTCGCGGAGCGCATCGGCAACCGTGTCGTCCGAGCCGGAAAGCTTGCAGGCGGAAAGCGCGTCGACATCCGCCGGATTCTGCGCCATTACCGTTTCCGCAATCGCATCGACAAAGCTGACAAACTCCGCATTTTTAGCGACAAAGTCAGTCTCAGCATTGACTTCCAGGACAACGCCGACCTTCTTCCCAGCGTCGACCTTGGAAACGACGAGCCCCTCAGCGGCAATCCTGCCGGCCTTTTTAGCAGCCGCAGCCAAGCCTTTTTCACGGAGCAGCTCAATCGCTTTATCCATATCGCCATTCGCCTCAGTCAAGGCTTTTTTACAGTCCATCATGCCGCATCCGGTTCTCTCACGAAGGCTCTGAACATCCTTTGCGGTAAAATTCATTTCAAACATTCCTTTCCTAAAATCTGTTTACTCATTTTCTCTTAAAACAATGCCCGTGCATCAGCGCGGGCATTGAACATTGCGTTTTATACAGGCAATCCCTTATTCCGCAGCAGCCTCTGCTTCTTCTGCCTCCGCAGCTTCCGCTTCAGCCTCGGCAGCGCCCATCTGGCCCTGTCTGCCTTCAATCACAGCATCCGCCATCGCGCCGGAAATCAGCTTCACAGCACGGATCGCGTCGTCGTTGCCGGGGATGACGTAATCGATTTCGTCCGGGTCACAGTTGGTATCGACGATTGCGACAATCGGGATCCCGAGCTTTTTCGCTTCGGCAACCGCAATTCTCTCTTTTCTCGGGTCAACGATAAAGAGCGCGGACGGAAGTTTGTCCATATTCTTAATCCCGCCGAGGAACTTCTCGAGCTTTTCAATTTCAAGGTTCAGCTTAATGACCTCTTTTTTGGGAAGAAGATCAAAGGTGCCGTCGGCCTCCATCGCACGGAGCTGAGAGAGACGGTTGATTCTGCGGCGGATGGTTTTGAAATTGGTCATCATGCCGCCGAGCCAACGCGCATTTACATAATGCATCCCACAGCGCTCCGCTTCCTCACGGATCGAATCGCCGGCCTGTTTCTTGGTTCCGACAAAGAGGATGCTGCCGCCCTCTGTGGCGATGTCGCGCACAAACATGTACGCCTCATCCAGCTTTTTAACGGTTTTCTGAAGATCGATGATGTAGATCCCGTTTCTCTCCGTAAAAATGTACGCGGCCATTTTCGGGTTCCATCTTCTGGTCTGATGACCAAAGTGGACGCCAGCTTCAAGAAGCTGTTTCATGGATACAACTGCCATTACTAAACTACCTCCATTTTTGGTTTGTGATTCCTCCGCAGAATTACCGCACAGCGACCGGCATCGAACCGGCACCGAGCCATACGCCTTCTGCGTGCGTAATACTAAAATATTTTATCACAAAGCAAAGGAAAAATCAAGTTAAATTTTTACCTTGTTTTGCAGCTTTGCAGCGGTTACGGTGTTCTTCATCAGAATCACCCGGGTCATCGGCCCGACGCCCCCGGGAACAGGGGTGATGAATCCCGCGGCTTTGCTGACCTCTTCAAAATCGACGTCCCCGCAAAGCTTTCCGTCCGGCATCTTCGTGGTGCCGACGTCGATCACCACCGCGCCCGGTTTGACCATATCGCCCTTGATCAGCTTCGGAACGCCGACCGCCGCGACGAGGATATCGGCCGCCGCACAGACTTCCTTTAAATTTTGGGTTTTGGAATGGGCGATGGTAACTGTCCCGTGTTTATGTAGCAGCAGCATCGCCATCGGTTTCCCGACAATGTTGCTCCGCCCGACGACGACACAGTTCTTTCCTGCGATATCGACGCCGGTCGAAGCAATCAGCTCCATACAGCCCGCCGGCGTACAGGGCAGGAAGCTGTAGCTGCCGATCATGATTTTGCCGACGTTGGCGGCGTGGAAGGCGTCGACGTCTTTTTCCGGAGAAATTGCCGCGATAATTTTATTTTCATCGATCTGCTTCGGCACCGGAAGCTGAACCAAAATCCCGTTGATCGAAGGATCGGCATTGAGCTCCCCGATCAGCCTGAGCAGCTCTTCCTCCGTCGTCTCCTCCGGCAAGGCATACTCTTTCGAGAGGATTCCGAGCTCCTCACAGTCCTTTTTCTTCAGGTTGACATAAATTCGGGAGGCAGGGTCGTTCCCCACAATTACGACCGCCAATCCCGGCTGGATTCCCTGGCTTTTTAAAGAGGAAACCTCCTCTTTCAGCTCCCCCTTGATCCGGGCGGAAATCGCCTTTCCATCGATAATCTGCGCCATTTTTTAGTCCTCCTTGTTTTCTTCCGGCTCGTCCAACGCGGAAGCTTCCCCATCATTTTGGCTCTCCTGCGTTTCCGGCTCCTCTTCGGACGTTTCGTCCTTCTTGTTCCGTTTGGCTGGATGGTATCCGTTTTTCAGAACGTCCTGCGCTTCCTCCGTCGTGCAGTACAGCACAGCGTATTTGGAGGAAGGATTCCGTTTGATCCGGCTGCGCAGCAGCATCCAAACCGCAACGGCGGCAACGACGATCACCCCCGCCAGCAGCTGGGAAATCCTGATTTTGCCGAGCATCAGGCTGTCGGTTCGAAGCCCCTCGATCACAAACCGCCCCAGGCCATACCAGGCCGAATAGAAGAGGAAAATTTCTCCGTCGAATTTCCGGCGTTTGAAATAAAGGTGGAGCAGGAGAAACCCGAGCAGGCACCAGAGCGATTCATAGAGAAAAGTCGGGTGAACCGGCATAGACGGGTCGACAGTGACGCCGTAGGAGCTGAGCTCCGCTGTATGCTGGGTCAGATAGCTCGAAATCGTGGAGCCGGACATCCCCCATGGGAGATTCGTATTGCTGCCGAAGGCCTCTACGTTGATAAAGTTGGCCCAGCGGCCGATCCCCTGCCCGATTAAAAAGCCGAGGGCGGCCAGATCAAGTACCGGCCCGAATTTGATCTTCCTCCACCGCGCTACCAGGAAAGCCGCCAGCAGAGCGCCGATAATCCCGCCGTAGATCGCCAGGCCGCCTTCCCATATTTCAAAAATCTTAACAGGGTTTGCGGTATAGTAATCCAGCTTAAACAGCACATAGTACAGCCTCGCCCCAACGATCCCGCCGATCAGCCCGGCGAGCACCATATCGGTCAGGCGGTCCAGGTCGACGCCGAACAGCTTGGCACGGCGGAAGCAGTAAACGGCGGCCAGAACAAAACCCACTGCAATGATGAGGGCGTACCAGCGGATCGAAATTGAACCGATCGAAAAGGCAATCGGGTCAAAATTGAACTCGAGCCCCAGAGCCGGAAATGTCACATTGCGCATTATGATGTCCCCTTTACTGGATTGGATTTACGATCGAGATTGCAGAACGGCCCTCCTCCATCGATCCGGCAAGGCGCTTCGTCACATCGTCGAAGGTGACGGCGGCCACCGCCTCTATCATATCATAGAGGCCGACATTCTGGAAATGGGCCGTGATTAACGAGTAGGAGATATTTTCCACGTTGTTGAATCCGCGGACGTACCGCCCATATACCGCGCGTTTAGCTGTGTCGAATTCATCCGGCAGGATCCCGTTTTTCTTGAAGCCGGAAACCGCCCGGTTCAAAGCTTCATATACCTTCATCGGCTCACGGGACTCCCCGTCGAACAAAACGGCGAAGTAATTCGGGCCGGTGAAGAGCTCAGAGGAAAAGGTGGAGTTGATAAGGCTCGCGTCATACGCCTCCCGATAAAACCGGCTTCCCTCCCCGGTGACGATTTCCACCAGGATTTCGAGCTCAGCCAGCGCCTTGACCAGATTCATCCCAGAGGCCGGCAGCTCCTTGTAACCGATGTTGAAAAGCGGCACCGAGACTTCCAGCTCGTCTTCAATCTTTTTCTGTGCCACTTCCAAAGGTTCCGCCGGCATTTTAGAATCAGCTTTCAGGGAAGAATCGGCCGGCTTGACGCAGCGGTCTACGATTTCAGCTGCTTTTTTATAGTCAAAATTCCCGGCGATGGCAAGCACCATATTGTTGGCGTTGTAGAAGGTGCGGTAGCATCGATAGAGCAGCTCTGCATCGATTTCAGCGATGCTTTCGACCGTCCCGCCGATATCCACCCTGACCGGATGGTTGACATACAAGGCATTCAGCAGGTTAAACAGCACCTTCCATCCCGGGCGGTCCTGGAGCATCCGAATCTCCTGTCCAATGATCCCTTGCTCCTTTTCCACTGTCTTCTCGGTGAAATAGGGCGACTGGACAAAGTTCAGCAGAATTTCGAGGGATTCCTCGAAATGGTCGGTGCAGGTGAATTCATAACAGGTGCGGTCAAAGGACGTGAAGGCATTTGCCGAGGCCCCTGTCTTTGCAAAGAGCTCGAAAGCGTCTACCCCGTCTTCATTTTCAAAAAGCTTGTGCTCCAGAAAATGGGCGACTCCCTCCGGAACCGTGATGAACTCCTCGTTATCGCCGGAGCGAAAGGTCGTGTCAATGGAGCCGTACCGGGTACCGTAAAGGGCGTAAGCCGTGGAGAACCCAGCCATTGGGTAAAGCAGAACGGTCAGGCCGCTCGGGTGGTCAATCCTATAGTAAGTTTCGTTTAAGCGTTCGCTTTTCAGTTCCTGCATCATTCCGCTTCCTCCTCCCCTTTGAGCAGATAAACCGTATCCAGCGTAATGTTAGCGGCGGCCTCCATCACCTGCTCCCGCGTCACCTGGCTGAGGCGGGCCGCCTCTTCCTCCGGCGAGGCTTCGGAGTGTGCAAAAAGCTGGCCCAAATACCACGTCTCCATCGAAGACGGCGAATCATTGACAGTTTTGAACGAGTCGGCCGCCATCAGCTTCGTTTCCTGCAGCTCTTCGTCGGTAAAATGCCCTAACTTGACCTCTTCAAGCTGTTTGAGGATTTCATCCTTGGCTTTTTGGACGTTTGCAAACTCGACGCCGCTGTTGACATATAAAATCCCTTTTGTCCGGTCTAACCTGGAAGAGCAATAGTAGCAAAGGCTCAATTTTTCACGGACATTCATAAATAATTTGGAGCGGGGCGTTCCGCCGTAAAGCAGCGACATCAGTCTGGCCTGGTCCATCTCCTCCGGCGTTTTTGCATCCACCCGGAACCCCATCACCAGCTTCGCCTGATTCACACTGTAGCTTTCCTCCACCGTTTGAACGGAAAGGGCGCGGTAAACGCGCTTTGAATCAATCGAAACGACCGGGCTGCGCTCGGCAAGGGCGGAAAAATCCTCTTCGATCTGCCGTGCGACTTCGTCCGCATTCCCGCAGCCGATGGAATAAACCTCGATCTGCGCCGTTTTAAGAGCGCGGCTATACGCCTGTGTGATATCCTGCATCGTCAGCCGCTTTACCGACTCCACATCGCCGTACCGATGGATGCCGTACGGTTCCTCCGCGCACATATTGGCGACCATCCGCTGCACCGCGTAGGAGGTTTTTTCGTTGATTTCCGCCTCGATCGCATCGACGAGCGCCTGTTTTTCCAGATCGAACTGGGACAGGTCGAAATCGTCCAGCAAAAAAGCGGGCTGGCGGACCAACCGGCACAGGATATCCGCCGCTTCCTTGGAAACAGCCTCTTTTTCAAGGGCAAACGAGTCGTCTATCGAGGAAATAGAGAGGTTGAGTACCTGAAAATCCCCCGACTTCAAGACGTCGGTATAAAGATTTGCGCCATAAAGGCGGTTGAGCTTCTGATTGAGCTCGGTATAATCAGAACAGCCGCGGTAACCTTTGCGAAACAAAAACGGCAGAATCGCATAAGCGGACGCCGTTTCCTTTGACAGCGGGAGGATAAAATTAAAGGAAAGCCGATTGGTCTTAAAGCGGGAATCCCGAATCGCTGTAAAATGGATCCCCTGCCCGATTTCAGACCGTTTCAATAAAACAGACATTTTCTGCACCCCTTTAAATTTGATGATCATAAGCACCTTTATGATGTGTTCACTTTAGAAACATATCGAATAAACGAGAATTATCCCTATCAGGTCAAGGAGCGAGCAGTGCGAGCAGATCCTCCCGGCCACGAAGACAAAGCCGAAATGGGATAATCGTCCCGGCCATGAGATGGACAATAGCCGCTCTGCGGATATTATACCATGAAGGCAGGGCCGGAATGGTATAATCGGCCATTGGGACGGAAGCGAGCAACGCGAACGGATCGTCCCGGCCATGAGATGTATAATAGCCGCTCTGCGGATATTATACCACACCGTAAACAGTATTTCCAGAATCCGTCAAAAATATAAACAGCCCTCAGCCAAGAGGGCTGTTTATGTAAAGCATCAAAAAGAAATGTCGTGCGCAATCTGGTAAAGGTTGGTGTCAAAAGGCTTTTTCATCCGGAGCGCCTCTTGAATGTCGAAATCGACGACCTCGTTTTTCTGAAGCCCGACAACGCGGTTTCCGACCCCTTTTTCCAAAAGATCAACCGCATAATGAGCCATCTGACTCGCAATGACGCGGTCACGCACCGTTGGGGAACCGCCCCGCTGCACATGGCCGAGAATCGTCGCCCGAGATTCGATCCCAGTCAAGCGCTCAATCTCCTTGGCAAGCTCGTTGACGTTGCCGATCCCTTCCGCAACCAGAATGATAAAATGATGTTTGCCGATCTTCTGAGTCATCTTCATCTTTTCTACAATTGCGTCGATCGAATAAGGCACCTCCGGAACGAGAATAAAGGTGGCGCCGCACGCGATTCCGCAGTTTAAAGCAATATGCCCCGCGTGCCGACCCATGACCTCGACAACGCTGCATCGATAGTGGGACTCCGCCGTATCGCGGATTTTATCGACCATTTCCATGGCGGTATTCATAGCGGTATCATAGCCGATGGTGTATTCGGAGCACTGGATATCGTTGTCTATCGTGCCGGGGATGCCGACACACTTGACGCCGCGCGCAGAAAGATCCGCCGCACCGCGAAAAGACCCGTCGCCGCCGATGACGACGATGCCTTCAATCCCATTTTCCTCACAGGTTTTCTTCGCTTTTTGAAGCCCTTCTTCATACCGGAATTCGTCGCACCGCGCCGTATACAGCATAGTGCCGCCCCGCTGAAGGATATTAGAGACGCTTCGCATATCCATTTCGATCAGATCTCCGTTGATCAAACCGTTATAGCCACGGCGGACCCCAAGCACCCGGAACCCTTTTTTGATTGCCGACCTGACAACCGAACGGATTGCCGCGTTCATTCCCGGGGCATCTCCCCCGCTTGTCAGTACACCGATGGTTCTCTCCATAATACCGATTCCTCCATTGCTTATTCCAAAATCAACTCTGATTCTATTTTAAATCAAACCAAACTACCCTATATTATATTTTACTCAAATAATATCCAGTGTCAACCGATTTGTCCGAACTTTTTGCCAATTATACCTGCTTGACAGAAATATTTTCTTTTCCGAGGATTTTTTCTAAAGCCGACAAAACTTCCCTGCTGGTCAACGCTGTGAGCCGCCCCGGAGCATAAGCGAGTTTCCCGGTTTTTTCAAAATAAACCTTGACCGGCGCAGGCCCAGGATATTTTCGTAGCAGAGCAAGCGCCGGGACGATCCTGGAGTCGTCGCGGTCGGCAAACTTTAAAAAAAGCGTCTTTTTCTGTACCGGCGGCGCTTCGAGAAGCTCTTTTGTCAGCTCCCGGACCGTGCTGCATAAAATTTTACAACCCTCTTCCTCCTTAAGGCTGACCTCTCCTTCCACCAGCAGGATTCTGCCCGCCGTGAGAAGAGGGGCGTACTGGTCGTAAATCCTCGGGAAAGCGACCACCTCTATCGTTCCATTTGTCCCTTCAAAAGAAAGGAAGGCCATCGTTTGGTTTCCCGATTTGGTTCGGATCGTCTTTACATTTTGAACCAGCCCCAGTACCTTGACACGGGTTTTATCCGGATAACGGGGCGGGACCTGTTCCGCTCCCTCGAGCAGGTCGTAAACCGAAACACACCCCTGCTTTTCAGCAAACCCGCCATATTCCGAGAGCGGGTGGCCGCTCAGGTAAATGCCGGACATCTCCTTCTCCATCGCCAAAAGCTGCGGAAGAGGATATTCCTCCATCGACGGGATTTCGAAGACGTCGGCCGCATCCTCCTGCCGCCCAAACAGGTTCAACTGCCCTTCCAGGTTGCTGCGCCTGTTGTTTTCTACAAAATCCACCAGCTTTTCATAACATGAAAGCATGGCGTGCCGGGTACTCCCCATGTGATCGAACGCGCCGCACTTGATGAGGCTTTCCAGCGCGCGTTTATTCAGCTCTTTCCCCTGCATCCGCTCGCAGAAATCATACAGGGAACGGAACGGGCCGTTTTCTTCGCGTTCGCGGATCAGCCCTTGAATCAGCCCTCTGCCGATATTTTTGATGGCGAGCAGTCCGAACCGGATCGCGCTGCCTTTTACCGCAAAGCGCAGGTCGCTTTCGTTGATATCGGGCGGGAGCAGCTTGATCCCCAACCTGCCGCATTCCTCAAAATATTCTAAGATCTTCCCTGAATCGGAGAGGATGCTTGTAAGTAAAGCCGCCATGTATTCTCTGGGATAATGACATTTCAAATAGGCGGTTTGATAGGCGACAAAGGCATAGGCGGCGGCGTGGGATTTATTAAAGGCATAGGAAGCAAACGAGGACATCTCGTCGAAAATCGAGATCGCCGTCTTTTCGTCGACGCCGTTTGCCACCGCACCGATGCACTCTACCGTTCCGTCCTCAGACTTTTTCCCGTAAAGGAAATACTCCCGCTCCTTCTCCATGATGTCGTGCTTTTTCTTCGCCATCGCCCTGCGCACGAGGTCGGCCTGTCCATAGGAATATCCCGCAAGGCTCCGGCAGATCTGCATGACCTGTTCCTGATAGACGATGCAGCCGTATGTGACCTTTAAGATCGGCTCCAGCAGCGGATGCTTGTACCGCACTAAAGAAGGGTCGTGCCGGCTGGCGATGTACTGCGGGATCGACCGGGCAGGCCCCGGCCGGTAAAGCGAGGTCACTGCGATGATATCCTCGAGCCGTTCCGGGCGGAGCTGAGTCAAGGTCTGGCGCATCCCGCCGGATTCCAGCTGGAACACCCCGCTGGTCTGGCCCTGGGAAAGCATCTTATAGACAGTCGGATCGTCGGTCGGGATATCCGCGGCGGAAAACGACGGATCGCTTTTTTGGATTTCCTTCTCGCAGTCGCTGATCACTGTGAGATTGCGCAGGCCGAGGAAATCCATCTTGAGGAGTCCAAGCTCTTCAAGGGTGTTCATCGTATACTGTGTGACGATGGACTCGTCGTTTTTCTGGAGCGGGACATAGCAGGCCGCCGGCTCCCGGGTGATCACGACACCCGCCGCATGGGTCGAGGCATGACGCGGCATCCCCTCCAGCTTCAGGGCCATGTCGATCAGGCTCTTGATCCCCTCGTTGCTCTCATATTCGTTTTTCAGCTCCCGGGACTCTTCCAGCGCCTGCGTGATCGTCATATTCAGGACGTTGGGGATCATTTTGGCGACCCGGTCGACTGTTTGATAAGAGACGCCCAGGGCCCGTCCGACATCGCGGATCGCCGCACGGGCCGCCATGGTGCCGAAGGTGATAATCTGCGCAACGTGATCCTGCCCGTATTTCCCGATGACGTAATCGATCACCTCCTGCCGGCGTTCGTAGCAAAAGTCGATGTCGAAATCGGGCATGCTGATCCGTTCAGGGTTCAGAAAGCGTTCAAAGAGGAGCTGGTAGCGGATCGGGTCGATTCCCGTAATCCCGATGCAGTAAGCACAGAGGCTTCCCGCCCCGGAGCCCCGACCCGGCCCCACCGGAATGCCGCGGCTTTTGGCATAATGGATAAAATCGAAGACGATTAAGAAATAATCGACATACCCCATCTGGATGATTACGCCGAGCTCGTACTCGAGCCGTTTGAGAATTTCCGGGGACGGGTTCTCCCCATACTGCCGTTTCAGCCCTTCGCGGCAAAGGCGGACAAAATACTCCGTATTGTCCTCCCCATCCGGCGCTGTAAATTTAGGGAGCTTCGTCACCCCAAACTCAAAATCAAATCTGCATTTCTCCGCGATCTTTAAGGTGTTTTCGAGCGCGCCTTCATAGACGCCGAAAAGCTCCCGCATCTCTTCTTCCGATTTGATGTAGAACTCTTCCGTTTCAAATTCCATCCCATTCTCGCTGCCCACCACCTGGTTGGTCTGGATGCTGACGAGAACGCTTTGCGCGCGGGCGTCTTCCTTTGCGAGGTAGTGGGCGTCATTGGTCGCCACCATCGGGATTCCGAGCTCCCGGGCCAGCTTGACCAGCCCCGGCAGAATCCGCTGCTGCTCCGCGATCCCGTGATTCTGGAGCTCGATGTAGTAATCCTCCCCAAAAAGGGAGCGATAAAATTCGGCCGCCTCCTTTGCGCGTTCCAGATCGTTCTGGGCCAGCGCCCTGGGAATCTCCCCCGCAAGGCAGGCGGAAAGAGCGATCAAACCCGTGTGATGCTCCTTCAAAAGCGCGCGGTCGATCCGCGGTTTATTATAAAATCCATCGATGTAACCGGCGGAAACGAGGCGGATCAAATTCTGATAACCCTCGGCATTTTTGCACAGCAAGACCAGGTGATAGGGCTTTCCGTCAAATTGGGCTGTCTTGTCAAAACGGCCCCGCGGCGCCACATACACCTCGCAGCCGATGATCGGCTGAATCTGTTCCGCCTTGCAGGCCTTATAGAACTCCACCGCGCCGTACATACAACCGTGGTCTGTGATGGCGACGGCCGGCTGCCCCAGCGCCTTGACCCGCTTGACCAGCTGGGAAATCCGACAGGCGCCGTCAAGCAAACTGTATTCCGTGTGGACATGGAGATGGACAAAATCTGACATATCAATCGCCGTACGAGGCATTACATCAAGGCTGGCCCCAATGTAACGCATCGCTCCTTTCGACATATTTTCGCATGAGCCGGCTATTTTTTCCGGGACCGGATTTCATCCGCAAAGGCCCCCAGCCGTTTCAGCCGATGGTTTACCCCGCTGCGGCTGATCGGCTCCGAAAGCTCCATGCAGAGCTCCCGCAGTGACATTTCCGGATTTTCCAGCCGCAGTTCGGCGAGCTCCCGCAGATCGTCGGGAAGCTCCTCAAAGCCGACCGTCTGCTCGATCAGCCTGATCTGCTCCACCTGAGCCGCCGCCGCATTGACCGTTTTTTCAATATTCGCCGTTTCGCAGTTGGTGACGCGGTTGACCTTATTGCGGACATCCTTAAAAATTTTGACGTTCATCAATTCGAGCGAGCTGTTGACAGCTCCCATCAAGGTCAGCATGTCCTCGATCGGCTCGCTTTCTTTCAGATAGAGAATGCTGGCACCCTTGCGGACAGTGCTCCGAAAGGGAATCCCGCATTCCCCCGCGAGCTCCTCGATCTGCCGTGCAAGTAAGGGCTCGCCGACAGCCAGCTCCAGATGGTACTCCCGCTCAGGATTCGTAACGCTTCCGCAGGCCATAAAAACGCCCCGCAAAAAGGCGTGGACACAGCAGCTGCGTTTTAAAAACCTGCGGTCCAGACGGCGGGCGGACTGATTTGGATCGATCCCAAAAAAACGGCCGATTCTCTCGATATCCTCTTTGTGCTCCACCCCGACCGTATAGCTCCGTTTCTGCCTCGGCCCTGTATAGTCGTTGATCAATAAGGAGACAATCGACCCGGTCAATTCCGTCAGAAGCCCGACGTAACAATCCGCAACCGGTCTGTGCTCCGTGTGCAGCAGGGTGAGATTGCTTTTGCTGATTCGGTTCATGAGAAACATCCCGTAAAGCAGCGCCTTTTTACACGCCCCGCAGACAGGCGGAAGGCGTGACAGCTCTCGTTTGACCTCTCCGGAAAAAGACATGGAACCGCTCCCCTATTTTAGAATATCCCGGTGGTTGACCGTCGTTCTCAGGCCCTTATCGCTCAAAGCTTTATAGATCTTTTCCGCAAAGGTGACGGAGCGATGTTTCCCGCCGGTGCAGCCAATCGCGATGACGAGGTTGCTCTTCCCCTCCTCCTGATAAAGCGGAAGAAGGAAATCGACTAAATCGATCAGCTTTTTCAAAAGCTCGACCGACTGTTCAAACTCCATCACGTAATCCCGCACCTCCTGGTCTAAGCCGGTTTTGTGCTTCAGCGCTTCAATGTAAAAGGGATTCGGCAGGCAGCGCACGTCGAAGACAAGATCCGCCTCTGCCGGGATGCCGTATTTAAAGCCGAACGACATGCAGTCGACCAGCATCTTTTCCGAGTTGCTCTTTGCAAAAATCCCCACGATCTTCTGCTTGAGCTGCTGCGCTGTCAAAAGAGATGTATCGATTACATAATCTGCCCGCTCTCTGGCGGGCATCAGGAGCCTGCGCTCCGCTTTGATCGCTTCCTCCGTCGAGCCGTTAAACAGGTCGATCAAAGGGTGGCGGCGCCGTGTTTCTTTATAACGGGTGATGAGGACGGAGTCGCTGGCATCCAAAAAGAGGATTTTATATTCTACATTTTTTCTCTTCATGTCGTCGAGCTCGGAAAAAAGATCGACGAAAAAATCGCCGCCGCGGATATCCGTCACAATGGCGACGCGGGAAACTTTGCCATCCGATTGATAGCAGAGCTCTGCGAATTTCGAAATCAGTGACGGCGGCATATTGTCCACGCAATAGAGGCCAATGTCCTCCAAAGCGTTGATCGCACGAGATTTCCCTGCCCCGGACAATCCGGTGATAATGATAAACTCCATACCTTCCTCACTTCCCTAAGGCAGCATTTTTACCTCAGGCTCTAAAACGAATCCCGTCTCTTCTTTTACCCGGCGCGAAACCTCGTCAATCAGAGAAAGAACATCCTTGCAGGTTGCATCCTTCCAGTTGACGATAAATCCAGCGTGTTTTTCGCTGACCTTCGCGCCGCCGCAGACAAATCCTTTCAGCCCGCACTGATCGATCAAAGCGGAAGCATATCCGCCCTCCGGACGCTTAAACGTACTGCCGGCACTTGGAAATTCGAGCGGCTGCTTTGTCCGACGGCGGTTCATATAATCCTCCATCGCCGCGCCGATCTCCTCCCGGTTCCCCGGCCTGAGCCCGAAACAAACGCGGGTAATGCAGTCGTCGCGGCCGGTGAAAACACTGTGACGGTAAGAGAAAGCGAGCTCATCCCCCGAAAAACGGCTGACAGTTCCGCCGCGGTCAACAGCTTCACACCAGAGGACGACGTCTTTCATTTCACCGCCGTAAGCCCCCGCATTCATATAGGCAGCACCGCCGACCGAACCGGGAATCCCATAAGCGAATTCCAACCCGGTCAGCCCTCGATCCCGCGCAAAAACACAGACCTGCGCCAAGGTAGCCCCCGCTTCGCAAAGAAGTGCCGAATCCCCATCCGGCACAATCGACGAAAAAGAGCCGCCGAGCTGGATGACAGCGCCGTCCACCCCTTCGTCAGCCACCAGAAGATTCGAACCGTTCCCCATCAAATAGAGCGGAATCCTTTCTTTTCTGCAAAACGCCATAACGCGCCCGATTTCTTCAGATGAAGAAGGCCATATCATCCTACGGCAGTTTCCGCCGATTCTAAAAGTTGTATACTTACTCATCGGCACTTCCGCCGAAAAAGCAATTCCATTTTCTTCGAGAAAATGGTCCAGTAACGTCAAACGATCCATACAAACCTCCTCCAATATCGCCTTCCTATTACAGAGAGCAGCCCTGCGTTATAGCAATCCGGCAGGAAAACTAGAATTCCCGGCTGCACCAAACCGGCTTACAGTCAATCATATTCGCCCCTGTGCCGCGCAGAACCATTACTCCGTTCCTTTTTGAACAAAGACGATCGAAAGAGGTGAAACGAATGTTTGACCATCTAACCGATCAGTAGAAATCCCAGTTGCCTGTATCGACATTCGCTCCTTCGGATTCCATCCCAAGCTGTTGGAGCAGTTCCTGTCCTGCGTTGTAACCCATTTTTTTCTGACGATTGTTCATTGCGGCTACCTCAAGGATAATCGCAAGATTTCTCCCCGGTTTGACCGGAATGGTGATCGATGTGATATCGATCCCGAGGATGTTCATATACTCGTTTTCGATCCCCATCCGATCATAGGTTTTGGCGGGATCCCAAATTTCAAGCTGGACGATCAGATCGATCTTTTCCGTTATTTTAACCGCTCCCATACCGAATAAACGCCTGGCGTTGATGATGCCGACACCGCGCATCTCCAAAAAGTGGCGGATGTTTGCCGGTGAAGAGCCAACAAGCGTTCGGCTGGAAACCCTCCTGATTTCAACTGCATCATCCGCGATCAGACGATGCCCGCGCTTGACCAGTTCAACCGCCGTCTCGCTTTTTCCAACCCCGCTTTCCCCGAGCAAGAGCATCCCTTCGCCATACACTTCGACCAGAACGCCGTGGCGGGTGATGCGCGGGGCGAGTTCGACGTTCAGAATCGAAATCAGGCTCGACATAAAGCTGGAAGTGGAGTCGCTCGTCCGCAATAAGGGAACCTGGTTTTCCCTGGCCGCGTCAACCATTTCGGGGAAGATCGGCAGCCCTCTGGTCACGACCAAGGCCGGGAGCTTTTTGGAGAGCAGGGAGTAAATCCGCTCCTTTCTCGTCTGCGGGTCAAGCGACTCGAGGTAGGCAAACTCCATCTTTCCGGTGATCTGGATCCGGGAAGGCTCAAAATATTCGACAAAGCCGGACAGGTGCAGCCCCGGACGGTTGACATCCGCCGAACGGATAAACAGGTTGGATGCATCCTCCGGCAGATAGATCGGCTCCAGCCCTAAATCCTTAATCAATTTCTGAAGCGTAACTGAATAAGTAGCCATTTGTACCTCCATACCGCCAAAAGCCGGGCGATTCCCGCCATGGCAATCTTTTTAACGTTTTCAAGTGTGCGGCAGATCAATTTAAGACAAACTATTTTTATCGTTCGATAAGATTACTATTTTATTATACACGAAAGACAAAAGCCATTCAACAGCCTCGTAAACATTTTATGTTCCGGCCTTTTGGAATGGCCATTTACTTTTAGGGTAAAAATGGTATAATAAAAATGTATAATAAAAAATAGGATTTAAATCGCGCCTGACGGCGCAGACCAATTTCGGTTCATTTTTTGTTACTTAGGTGGAAAAGCTTTTGCTTTTCTCTCGTGTAATAAAAAATAGGATTTAAATCGCGCCTAGCGGCGCAGACCAATTTCGGTTCATTTTTTGTTACTTAAGTGGAAAAGCTTTTGCTTTTCTCTTGTGTAATAAAAAATAGGATTTAAATCGCGCCTGGCGGCGCAATTTAATGTGGAATATTTTTGTTGAAAAACAACATTTTAGAATTACAAAGTAAATTGGAGGGTATTTTTAAATGAAGGTCGCTTTATTTACTGAAACCTATCTGCCATATATTAACGGTGTTGTCACCCATGTCAAGGTCCTGAAGGAAGGCCTTGAGAAGCTTGGACACGAAGTGCTGGTTGTCACCGCCGACACCAATGCCAAACGGCATTACATCCGCGACGGGATTCTCCACTGCCCTGCGACAAGTTTCAAACGTTTTTACGATTACGGCCTCGCCACTCCCGTGAGTTCAAACCGCTTGAGGCTGGTCAAGCGGTTCGGCCCCGATGTGATTCATATTCACAACGAATTCGGCGTCGGGTTTTCCGGCGCGATCATCGCTAAAATGCTCAAGGTTCCGCTGGTTTATACCCTGCACACCATGTATGACGACTATCTTTACTATGTCGCCCCCAAGCCGTTGATCCCTTTAGTAAAAAAGACGAGCCGGAAGTACGCCCGTTTTCTGGCGAACAAAGCGACGGCGTTAACCGGGCCGTCTAAAAAGGTGGAGGAGTATTTCCACAGCTGCGGTGTCTACAAAAATGTCAGCGTCATTCCAAATCCGGTAGAGCTCGACATCTTTCTTCCGCACAATATCGACGAAGACAAGAAAAATTCTTTCCGCAGCAAATACAACATACCGGCCGACACGATGCTTGTCTGTTTCTGCGGAAGACTGGGCCGGGAAAAAAGTGTTGACGTCCTGCTCCGTTACTGGGCCAAAAAAGTCCGGCCCGAAGACGGCATGAAGCTTTTGATTATCGGCGGAGGCCCATCCGAAGAGGAACTGAGAAAGCTGTCTGCCGAGCTTGGGATACAGGATATGGTCATTTTTACCGGGAAGGTGGAGCACGACGAGCTTCCTCCCTACTATGCTTCCTGCGACCTGTATATCACCGCCTCCCTTTCCGATACGAATTCCATCTCCATGCTGGAGGCAATGGCGACCGGCCTGCCGGTTCTGCACCTCTATGATCCGCTCAACGAAGGACAGGTTAAAAACGGGATTAACGGCTATATCTATCACGATGCGGATGAAATGTACAACTACCTTGTCATGATGAAAAACCAGTCCCCGGAGGAAAAAGAGCGCTTTAGGCAGAGTGTCCGCGATTCCGTCAACCAGGCGGGGTGCGAAAACCTGGCGAACTATCTGATTACCGTCTATACTAAGGCTTACGAAAAGGCGCTGAAAAAAGAAACGGAAGATAAATAATGCGAAAGAGGCGGGAAAATCCATCAAATGGATTTTCCCGCCTTTTAAGCCGTTCCGGAAAGGCTGCTGGAAAGAACGCTTACTCAAACCTGTTTTCAATGGTCAAACTGTATTTTAAATTGGGAAGGTTCTCTTCCCAGTGTTTTTCAAGCCAGGACGCCAGGCCGGGATCGGCCGTGCGAAGCCTGTTGCCATAACCCAGAATATCGGCCTTTTGTTCTTTCATCAATTTGTTCCAGGCTGCCTTGCATTCCCCTTCGATCACTTCAGAGACGGCAGTGCTGAGCACCCGGAGTTCTTCCTCGTTTTTAGGCTGTAAAGATTGGGGATGGTATTCCCGCAGGCTGATGACATTGTTAATCCGTATTTCAAAAGAAATATCGTTTTCGCTGTGATATATCGGATTGACAATGGTTTCACTCCGGATGATGTTGGCTGAAAGCGGGGCACCGTTTGGCAGCACCGTGTCCAAATTGGCAGTATTGATCTGGTCACGGAGGAAAAGCGCCCCTCTCGTTTCCCTCAAATTCAACTGTCCGACGGCACAATTTCCTTTTACAATCTCGGTTCCCAGATAACGCAGCGTTTTTTGAGGCTCTTTTTCGCCTTCCTGCGAAGAATCGCTCTGACTTTCGGAAGTTTGCTCCATTGTGTCAATCAGCGGGACGCCGGCCGATTGATATGGGCTGTAGAAGCAGTTGATGAACTGGTAATATTCCACGTCGAACATCAGCCCGCCTGCGGAATAAATCTCTTGGATTCGTTCAATCGTTTCACCGGGGAGCACCCCGAGGTCGACCTCCTTGCTGATGATGTCGGACGCTTTTTGATCCGCGATGAAAATCTGCGTATTGACCTGAAAGTTGATATCAAAATTAACAAAATCCACCACATTGTCCAGCTTTTTTTCCGCGAGCTCCCTGCCGAGCACAACGACGCTGCTCTGGGCGTAGAAAGGCGTTTTCCCTTTGGGAAGCGCTGCGTTGTCGATCGCGCTGCTGATGGTGACTCCTTCTCCCCTGACGATCTCTGAATTCGACATTGTCAGGTCGATCGGCTGGTCTCCGCCGCCCTTTGGAGAAAAATATTCCAGTGTCGCTATGAATTTTCCATCTTCCCAGTCGAGCCCGACCGCCTGGACGATTGCAAGCTGATTGATGGCGTTGGACTGTGCACAGCTCGTAAAAAAGGGCAAAATGACGACGAAAGCAGATAAAAGAATGATTGCTTTATATTTTTTGTGCATCCTTTTTCCCCTTTCTCACAGCGTTACAGATTAGAAGGACGACCGGCACTGCGACGACTAGCAGCGCCAGCGCCGCGGCATTCCGCACAATCAAGCTCAGGACTGAAAAATGGCTCAAGCTGCATCCCACCGCCAGAGACGTTCCCAAAACGGCAACGGCAAAGATCCAAAATATCGGTTTTCGTTTTTTGGTCGGGAGAATGCCGCTCGCAAGATAAACAGCCGAAAATAGAAACAGCGCCGCCTTGACCGCCGCCACAGCGAACCAAAGATAGATTTGAAGGATATCCAGCCTGCGTATGCCAAACAAATTGATGCCTGCGAGAGAGACAAAATAAGGATGTACCACATGCTCCATGTAATCTCCCAGCATCGTCGCGGAAAAGAACATGAGATAAGCTGAAAAAAGGGTCGTGATGCAGACTGTAAGGACCGCCGCCCTTTTTGTCCCCTTTGCGCCCGTTTTGATAAAAGGGGCTAAAATCGGCAGGAGTACCAGCTCCATATTGCCGGAGGTGTAACGAAAAAAACCGTCGAAAATTTCACCCCAGGGATTTTGGGTCAGCGGCGTCAAGTTATAGAGATTCATATGGCTTGTTCCTGCCAAAACCATCGTTAAAATTGCAGCGGAGAGGATGATAAACAGGACGAACCCAACCCGCGCGATCGTCTGGAGCCCAAATCTAGCCATATAAACGGCGAGCGCAAGGGCAACGAGGATATAAAAAATCATCTCGTATTCTCTGGTGAAGTTCGACATAAAATAGGACACTTCACAGACCGCCGAAACAGTGACCAGAAAACAGTAGAAAATATAGAGAAAAAGCAGGACATACGCCATTTTTCCCGTATTTCTCAACAATATGATCTGGAGCTCTTCCCCCTCGTTTTGTTTTATCAGGATAAAGATCGGAATTAAAAGGAGCAGCTGTGCAGCCAGACCGATCAGCATCCCGATGATGCTGCCCACAGGGGTAATCTCCTTTGCCAATGTGGGAGAATAGAGCATGGAGGAAAAGGCGCGCCCTAAAAACAGGAGGCAAAAAAGCTGGTATGGCGCAATCTTCATCTTATTCATCCGCATCCCGCCCGCTTTCCTGCCCGGTAATATGCACCCCGTCTAAGTTCTGAATCTTCGCCGTCCGCTTCTGCAATTTCTTCCAGCTGGCGCGGTATACGACATCCCGCATGGCCTTGAGGCTGAAGGGGCTGATCGTCGTAAGATACGGCGCCCCGAAGCTGTCGAGGGATGTGATGTTCACGAGGACGAAAACGGCTCCCACCGTGATCCCCAAAAGCCCGAAAAAGCCGCCGGCCAAAATAAAGAGCAGCCGCAAAAAAGAACAGGCCTCATAGATCGAGGGGAGAACATAGGAGCTGATCGCCGTCAGCGCCACCATCATGATCATGGGGGCGCTGATGAGCCCGGCCGAAACTGCCGCCTGGCCGACTACCAGCGACCCGACGATGCTCACCGCATGGCCGACCGACTGCGGCATCCGGATTCCCGCTTCCCGCATGATTTCATAGATAAAATTGATGATGATCGCCTCCATCACGATGGAAAACGGCATGATCGACTGGTTTGCAGCGATATTGTAAAGCAAAGAGGATGGGATGATTTCCGGTGTAAAATTGACAAAGGCAATATACAGCCCCGGAAGAAAAATCGTGATAAAAAACGCAAGGTATTTTACAATGCGGACAAAGGTTCCAAAATAAGGCTTCGTGCAGTAATCGTCAAGGTTCTGGAAATTTTCGATAAACAGCGTCGGCGTCACCAGGGTGAACGGGGTTCCGTCCACGATCACCGCAACCCTCCCCTCCGATATTTTGGCACAGAGGGTATCGGGGCGCTCTGTGGTAGAAACCGTATTGAAGATCGTTTTCTGCTCGCTTTCCAGATAGGGGCGCAGATAGGCCGCTGCCAGCACTACATCCGATTCGATTGCACTGAGCCGCCGCTTGATATCCTGCACCAGCCGAGGGTCGGCGCGGTCGGAGAGATAAAGGACAAAAACATTGGTATTGCTTTTCTTGCCAATTCTCATCTGATCAAAACGCAGGCTCGGCGTCTTCATTCTCCGCCGGACCATCGAACAGTTGATTACCGCATTTTCCGTAAACGCCTCTTGCGATCCGTGCTGGTTAACTTCACTGCTCGGCTCCGAAACCCCGCGGTATTGAAAGCCCTGAAGTCCGATTGCGGCCGCTTCTGCCATCCCGTCGATCAAAACGACCAGGAAGCCGGACATGATATAAACAAAAAGCAGATCAAACTCAAAAACATCACTGAGCTCCATTGAGAGCATCGAACGGGTGTGGATGAAGTCAAAAACCTGCTGCGGCGTCTCGGTCTCCTCACGGCTCAGCCTCGTTAACGGGGAAACCACCAATTCATAGACATTCAGATCGTTAATCATTGCGGAGCAGGAGACCAAAGCTATCTTTTGACTGTGCAGATCGATCTCCCGAATCATCACATCCGCCGAATTTCCGCAAAGGCTCCGAAGCGCTATGAGATTGTCCCGCAGCGATGCTCCAAGCTTTTTCTGCCCCATATCATCCCTCTTTTCCCGATTTCATCTAATATCATTATTGCCCGTTTCAGCAGCCAAATACGGCGAAATCAAATCGGCACTTAAAAAAGCTCGGATTCGGACGGGCAATTTTCGATTTTCCTTACAGGCGGGAAATCCAAGTGCTCTTTTGATTTTTAACCCATTTGATTCAGCTCGGCCGCACGAAAAACAGCCTGAATTTTTTGTAATAAAAAAATCACCCCGACCCATAATAATCGTGGTGATGTTATGTTTGTAGTAATGTTTCGGGCAATTTTACTCTATATCCTGATAATCGCCGCGATGCGGCTGATGGGAAAGCGCCAGCTCGGGGAATTGCAGCCTTCCGAGCTGGTGACGACCATCCTTGTCTCAAATATCGCGTCCATACCAATCGAGGACCCCAGCCTTCCCATGGTGCTGAGCGCCGTTCCCATCTTGACGCTGGTGGTTTTTGAATTCCTGATTTCTTCCTGCACCCTGAAAAGCAAAGGGTTCCGGCGTGTGATATCAGGCACGCCTATGGTGATTATCGACAACGGGGTAATCAATCAAAAAGTCATGAAAAAGCTGCGGTTTACAATAGACGACCTGATGGAGTCCCTGCGGTCGAACAACATTTTCAACCTGGAGGACGTTCACTACGCTATCGTGGAGACTACCGGGCAGGTAAGCGTGATGCTCAAATACGGCGCGCAGACCGTTACCCCCGAAATGCTTGCGCTAAAAGGGAGCGACCCCGCTATTCCAAGTGTAGTCGTCAGCGACGGAAGGATTATGAAAGAAGCCCTGCGCAGCTGTAAGCTGGGAGAGGAATGGCTCAAACAGACCATCCGGGACAACCATTATCAGGTAAGCGATATCTTTTTAATGACAGCAGATCCAAACGCCAAGTATTACATCGTCCCAAAACAAAAAACGGAGAAACAAAATGGCTAGAAAAATCACTGTTTTCTGCATCGGCCTGCTCGTTCTGATCAGCAGCGGAATCAGCGTGTATTACACAAAACAGGTCAACGAGACCATGAGCGGTTTGATTCAAGAAGCGAAAATTTCCGCCGAGACAGGGGATAAAGAGAAAGCGGCCGAGCTTGCAGAACAAGCGGCCGCTTACTGGGAAGAGCAGGAGCAGGTGCTCATTATCTTTACGCATCACACAGAGGTCGATTCTTTAACCGACGTCGTCGCAAAACTCCCCTCTTTAATTGAGTATGACGACGTCTCGGTATTCTGCGCAGAACTGGACGAAGCCTTAAATATCATGGATCATATTTGGATCACGCAGCTCCCCTTGGTCCAAAACGTATTATAATTCTTTTTTTTGAAGATTCTTCAGTTCATTCATAAAAGAATCGACATCTTTAAAATCCCGGTAAACCGAAGCAAACCGCACATAAGCAACCAGATCAATATCCTTTAATTTTTGCAATGTCAGTTCCCCGATCTCCTGAGAGCTGACCTCTTTTACAAAAGAATTGGTCAGTGTGTGCTCGATCTGGTCTACCAGCTGTTCCAGCATTTCATAAGGCACCGGCCGCTTTTCACAGGCGCGTGTCAATCCGTTTAACAGCTTTTCCCTGTTGAAAGGCTGTCTGGAACAATCCCTCTTGATCACCATGAGCGGAGTCGTCTCAATGACCTCATAGGTCGTAAATCTGGTTCCACAGGAAAGGCATTCCCGCCTTCTGCGGATTCTTTCTCCATCGTCAGACGGACGTGAATCAATGACTTTACTTTCTGTGTAAGTACAAAAAGGACATTTCATTTTCAGCGTTCCTCCTCTGTTGTCAAATAGAGCCTAATTTGAAAAATTCCCCTGAATCTCCACCACCAAGGTGAATCAAAACAATCCGGAAACAGCGAAAATTTGAGCAAAAGACAAATTATAAGCTGCCAAGCCAGTCGTCCAAAATAAATTCAAGATGGTTGAGATAGACATCGCCGTTATTAATCTCTGCAATCAGCTTTTCTACCAGTTCACGACAATCTGACAAAGCATGATAAATACAAACGGTCTTGCCCTCCACTGTAACCGACATTCCAAACCACTGCACTTGTTCGGAACAATCTGTGCTAATTCCCTCCTTTAACAACTGGCACTGTACCAGATCCTTACCGCCATCAACAGTTACAAACATATCTCATCACCACCCGCTTTCTCCACAAGAATTGTTATGTTAATCATTTTACAATATTAACATCAAAAAGGAAATAGCGAATTTATGATTCTTTTTATAAACTAATCATATAGTATATGGCTTTGGTTTTATATGATTAAATAGTAAATTTTAAAAATTATATTTTGTCATTTGTTACAAAATTCAGACATAAATTCCAGCGATTTGATCAATTCAAATTCTTCCTTAAAATTATTTCGGTAGACCTCGATCATCGTGGAAGGGGTAACTCCTTGTTCTTTTAAAAAGGCGTACAGCCCACGAAAATCAAAGTTTCCATTTCCCGGCAGGAGGCAATCCCGTTCGGCGGCATGATCGTTAGCATGAATATGGACAACACGCCGGTCCATCACACGCAGAACCTCCATGGGTTCCAAACCGGAGCGAAGCGCCTGCTTGATGTCAAAAACAAAGGATATTTCGTCTTTCAAAAGCTGTGAAAGCTCTGCTAAAAAGGACAGATCTCCGGACTTGCAACGGGAAATATTTTCCTGCGCGACTGTCACGCCATAGGGCAAAGCCGCTTCACGCAGGTAAGAATACCGCTGCGCATACAGCTCAGCTGTATTAGAGCTCGCTTTGTGATCCCCGTGAAACACAAAGATCCGGGCGCCAAACCGCTGCATGATTTCAAAAAAGCGGCGGTAAAAATCGAGCATATCCCCCATCCGCCGTTCATATTCCGAAAAAAGCATCAGCGGTTCGATTCCCGACGTAAAAGGGTGGACAGCGTGAACCTTCATCCCATACTGTTGCAGCAGCCGTTCAATTCCCTTCACATAATCGGGAGTCAGTTCACTGAACGTGTTAAAAAAGATTTCGATATCCCGAATGCCGCTCTCCCCATATTGCCGGATCACCAGCTCCAGATTTTTAGGGTACATACACGCTGTCGAAATACCGAAAATCATGTCTTTTTCCCCCTTCAATGAACAGAAAGCCGTTTCTCATTTTGAAACGGCTTTCGTTGATTAAGCTTTTTTCTTCGCAGCACGATTTGCATAGCTGTTTCTTTTCTGCTTGTGCTCCTGCCAGACCACCCACAGAGAACTGGAAATACACAAAGAGGAGTAAACACCGGAAACCATGCCGATAATCAGCGGAAATGCAAAGGTGAGAATCGTATTGACATTGAAGATCAACGCCAGCACACAAGCGGCCGCTAAAGCTAAAATCGTCGCAACGGTCGTATTGATCGAACGAGTTAAAGACTGATTGACACTGGTGTTCACCAGTTCTGCAACCGGCGTTTTATTTCCCATCAGCCGTTTATTTTCTCGAACACGGTCGTAAACGACGATTGTCGCGTTGATCGAATAACCCAAAATCGTCAGAACCGCAGCGATAAAATTGTTGTTAATCGGAATTCCGAAAAGGACAAAGATCAGATAGATGACAACCGCATCGTGGAGTAATGCAATAACCGCCATGACGCCCGCAGACCATCCCCCGATTTTCCGGAAGCGGAAAGCGATGTAAATAATCATCAGAAGACTCGCCACTCCGACAGCTAGGAGGGATTTCAGCAGGAATTCCTGGCCGATCACCGGATCAACGTTGTTGATTTGCTCCAGGCTGAACTCATTTGCGGAAAACTCGTCCGTCAAGGCGCTGGTCATTGCCGCCTGTTCCTCCTGCGTCAGGCTCTCCGTGCCGTTGAGGGAGATGACCAGATTGTCCTTGCCGGTGGAGAGATCCTGAGACTGCTGGATGTTGACCGACCGGTTCAGCGCCGTTTCCGTGACAGTCTGCGCCTTCTCGACATCGATTTCGCCCGTATAGGAGTAGGTCGCCATCGAACCGCCGACAAACTCGATGTCGAATTTCACACCGAAGATCAGCGAAAAGAGGATCGCCAGCAAGAGAATTGCCGAGGAAATGATAAAGAAGATCTTTCTTTTTCCAATAATATCGTAGAATTTAAGCTTTTTCAACTTTATCACCTCCGTAATACTGCGGTTTCCTGAAGAAGCTAAACCGGGAAATGGATTTCAGCATCAGTTTGGAAGCAGTGACGCCGAAGATGAAGTTGAAAATAACGCCTACCAACAGAGTATAGCCGAAGGAGTAGATCGTCCCGGCGGCGACCGGCCCGAACATAAAGAAGACCGGGGAAAGAAGCTGCGAGAAAAGGCTGGCCGGCGGGCCAAAGGCGCCCATTAAGACGATGGCGACGATCACCATCGTGATATTGCCGTCAAATATTGCGCTGAAGGCCCGTTCATAGCCCGCATTGAGCGCGCCGTCGATCGACTTGCCGGAGCGGATTTCCTCCTTAATGCGCTCGGCCGAGATCACGTTCGCATCGACCCCCATGCCGAGGGAGAGGATGATGCCGGCAATACCCGGCAAGGTCAGGGTAAAGCTTGAGAAAAAGGGGAAAAATCCCGACACGGCGGCAATCGACCCCGCCATCTGCCCTGCCAGCGCAATCACAGAAACCACACCGGGCAGCCGGTAGATCACAATCATGAAGATGGCGACGAGGACAAAGGCGATGATCCCGGCGATGATCATCGCTTCGAGTGCGCCCTGCCCGAGCGTCGGGCTGATCGTGCTGAAGTTGGAAGTCTCCAGGTTAAACGGAAGCGCACCCGCTTCAATTCGGTTCGCGAGGGTCTGCGCGGACTCCGGGGTAAAACCGCCGGTGATGATCGCCGATCCGTCGGTGAGCGCAGCCTGAACCTGCGCATAGGAGATCATGTCGTCGTCCATCCAGATTGAGATGTACCCTTTCGGGCTCTCCGACGAAAGACGGGTGGTCGCTTCGGCAAATTTTTCCACGCCGGAGCTCTCCAGTTCCAGCTGAACCACCGGCTCGTTCTTTTCAGTGTCGACGACCGCCCGGGCGGACTTGACGTCGTTCCCGTTCAAAATGATATTTTCCTTCGTCACACCGCTCGGGAGGCCCTGCTCGTCCGTTTCATATCCTTCCCGGAAGGTCAGCAGCGCGGTCGCGCCGAGTTCTTCGATTGCCGCTTCCGGGTCAAAGTTCGTCTCGTCCGACTTCCAGGGGAAACGGACGATGATCCGCTTGTTGTTGGTATCCGCGTAAATCTCATAATCGGTGATGTTGCCCGAGATCATCCGCTGCTCGATCGCCGCCTGAGCAGCGGCAAGCTGCTCGTTGGTGACGCTGCCGATCTCATCCGTCGCAGGGGTAAAGGTGACGTCGACACCACCGCGGATGTCGATTCCCAGCCGGATGTCCTCCGAGCCTTTTACAATCACTGTCTTGATGTCGCCATAGGTTGTACTGATGCCAAAAAAAGCGAGGTAAGTAAAGAGCAGCGTCAAAACAGTCACTATAAAAAACACTGGTTTTGGCGTTCGTTTCATGGGGTTACTCCTCCAATGTTTTTCTTGTAATAACACACATGAATGGGCCGTGCGATAAGGGAAGACGCCTGAAAAGCGGCGCTTTCTCCCTATTATAGCTCATCCTTTCATGTATATTACAAAATATTATATAAGGTATCAAAAACAAAGTCAATATTAAACCGAAAGTTCAGCACTTTCACCTAAAATTGAGCTGTTTTTTTTCAGCACCGGCTGGATGCAGGATGAAATGTATTCCTCCACCTGTTCGACGGAGCGGCCTACGAAATTGATCGGCTTAAGGATGGCGTCGATCTCTTCCCGGGTGAGTTTAAACGACTCGTCCGCACAGATGCGGTCGATCAAGTCGTTTTCTCCCCCTTCCTCCTTCACCACCTTCGCGGCGGCAATGGAGTGGAGCCTGAGTTTTTCATGCAACTCCTGGCGGTCCCCGCCTTTTTTGACAGCGGACATCATGATGTTTTCCGTCGCCATAAAGGGGAGCTCCTTCATCACCCGCTGTTCCACCACCTTCGGATAAACCACCAATCCCTTTGTGACGTTGAGCAGGATATTCAGGATCGAATCGACCGCCAAAAACCCTTCCGCGACCGAAAGCCGTTTATTGGCGCTGTCGTCGAGGGTGCGCTCGAACCACTGAGTGGCGGAGGTAAAGGCCGGATTGAGGGTGTCGATGATCACATACCGCGCCAGGGCCGTGATCCGCTCGCTCCTCATGGGGTTGCGTTTATAGGGCATCGCCGAAGAGCCGATCTGATGGGCCTCAAAGGGCTCTTCCATCTCTTTGAAGTTTTGCAGGATCCGCAGGTCGGTGGCAAATTTACTGGCTGACTGGGCGATCCCGCCGAGGGTGGCGAGAACCTGTGCATCCACCTTGCGGGAATAGGTCTGGCCGGAGACCGGAACGACGCTGTCAAACCCCATATCCCGGGCGATGGCATCCTCTACCGCCTTGATTTTTCCGCTGTCCCCTTCAAAGAGCTCGACAAAGCTGGCCTGCGTCCCCGTCGTTCCCTTCGAGCCGAGGAGCTTTAAAGAGGAGATCCGGTATTCCAGCTCCTCGTAATCCATCAAAAACTCATTGAGCCAGAGGGTGGCGCGCTTTCCAACGGTGGTCAGCTGGGCCGGCTGAAGATGGGTATAGGCGAGCGCGGGCATAGAGCGGTATTCCATCGCGAAGGAAGAGAGATTCGACATGACGTTGACGAGCTTCCGCCGGACAACCTTGAGCGCCTCCCGCATGATGATGACGTCGGTATTATCGCCGACATAGCAGGAGGTCGCCCCCAAATGGATGATCCCTTTTGCATCCGGGCACTGGACGCCGTAGGCGTAAACATGGGCCATCACGTCGTGCCGCACCTCTTTTTCACGCGCAGTGGCCACGTCGTAGTTGATATCCTCCGCGTGTTCCTCCAGCTGCCTGATCTGTTCATCGGTGATGGGAAGACCGCAGCTCTGTTCGGCTTTCGCCAAAGAAATCCAAAGCCTGCGCCAGGTTTTAAATTTATAATCGGACGAAAAAAGCTCCTGCATTTCAGGGCTCGCATACCGTGTGCTGAACGGACTTTCATAATTCCTGCTCATGGGCATCCTCCTACTTCTGTTACAATACAACTTAAAAAGTATAGCATAATTCCCCTTTTTTCACAAGTACAGAAGAGGTTCTATTTTCGTCTGGAAAGTTGAAATTTTCATATCTCCATGTTAAAATCAGGAAAACAAAGCAAACTGATAAGAATGGAGCGAAACAAATGATCAGAAAAATGCCTACCCATTGCGGAGACGACACCTGTTCTTCCTGCGTCGTAGCCGGAGACTACATCTTTTTAGCGCATCACGGCGGCGGCCAGGACACAGACGATATTGTCCATCAGACCAGAGCGACCATTGAGAGCATGGCGCAGACGTTGTCAACAGTCGGAGCGACGCTTGACGACATTGTCCAGTTAAACTATTACATTAAGAATGTCGGTGATTTCCGAAAAGGCGCCGATGTATTCAGAGAATATTTTAAAAACGGCGCGCCAGCAAGAATGACCGTTGTCACTGAATTTGTCGGTTCAGCCTGCCTGTGTCAGATGGATGCGGTCGCTTACAAGCCACAGCAAAAATAAACGACACCGCAGGAATAAAAAGAAACCGTCTTTCCGTTTAAAAGAGTGCAGTAAAAAACCGAGGGTGTGCTGAAATCAGTCAGCACACCCTCGGTTTTTCATTCTTTCAATATCCGTTCTGAAATACGGCGGTATTCTTCTTCGAATTCCTCAGGAGAAAACTGTGATTTGGCCATGAGACTTAACTCATCATAAATTTCGTTGACCTGCCGGAGCAGGGAGACCGCCTGCCCCACCTCGTTTTTATATTCTTTCTGGAATTTTTCCAACTCCGCAGTGTATTTTTCATCCGTTCCAGCCTTGACGCAGTTTGCATAAACGTCTATGATTTCATCTCCGGGGCGGTCGGGGAAATACTCATGGGGCGAAGTGCTGTCAAACAAACAGATGCCGAGCCCGCGGAAAATCACCATGTCCCAGCTGTCCGGGTCAAAGGCGCAGTGGTAAATTTCGGCATCCTGCCCCCGTTTTAAGGCGGCTGCGGTGATTTTTTTCAAGAAGGTGGATTTTCCTGTTCCCGGTCGGCCCTTAATAAAATACCGTTTCTCTACGTCCGCCGTCAGATCGGTGATGTAGTCAAACGATCCGCGCATGGTCGCCGCTCCGAAAAAGCGGTGGACCTCGCTGCCGGTCTGATCTGCGGGACACTCCCCCAGCAAACGGTCGATGGTTTCGGCCGTCAAAGCGTCAAGCGCTTTAAAATCGGTCTCGGAGATATAAACCTTTTCCCAATCGTCGTGGATTTTTAAAGCTGCCGCAAAGTGCTCATAGGCGGCGCCGAGATTTTCCCGGATATCATCCAGTGTTTTTTCTAAGGGCAGGTCGGACAGATGACGGAAACCGGACCGGTAGAGCGGAAGGTTCCAGAATCCACAGCCCTTTTCCGGGAGAAGAGCTCCCTGCACCTCGTTGCTGATGCAATCGTGGATCACCTGGAGCTCTATTCCATCTTCTTCGGCGATTTTGCACAAGCGGGCGTATAACCGGTTTGTAAATTCCTGCGGATAACCGATCAGCTGTTCAAATCGTTCCAATCTGGCCGTGTTGGAAGCGATCAGGCTGACGTATCCCTGCGAACCGTTGGAGTCGGCAAAAAAATGCCTGCATTTGTATCCCAAAATTCCACTCCTCTCAAATTACTACCCATATTATATGCAGGAGAAAGCCTTCGATATGAGTGTTTTTTCGGAAAACGCAAAAAAAGCAGGAGCCCGCCGTTATGACAAGCTCCCACTTCATTTTCTTGTTCAATACAGAGACTCAATTTATGAGACAGCCATTTCCCAATAAACGCTTTTGACCTTTCCTTGCGTTCTGGCCGCAAAGAGACTGCACCCTCACAGGGAAGAAAGACAAAGCGCTT
>CAZSIV010000013.1:0-64695 GCA_964607135.1 uncultured Oscillospiraceae bacterium | reverse complement strand
GGTAAAACCATTGTACCATCTGGGCTGACGGGTCTTCAACTTTCATTTAACTTTACAGTACGAAAATAAAAGGTGGGAGGAAGCAGTATGAAAACATTGAGAGAGATGAAGATCGGCGATACGGCAACCGTGGTGAAACTGCATGGCGAGGGCGCCGTCAAGCGCAGGATCATGGACATGGGGATTACCCGCGGCGTTTCGGTGCATATCCGCAAGGTCGCGCCGTTGGGTGATCCGGTCGAGATAACGGTCAGGGGATATGAGCTGTCGATCCGCAAGGCAGATGCCGAGATGATCGAGATCGAATAGCAGAAAAAAGGGATTGGATTTATTTTTGCAGATAAGTTAGCTTTAACTAATCGAATTTGAAAGGAGAACGGCATGGACATCACGATTGCCCTTGCGGGCAACCCAAACAGCGGGAAGACGACTCTCTTCAATGCACTGACGGGATCGAACCAGTTTGTGGGCAACTGGCCGGGCGTCACAGTGGAGAAAAAGGAGGGAAAGCTGAAAAAGCGCAGCGACGTTGTAATCACAGACCTTCCCGGCATCTATTCTTTGTCGCCCTACACCTTGGAGGAGGTAGTCGCGAGGAATTATCTGATCAATGAGCGCCCTGATGCAATTCTCAATATCATCGACGGCACCAATCTCGAAAGAAACCTGTATCTGACCACCCAGCTCACCGAGCTCGGGATCCCCGTCGTCGTCGCGATCAATATGATGGACGTGGTGAGGAAGAACGGCGACAAGATCAACATTCCCGAGCTTTCCAGAGAGCTCGGCTGCAAGGTCGTTGAAATTTCGGCTTTGAGGGGAGCCGGTGTGATGGAGGCGGCAGAGGAAGCCGTCAAAGCGGCGCGCGAAACCAAAACCGTCCCGCAGCACAGCTTTTCCGGCGCGGTAGAGCACGCCATCGCCCATATCGAGGAGGCGGCTGTCCACAGTATGCCCGACGAACAGCAAAGGTGGTATGCGATCAAAATTTTTGAGCGGGACGAGAAGGTGTTGGAGCAGCTGAAACTCGATCCAACGATTCTCGATCACATCGAAAAGGATATCCGGGCGGCCGAACGGGAGCTGGATGACGATGCGGAGAGCATCATCACAAACGAGCGGTATGTTTACATAGGCTCGATCATCAAGGGCTGTTACAAGAAAAAGAACGCGGGAAAGCTTTCTGTCTCAGACAAGATAGACAGGGTCGTCACCAACCGCTGGGCAGCTCTTCCGATTTTTGCGGCCGTGATGTTCATCGTCTATTATGTTTCTGTGACCACAGTGGGCGCCTGGGCGACCGATTGGGCGAACGACGGCCTTTTCGGCGATGGATGGCATCTGCTTGGAATCGGTGACGCCGCCTATGAAGAGGCGGCGGAAGAATATGCTGTACCGGGTGCGATCGTAGAGGCGTTTGAATCGGCGGCCGCGGAAGCGGGAGCAGTGGACGTGGAGCAGTCGACAGAGGATGGAACAGTGCTGATTCCCGAAAAGGCGGAGACAGTTACAGCCACCGCTTACCTCTATGACGACGACGGGAATGTCGAAGAGGAAATTCCCGTTGATTACGCGGCGTATCAGGAAGCCGCCGAACTGGAAGAACCCGATCCTGCCTCTTACGGCGTCTGGGTTCCGGGGATCCCGGTGCTGATTCAGAACGGACTGGAGGCAATTCACTGCGCCGACTGGCTGCAAGGCCTGATCCTCGACGGCATTGTCGGCGGCGTTGGCTCTGTCCTCGGCTTTGTCCCGCAGATGCTGGTGCTCTTTATCTTCCTGGCGTTTCTGGAAGCGTGCGGCTATATGGCGCGGATCGCCTTTGTCATGGACAGGATTTTCCGCAAATTCGGTTTGTCCGGCAAATCCTTTATCCCGATGCTCATCGGCACCGGCTGCGGGATTCCCGGCATCATGGCCTCTCGTACGATTGAGAATGAGCGGGACCGCCGGATGACGATTATGACCACCACCTTCATCCCCTGCGGCGCCAAGCTCCCGATCATTGCGCTGATTGCGGGCGCATTGTTCGGCGGAGCCTGGTGGGTCGCCCCGAGCGCCTACTTTGCCGGGATCGCCGCGATTGTCGCCTCCGGCATCATGCTGAAAAAGGTTAGGATGTTTGCCGGGGATCCGGCGCCCTTTGTCATGGAACTGCCGGCTTACCATCTTCCGACTGCGGGCAATGTTCTGCGTTCGATGTGGGAGCGCGCCTGGTCGTTTATCAAAAAGGCAGGGACGATCATCCTTCTCTCCGCAATCCTGCTCTGGTTCCTGATGAGCTTTGGTTTTGAAAACGGCGGCTTCGGCATGGTCGGGGATTTGAACCATTCCATCTTGGCAGCGATTGGAAATGGAATTGCGTGGCTCTTTGTCCCGCTCGGATTCGGCAACTGGGAGAGCGCTGTCGCCACAATCACCGGACTGATTGCGAAAGAGAATGTTGTCGGCACCTTTGGCGTGCTCTTCGGCGGCTTTGACGAGGTTGCGGAAAACGGCTGGCAGATTTGGGCGAATATGCGGGAAGTCTTTACACCGCTTGCATCTTACTCCTTCCTGATTTTCAACCTGCTCTGCGCCCCCTGCTTTGCGGCTATGGGTGCGATCAAGCGGGAGATGAATTCCGCCAAATGGACGTTTTTTGCCATCGGCTATCAGTGCGTGTTTGCTTACGCGGTTTCGCTCGTAGTCTACCAGATCGGGATGCTCTTTATGGGCCAGGGAAATATTATAGGCTCTATCGCAGCCTTTTTGATAGTCGCATTCCTTGCGTTTATGCTGTTCCGTCCATATAAAGAGAGTCAATCCCTTCGGGTAAAAGCATAATTTTGAAAGGCGGGGATGATTTTGCTGGAGTTTCTCTCGAATCATGGGGGATCGATTTTGATTGCGGCCGCTTTAGCCGCCATTGTTGTCTTGGTTTTTCTCAAGCTGTACCAGGATAAGAAAAAGGGGAGGACTTCCTGCGGCTGCGGATGCAGCAGCTGCCCTTCGGCAGGATTGTGCCACAAAGGCAAGCTTGACGATACTCCCTAATGGCGCTGCCTTGAACCTATAAGAAAAATTTGAGTCTGAAGATGGGCCGAAGGGCCGCTTTTGGGGAAAGAGCGGCCCTTCGGTTTTTATCGTCTGTTTCCGTTACGCAGGTGGAGAAGCCTTGTTTTTCCAATATATCATAAAAAATCGAAATTCTATAGATATATTCCAATCAGTGTGTTATACTGAGAAAAAATTAGGGAGGAAAATTGATATGGAATCGATCTTATTTGACCGCGGCTGGCGGTATCTTTCGGGCAAATTCATGACCTTTTTCGGACAAGATCTGCACAACGTAGATGAAAGCCGCTGGAAAGCGATCGACCTTCCGCACGACGCGGTCATCGGGCTTGAGCGCAATCCGTCCAATCCCTCCGGCATGGCAGGCGGCTATACCTCTAACAGTATGCTCTATTACCGCAAGGAGTTTGACTGCCCCGAAGAGTGGCAGGGCAAGGAGGTCATCGCTGAATTTGAAGGCGTCTATATGAACGCCGAGATCCTGCTCAACGGCAATTTGATTATTTCACATCCCTATGGTTACACCAGCTTTTTTGCCGAGTTGACTCCTTATTTGAAATATGGTCGGAAAAACGTGCTTCTGGTGACGGTGAATAATCTGGCGCAGCCAAATTCGCGCTGGTATGCCGGCTCCGGTATTTACCGCCATGTCCGGCTGCATGTCGGGGAGCCGGTGCATATTCGCCCCTGGCAGTTTAAGGTCTGTACGCCGGAGGTGACTGAGGAAAGCGCGGAGATCTGTTTTACTGCAAATGTGACCAATCTCACCGGCAGCGCGCAGCAGGTGTCGATCCGGTATGATATCTCGGAAAAGGAAACGGGCGTCAAGGTGCTTTCGGGCCAGATCACGCCTTTGTTTTTGATGGAAAAAGGCGACACGTTGGCGGAGCATTCGGTGCAGCTTAAAAATCCGAAGCTCTGGGACATCGACTCGCCCAATCTCTACGAAGCGGCTTACGAAGTTTTGTCGGACCGGGGCGAGGTGCTGGATTCCGGCAGCGTGACCTTCGGAATCCGCAGTATTTCTTTTGACAGCAAAAACGGGTTCCGCTTAAACGGGCGCACCGTCAAAATGAAAGGCGGGTGCATCCACCACGACCATGGGCCGCTCGGCGCAGCCGCATTTGACGATGCTGAGGAGCGGCGGGTGCGGATTTTGAAAGATGCGGGCTTTAACGCGATCCGTTGCGCCCACAATCCGCCCTCTGTGGCGTTTCTCGACGTCTGCGACCGTCTGGGGATGCTGGTGGTCGACGAGGCGTTTGACTGCTGGCGGCTCGGCAAGAATCCGTTTGACTATCATCTCTATTTCAGCGATTGGTGGAAACGGGATCTGGACAGTATGATCGACCGCGACTACAATCATCCTTCGATCGTCGTCTGGTCGGTCGGCAACGAGGTGATTGAACGGGACGGCCGTTCGGGAGGAGTGGAAATCTGCCGGATGTTAGCAGATCATGCCCGCTCCAAAGACCCCAGCCGCCCGGTTACGATTGCCTGCAACGATATCGTTTCGCTCTCTGCCGACGACGATGTCGAAGATGCGAACTGGGCCGCGAACCTCAAGGGAAATGTGATCGACAAAGAAAACGACCTGTTTGGAGATAAAACGAGGGACGTCTTTGCTTCGCTCGACATTGCCGGATATAATTATCTGATCAAACGGTACGGCTACGACCAGAAAAAATTCCCGGACCGTGTAATTATGGGAACCGAGACCTTCCCGCACACCCATTACGACAACTGGAAAGAGACGATGGCACACGACAATGTTGTCGGCGATTTTGTCTGGACGTCGTTCGATTATCTGGGAGAAGCCGGGATCGGCAAGGTGGAATATGACAAACAGGACGGATGGGGCGGCGCCTATCCATGGTTCTACGCCAACTGCGGCGATTTTGACATCTGCGGCACTAAGCGCCCACAGTCCTATTACCGCGATATCGTCTGGAACCAGCGTGAGAAGCCGTTTATCGGCGTGTATGACCCCCGGTTCCACGGCCGCAAAATTGTTCTTAAGGAGTGGGCCTGGGAGCCGGTGCAGGAGGGGTATTCCTTCCCGGGCTGCGAAGGGATGAAAACCCTGGTCGACGTTTACAGCCAGTACGATGAAGTGGAGCTTTTCATCAACGGAAAATCTTGCGGAAGAAAGCCTGCCGGCGATGGATCGAAGTGCATTGCCCAGTTTACGATCACCTATGAGCCGGGCGAGCTCACAGCGGTCGCTTATCAGGACGGAATGGAAAAAAGCCGTGAAACGGTTCGCACCACCGGCGCCCCGGCGAAAATCCTGCTCAAGCCGGAGGACTGTTCGTTCTGTAAAGAACTGATCTATGTCCGTGTCGAAGCGGCGGATCAAAACGGGGAACGGGTGCCCTACGCTGAGAACGAAATCCGGTTTGATTGTACCGGCGGTGCGGAGATCATTGCGGTCGGAAACGGCAACCCGCTCACCGAGGAATCCTTCACTGCGGATCACCGCAAGGCCTATGAAGGCCGTGCGCTCGTCATTTTGAAAAGGACGGGGGAGGGAAGCATCACATTGTCCGCTTTTTCCGACGGCCTTGAGGGGATGTCGGTCACTTTATAGTCAACAAGTAACTGCTCTTTGTTAAGAGGCAGCAGAGCTTTGTCTTGGGGATTCAGCGGAGAGCACCATCTGCCGAATCCTTGAGGGGCTGGATTTCCCGTCAGATTTTATTTTACAAGAAAATCCCCTGCCGTACAGCGGGGGATTTTTATGAGCTTAACGCGATGTCTTGACGCACCTGGCAGCAAGCTGTAAAATATCAAAAGGAAACGGTGACTTTCCATAACAGAAACGGTTTGATTGCCCCATATGTGAATGGAAATCAAACGCGGGGATCCCGCTTTTCATCGTAGATGATAGATCTGCCGTGCGTCCCGTAATCGTGGCGTTTGGAGATGCCGAAAAACCATTTGTAATCGCTGTCGTCCTGCGTTTTTCCGTCCAGCAGCTCCTGCGCGCCGACGTATAGTTCGTCGATGAGGGAGGCCTCCTCTGGCGCCTGGGAATGCCCGGTTAAGATGCGGTCAAAGGCACCGCGGATCGGCTGGAGGGACTCAATAGAGTGCATCAGGGTCAGGATGCTGGTCGATTCTTTCAGCTGCATCCACAGGTGGCCGTTGAGCGCATCCCCGGTAAAAAGGATTCGCTCGTCCCGGTCGAGCAGTACGATGCTCCCCTGGGTATGCCCGGGGACTTCGTAAATCTCCAGCCTTTTTCCTCCCAGTTCTATGACGTCCCCCTGACGGATGCTTTTGGTCGGACAGGGCGTCAGTCCGGTGCGCCTGAGGCATTCTATTCCTGCGGGCATCGAAAAGTGCTCCTTCATCAAGGGCAGATCCGCTTCGTGCAGATAGGCTTCTTCAAAAAAAATATTCCCATAAACATGGTCGCAGTGCCCATGCGTGTTCACTACAATTAAGGGCAGCTTTGTCAGGGAACGGACGATCTCTTTCAGATTTTCCTTTCCATTCGCCGTGTCGATCAGAGCCGCTTTTTCTTTCCCTTTTACCAGGTAACAGGTGGCTTCTCCCGCATCGTCGATTAAAGTGACGGCGGGGGAGATTTCGGTGAATTTTGCGCGCTGCATACGGTCACTCCCTTTTTATTGATTCCAAAAAACGCCCGGCAATCAGCCGAGCGTTTCCTGAAAATTCGTTTGAAGAACGGCGGGCTGAAAGCCCGCAGAGTGGTTAGTCGACAATAAAGGACTTGATTTCCCCAAAGAAAGCGTCGGCATTGTCGGTATGGGCTTCCAGCTTGATCGGTTTGGAAAGATCCAGGCTGAAGATCCCCATGATTGATTTTGCATCAATCGCATAACGCCCGGAAACGAGGTCCACGTCAAAATCATACTTGGTGACAATGTTGACAAAAGTCTTTACATCATTGATCGTCGCTAACATAACCATCGCACTTTTCATACTCGGTTCCTCCTCGATAAATTGATTATAGGAAAAATACCCATATTTAGACTATAACAGCATAAATCTTTTTAGTCAACTGCTTATTGTAAATATTGGCGAAATCAATTATAATGGGGGTGTCAGTTTAAGATAAATTCGGATGTTTTGCCCATGTTTTTACCGAGGTTTTCAAAAAATGCGAATTGCTTTTTACACGCTGGGATGCAAGGTTAATCAATATGAGACCGAATTGCTTTCCAGCCTTTTTTATAGAGAAGGGTTCGATGTTGTCCCCTTTGGAGATGAAGCGGACGTTTATGTTATAAATTCCTGCACGGTGACCTCTACGGGCGACGCTAAAACCCGCAAGGCGCTCCGGCGGATCAAAAGGGAACATCCTCATTCGCTGACGGTTTTGACGGGCTGTTTTCCCCAGGCTTTTCCCGATGCCGCGAAACAGCTTCCGGAGGCGGACGTCGTCACCGGGGCGAAAAACCGTTATGCGCTGGTCGGCGCGGTCGGTCGGGCGCTTTCTACGGGAGAACGGGTTGTAGATATTGCGCCTCATACGAAGGATGAGGCGTTCGAGAGGATGAGTGTTTCCGCTTTTTCGGAGCGTACCCGTGCTTTTGTTAAAATCGAGGACGGATGCGAGCGGTACTGTTCTTACTG
Source organism: uncultured Oscillospiraceae bacterium (assembly GCA_964607135.1). Taxonomy (GTDB): domain Bacteria; phylum Bacillota; class Clostridia; order Oscillospirales; family Ruminococcaceae; genus Metaruminococcus_A. The sequence continues at coordinate 57,033 of CAZSIV010000013.1, read as the reverse complement.
CATCATCCCAAAGGCGCGCGGCTTCGTCCGTTCGAAACCGTTGGATGCGCTGAAGCAGGAGCTTTCCGGCTTGGCGGAAAACGGCTACCGGGAGGCGGTTCTGGTGGGGATCAACCTCTCGTCTTATGGAAAAGATTTGGGCCTGTGTCTGGCCGACGCAGTTGAAGCGGCCTGTTCTGTCGACGGAATCGAGCGGGTGCGGCTGGGCTCCCTGGAGCCGGAGCTCCTTTCGGATGAAGAGATTCTGCGGATGTCCCGACAGTCAAAGCTCTGCCCGCAGTTTCACCTCGCACTCCAAAGCGGCTGCGACGAAACTTTAAAGCGGATGAACCGGCATTACGATACAGCGGAATACTGCCGGATCGCAGATCAGCTTCGCGCCTGTTTTCCGGGCTGTGCCATTACAACCGATATCATGGTGGGCTTTCCCGGGGAAACCGAGGAGGAATTTGAAGCGTCTCTCTCCTTTGTCCGCTCTGTCGGATTTGCCAGAGCGCATGTTTTTCCTTATTCGATCCGGGAAGGCACCCGGGCGGCCTCGATGGACGGCCAGCTGGATCATGCCGTGAAAGAGGAGCGCAGCAGGCGGATGATAAAAGCAGCCGAAGAGAATGCCGCCTCTTTTTTAAAGGCGCAGATCGGGCGGACAGCCCCTGTTTTATTTGAGTCCAAACAGGAGGGGCTGGGGCTTCAGGGGTATACCCCCAATTATTCTCCCGTCGTCGTCAGGACGGATGAACAGCTTACGGGAGAAATCCGTCCGGTTCTCATTACAGAGGCTGCCGACGGTTTTTGTATAGGTCGTATTTTAACCGACCGGGAACGTGTTTCTGCCTTTTGATTGGTCGGTGTGGATTACCTTTCCACATGGGAAGAAAAGTCCACCCGAATTTTAGATAAAGACTCTGAATTTTGACGTTGTCAAGCAGGAAAGTGGAGGATTTTATGTCAGTTTTTCGCATCTATGTTGAGAAGAAGAAACCTTATGCGGTAGAGGCCAAAGGGCTGCTTGCCGACATTAAGACTGCTTTGCAGCTGGACGAGCTGACAGGGCTGCGGATCATCAACCGCTATGATGTCGAAGGGATTTCTCAGCAGGACTTTAAACTCGCCGTCCCGACGATTTTCTCCGAGCCGCCGGTAGATACGGTTTCTTACGACCTTCCGAAATTTAAAAGAGACCGGGTGTTTGCAGTCGAATACCTTCCGGGCCAGTTTGATCAGCGGGCGGATTCCTGTGAACAGTGCATCCAGCTGCTGATCCAGGGGGAGCGCCCTCAGGTGCGGAGCGCAAAGATTTACATATTGGAGGGCGAGCTGAGCGGCGAGCAGTTTGAGAAGATCAAAGGGTACGTCATCAATCCCGTCGAAAGCAGGGAAGCGTCCCTCGCCCTTTATGATACACTTGACATTAAATATAAAATCCCGACCAGTGTGGAAACCCTTACCGGATTTGTCAGGCTCGACGAGGCGGGCCTTGCTGCCTTTATCAATGACTATGCGCTCGCGATGGACTTGGATGACATCAAGTTCTGCCAGCGGTATTTTAGAGAAACGGAAAAGCGCGACCCGAGTATCACCGAAATCCGGATGATCGACACCTATTGGTCGGATCACTGCCGGCATACCACCTTTCTCACCAATATCGACAAAGTTACGATCCATTCGGATTACATCAAAAAAACCTTCGACGATTATGTCTTGACCCGGGAGGAGCTTTATAAAGGCCGCACCGATAAGCCGATGACCTTGATGGATCTTGCGACCATTGCGGCAAAACGGCTGAAAAAAGAGGGGCTTTTGAAGGATCTTGACGAGTCGGAGGAAATCAACGCCTGCTCGGTACGGATCGACGTGGAGGTCGAGGGAAAAACCGAGAAATGGCTCTTGATGTTTAAGAATGAAACCCATAACCATCCCACCGAAATCGAACCGTTCGGCGGCGCGGCGACCTGCTTGGGCGGTGCGATCCGCGACCCGCTTTCGGGACGTTCCTATGTTTATCAGGCGATGCGCGTCACCGGCGCATCCAACCCGCTTGTCCCGGTGGAGGAAACTATTCCCGGAAAGCTTCCCCAGAGGAAGATCACCGTCGGCGCGGCGCAGGGCTACAGCTCTTATGGAAATCAGATCGGCCTTGCTACAGGGCAGGTCGCCGAGGTCTATCACCCCGGTTATGTGGCGAAGCGGCTTGAAATCGGCGCAGTGGTCGGCGCGGCTCCGGTTGAAAATGTTGTCCGCGAACGCCCCGCCGTCTCGGATGTCGTCATCCTGCTCGGCGGGAAAACGGGGCGGGACGGCTGCGGCGGCGCGACCGGTTCATCCAAATCGCATACCCTGGAGTCGCTTGAAAACTGCGGCGCTGAGGTACAGAAGGGAAATCCACCGGAGGAGCGCAAACTCCAGAGATTGTTTCGAAATCCGGAGGCGACCCGCCTGATTAAAAGATGTAACGACTTCGGCGCGGGCGGAGTTTCGGTGGCCATCGGTGAGCTGGCCGACGGGCTGTTGATCGATCTGGATGCGGTTCCTAAAAAATATGACGGCCTCGACGGAACCGAACTTGCGATTTCCGAGTCGCAGGAGCGGATGGCGGTTGTCGTCGCGAAAGAGGACGAGAAAAAGTTTATCGAACTCGCGGCTGCTGAAAACCTCCTTGCCACAAAGGTCGCGATTGTCACGAAAGAGCCCCGTCTGCGGATGATTTGGAATGGGGTGACGATCGTCGATCTCTCCCGTGAATTCCTAAATTCCAACGGTGCATCCAAGCATACCGATATTGAAGTTAAGGCGCCTTCCTTAAAACCGGTTCACAAATATGCCAACACGCTGGACAGCTGGAAACGGCTTTTGAGCGAGCTGAATGTCTGCTCTCAGAAAGGGCTGGTGGAGCGGTTCGATTCCACCATCGGCGCTTCTACGGTTTTGATGCCCTATGGCGGCATCCTCCAGACGACGCCTGCGCAGGCAATGGCGGCGAAGATTCCGGTCCTCCACGGGGAGACCGATACTGCCTCTCTGATGGCTTGGGGCTTTAACCCCGATTTGAGCGCGCAGAGTCCTTATCACGGTGCTGTTTACGCGGTTGTCGAATCGATTGCGAAGGTAGTTGCCGCAGGCGGCTCCAGAAAGCAGTGCTGGCTGACCTTCCAGGAATATTTTGAGCGAACGAAGAACAGCCCGGTTCGTTGGGGCAAGCCTCTGGCCGCCCTTTTAGGCGCTTACAGTGCCCAGACCAAGCTTGGAATTGGGGCGATCGGCGGAAAGGATTCGATGTCCGGCTCGTTTGAGGAGATTGATGTTCCTCCCACGCTGGTTTCTTTTGCGGTTTCCGTGGCGGATGCGGGGATGGTTCTTTCGCCTGAATTCAAGCAGGCCGGAAACCAGGTTGTCCTCCTTTTGCCGGAATACGACCAAAACGGGCTGCCGGATTTTGAAAGCGTGAAACAGGTATTTGACACAGTAGAAGGATTGATCCGCAGCGGCAGAGCTAAATCTGTTTGGGCGTTGGGATACGGCGGCGTTGCCGAGGGAATTGCAAAGATGTGCTTCGGCAATAATCTGGGCTTTCAGTTTACTGCTCCTCTTTCTGACGAACTCCTCTTCAACCCGGTTTACGGCGGTTTTGTTTTGGAATTGGACGGCGGGTATCGTCCAACCGAGTCCCTCCAGGTTTTCGGCGTGATTTCTCAGGATCCGATCATCCGAATCAACCAGGAAGAAGCTGTTTCCGTCGAAGAGCTATCCCGTCTGACCGAGTCGGTGATGGAGCCGGTTTATCCGTTGAACATCAAGACAGAGCAGGAACCGGGAGAGGCGTTCCAGTATCAGTCTGCCGAACGAATTTCTCCCGCAGTCAAGGTTGCAAAGCCCAAGGTGCTGATCCCGGTATTCCCCGGGACGAACTGTGAATATGATACGGAGCGCGCCTTTGAAAGAGTTGGGGCAGAACCGGAAGTTTTTGTAATCCGAAACCTTTCGAGCAGCCAGATTCAGGAATCTCTCGATGAATTTGTGAAAAAAGTGAACGCTGCCCAGATTATCATGATCCCAGGCGGTTTTTCCGGCGGCGACGAGCCGGAGGGTTCCGCGAAGTTTATCACCAGCTTTTTCCGCAATCCTCGGCTCAAAGATGCTGTCCATGGACTTTTAAAACAGCGCGATGGATTGATGCTGGGCATCTGCAACGGTTTTCAGGCGCTGGTCAAGCTCGGGCTCGTCCCCTACGGTGAAATCGTGGATTTGACCGATCATTCTCCGACTTTGACCTTTAATTCCATCGGGCGCCATCAGTCCATGATGGTCAACACCCGGATCTGCTCCAATAAATCCCCGTGGCTAATGCACACCCATGTGGGAGACGTCCACAGCATCGCCATTTCCCATGGAGAAGGGTGCTTTGTCGCAGATGAGGCACTGATCCGCTCGATGGCGGAGAATGGGCAGATTGCCACCCAATATATCGATTTGGAAGGAAAGCCAACCTGTCATGTCCGGTTCAACCCCAACTCCTCTGTTCATGCAATCGAGGGGATCACTTCGCCGGACGGCCGCGTTTTCGGAAAAATGGGGCACAGTGAACGGATCGGAAGCCATGTCTGCAAAAATGTTCCCGGAGTAAAAGACCAGCTGATCTTTAAGGCTGGGGTAGATTATTTCGCGTAATCCGCATATGATAATAACAGCGTTTGAGCTTCGTCAAAAAGGATCGCTGCCGGCATAGGAGGGCTGCTTTTGTCAAAGCTGATTGAAAAAATTAAAGGTACGCCGAAGAAGGACAAGATCAAATTTGCCATTTTTGCCGGCTTTATCCTGTTGACTTTGACCGTGGCGGTTTTCCTGCTGCCGAACATCATCGCATTAAAGGATCAGGCGGCCCGCGACCAGTTAAAAGACCAGATTCTGTCTTTCGGCGTTTGGGGCTGGCTGATCTTTGCGGCGCTTCAAGTGTTCCAGATTGTCTTTGCCGTGATTCCCGGCGAGCCGATCGAGGTGATCGGCGGTGTGCTTTACGGGCCGTGGGGCGGATTATTTGCCTGTCTGCTCGGCGCTCTCGCCGGGACGGTGCTGATCTATTATCTCGTCAAGTGGCTGGGCTATTCGTTTATCAACAACATGATTAACATCAAAAACACGGAAAAATTCAAGTTCCTCCACAATCACAAAAAGCTCAATCTGGTTGTTTTTATCCTGTTTTTTATTCCCGGAACTCCTAAGGATATATTGACCTACCTGGTTCCTTTGACCGAAATCAAGCCTTTGCAATATTTTGCGATCACAACGGTGGCGAGAATCCCTTCCATCATTACCTCTACCTTTGCCGGAGCAGCGATCGACAAGGGCAAATGGCTGGAGATGATTTTGATTTTCGCCATTACCGGGGCGGCGGCAATCCTTGGAATCATTTTCAACGATAAAATTATTGCGTTCTTTTCCAAGTCGAAGCAGAAGGGAAAGGATATCCTGCCCCCAAAAACGGATGACCTGCCCAAATAGTAAAGCGTTCTGTCGATGATGGGGCGCTTTTGAGGTCGCCGCAAAAGGGCGGAATGACAGCAAATCTGGAGAAAGGAACGATGTCGGCTGAACAAATATTCCGGCGTTTTTTGAGCGGCGATATCGTAAGGCAAATTAAAATGAAGCTCGAAGAAGTAAAACTCCCGTCGGCCCGGGACATGCTGCCGCTGGCAGTCTGGATTGCTTCTCCTGAAGAGGAAACAAAGGCTGTTTTTCAGATTGCCCATGGAATGAGCGAGCATAAGGAACGGTACCGCCCGTTGATCGAGTACCTTTGCCAAAACGGTTTTGCCTGCATCATACACGATCATCGCGGGCATGGCGGGAGCGTTCTTTCGGAAAAAGATTACGGCTATCTGTACCAGAACGGTGCGGAATCTTTGGTGGAAGACCTCCATCAGCTGACGCTGTATGGAAAAAGGCGGTTTCCGGATCTTCCCTTTTTCCTTTTCGGACACAGCATGGGCTCTATGGTCGTGCGGTCGTATCTGAAGAAATACGACAGTGAGCTCGATGGGTTGATCGTCTGCGGCTCGCCGAGCTATAATCCGCTGGCGGGGGTTGGGCGTGCTGTTGCCGCTGTGATCGGCGCTTTTCGGGGCGGGCATCATCGCAGCGGGTTTCTCCAGACCCTTTCTTTCGGCTCCTTCAATAAAAGGTTTGGGGAAACATCCAGCGAAAATTCCTGGGTTTCGAGTTCTGTCCAGAATGTGGAGGAATATGACAGCGATCCGCAATGCGGCTTCGTATTCACGGCAAACGGGTTCCGCAGCCTCTACCGGCTGATGCAGAACACCTACAGCAAAAAAGGCTGGGGGATGCACCGCCCTGACCTGCCGATTTTCTTTATTTCCGGCGGGGACGATCCCTGCTTGATTAATGAGGAAAAATTTAATAAGGCGGTGGCCTTTTTAAAGGAGCGCGGCTATGCGGATGTTTCTTCGAAGCTCTACCCCGGAAAACGGCACGAAATTCTCAACGAGGATATTCGTCCGCAGGTTTTTGAAGATATCCGAACCTTCTGTGAAAACCAGTTGAAACGGTAATGGCAAGGTGTTTGCGGAGAGGAAAAGGACGGTATGGAAAAAAACACTCCATTTGGTGACGACGCTGAAAATTATGACAGAATGAGGCCCCGGTACTGTCCGGAGCTTTTTTCTGCTGTTTGGGATTATTCTGGGATAGCATCTGGGGAGAGAATTTTGGAAATCGGTCCCGGCACCGGGCAGGCGACTGAATTTTTTCTGCAAAAGGGCTGTCGGGTCACCGCGGTTGAAAAGGATGTGCGCCTGGCGGACTATTGCCGGGAAAAATTTTCGGGGTTCCCTGGCTTTCAAATGGTCAATCTGCCGTTTGAGTCATATGAGGCGGAAGGAGTCGACTTTTCATTAGTCTATTCCGCCACGGCCTTTCACTGGGTTCCGGAAGAGACCGGCTATCCAAAGGTTCACTCTTTGCTGAAAGATGGGGGAGCGCTGGCGCTGTTTTGGAACAGCCCTTTTCCCGGGCAGGAGGAGGATTCCCTCCACGGTGAAATCCAACGTGTCTATCGAAAGTATCGGCCGGGCGAACCGCCGAGAAAACCGAAAACAGACAGGTACTGTTCCCTTGCTCTTTTGGAGCGGTATGGTTTTTCAGACGGTTTGTCCCAGCGCTTTTTTCAAACGCGCCGTTTCGATGCGGAAAATTATATCGCGCTTCTCAACACCTATTCGGACCACCGCGCACTGCCTGCGGAAACGCGGATACAGCTGGAAAGGGAAATTCGGGCGGCGATCGAAAAAGCCGGCTCTATGCTGACGGTCTGTGATATGATGGAGCTTTACCTGGCTAAAAAGCGGTGAAAGCAGAGCCGGCTTTGTGTAAGCCGGCTACCTTCTTGTCAAAGACAGTCATGGTTTTACAGGGTGGATTTCGTCGGCCCGTTCAGCTGGGAAAAGTGTCCGGTCCGGAGAGCGCGTCCGTGTTGCGTGGGGCATTCGCTTAAAGTTGAGGAAAAAGGTTCGTGCGCGTATCGCGTATTGTGAACGGATGCACTCCGCTGCCTTTGTCAACCAAGGGTGTTTGAAATAAAGATAATCTGGACAAGCGAAAAGCCCCTTCTTAAAAGAAGGGGCTCGATTGATTTTTCGATGTCCGCGGTGTTATAATATCGAGGAGCAATACCCCAGACGCGGATGTTAGGGTTCTCCTTTTCTGAAAAACGTTTGTTTTTACGAGGGGTGCCGACAATGTGGCAGCGGCCCTTTGGCCGGTCTAAAATCCGCTTTGCCCGGTTCTTGCCGCGAAGCTAAATCTGCCCTTTGATCCGGTCGAGCGCGCTTTTTTCGAGCCTGGATACCTGCGCCTGCGAGATGCCGATCTCGCTTGCGACTTCCACCTGGGTTTTTCCGCCGAAAAAGCGGAGCGAGAGGATCTTTTTTTCACGGGGCGCCAGCTTGCTGATCGCCTCTTTCAAGGCGATCTCCTCGAGCCAGCCGTGGTCATCGCTTTTGTCGCTCACCTGGTCCATGACATAGATGGTGTCCCCGCCGTCGGAATAGATCGGTTCGTTGAGCGAAACGGGGTCGACGATCGCTTCGAGCGCAAGAACGACTTCGTGCTTTGGAAGGTCGAGTTCCTTTGCGATTTCTTCGACAGTCGGCTCCCGCTGTGTTTCGTTGGTCAGCCTTTCTTTGACCTGCATGGCCTTGTATGCAATATCCTTGAGGGAGCGGCTCACCCGGACGGAGTTGTTATCCCGCAGATATCTGCGGATTTCGCCCAAAATCATAGGGACGGCGTAGGTGGAAAAGCGGACTGCATGGGACAGGTCAAAGTGGTCGATTGCTTTGATCAGTCCGATGCAGCCCACCTGAAACAGATCGTCCAGATTTTCGCCGCGGTTGGTGAAACGCTGGATGACGCTTAAGACGAGCCGGAGGTTTCCGTTGATCAGTTGTTCTCTCGCTTTTTGGTCTCCGTCTTTGGTTCGGGCCAGCAGTTCCATCTTTTCTTTTTCTTTCAGCACCTTCAGCTTTGCGGTGTTTACACCGCAGATTTCCACTTTGTTGATCAGCATTTTCGACCGCTCCCTTGTTTGTGTTTCGTTCAGCCAGTAAAAGTATGAACGCAAAAAAGGGAGATCATACACCGGGCAATATTTTCCAGAATAGAACCGGCATAGGAGGAATGAAATTTGAGTCAGCTTACAGTAAAGGCCGGCGGACGAACAGACTGTTATCAGATTGAAAAGGGGATTCGGCTTTCGGATTTTCTCCAAAAGGAAGGCTATCCTTTTTCAATGCCCTGCGCCGGAAACCACACCTGCGGCAAGTGTAAAGTCAAGGCATTCGGCGCGCTCAGCCCCGTTTCACCGGATGAACTGAAATTTTTGAATGAAGCGGAACGGAAAGCGGGGATTCGGCTGGCCTGCTTTGCCAGAGCCGAAGGGGACTGCGCCGTTTTTCTGGATGGAGTTCTTTCCGGCGGGGCAGTTTTATCCGAAACCGGCGGAGTGAACCATCATATCGCCCCTCGTTGGAAGGACGGATGCGGCTTGGCTGTGGATATCGGCACGACGACCGTCGTCGTTTATCTCTACCGCCTTTCAGATGGAGCGCTTCTTTGTGTCCGCAGCGGGATGAACGCGCAGCGCGGATTCGGGGCGGATGTGATCTCCCGGATCAACTACTGCAATGAAAACGGGGAGGAGCCGCTTCAGAAAGCGATTGTCGGACAACTCGACCGGATGATTGAAGACGCGCTTTCCTCCAGCGGTTGTGACGCAGATTCCTTAAAGGAGATCGTCGTCGCCGGAAATACGACGATGCTCCATCTGCTGACCGGGCTCGATCCTTATGGAATCGCGGTCTATCCGTTTACGCCGGCCAGCCTTTTCGGGGAGGAGCTGGAGCCGGGGGTTTTTCATTCCGCGCCCGCCGCGCTTGTCTATCTGCCGGGCTGTGTCAGCTCTTATGTAGGCGGCGATATCACCTGCTCTATCTTAGCCAGCGGGATGATGGAACAGCAAACCGCTCTTCTGCTCGACCTGGGCACCAACGGGGAGATGGCCCTTCTGCACCACGGGAAACTGTACTGCTGTTCTACGGCGGCGGGCCCCGCCTTTGAAGGCGCCGGAATGCAGATGGGGATGACGGCGGCCGACGGGGCAATCAGCAAGGTTTGGGAAAGCGGAGGAGAGATTTTCTATTCTGTCCTGGGCGGCGGGCGGCCCGCCGGAATCTGCGGCTCGGGTGTCATTGATGCCGTCTGTCTTTTTGTCAGAATGGGGCTGATCGACGATACCGGGCGGATTGATGAGGATCAGGAGAACTATTTCCGCTACGGAATTGAATTCGATGGGTTCCCGGCGTTGAAGATCGGGGACAGCGGCGTGTTCATCACGCAGCAGGATATCCGCAAACTGCAGCTTGCGAAATCAGCCGTTGCCGCTGGAATCAGCACCCTGCTCCACGAGTCGGGCTGCAAAACGGAGGAGATCGAGTCACTTTACCTCGCCGGCGGGTTCGGCGCTTATATTGATCTCACATCCGCTGCGGGAATCGGGCTTTTTCCGTCGGAGTTGAAAGAAAAGGTGCGCGTAATCGGAAACGGCGCGGGAGCCGGAGCCTCGATCATCCTGCTTGATCAAGAGGCAGTGAAACGGGAAAAAGCGATTTTGTCGGCGGCGGAAGAGATCGGCCTCTCTTCCAATCCGGTTTTTATGGAGCATTACGTAGAGCAGATGATGTTTTGAGGATGGACGAGCGCACATTAAAAGAGAAAAGAATCTGGCCGATTCGCTCTTGATTTCAACCTTGATATAGTGTAAAATGAGGATATGTGATACAGCCCGCTTCCTCCGGTATCTTTTAGCGAATGGAGGGCAGGCAGATGAAAGGAAGAGGACGATGGGAAAATATTCGATCGGCGTAGATTTCGGCACTTTATCCGGACGAGCGGTTCTGGTTGATGTACAGACTGGCGAAGAATTGGCGAGCAGTACTTTTGAATATCCCCATGCGGTTATGGATGAAGCACTCCCGGACGGCACCCCTTTGGGTCCGGACTGGGCGTTGGAGGATCCCCAGGATTATCTGGATGTTTTTTCACATACGATCCCGGACGTACTCGCGCAGACGCATGTTTCACCGGATGACGTCATCGGAATCGGCGTCGATTTTACCGCCTGCACGGTTCTGCCGGTGAAGCTGGACGGCACGCCGCTTTGCTTCTTAGAGCAGTTCAAGTCCAATCCGCACGCCTATGTGAAGCTTTGGAAGCATCATGCGGCGCAGGACAAGGCGAATAAGCTCAATGAAATCGCCGAGGCGAGAGGGGAGAAATGGCTTTCCCGTTACGGCGGCAAGATTTCTTCCGAGTGGGCGATTCCTAAAATCTGGCAGATCTTAGACGAGGCGCCGGATGTCTATGACGCGATGGACTGCTTCGTCGAGGCGACCGACTGGGTGATCTGGCAGCTGACCGGAAAGAAAACCCGGAACAGCTGTACCGCCGGTTATAAGGCGATCTGGCACAAGCGGGACGGATATCCCTCCGATGAATTCTTTAAAGCGCTTGATCCGCGGTTAGAGCATGTGGTAGATGAAAAGCTCAGCCGCACCATTAAAACGCTCGGCTCCAAAGCAGGCGAAATCACCGAAGAGGCGGCTCGCCTGACCGGGCTTCGCGTTGGAACTGCAGTTGCTGTCGGCAATGTCGACGCGCATGTCTGCGTCCCGGCTGTCAAGATTGACGGCCCTGGAAAGATGCTTGCAATTATGGGAACGTCCACCTGCCATATGCTCCTCGGTACCGAGGAAAAACAGGTTCCGGGAATGTGCGGCGTAGTAGAAGACGGCATTCTCCCCGGATTTTACGGGTACGAAGCGGGCCAGAGCTGTGTGGGTGACCACTTTGCGTGGTTTATTGAGAATTGCCTCACCGCCGAATATGTTGCTGATGCGAAGGCTAAGGGGCTCAACATCCATAAATATCTGCGCCAGAAGGCGGAAAAGCTCCGCCCGGGCGAAAGCGGGCTGATTGCCCTCGACTGGTGGAACGGAAACCGTTCTGTTCTGGTCGATGTAGATTTAACCGGCGTGATCCTCGGTATGACCCTTTTAACCAGGCCGGAGGAGATTTACCGCGCTTTGATCGAGGCGACTGCCTACGGCACCCGTACGATTATCGAGGCCTTCCGCAGCAGCGGCGTTCCGGTCAATGAATTCTATGCTGCGGGCGGCATCGCGGAAAAAGACCCGATGACGATGCAGATTTACGCCGATATCATCAACATGCCGATCAAGATTTCCGGAAGCTCTCAGGGCCCGGCGCTCGGCTCTGCCATCTTCGGCGCAGTTGCGGCGGGGAAAGACCGCGGCGGCTATGACAGCATCTTTGAAGCGGGCAGTGTCATGGGAAAACTCAAGGATACCGTTTATACGCCGATCCCGGAGAATGCGGCGATTTACGACAAACTCTTTGCTGAATACAAAAAGCTCCATGATTACTTCGGCCGCGGCGCCAACGATGTGATGAAGCGGCTGAAAAACATCAAAAAAGAGGTTGTGGCCTCCAAATAATAATTTATTTGGCAAAAGCCGGTTCGAATCCATGTCGGAGGCCGGCCTGACAAAGAGAAAGGGCTGAAAGATTTTGAAATTTTCTTTCAATGCTCTTGTGAAAGGAAGTCGATGACCATGCTGGAAACACTGAAACAAAAAGTTTATGAAGCGAATATGCTTCTTCCGGCGCATCATTTGATCACCTTTACCTGGGGGAATGTCTCTGGGATTGACAGGGAAAAAGGGTTGATCGTCATCAAACCGAGCGGCGTTGAGTACGATGCGATGAAGCCGGAGGATATGGTTGTCCTTGACTTGGATGGGAAGAAGGTGGAGGGAGAACTGAACCCTTCCTCCGATACTGACACCCATCTGGAGTTTTACCGTAATTTTAAGAACATCGGCGGCGTCGTCCACACCCATTCGCGATGGGCGACGGTCTGGGCCCAGGCGGGGCGGGGAATCCCAGCTTACGGCACGACACAGGGAGATTATTTTTATGGGGAGATTCCCTGCACCCGTTCGATGACTCCTGAGGAAATCGCCGATGCTTATGAGCTCAACACCGGTAAGGTGATCGTTGAGCGTTTTGAAGGGCTTAACCCCGATTATGTTCCGGGCGTCCTAGTCAAAAGCCATGGGCCGTTCACCTGGGGGAAGGATCCGTTTGACGCAGTTCACAACGCAGTCGTTTTGGAGGAAGTTGCGATGATGGCGTGGCACACGGAAATGCTTCGCGGCGCTGTCACCACCCCGATGCAGCAGGAGCTCCTGGACAAGCATTTTCTCCGCAAACACGGCCCGAACGCCTATTATGGGCAGAAAAAGTAAAAATGATGTTAAACCATGGCCAATACGGTAAAGCTCTTTTTGATACAATGACAAAGGGATGTACCGTTTGCCGCTCCGGCCTTGCCGGAATAACGCTATCATGAACAATAAATCGTTTTGCTATTGCAAAATGCCTGCTGGAAGGCAGGGGAAATGCGCTGCGTTTTCAGATTTATGTTAATTTATTTTGAAAGGATGTACCGTTATGAAATTGTTTGTCGATACCGCTAATGTTGACGACATCAGAGAAGCCAATGACTTAGGCGTGATTTGCGGGGTAACTACCAATCCGTCCCTGATCGCGAAAGAGGGTAGGGATTTTGTCGAAGTCGTCAAAGAAATCACCGGAATTGTAGACGGCCCGATCTCTGCGGAGGTCATCTCTTTAGAGGCGCCGAAGATGGTCGAGGAGGCCCTTGAGCTCGCCAAAATCCACAAGAACATCGTCATCAAAATCCCGATGTGCGCAGAGGGATTGAAGGCTGTCAAACAGCTTACTGCTAAGGGGATCAAAACCAATGTCACGTTGATCTTCTCTGCGGCGCAGGCGCTCCTGGCGGCCAGAGCCGGCGCGACTTATGTCAGTCCGTTCCTCGGCCGGCTGGATGACATCGGCTCTGAAGGGATGATTCTGATCGAGGACATTGCTCAGATTTTCGCGGTTCATGAGATTCAGACCGAGATCATCGCCGCATCGATCCGCAACCCGATCCATGTGATCGAGGCCGCAAAGGCGGGCTGCGATATCGCTACGATTCCTTATAGTGTCATCAAGCAGATGATTAATCATCCATTGACCACTGCTGGAATTGAGCGTTTCCTCAAAGACTGGGAAGGCGTTCCGAAGAAATAATACAGCTTTAATTTGCTTTAAAATACGCCCCGGAGATTGAATTCCCGGGGCGTATTTTTATCTGTGAAAACGCGGATGCCTGTTTAAGGTAAAATCGGAAAACATTTTTGACCGAATCATACCAAAAATAAAACCCTCCGGCACGGCCGAGGGCTATAATAAAAAACGATTTAGTTTCTGTTGACAAAATATTCACATGCTTTGGATATACTTATTTTAAAAAGTTCTCACTGTTTTGTATCAAATTAAAGAGGGAAGAGGCGAGTTGTGGGTATTCCTCTGTGATCCGTTCGGTGTTGAGTGCAATCTGCTCCTCGCGTTTTGTAATCGGCGTAAACTCTTTCATCTTGACGCCCGCCGATATGGCGCTGGCGTTCGCCTCTTTGATCGCCATTTCTGCGCCGGCGTAAGAACCGGCAACCGCTTTGGGAATAGTAAAAAGCCCTTCCTCGTTGTTGGGGTTGACGCTGTAAATTACGCGGAACATCCTATAAACGGCCAGCATAAGGAAGGACGAAACTTCATGCGTCAGCGACTTGTTGTTGATTTTTCCAAGGAGATCAAAGATGACATGCAAAGAATTAATCGTCAGCTTTTTATTTAAAACGGGGAGAAGGCTCCCGCTGCTTTTCATACTGTTTTCTTTTCCGAGCGAATCCTCCTCGGGGATTTCATCGATCGAAATGGTGATTCCGGTCCGCTCGGGAGAGCGTCCCAGCAGATAATCGCAAGAAACGCCGTAAAAATCGGCGGCACGCACGACAAAATCGAGCCCGCATTCCCGAATCCCTTTTTCATAATGTGAAAGGAGCGCTTGAGAGACATTTAATGCGCCGGCTGCTTCCTTCTGGCTGATGCCCCGTTCCTTGCGCAGAAGGGTCAGAATTCTCGAAAAATCGGAATTCATCGCTGCCCACTCCTTTCGTTTAAACCCAATGTATAACAAATTATATTATATTTGCAGTGTTTTGTAAAGTAGAGAATTCTGCTTTTTTAGAGCTCGATCGTTAAAATTTTCCCTGTAATATTTGTTTGTTTTGCCTTTTTAAGCAAAAAATGTTATAATTTATCTGTATTTTGTCTTGAATCGTCATTTTGAAGATGGAGAAAAAAGCAATCTCACAGGTGGAAATAGAGAAAGGTTGAGGGCATTTCGTTCACAGAGTGGCCTGCTCTTGCTGTTAAAAGGCAAGCAACTGTATTTTGATATGGTGGGGATTAAAGTAGGAGGGCTTATGAAAAATTACCGCATTCATCTTTTGAGGCATGGAAAAACCCTTGCAAATGCGCAAGGGCGTTTTGTCGGGTGGACAGATGTTCCCATAAGTGAGGAAGGGGCAGAAGAACTGCGCACCCTTTGTGAAAACTTCGAATACCCGGGAGTGCAAAAGGTGTATTCGAGTCCTTTGCTCCGCTGTGTCCAGACCGCAGAAATCCTTTATCCTGCTTTTGAGCCGGTTTTGGTCGATGGACTGCGCGAGTACGGCTTTGGAAGGTATGAGAATCGAACCGCCGCCGAACTTGTAGACGACCCCGCTTTTATGAGATGGCTGAAGGATGGAACCGCTGCCGACACGATGGAGGATATGCGCGAATTCGAAAAGCGGATCAAGGCCGGATTTGAATTCGTTTTAAAGGATATGATGGCATCGAAGCTGTCCTCGGCTGCGGTTATCCTCCATGGCGGCGTTCTGATGACGCTGCTGGCGGCGTTCGGCCTTCCTAAACGAGACCCCAAGCTCTGGATCACTGATAATGGACATGGCTACACGATTGCGACCAGCGCGCAGCTCTGGTCGCAGGGCAGTGTTTTTGAGGTTTTTGATCCGCTCCCCTACGATGCTATAGACAGGAACACGGTAAAAGAGTATAATTTAATCGATCTTGTAGAAGATGAAACTGACAGGTCTTTTTCGGAATGAGGCGGTAAATTGGAAACAGGGATGATCCATCTCTATATCGGGGATGGAAAGGGAAAGACAACAGCGGCTTTGGGACTGCTCATCCGCGCATACGGCGCGGGGCTTTCCTGCCTTTTCGTCCAGTTTATGAAGGGAGCGCCGTCTGCGGAGTTAGAGACGCTGCAAAAATTGCAGATTCCTTATTTTCGCACAGACGATGTGAAAAAATTCGCCGTCTTTATGGATGCCGATGAGCTGGAGGCTTGCAGGAAAAGCCAAAACCTCTGTTTTGAAAAGCTTGCGGAGTTTGTTGGGCGCTCTTCTTTTGACTGTATCGTTTTAGATGAAGTTTTAGATGCTGTTTCTTTGAGGATGCTCCCAGAGGAGAAGCTCACCGCTTTTTTGGAAGAGATGAAGGGGAAAACGGAAGTGATCCTCACCGGCCGAAGCCCCAGTGATAATATTTGCGCTTTTGCCGACTATATCACGGAGATGAAGAAGCGCAGGCATCCATATGAGCGGGGTGTGACGGCGCGCAGAGGGATCGAGTACTGAATTTCCAGAGAGGATGGAATGAATGTTTCGTAAGCAGATGAAGCGAAGGGCAAAGGAGTTGCTCAGCGGAATATGGGGCCGGGCGATCGCTCTGCTTTTTTCTCTGGCGGCGGTTTCTGTTTTCTTTTCTCTCTTGGAACGGACAGTGGCGTCTTTAACCGGGCTTTCTACATTAGAACAGCTTTTTTCGCCGCTTTTTTTCTACGGAACGGTGACAGTGCTGCCCCGGGCGCTTCTTTTTTCTTCGATCCTTTTTGCGGGTGCTTCGCTCCTTGCATTCCTTTTCGGTACGCCCCTTCTTCAGGGGAATGTCAGCTGGTACTATAAACGAACCGAGGGCGAAATTCTTCCGGTTTTTCGCGCGTTTTCGTGGTATGGCTCCTTTAAAAAATGGTTCAAAGCATTGGCCGTTTATTTATTGCTGTTTTTGAAGAAAGCCTTTTGGACTGTACTGCTCCTGCTCCCGGCTGGAATTTTGTATTTTGCTTATTGCCTTTCCGTCGTTTACCGGGCGGATGCCTGGCAGAGTTTTATTCTGTTTTTTCTTTCGGTCGGGCTCGCTGCCAGCGGGCTGGTAGCGGCGCTGATTGTTTGCTACCGTTATTTTTTGGTTCCTTATATTTTAGCGGATAACCCAAAGGTTCGAATCTTGACGGCTTTTCGAAGTTCTGTCCAGATCATGAAGGGGAAAAAGGCAGAGCGCTTTGCGTTGGATTTATCGTTCCTGCCCTATTATCTTTTGAATTTTCTGCTGGTTCCCATGATCGGAACACTTCCTTATATCAACATGACCAAGGCGCTTTTTGCAAAGCGTTATATTTTAGATTATCAGCTCGACGTCCTCATCGAAAAGCAGGAAACGGCTGAAATTCCCAAAGTGTAAGGAGACTGCAATGCTGGATATAACACAGGCAAAGAGGGTCGTCATCAAGGTTGGAACCTCCACGCTGGCTCATCAGACAGGGCTTTTGAATCTGCGCCGGGTAGAGCAGCTGGTGCGGGTGATTTCCGACCTGAAAAATGCAGGGCTGGAATTGGTTTTGGTAAGTTCGGGGGCAATCGGCGTCGGGATGGGGAAGATCGGCCTTTCTTCCCGGCCGAACGACGTTCCCTCTAAACAGGCGTGCGCCGCTATTGGCCAATGTGAGCTGATGTATATTTATGACAAGTATTTTTCGGAGCACAACCACGTTGTTTCCCAGGTTCTTTTAACCGAGGATGTTGTGCGGGATCAAATCCGGAAAAAAAATGTAATCAACACCTTCAACCGCCTGCTGGAGTATGGGGTGATTCCGGTTGTCAATGAAAACGATACTGTTTCGACGGACGAAATCGACGATGGGGGCAGGTTCGGGGATAACGATACCCTTTCCGCGATCGTCGCGGAACTGGTCGGCGCGGATGCGCTGATCATTTTGACAGATGTGGATGGATTGTATGACAAGGATCCGTCCTGCAATCCGGATGCCCGCCTGATCTCAAAGGTGGATCGGGTTGACGACTCGATCCGGGCGCTTGCCGGAAGTCATGCGGGAAAGCTCGGAACCGGCGGGATGGCGACAAAGCTCGGCGCGGCGGAAATGGTAATGAAGCAGGGAAAGCTGATGGCGCTGATCAATGGAGCCGACCCGAATAATTTGTATGATCTTTTTGACGGCAAGGAAAGAGGGACGCTTTTTGTCTCTGCAAACGGAGGAAATGGATGAGTTACATAATGGAATTGGGCGTTCGCGCTTGCGGAGCGAAAAAGGCGATTGCCGCGGCGGGAACCGAACAGAAAAACAAAACCTTGATGCGGATTGCAGAATTACTCCTCTCTGAAAAGGAGTGGATTTTAAAGGCCAATGGGCAGGATGTTTCGGCGGCCCATAAAATGGAGATGCCGGAGGCGATGATCGACCGGCTCCTGCTCAGCGGGAAGAGGATTCAGGCGATGGCGGATGCCTGCTTGGAGCTGGTTTCCATGCCGGATCCGGTCGGCAGGATTTTGGAGGGGAGCGTACGGCCCAACGGACTGAACATCCGCAGGGTTACTGTGCCGTTCGGGGTGATTGGAATGATTTATGAATCCCGCCCAAATGTCACCGTCGATGCAGCCACCCTCTGCTTAAAGGCCGGCAGTGCGGTGATGCTGCGGGGAGGGAAAGAGGCTTACCACTCAAATCGCTGTCTCGCAGAATTGATGCGCCGGGCGTTAAAGGAAACCGGTTTGCCCGAGGACGCTGTCACCTTTGTCGAAAGGACGGACCGCGAAACAGCCGCCGAGATGATGAAGCTCAACGGTTATCTCGACCTATTGATCCCGCGCGGCGGCGCCGGATTGATCCGGACAGTGGTTCAGAGCGCAACTGTTCCGGTGATAGAAACCGGCGTCGGGAACTGCCACATTTATGTGGACGAAAGCGCTGATTTGGAGATGGCTGTTTCGATCGTTTTCAATGCAAAGACGAGCCGCCCGTCGGTCTGTAATGCGGCAGAAAGCCTTTTGGTTCACAAAGGGATTGCTGAGCGCTTTCTCCCCGCGGTAAAAGATGCGCTGGACAAAAAAGGGGTTCAGCTGATCGGATGCGAAAAGACGGCTGCTATTTTGGGGGATTGTGTTCGTCCAGCGACGGAAGAAGATTATGCCTGCGAATATCTGGACTATAAGATGTCGGTCAAGGTTGTAGATTGTTTGGACGAGGCGGTTGCGCATATTGGAAAGTACTCTTCCGGGCATTCCGAAGCCATTGTAACGAAGGATTATGAAAACGCCTTCCGCTTTACGAAGGAAGTTGATTCCGCCGCTGTTTATGTCAACGCTTCGACCCGTTTTACCGACGGGGGAGAATTTGGCTATGGAGCGGAAATCGGGATTTCAACACAGAAGCTGCATGTGCGCGGCCCGTTGGGATTAGAAGCGCTGACATCCAGTAAATTTATTGTCGAAGGGAATGGACAGATTCGGGAATAAGGATCGTTAAACGAGTAGAAGGAGACAGAATATGGAAGAAAATGTTACAATGATGGAGCAGGCTGCCGAGAAATCGGCAAAGGACAGCCATCCGAAAAAAAAGAAAAGCCACCCCCATGCTAAAAACAGGCTGGCGGCTTTGGTGGGCGCACTGATCCTTTTGTTTGCCGTGGTCGGATTTGCGACAACTATTATTTTAGCCACGAATTGGGTGACCTCAATGGTTGAAAACCAGCCGGAAAAAGATAAATTTGCGGATTTTATCTACCCGTTGGTCATGCAGGATCCGCCGGCTTTTGAGGATGTTACAAAGCTGCAGCAATCCACAGTTCTGGCCGCCGCTGCGTGGAACTTTGTTTTGAATGCCGACACCTCTCAGTATGAAAAAGACGAATTTGGATTTATGACTGTTCCGCAGTCCGACCTGGAAGTCTACGCGACGATGCTCTTCGGCGAAGGTCTTACCTTTGACCACCAGTCGATCGGTGACTCACAGTTTTCTTTTACCTACAACGAAGAAGATGGTACTTATAATATCGCCGATTCTTCTATGTTTACTTATGTTCCCCGTGTGACGGAGATTCAGACGATAGAGGGGAAAATCCACCTGAGAGTCGAGTATCTCACGCCGAATATGAGATTGAACCATTTTGACCAGGATAAACAGGAAGCTGTAAAGATCATGAAATACATTTTGGAAGAGGGGCAGGACGGTGGATATAAAGTAGCGGCGATTGAAACGATTTTGAGTGGAAATGCTGCATTGAGTTCCCCTGACTCTTCCGATCCAGCTTCGTCTACAGAATCGTAAGCTTTGTTGCAGCGAACTGATGGAAAAGCAGCGGTTTTATAAGGATCGACACTGAACTGGATTTTTGAAATCGCTTTATCTCAAAAAACGAAAAAGCAAAAGTAATGGAGGAGTCCTCATGAAAAAGGTGCTTTTGGGAGTTCTGGCAGCGGTAGCGGTATTGCTGGTCGGAACGATAAGTGCGTTTGCAGCAGGCTCGGGTGTTGGAGAAAATAATGCCGATGCAGATAATCACAGTGCATATGGGGTGATTGGCACCGGACACGGCAGGCATTTTGCCGATGCGAACGGCGACGGTATCTGCGATTATTCCGGCGGCGCTTGCGGTTATGTCGACCGGGACAACGACGGCCTTTGCGACAACTGCGGGGTATATCACGGGAATTGTTTGACTGGGGACGGAGCCTGCGGCAGTGTGTATGGAACGACTGGGACTGGACACGGCAGGCATTACGCTGATGGCATCTGCGACTCTTATACGGCTGGCTATGGCCATGCTGGAAGAAGAGGAAACGGCTGTCACGGTAGACGCGGCAGATAAAAAGGATGCCGATTTTTTCAGTGGGAGGTCACTGTTTTTTATTCCGACGGATATTTGAAAAAAGTAGACAGAGGTCTTAACTTTGCGGGAAAGCGCAGATGATGAAAAGCGAAAAGATAAACATGCCACTTTTCTACACAGCAGCGAATGGAGGATCATAGATGCGTTCTGTCTGGCGTTTGATTAAGTTTACCAAAAAGTACAGCTATCTGCTGATTTTGACGGGGATTGCGATCCTCGGTGTTACCGCCGTAAATCTTTTCGTCCCGTGGTGTATCCGGGATGTGACCAGAATTTTAACCGAAACGGCTTCGGAGCAGACGGCTGGGGCAATTTCCGGCGTATTGGAACAGATATTCGGAATCGCCTTTTCCCTGGGAATCGCCTATGTTATCAAAATGCTTCTGCGGTTCTGCCAGTCCTACTTGAGCCACGTCGCCTCCTGGAACGTGGTGGCACAGCTGCGCACGATGGTGTATGCACATCTTCAAAAATTGTCCCTTTCTTATTACAGCGACAAGCAGACCGGGCAGCTGATGTCCCGGGTGATGAACGACACTGCGCTTTTGGAGCAGATGGTGGCCCATTCCATTCCGGATGTCGCCTCCAATATCTTCGTCCTGGTCGGAGTCGTCGTCCTTTTGATGCTGATCAACTGGCAGCTCGCCCTCTTGGTCATGATTCCCATTCCGCTTATCTTTATCTTGACCTACTGGTTTTCCACCCGCGTCCGCCCTTATTTCAGGAAGGCCCAGCAGGATATTGCCGACTTGAATGCCGCCTTGCAGGATAATCTTTCGGGAATCCGGGAGATTCAGGCGTTCAATCAGCAGGTTCCGGAACGGGATAAAATCGAGGGGAAGGCAAAAAAACACGCCAAATCGATCCTGCATGCCCTTCGTCTGAGCGCGGTGTTCCACCCTTCTGTTGAATTCTGCGCCTCGGTCGGAACGGTTATCGTGATCGCTGTGGGAGGGTCGCTTGCAGTACAAGGGGCGATGTCCGCAGCCGATGTGGTCGGCTTTATCGCCTATCTGACAATGTTTTATGCGCCGATCGAAGTGCTGGCGAGGGTTGCGGAGGAATTTCAGCAGGCAGTCGCCGGTTCGGAACGGATTTTTGAGGTGCTGGATACCGAACCCGACATTGTCGACAAGCCGGGTGCGCGGAAGCTGCGGGAGTGCAAAGGGGATATTGCCTTTAAAAACGTCTGCTTTTCCTACGACGAAAATACACCGATCCTCGACCGTGTTTCCTTTGAGGTAAAGGCGGGGCAGATGCTCGCCATTGTCGGGCCGACCGGGGTGGGGAAATCGACGACGATCAACCTCCTTGCGAGATTTTATGAACCGGATTCCGGGGAAATTTTAGTGGATGGAGAGAATATCTCCGATTTGACGATCGCCTCCCTCCGCGACCATATGAGCATTGTTTTGCAGGATGTCTTTCTCTTTAATGGGACGATTGCCGAAAATATCGCTTACGGTTTTAAAAACGCCACCCCGGAGCAGATTGTAGAGGCGGCTAAAATTGCCCGGATTCACGACTATATCGAGGAGCTTCCCGAGGGGTACAATACGACGATCGGGGAGCGGGGGGTACGGCTTTCCGGCGGGCAGAAGCAGCGGATTTCGATTGCCCGCGCCGTGCTGCGCAATGCTGAGATATTGGTTCTGGATGAGGCGACTGCCGCGGTCGACATGGAGACAGAGGCCGAAATCCAGGCGGCGATCCAGAATTTGGTGGGCACCAGAACAGTGATTGTGATCGCGCATCGGCTTTCCACGGTGCGGCGCGCCGACCGGATCATCGTCCTGTCCGACGGAGTCATTGCCGAATCGGGAACCCATGAAGAGCTTTTGGAGAAAAACGGCCTCTATTCCAGCCTCTGCAAGTCCAACCTGAAATAAAGCTTCTGGTTAAAACCAATTTGTACATACGGAAAATTTCTGATTAAGGTATAAAACAGCGATATCAACAATGAAAGAGGGAAGACAGATGCAGCAAAAAAAGGTAGCGGTAATCGGTTTGGGGGATATCAGCGACATCTATCTGAAAAATATCAAGAATGTTTTTCAGAACCTCGAGCTGTACGGCGTTTGCACCCATCGGTATGAAAAGGCGGTTGCTGTTGCGGAGGAATATCGCGTCCCCAATGTTTACCGGACAATCGATGAGATCTGCGCTGACCCGGAGGTCGAGATCGTCGTCAACCTCACCCGGCCGGACGACCATTTTGAAGTGACGATGAAGGCGCTGAAAGCGGGCAAGCATGTTTACACTGAAAAGCCGTTGGGAGTCAGCTTGGAGGAAGGGAAAAAAATCTGTGAATTTGCCGCGGAAAAGGGGCTGCTTGTCGCGGGGGCGCCGGATACGACCTTCGGCAGCATGATGCAGACGGCGCGCCGCTGTCTGGACGATGGGCTGATCGGTACGCCGATCGGCGCACAGGCGTTTATGACCAACGCCGGAAATGAACGGTGGCATCCAAACCCCGAGTTCTTTTATAAAAAGGGTGCCGGCCCGATGCTGGATGTCGGTCCTTATTATCTGACCTCGCTGGTTTATCTGCTTGGAAGCGTAGAAGAAGTGATGGGGATGTCCCGCATAACTTCTCCCCAGCGTGTAATTACCAGCCAGCCGCATTACGGAAAGCGGATTGACGTTGAGGTGCCGACCTTTCAGACTGGCATTTTGAAATTCGCTTCCGGGATTTTAGGGACACTTTTCCTGAGTTTTGACGTGCAGGGTCCGGACACCCACGGCTTTAAAATTTTCGGCACGGAGGGTACGCTTCTTGTCGACCGTCAGCCCTTTATGTTCGGCGGTTCTGTAAAATTAAGCCGTTCGGGTGATAAGGAGTACACAGAGATGCCGGTTTTATATGGATATTCTGAAGATACACGTGGCATCGGCGTGGCGGATCTGGCGCAGGCGATCGACGAAAAGCGCCCGCCCCGTTCCAGTGTAGAACTGATGTATCACGTTCTGGAGATCAGTGAGGCGTTGGAGAAAAGCAGCGAAACCAAAGGGTGCATCCCGGTTCTTTCCCGGGCGGAGCGCCCGGAGCCGGTTCGTTTCAGCAAGGTAAAAGGCGAATTTTAACGGGGATTGCACCTGAAAAATAAGAACGAAAGGGCGATACCGATATAAAAGGGAGATTTCATCCATTTATATGGCCTGTATCGCGGGTAATCAATATGAACCATCGTTATATGCGCTTTCCGGAGGGAAGGCCCAAGGCGCTCACTCTAAGTTATGATGACGGCGTAGAACAGGATATCAGACTGATCGAGCTTTTGGAAAAATATCGTGTAAAATGCACCTTTAATCTCAATTCCGGCTGCTATCCGCCGGAAGGGACGGTCTATCCCGCGGGGACGATTCACCGCCGGATGCCGGAAAACGCGGTCAGCAGGCTTTATAATAATCCGCTGGCAGAGGTCGCCGGACATTCCTCGACCCATCCTTTTTTGGAGCAGCTTGCGCCCTCTCAGGCGATGAAGGAGATTCTGGATGATCGGACTGCGCTGGAAAATCAGTTTGGCCGGTTAATTCGGGGATTTGCGTACCCTTATGGGACGTACAACGACACAGTCGTCGAGCTGCTCCGGGCGGCTGGGATTGTTTACGCCCGCACGGTGGAATCCCACCACAGCTTTAAGCTCCCGGCGGATTGGCTCCGCTTGGGCGCAACCTGCCATCACGATGATCCGAAGCTGATGGAACTTGCCGAACAGTTCGTTTCAGAGACGCCGGAGCGCAGCTCCTGGCTGTTCTACCTCTGGGGGCACAGCTATGAATTTGAAGTAAACGGCAACTGGGATCGAATTGAGGCGTTCCTGCGAGTCATTTCGGAAAAAGAGGATATCTGGTATGCTACCAATTTGGAGGTTTACGATTATTGCGAAGCCTATAACCGGCTTGTCTTTTCCGCAGACGGAAAAACGGTTTACAATCCGTCCGTTCTTTCGGTCTGGTGTCAGTTTGACGATGAAACGCTGGAAATCGGCCCGGGAAAGGCAGTTGCGCTCTGATAAACTGCGAATTTGTCCTATGGTGAATACGGCCGCTGTATCTGAATAACGAAGAGCGGTCCTTTGAATCCAAGGTGTATTTTTACAGAAAGCGGATATAATAATTCCAGAACTTTTATAAAAGGGGAATGGAAATTATGGACGCGAGACAGATTGTCAAGAATTATATGAATTCTCAGATCAAAGAGCTGAAACACGGGATGAACAACCTTCAGGACAGAGATGAGCAGCCCACCCATGCGGGCAATCTCTACAACGGGATGCTCAAGCACGCGGTCTCTTTTGAGATTGAGCATCTTGAAAATATGCGGGATGAACTGATGACATTGCTGTGAGTCAAAAGCTGAAGACAGCTCCGTGGGCGTTTGCTGCGGAGCTGCTTTATTTTAAGAGAAACCCGGCCAGAAATATGGAACAAAAGTCTGCGGCGTTATTTTTAAGGGAAAATATCTTTGCATCAAAAGTGTTCCTGTATTATAATAAGTTAGACACTGAATGAAGGGATGCTCGTCATGAAATTACTGGTCGATGCCGACGGCTGCCCGGTGATTAAAGAAACACTGAAAATTGCAAAAGAGCATCAGTGCCCGGTGCTTTTGGTCTGTGACACTTCTCACAGCTTTTCAAAGTACGATGCGGAGGTGCTCACCGTATCAAAGGGGGCGGACAGCGCCGATTTCGCACTGGTCAATCGATTGGAAGAGGGGGACATTGTCGTAACACAGGATTATGGACTCGCTGCCCTTTGTCTGGCTAGAAGAGCCCTTGTGCTGAGCCAGGACGGCGTTTTATTTACCGAGGACAATATCGATTCCTATTTGATGGCGAGGCACACCGCCAGAAAAATCAGAAATGCGGGCGGGCGCTTGCGAGGCCCCTCTAAACGGAAAACCGAGCAGAACGAAGCATTTTGCCAAACATTACGGGCTCTTTTTCAATCGTAAAAGGAAGCGAAAACAGAAAGGAGTGAAGCCGGGCGCAAAAAGCTGTTTTTTGCGGTCTTTTGCGGAGCCGCCGGTTTCAATGAAGATGTACCAAAAATTATTACATACGATTCAGTCTTACGGGGCCTCTAAAATTTGCCTTGCTTTTTCAGGCGGCGTTGACAGCGCTTTGATTTTAAAAGCCAGCCTGGATTCCGGGGCCGAAGTTTACCCCGTTTTATTTCAAACAGTACTTCATCCCTTGGCCGAGCTGGAGGAAGCGAAGAAGATCACCGATGAATTGGGTGCTTCATTAAAGGTGATGCAGCTCGATGAGTTCCAGTATCCCGAGATTTTGGAAAATACGCCGGAACGCTGCTACCGCTGTAAAAAAGCGCTCTTCAGCGCGCTGAAAGATTATGCGGAAAAGAATGGCTGTGCCGCCGTTTTGGATGGCACCAATGCGGACGATCTTTTAGAATACCGTCCGGGGCTGAAAGCTTTAAAGGAGCTGGGAATCCACAGCCCTGCCGCGGAATGCGGGCTCACCAAAAAGAATGTCCGCGCTCTCTGCGAAGAATTTGGAATGAAGGTTTCAAAGAAACCGTCTTCTCCCTGTCTTGCGACCCGTCTCCCTTACTATACATCCATTACAAAAGAAGCCTTGAATATGATCGAGGAGGGAGAGGCTTTCCTCAAATTTCTGGGGTTTACGCAGGTGCGGGTTCGGAAACACGGGGGAATTGCCAGGATCGAACTGTTGCCCGGTGAAATGGAGCAAGCGGTTCAAAATCATTTCGTAATATCAAAGCGGCTGCGTGAAATTGGTTTTGAATATGTTGCTCTCGACCTGGAATGTTTCCGGTCGGGAAGCATGGATCTGCAACTGAAAAAGGAGAAATAACAATGGATATCAATCAACTGCTCAACGCAGTGAAAGAGGGATCGGTCTCGATCGAAGAGGCGGAAACGCAGCTTAAACAGCTGCCCTATGAGGACGTCGGCTTTGCTAAGCTCGATCATCACCGCAGCCTCCGCAGCGGTTTCCCGGAGGTCATTTTTTGCCAGGGGAAGACCTGTGAACAAGTCTCGCTCATCTTCGAACGTTTTGTGAAGGCGGATGCTAAGGTTTTGGCTACCCGCGCATCCAAAGAGCAGTATGACGCGGTAAAAGCCAAGTTTCCGGATGCGGTTTATCTGGAAGTTCCCAGGTTGATTACCTATGCGCTCAGCCACCCGGAAAAGGTGGGGAAGGTTGCGGTCTGTACAGCCGGCACATCCGATATCCCTGTGGCGGAGGAGGCGGCCTGCGTCGCGGAATTTTTCGGCGCTGAGGTCGAACGGTTCTACGATGTCGGCGTGGCCGGAATCCATCGCCTGCTGGCAGTGGCGCCGCGGATTCGGGAGGCAAATGCGATAGTGGCGATCGCCGGGATGGAGGGCGCTCTGGCTTCGGTGATCGGGGGGCTGGTGGACAAGCCGGTCATCGCGGTGCCGACCAGTGTGGGATATGGTGCGAATTTCAAAGGGCTGTCGGCGCTTCTGACCATGCTCAATTCCTGTGCGGAAGGGATTTCCGTCGTCAATATCGACAACGGCTTCGGCGCGGGGTATCTTGCAGCACAAATCAACCGTTTGATTGAGAAAGGATAGGGGAATGAAGCATATGAGGGAATTATATTTTCAGTGCAGTTCGGGGATCAGCGGCGATATGAC
Organism: uncultured Oscillospiraceae bacterium; assembly: GCA_964607135.1. Taxonomy (GTDB): domain Bacteria; phylum Bacillota; class Clostridia; order Oscillospirales; family Ruminococcaceae; genus Metaruminococcus_A. The sequence goes on along the minus strand of CAZSIV010000013.1, from coordinate 29,847 downwards.
GGTTGCAGCTTTGCTGGATCTGGGCGCGGACCAGGAAGTTCTCCGCAGGGGTCTCGAAAGCCTCCATCTGGAGGGGTATCATCTGCATCTCGGGAAAACGAAGAAATGCGGAATCGAAGCGGTGGATTTTGACGTCCATCTGGAAAACAGCGAGGAAGGGCACTCTCATGCTCATGGAGAAGAGCACGGACATGACCATCCGCATTCACATGCACATCCTCATGAGGCAGACGGACATCATGAACACCACCATACGCATCCGCACACTCATCGGAATTTGGGGGATATTGTCAAGATCATCCGGGAGAGTGGAATTTCAAATCATGCTAAGGAGCTTGCCGTACATATTTTCGAGATTGTCGCGGAAGCGGAGTCAAAGGCGCATGGGCTCCCAATTGAAGAGGTTCATTTCCATGAGGTTGGCGCGGTGGATTCAATTGTCGACATCGTTTCCGCTGCAATTTGCCTCGATAATTTGGGCGTTTCCAAGGTGTACTGCCCCTATATCTGCGAAGGGCAGGGAACCGTCCGCTGCCAGCATGGCATCATGCCGGTGCCGGTGCCGGCGGTCATCAATATCGCTTCTTCCTATGAGATCAGCCTCAAAATCACTGAAAACCAGGGCGAGATGGTCACGCCGACCGGTGTGGCAATCGTCGCCGGAATTCGCACTGCGAGCGAGCTGCCGGAACAATTCAAGATTGTAAAAACCGGAATCGGGGCTGGGAAAAAGGATTTTTCCCAGGCCAATATTCTTCGTATTTTTGAAATTGAAACGAGTGGAACACCTAAAGAGGAAGAGGTAGTGGTCTTAGAGACGAATATCGACGACCAGACGCCGGAGGGACTGTCCCACGCGATGGAACAGCTTTTTAAGGCCGGTGCGAAGGACGTTTGGTTTGAGCCGATCTATATGAAAAAAAATCGGCCGGCTGTCCTTTTGAGCGTGCTCTGTCTGCCTGGGCAGGAGCAGGCGCTCGCCGGCCGGATTTTTAAAGAAACGACCTCGATCGGGGTGCGGTATCAAACCTATAAACGCATCGTGATGAAACGAGAATGCAGCGAAGTTGAGACAGAGTATGGGCGGCTTGCGGTAAAGCGCTGCTCATGGAATGGGATAGAAAAGTGTTATCCGGAATATGAGGCGGCTAAAAAAGCGGCGGAGGCAAACGAGGTTCCGCTTGAAACGGTCTATCGTGCAATTTATGGAGCTTTAAAATAGCAAAAGCGCCACGAATCTACTGGAATTTCAGTCGTGTTTTGTTGATTTCGCAGGATTGTGTGTTTTTAGTTGCAAATAAAGGGCTTTTATTATAATATATTGATGGTGAATCAAATCGCGCAGAATGGTTTAAGGAGATGTTGTAATGTCATTTTATGACGGTCTGTCAAGGGAAGAGCTTATAAAGGAAAAGCAGAAAATAGAAACGGCTTATCACGATTTCCAAAAACAGAATTTGTCTTTAAATATGGCGCGCGGCGTACCGTCGGCTGAACAGCTCGACCTGTCCTACGGATTGCTGACCTGTGTAAAACAAGGCGAGTGGGGGAAAAATGAAGAAGATCTGGATCTGCGCAATTATGGCTGCCTGGAAGGGATTTTGGAAGCCCGCCGTCTGATGGGGGCCGTGCTGGGAGTTCCTGCTGAAAATATTATCATCGGCGGAAATTCCAGCCTGAATCTGATGTATGACACCATGGCGCGTGCGGTTCTTTTCGGTGTGTATGGAAGCGAAAAGCCTTGGGGAAAGTATGATAAAGTAAAATTTCTCTGCCCTGTCCCTGGGTATGATCGTCATTTTGGCATCTGCCAGGACTTGGGGATTGAAATGGTCAATATTCCTATGCTGAAGGACGGCCCTGACATGGATCTCGTCGAGTCATTGATCCGTGATGACGAGACGGTCAAAGGCATCTGGAGTGTGCCGATGTATTCCAACCCGGAAGGGGTCATTTATTCCGACGACGTAGTGCGGCGTTTTGCAAGGCTGAAACCTGCGGCGAAGGATTTTCGGATCTTTTGGGACAATGCCTATTGTCTCCATCATCTGACCGACGATCATCCGGAGCTCCTCAACCTTTTTGAAGAATGTAAAAAGAACGGAACGGAAGATATGCTTTATGTCTTCACCTCGTTTTCAAAGGTCACTTTCCCGGGCGCATCCATTTCCGCCCTTGCGGCAAGTGAAAAAAACCTCGTCGAGATCAAAAAGCATCTGTCGTTTCAGACCATTGGGTCGGATAAAATGAATCAGTACCGGCATGTGCGGTATTTTGAAAATATCGAAAATGTCAAATTACATATGTTAAAGCATCGTGCAATCATCAAGCCTAAATTCGACCTTGTCCTCGAAACACTCAAGCGGGAGTTTGCTCCGCTTGGGATAGCAAACTGGACGGAACCAAAGGGTGGGTATTTTATTTCGGTTTCTGTTTTGCCGGGCTGTGCAAAACGCATTGTGGAGCTTTGTAAAGGAGCCGGCGTTACCCTGACGTCGGCAGGCGCTCCTTTTCCGTATGGGATCGATCCGGATGACCGTGTGATCCGGTTGGCTCCTACCTTTCCGTCGCTGGAGGAACTCAGAAAAGCAATTCAAATTTTCTGCGTTGCAGTAAAACTGGCTTCTGCTGAAAAAGTGGAACGGTAATCATTTCCTTTTTATAAAGGCGTTTTCGTATTTTTACAGTATTTTAGAAAATAATAAGCATGACGTTTTGTATTGGTAAACGCCATGCTTATTTTTTATGAGAAAATCCCATATCCGTGAAAAAGCCCTGTATAGAAACCCTTTAAAAAGCGAAAGGTCAGGGCCGGATGAAAAAATTCGTTGTCGGCAGTTTGGATTGATGAAATATAGGTGCCGGCAATCGTTTCAGTGAAAAGGCGGTGCATCATGTCAAATACGATTTTATTGGCAGAGGAAAAAGAGAGGTTACTCGATGTGGCTCAAGGGCTGTCTCGAACAGAGTATGGCCCGCTCAGACGTCTGCGCCGTCAATTAAAGCTCGATGCAAAAGAGCTTAGAAAAAGTTATAAAAATGCCTCTGGGAGGAGTAAACCTTCTGCCTCAGACCGGACGTTTACAGAACACTATTTTCTTTTGCAAAAACTTATCCGTGAAAGCGAGAAGGGATTGCAGAGAAAAGATTTGCCGCAGGTCAACGGGTTTCCCGACATTTGCCGTTTTGCCGAGGCTATTGTCGATACCACCGGCACCGAATTGTCGACAGCTTTCCTGATGGAATGCCTGGATCTGTTCCAAACAGTTCGTTTTCTGACAAACAGCGAACACGAATTTTTGAAAACTGCATTCTACATTGCGCTGCTCCATACGGTCGCTGCAGAGAGAAATGGGGAAGACCGCGAAGATATTTTAGAAACCTGTTTTTCCCAAATCTATGCTCTGGAGTCGGTGGATTTTGAAGCGATCTTGAATACCAAAAATCATCTGGAAGAACTGTTGAAACAGGATCCTTCAGGGGATTACTCCAAGATGGATAGAAAAACCAAGGCGCTGTATCGTTTTAAGGTGAGTAAATTAGCGGCTTTGTGGAAGAGAAACGACGATGAAGTGATAAAGCAGCTGTTAAATCAGGCAGAAGACCCAGACGGAAATTCGAAGAATCAGCATATTGGCTTTCAGCTTTATCGGGAATATAATGATGCCTTCCATCCAAACCTGCTGAAATCCTTTTACATGCCTGCGCTTTTTGTCACGCCGGCTGTTTTTTCACTTCTGACCGCAGTTTTACTGCAGGCTTACTGGCTTCCCATCCTCGTATTTATCCCGTTTTATGAAATTGGCAAACAACTAATCGACATGATCTGTGCATTTTTTATTAAAAGCGAACCGATCCCCCGGATGCGCGTCACAGAAAAACTTTTATCGGAAAACAAAACCGTCCTCGCACTCTCCACGATGGTAACCTCAAAGGCGGATGTCAGTGAATTGACCCCGCGCTTGGAAGATTTATACTATAAAACGTTTTCCCCCCAGATTGGAATCTGCGTTTTAGCGGACCTGAAAGCGTCGGAATATCCCGAGCTGCTGGAGGATGCCCCGCTCCTTCAGTCGCTGGAAGAAGAGATCGTTCGCTTAAACCGGGTCTATGGTGCGCGTTTTACGGTGTTGGTGCGGAGGAGAAAATATTCTAAAACGCAGGAGCAGTACAGCGGATTTGACCGTAAAAGGGGGGCTGTATGCGATCTGGTGCGGTTTATGAACGGGGAAGATGTAGATTTTTATCTTTCTGCCGGAAATCTCGAATTTTTGAGGGAAGCAAAATATTTTCTCGCACTGGATTCCGATACAATCCCTCTTTTAGAAACCGTCCAGGAACTGATCGGAACGGCCGCCCACCCCCTGAACCTGCCCGTCGTGGATGAAACGACAGGGCGGGTGCAGAGCGGGTATGGCATTTTTGTTCCGCGTGTCTCGTCGGATCTTTCCTCTGTGAGTAAAACCCCGTTTGCTAAAATTATGGGCGGGCAGGGGGGCATTCAAGCGTATGATCCGGTCTCGCCCGACCTGTATCAAGACCTTTTTGAAGAAAGTATATTTGCCGGGAAGGGTTTAATCAACGCCGCTCTTTTTTACAAGCTGGCGGTCAGCCTCTTTGTCGAGGAAACGGTGCTGAGCCATGATATTTTAGAGGGGGCTCTCTTAAGGACGTGTTATGTTTCAGACGTGGAGTTTCTCGACTCCTTTCCGGCTACGGCACTTTCCTACTTTAAACGCCAGCATCGGTGGATCAGAGGAGATGCGCAGAACACCTGTTTTCTGTTTCCTACCATTCCAACAGCAGACGGCGGGCGGAAAAATCCCTTTGGTTTTTTGAATCGCTATAAATTGCTGGACAATTTGAGAAGGGCGGTTACACCGGTTTTTGCTTTTCTCTGCCTGATCGTCTCTTTTTTCACGCAGGATCTATTTTTGCGGCACAGCCTGATCTGGATCGCTTCTTTCAGCATGGTGATCCCATATATGATCGGCATCGCCTTATCCTGCCTTTACAGCGGAGCCGCGTCTTTTTCTTCAAGGTATTATTCAGGCGGGCTGCCCACAAGCGTGGAATTATTGCTTAAAGCCTTATTCAGTCTCCTTTTCCTGCCTCACAATGCCTATCTAAATGCAGACGCCGCCATCCGCGCCTGGTACCGCAGAGGAATCTCCCATAAAAACATGCTGGAATGGACAACGGCCGCCCAGAGCGAAAAGGCCAAATCCACCGTCGGCGGGATGATCCGCACCTTCTTTTTCTCCGTGATCGCAGGGGCTTTTTTCCTTTTGTCCCCGTATGGGAGTCTCCGCTTCTTTGGAATTTTGTTTTTATTTTCGTTTTTTGTGGCGATTGTCTCCTCGGAGCCTTATCCCAGCGAAACGTCTAAAATTCCGGAGGAGATGCGGGAACAGCTGATTAACGAAATGGCGAGGATGTTCCACTTTTATCAGGTTTATGCCAACGAAAACGAGCATTATCTCCCCCCTGACAACGTACAGTTCGCCCCGGTTTACCGGATAGCGCACCGCACTTCTCCGACCAATATAGGTTTTATGATGCTGTCCGTCCTGGCGGCTCGGAACTGCGATATTATTGACGATAAAACAATGCTGAGACAGCTGGAACAAACGCTTGATACAGTGGAGCATCTCGAAAAATGGCATGGAAATCTTTATAACTGGTATGATACCAGAACGCTTTCGGTTCTGAGCCCTCGTTTCGTCTCGACGGTCGACAGCGGAAATTTTCTCTGTTCCCTTACTGCGCTGAAAGAAGGGCTGAAGCTGTACGCTCAAAACGATATTGCCTTTACAAAGATAATCGACCGGCTGATAGCGTTGATCGAAGCGGCCGATCTCAGCCCTCTTTATGATGAAAAGAAAGAGCTGTTTTCGATTGGCTATGATGCAGATGAAGAGGAGCTGAGTTCCTCGCACTATGATATGCTGATGAGCGAAGCGCGGATGACCAGCTTTTTCGCCATTGCCAAGAAACAGGCTCCGGTATCCCACTGGGGTGCCCTTTCGCGCAGGCTGGGCCGTTTGAAGTCTTATAAAGGGCCGGTTTCCTGGACGGGGACGATGTTTGAATATTTTATGCCGGAACTTTTTCTCTCCTGTGTCGAGGGATCGCTTGGTTACGAAGCGCTGCGGTTCTGTCTGCATGTCCAGCGAAACTATGCGGCAAAGCTCAAGCTCCCATATGGCGTGTCGGAGAGCGGGATTTACTCTTTTGACGCCGATTTGAATTATCAGTATAAAGCGAACGGCGTGCAGAAAATCGCTTTAAAAGGCCATATGAACGACGACATTGTCGTTTCTCCCTACTCGACCTATCTCACCCTTCCGTTCCGCCCCCGGGATGCAGCGCGCAATTTGTCCCGTTTGAGAAAAATGGGGATGTTTGGAAGGTTTGGATTTTATGAGGCCGTTGATTTTACGCCAAAACGGATCGGGAAACAACCGTTTGAACTCATCAAAAGCTTTATGGCGCATCATGTTGGAATGAGTATTTTGGCGCTCGACAATGCGCTTAATGACGGAATCATACAGAAATATTTTTTGTCGGATCGCCAGATGAAAAGCGCCAGAGAGCTGTTGCAGGAAAAAATAACGAATGGAACCGATTTATTTAACGAGCCCTACACGGAAAAGGTCAGCAGGATCAATGAATCGAAGGTGACGGAGGAATTTATCTATACAAAGATATTTCCACAGCGTCCGCGGGTTAAGGTTCTCTCCAATCAGGAATTGACCGCCCTGTACACGGACGGCGGGTTGGAACTGATGTTTTATCGAGGAAACGAAATTTTGCGACGGACAGTCAATCATTTGAAGAAGCCGAATGGTTTTTTTGCACTCCTCAAATGCCCCGGATCGGTTTTTTCTTTGACGGAAGCGCCTTTTTACGGATCGGAGATTGATCGTGAAATTCGTTTCAGGGACGACCGCGTGACCTTTTCTTCTTTTACGGAGGAGATCAGAACAGAGCTTTCCTGTCAGCTCTCTCGGTCTGCACCGTGTGAAATCAAAACTGTTTTAATTGAAAATAGGAGAAACCGTGAGTTGAGCGCAGAGCTTTTGCTCTATTTAGAGCCGGTTCTGGCAGCGCAGAACGAGGATGCTGCACATCCTGCTTTTTCTAAGCTGTTTGTAGAGGTAACCTATCATCCGGAAACCAACATCGTGATAGCGCGGCGTAAAAACAGGATGGGGGAAGATGCCTACTATCTGGCCGTCGGCTTTGCGGAGGACCTCTCCTTTTCGCTTGAATCGAACCGTGAAAACATCCTGCATTCTCCAGAGGGGGTTTTCTCTCTCGCCGACGCGTTTCAAAAGGATTTTTCCGCCAAGACAGACGGAGTTCCCGACCCCTGCATTGCAGTTCGCATCGGCATCAACCTGCCGCCCAGGGGCAGCCGCACCCTTCATTTTATTCTTTCGGCGGGACAGACCATGCAGCAGGCGGTGGATGGCCTCATCAACAGCCGGATGGATCTCTCCAAATCGGAGCAATCCGTTTCGGTCACACCGCTTCTACAGCATACCGTTGTAGGAAGACTTGCGGATATCGCGCTTCCTCAGCTTTTTTTTGAGGGGCGTATGAACTCGAAAACACTCGATGCAGCGGCACAGAATAAACTTCCGCGGGAAACTCTTTGGCGGTATGGAATTTCGGGGGATTACCCGGTCATGTTAGTCGAGCTGTCCGGGGAAGGGGACAAAGACCGTGTACGGAACTATATTGAGCTGCATCTGGTATTGAAGCAAGTTGGAATTATTTCCGACTTGGTGTTCGTTTACAGCGGCGATCCGGATCGGGCGGAATCTGTCTCTCAAATGTACACCGATATCTCGCTGAGTGAATTCGAGAATCACTTCCAGGTCGGCCGCGATCATCTGTATTATCTTGACCTCTCTTTCGAATCTCCCGATCTGCTCCGCTTTTTCCAGGCAGTCGCATCCCATATCGCATCCCTTTCTCTTTCGGCGATCAATATTCCGCCGGAAGAATATACGCCGGTTGCCGTTCACCCTGTAACGCCGTGCGAGTCTCTGCCGGAGGGAAGCCTGAAAGTAGTCAAGGGCGCGTTTTACGGGCATTCTTTTTTTGCTAAATCGGATACGAAACTCCCATGGTCTCATATCCTGGCAAACGACCTCTTCGGAACGCTCCTCACCAACAAATCGCTGGGGTACACCTGGGCGGTTAATTCCCGTGAGAACAAGCTGACGCCTTGGAGCAATGACACGATGGCCGATCACACCGGGGAATATCTTCTGTTAAAAGTGGGCGAGACCTATTTCAACCTCTGTTATGGGGCGCAGGTGGAATTTTCACCCGAAGAGGCGGTTTACCGTGGAAAAGCGGGCGGAATCGAATATGCACTTCAGGTTTTGGTCGATCCCGTCGAATCCCGCAAACAGCTGAAACTCTCGCTCAGTAACAAAGGGGGAGAGGAAGCTGAAATTGCTGCGGCCTATTATGTCGAGCCTATTTTCCACGCTGACGCAAAATACAAACGTTTTACGACAGGAGAAGTGAAAGAAGGCCGCTGCGTTCTAAAAAATCCTTTTTCAGAAATTCCCGGGTCTTCCTTGGAGCTTTTCTCAGATTTTGAGGATTGTAATTTCTGCTTCAGCTCCACAGATTTCTTTTCCGGGCGGTGGAAGGGTACAAAACAAACCCTTCCAAATGGAGAACCCTGCGCCGCCGTAATCTTCCCTCAAGTGTTGGCTCCTGGCGCGGACAAAACAGCCGTCTTTATGATGGAATATAAGATCGCCGGGGAGATCCTGTCTGCCAAAAGAGCGGAACCGATTCACCGTTTTCAGATCGATACGCCGGATCAGCCGCTCAACGCCCTGTTCAACACCTGGATTCCTTATCAAGCGGAAATCTGCCGTATGACGGCGAGAACCGGGTTCTATCAGTGCGGCGGCGCGTATGGATTCCGCGACCAGCTTCAGGACGCCTCCGCCGTTTTGCTCTGGAACCCTGAAAAAACCCGAAAGCATCTGCTGCGGGCCTGCGCTTATCAATTTGAGGAAGGCGACGTCCTGCACTGGTGGCACGAACTGCCCGAAAGCGCCGGCGGAGTGAAGGGGGTACGAACCACCTGTTCAGATGACCTCGTCTGGCTTCCGTATGCCGTATCCGAATATCTGGACAAAACAGAAGACTGGGGGATTTTAAAGGAAAAAGTCCCCTTTGCGGCAGGAGAGGCATTGCCGGAGGGAGAACAGGAACGCTATATCCCTGTTGGAGTTTCCGATAAAAGTGCGACAGTTTATGAACACTGTAAAAGGGCGTTGGAACACGCCTATCGTCTTGGAAAACACGGTTTGCCGCTGATTGGAAACGGGGACTGGAACGACGGGCTGAACCGCATCGGGGAAAAGGGGATTGGAGAAAGCGTTTGGCTTGCAGAATTCTTGGCGTGGACTCTGCGCAGATTTTCTAAAGTCTGCGAAAAAATGAGAGATGGATTCTACGCTGAAGTCTGCCGGAACCGGGCGGAAGAGCTCTGCGATGCGGTAAACCGCCACGCTTGGGACGGCGAATGGTATCTAAGAGCACTGGCCGACGACGGACGCGTCTTGGGCTCAAAGGAGTCTGTAGAAAACACCATCGATTCTCTGCCACAGAGCTTCAGCGTCTTTCTCGGCTTGGAACCGGATGAGCGCCGAACTCTTGCGATGGAAAGCGCGTGGGAGCATCTCGTCGACCAAGAGGCAGGAATTATCAAGCTCTTTGAAAAACCGTTTGCCGGAAAGATGAAAAACATTGGATATATCCAGTCTTACCCGGTTGGAGTACGTGAAAACGGCGGGCAGTATACCCACGCCGCCGTCTGGCTGACAATGGCAATGCTTCTTTCGAGGGAATGGGAAAAAGGGTACCGCATGGTGCGGATGCTCAATCCGGTCAACCATTCGTCAGCCGAAGAACAGGCGCGGCAGTATCTGACAGAGCCTTATTACCTGGACGGAGACGTCTATGCAAATCCCGGACAGTATGGACGGGGCGGCTGGAGCATTTATACCGGGGCAGCCGGATGGTACTACCGTTGCATCCTCGAGACACTGCTGGGCTTCCGCTTTTCAGGGAACTCGATCCGGATTACCCCAAGAACGCCGAAAGATTGGGAAAACTGGTCGGTCGAAATGGTTTACAGAAGCACTGCTTTAAAGATCCATTTCCGGCGGACAGGGCAAAGTGCGATCTATGTAAACGGGCAGAAGTGTGACGATATTATCTGCGACGGCGGTGAAAAATCGGTTGAAGTCTTCTGTGAATGAGATTTGTAACTAAAGTGTTAATCGCTTGTAGTTGACAAACAATTTTAGTATTGCTATGATTATGGTGGATAAAGGAGAGTTTATCTGAATTCAAGACAAGCTTTGGGGATTTTTTGCACCGTAACGGCCAATGCAGATTTTTGAACTGTATGGTCTTCGGCTTTCACCGTTTTAGGCAGAATCCCCATCGCTTTCTTGTATGATGGAAAGATACTAAAATTGAGAGGTGGCTTTATGAGCGATATTAAGCGCCGCTGTATTGGCTGCATGCGGGAAATTGAAGACGTTCAGGTTTGTCCTTATTGCGGCTATGACGAAAAGACGCCGGTGTCGAGGGACTATTTGCCCCCCCGCACGCTGCTGCACAACCGGTATTTAATCGGCAGGCCGCTGCGTTACAATGGGGAAGGCGTCACTTACATCGGTTATGATCTCGTTGTAGATGGGGTTATCGAAGTGCGGGAATATTTTCCCGACCAGCTTTCGGAACGTGGAAGGGATAGCGCCGGACTGGTGATTCTGCCGGGATTTGAGGCTCAGTTTAAAGCGTTGATGGTTGATTTTGTCGAGCTGAATGAATCGCTGATTAAGATGCGGACTCTGACCAGTATCGAGCAAACCTATGAGGTTTTTGAGGAAAACAACACCGTTTACGCAATAAAAGAACATGTGCAGGGAATTACTTTTGCCCAGTTCTTGACAGAAAATGCGGGAGAGCTCGACTGGGACAAAGCATTTGCGCTCTTTGAGCCTCTTTTAAAGAATATTTCCGCAATGCACGCCTATAACATTCTGCACCGCGGTATTTCGCCGGATACGGTTCGGGTTACAAAACGCCATGAGCTGAAGCTGTGCGATTTTTGCATCGGCTCTGTGCGGAATGTAAAAACTGAGATTTCTCCTCAGATTTTTATGGGCTATGCTGCGCCCGAGCAGTTTTCCTCTTCTATTTTTCAGGGGACGTGGACAGACGTTTACGCCGTCTGCGCCCTGCTTTATCGAACTTTGACCGGGTCGCGGCCGCCGGAAATCAGCAACCGGGGATATATGGAAAACGTAATTCCCCCCAGTGTTTTAAACAGCACCGTTCCCTCCGCAGTTTCGGATGCGATTTTGAAGGGGCTTTCCCAGATCACAGAAAACCGAACCAAAACAGTTGGCGTCTTATTGTCTGATTTATCCTCCGCGAAAAGTGAATTTCAAATTCAGGTGGAAGAGCAGGAACCACCGCAACAGCCAAAAAAGAAACGGTACGGACTGCTCGCGCTCTTGATTACGTCAGGGGTACTCGTCGTCGTTGGAATTGCTGTTGTGATCTTTGCTCTTTCCGGAACCGGAGGAACTACTTCTGAGGATGACAGCAGTTCGGATTCTTCACTTTCTTCCAGCGATTCTTCTGGCGGTTCGTCCAGTTCGTCTTTGAGCTCCGAGCCGAATTCTTCCTCAGCTTCCAGTTCCACCCTCAGCGGGCCTGTCTATGCTATGCCAAAGCTGGTCGATCAGATTTATGAATCGGTCAAAAACAACGAAAGCTATGTCGGAATGATTGTCGTTGAAGCGGAACATCTTTACAATGAAGAGGTAGAGAAGGGGGTCATCTATGAGCAGAGCATCGAACCGGATTCTCCGATCTCTGCCGATACGGTTGTAAAGGTCAAGGTGAGCAAGGGGAGCCAGTATCCTACGATCCCCGAATTCAGCGGCTATAAAAAGGATTCTTATGTAATGCTGCTCGAAGAATTGGGAATCTCTTGTGAACTCGAGGGCGAAGAAAGCGAAGAGGTCGCCCGCGGTTATATCATATCTGTCAGCCCTCAGCCCGGTTCAGTCATCGATCTTGAAAAGGATACAAAAGTGAAAGTGATTGTATCACAGTAAAATACGCGAAATAAAAAAGCGGGATTTTTGGGGCACCCTACATAAAGAAGGGTGCCCCATTTTTATATGGATTTTGATACCAAAATCCGATCTCGTTACATATGTAGTCACAGGGAGATAGTATACAGCTGTTCACTTTATTTCAATATCAATATCGCCGGTGCTTGTTGTAATCTCACACTTACCACCGCTTGTTGTTTTGGGAACGCTGACTCTTCCGGTGGAAGTGTCTGTAATAAATATCTTTTCCGAAAGCAATGTTCCTTTGACATCACCTGTACGTGTATTAACCATTATATCGGCAGCGTCACAGCATCCAAATTCAACTCCGCCTGTGGTATTTTGGGCTTTAATGCTTTCTTCGGCAATCACATTTTTGAGTTGTATATGTCCTGTGCTGCTTTTTGCCGTCAGCTTATTGCAAGCAACATCATTCACGATAACTTTTCCCGTTGTTGCAGACAACTTTACAGTTTCAGTTTGGGCAGAACCCAAAGTAATATTTCCTGTTGTTGTATTCACTTCAACGCTTTTTGATACTTGAGCATGGCAAGTAACATTTGATGTCGTTCCCGCAACGGCAACGGTTTCAAAGCTGAATTTGTCGGGAATTTCAATGTTACCTGTTGCCGTCACAACAGAAAGAGAAGTATATACTTCTCTCGGTAAATATACAGTAACTTTTGGTGACCAAAAAAAGTTTATAGAGATATAGTCATACCATTTACGATTATTAACCGCCGATATAGTAAGAGTGCCGTCCTGTATTTTTGCAGAGTGTTTCAGGCTTTCTTCTTCAACACACTCAACCTTGCATACATCGTTATCTGAAGGAACAAAGGTAACTACGGCGGTTTCTACATTTACAAATATGTTGTCAAAATCTTCGTTAAACTCGTAGGTGTTTGTTTCTAATTTTTGTGTAGAAAGCTTTGTAAAATCAAAATTGATGATAGCCAATGCTCCAACAAAAACCACAGCACCTACAATGGTTAGAATAACCGCTGTTAAAAGCCATTTTTTACTACACTTGTTCATTCTGCCGCCTCCTTTTTCATAAAACAGGATTTAATCCATATAAATATCCTTTTAGAAAATTTCAAAATCGCGTTCGTAGCATACTTGCAACCATAGAAACCGAAAATTGCAAGACCAACACATATAATTCCTGCACCGAGTATAGCTACTCCGGACACAATGTTTCCTTTTGCCATAAAAACAACAGAGGAAAATGTACCGCCGACTGAACAAGCAACCAACGAAAATTCGATTGCCCAAAGTGAAATAATTATGCTCCATATTACTGCATATATGGAAATAGCTATTACAAACAAAGCAATTAAAAGTGAAAGCCATATAGGAGCGCCTAATACCAAAAGTACAACTTCCCATGCTCTAAGTGTTCTGCTTGGCTTAACTTTTTCTTTGACAAGCTTTGTCGGTGGGATTTCGGACATAATCTGCTTCGTAATATCTTCTAATGATCCAAGTTCTGCAACAGCCTCTTCTTCTGCCAGTCCTTCTTCTATACGGTCATCAATTATCTCACTGTAAAAACCGATTCGTTCCTCTATATCTTCTTGCGGCATTCCGGTTAGTTTAGCTTTTAATTCCACAAGAAATTCTTGCTTATTCATTCGCCATATCCTCCTTTATTACGAATTTATATATTGCCATAATTTCTTTCCATTCATCTTTGAACTCTTTGATGCGTTTGGCTCCTGCCTGAGTAATATGATAGTATTTCCGCAGTCTGCCACCGTGTTCTACTGTTCTGACTGTCAACATACTTGCTGATTCCAATCGTTTTAGAATGGTATAAAGCGTAGATTCCGATAATTCAATGTACGGTTTCAGGTCTTTTATAATCTGATATCCGTATGAATCTTGGGTTTTAATAGCAGCCAATACGCACACATCCAACAGCCCTCGTTTTAACTGAATATCCATGTCATACCCCCTATTACATAATATATCGTATCGCGAAGTATTGGCTTTATCAATAGATAATTATATAAAAAGGAAGAGGCTACTTCCTTATGTAGCCTCTCTCTTATCCCTTTTTTATTTGACAAAATCAGAACATATTCGGCGTTACAGCAATAATCCATTTTAAATGGGAGACTTACAGGGTGATTTTTCCATGTTCCATCATTAGGTCGAGGATTGCTATATTGGCAGCCGCTTCAATGACGACCGCCGCGCGGACTGCGACACAGGGGTCGTGCCGCCCGCGGACAACGAGCTCGGCCTCCTCCATCGCCTGCATATCGATTGTCTGCTGCGGCTGGGAAATAGAGGACGTCGGCTTTACAGCAGCGCGGAAAATCACCGGCATTCCGGATGAAATCCCGCCCAGGATTCCGCCATGGTGATTGGTGCGGGTTTTGACCTGCCCGTGATCCAGGTAAAACGGATCGTTATTCTGGCTTCCGTACAGCAGGGAAGAGCCGAAACCTTCCCCGAATTCGATTCCTTTTACTGCCGGAACGCCAAATAAAATAGAGGAGAGGACGTTTTCGATCCCGTCAAAGATCGGGGAGCCGATCCCAGCGGGAAGCCCTAGAATGCCGCATTCGACCACGCCGCCTACCGAATCCTGCTGCAGCCTTGCCTCCTCGATAACCGCCCGCATTTTTGCTTCCATCGATGGATCGAGCAGGGGAAACTGCATTTTCTGCAAGGCTTCGGCCGTTTCAATCGAGAGATTTACGGGATCAAACCTTTGTTCCGAAATATCTTTAATCGACAGAACATGGGAGGCGATCCGGATTCCGCGGCGCTCTAAAATCTGTTTGCAGATTCCGCCCGCCAGGGTGAGAGGAGCGGTCAGACGGCCTGAAAAATGCCCACCGCCCCGAAGATCGTTGGCGCCGTGATACCGCAGTCGGCCGGTGTAATCGGCGTGACCAGGGCGGGCAAGATACTCAAGGTTTCCGTAATCCTTGGAACGGGTATCGGTATTTTTGATGATTCCCACCAGCGGTGTTCCGGTTGTTTTTCCACGATAGAAACCGGAAATCAGCTCCGGCAAATCCGGTTCAGTCCGGGCAGTAGAGGTGTTGTCGCCTTTTTTGGCAGTCCTTCTCCTAGTAAAAGCGCGCAGTTCTTCGAGATCGACCGGTTCTCCGGCCGGCAGATGATCCAACACCATTCCGACAGCGGAACCGTGTGACTCTCCAAAGATAGAAAGGATTAAAGTTCTATTCCAAACCGACGACATGGACAACGCCTCCTATTTTTTGATAATCCTCATAAAATTCAGGATAAGATTTTCGAATTGCATCCGCCCCATTTAAAAGGAGAGGACTCTCGGCAGTCGAAGCGCCGATGGCGGCGGCCATGGCGATGCGGTGGTCATTGAAGCTTGCCGCCTTGCCGCCCCGGAAACATCCTTTTCCAACGATTTGGAGCCCGTCCTCTGTTTCCTGTGTCTCGGTTCCGAAGCTTCGAAGGATGGCCGCAGTCGTTTGCAAACGGTCGCTTTCCTTGATCCTCAGCCGTTCAGCGTGAAAAATTCTGCTTGTCCCAGAGCATCTGCCTGCGAGAACCGCCAGGATAGGCACTAAGTCGGGAATGTCTCTGGCGTCGACGGAGACAGGACAGAGCCGGTGATTTTCGGGTGGAGAAACAGTGATGGAATCCGCTTCGATTGAAACGTTGGCCCCTGCTTCCGATAAAAACTCAACGATCTTTTTATCGCCCTGAAGAGAGCCGTGGTAATCGAGCCCGGTGACTGTTATGGGCCCGCTGAAAGCGCCTGCGGTGAGGAAAAAAGCCGCCTGGGAAAAATCTCCTTCCACTGTGAGAGAGAAGGGTTTGTATTGCTGCCCGCCTGGAACAGCAATCGTGTTTCCCGAGAGCCTGACCGAGATTCCAAAGCGCTCCAGCATCTGGATGGTCATTAAAACATACGGCTTTGATTCAAAAACTCCTGTCACTTGGATTTCACTGCCGCCGGACAGAAGGGGAAGCGAAAACAACAGCCCGGTGATGAACTGGGAGCTGATGTTCCCCGGAATGGAGAATTTCCCTCCGCAAAGGCTCCCTTCGATGGAAAAGGGCATCCCCGCTGTTGGACGGAAGGTAATCCCGTGCTTTCCAAGACTGTCGAGGTAAGGTGTGATCGGGCGGGACGGAAGCTTTCCCGTTCCTTGAAATTCAGCCGCGGCCCCAAGGGCTGCCGCAACCGGGATCAGGAAGCGAAGGGTAGAGCCCGACTCGCGGCAATTCAACAAGGCGCGTTTTCCGCGCATCGGTGAATTTCCGCCGATTCCGTCGACGACCGCGGCATCCCCTTCACAGGAAATCACCGCCCCTAGTGCCATGAGACAATCGATCGTCGCGAGGATATCCTCCGAAAAGATCAAACCGCGGATCACCGAGCGCCCCTTTGCCAATGCCGCACAGACCAGCGCGCGGTGGGATGCGCTTTTTGAAGGAACGGCTGGGATCGTTCCCTGCATGTGAGAAGGCTTAAACTGTACGGTCATCGGCATAACATCCTTTAACGAAGTCGATATACTGGCTGGTGGAAAGCTTTTTTACAGAGCTTTCCCCGATTTTTTTGCAAAGTACGATCTTAATGCTGTCCGACGACGCTTTTTTATCCATCAGGCTGTATTCCGTCAAGGTATCGTCGTCGATCTCAGCCGACACGGGAAGCCCGCTCGCCTCGACACAGCGTGAAAGCCGTGCGGTAACACCGGGTTCCGTCATCCCGTACCGCTCCGACAGCGCGGTGATCTTCACCATCCCGGCAGCGACGCCCATTCCATGGGAATAACCGGAATAGCCGTAATATTTCTCGATCGCATGTCCAAACGTATGGCCGAAGTTTAAGAGCATCCGCTCACCGGTATCGTATTCGTCGGCTTCTACAACCTGTTTTTTGATTTCGATGCAGCGGCAGATAACCGGAAGGAGATGGTCCGCCAATTTGCCGCTCTCGATTATTTCAAAGATAGAACGGTCTTTGATCATCCCGTATTTGATCGCTTCTGCAACGCCGTCTGCAAAATGGAGAGGGGACAGGGTCTGGAGCGTGTCCATATCGCAGAGGACGAGCTTCGGCTGCTTAAACGCACCCACCAGATTTTTTCCGTCCGGGATGTTGACGGCCGTTTTTCCGCCGACCGAGGAATCGATCTGCGCGAGGAAGGTAGTTGGAATCTGAACATAATCGACCCCGCGCATATAGGTCGCGGCGCAGAAACCGGTCAGATCACCGACTACACCGCCGCCGAGCGCCGCCATTGCGTCGCTTCGGGTGAGCTTCTGCTCACAGCAGAAATGATAGAGCTGCTCCAAACACTCTAAAGATTTGGAGTGCTCTCCATTTGGAATGACAGTCAACGATGCCTCAATCCCAGAAACACGAAGGGACTGAAGGACCGTTTCGGCATAAAGGGGCGCGACACGGTCGTCTGTGACAACGACAACCCGTTTGGCTTTACAGGCATTTTTAAAATATCCGCCCGCTTCTTTCAGCAGCCCGTTTCCGCAGTAGATCGAGTAACGGCTGCTGGCGTTGACTATTATTTCGCGCATGGATGAATCCGCCTTTCCCAGTTTTACAGAGCCAGTTCGTAGAAGTTTGCCAGCTGCGTTACCTTTTTCATGGTTTCGTCGAAATTGTCGGGCGTCATCGACTGCGCACCGTCTGACAAAGCTTTCTTAGGATTATTGTGGACTTCGATCATCAGTCCGTCCGCCCCGCAGGCAACAGAAGCCAGTGCGAGCGGCTCGACCAGTGAAACGACGCCGGTCGCGTGGGAAGGGTCCACCACAATGGGAAGATGAGAGATTTTTTTAATCAGGGGAATGGCAGAGATGTCGAGCGTGTTGCGGGTCATGGTTTCGAAGGTGCGGATTCCCCGCTCACAGAGGATGATATTGGAGTTGCCGCCCGCGTAGATATATTCCGCGCTCATGAGAAATTCTTCGATGGTGTTGGCGAGCCCCCGCTTTAAAAGAATCGGCTTTTTGGAATGCCCCAGCGCTTTCAGCAGTTCAAAATTCTGCATGTTGCGGGCGCCGACCTGGATCACATCGACATCGGCAAACAGATCGAGATGCTCGAGCGACATGATCTCCGTCACGATCGGCAGGCCGGTTTCTTTTTTTGCCTCTAAAAGCATTTCGATTCCGTCGGCGCGCAGCCCCTGGAAAGCATAGGGGGAGGTGCGGGGCTTGAAAGCGCCCCCACGCAGGAATTTGGCGCCTGCCGCTTTTACACGCTTTGCCACTTCGATGATCTGCTCTTCGCTTTCGACGGAACAGGGGCCGGCGATCACCTTGAAATTGCCGTGGCCGATCTTTTCGCCCTCCACCTCGATTACACTGTCATCGGGATGAAATTTCCGATTGACGTTTTTATATGGTTCCTGAACCCGCTTGACATTTTCTACAATATCATTTGCGGCGATATTGTCGATATCCACCGTTGAAGTGTCCCCGATCAGGCCGACGATTGTCGTGTGCTCTCCCACGACGACATTGGTTTTTAATCCGCAGTTGTTAAACCACTGCAAAAGCTCGTTTACCTGCTGCTTCGGTGCGTTTTGTTTTAAGATTACTACCATTGAAAAAACCTCCTGTATTTGGTTTTGCCGGAAATTTCAGCTCAAGCAAAAAACGGGCTATGGCTTTATCTCCAAAGCCATAGCCCGTTTTACATCCCGGGATGCTGTTTTCTGTTTTATCTACAACTTGGAGCCGTATTAAATTTTTTCATAGCAAAAAAGCCGTCGCTAAAGAAAAAGCCACGGAAAAAGAAATATGCTACGAAAAATTTAACGGCGTTCATTGAGCTGCCTCCGGCAAAGTCATATTAACCGTATTTATTAAAGCATATCGTGAAAAAAAAGTCAAGCACTTCCCTGATATTTTCTTGAGAAGGTTTTGCTCTTTTCCGGCGGGAGGTTCTATTTACCGCATCCTGCGCATAACTTTTACTAATCATTCAAGAAAGGACATGTGATGTGGTTGTGAATCCGTTTGATCAGGCGATTGAAACGTTTCCCGCAGAACTGAAAGAGGTTTTGAAAAAAACGCCGGCTGATATAAAAAGAGCGGTCAACGAGATCAGGATCCGGGCTGGCCGGCCGGTCGTTTTGATCTGCCTGAAAAACCGCTGCTGCTTCTTGAGGCCGGACGGGCTTTTAGAATCGGATGCAGCCAAAGGTTTTTCAGTACCGGGAAGGATGATCGAGGAGAGTGTGCGCAGTATGAGCGGCTACTCATTGCATAGTGTGCAGAACAGTCTGCTGAACGGATTTCTCACCCTGCCGGGAGGACATCGGGCGGGGTTATCAGGGAGTGTTGCCTGGGAAGGTGACCGGATTACAGCGGTCCGGCGGACGGATTGCATCAATCTGCGGATCGCGCGGCAGGTTTTTGGAGCCGCGGACAAGCTTGTTTCTCACTATAAGCGCTATGGATTGGACGGAACGCTGATTGTCGGGCCCCCGGCTTCCGGAAAAACCACGGTGTTGAAGGATCTCTGCCGCCAGCTGTCCAACGGACTGATTGGGGAACCGCGGAAAGTTTCTCTGATCGACGAGCGCGGCGAAATCGCCGCGGTTTACAAGGGACAACCTCAGAATGACGTCGGCTGGAATACCGACGTGTTTGACGGATATTCCAAACGAATCGGAATCGACACTGCAATCCGGTCTATGTCCCCCGATGTGATCGTCTGTGATGAGATCGGCGGCAGAGGAGATGAAGAAAACATTTTAAGCGGGGTAAACGCGGGTGTTGTGATGATTGCCACGGCACATGCCGCTTCATTAGAAGAACTGCTGGCGCGGAAAAGCACAGCGGCTGTGCTGAAAAGCGGCGCGTTCCGATGGATTGTCCTGCTGGACGGCGCCCGGAACGCTGGAAACATAAAGGAGATTGTTCGTTATGATGAAATACATGGGGCTGTTGCTGCTCTTCCTGACCTCGGCCGGGACAGGGTTTCTCCTATCTGAACGTTTGAATAAACGGGTAAAGGAGCTCGAACTTTTGCTGGCTTTTTTGGACAGGCTCAAAACCTGTCTGAATTATCAGAACCTCCCCACAGAGGAAATGATCGAACAGCTTGCGGACGACCCATCCTGCCGGACGCTTCCATTTCTCATCCCCTGCCGGGAGCTGCTGCATCAATCCGTCAGCTTTCCAGAAGCGTGGAAGGAAAGCGTCCTGCGGTCAAAGGATAAGATGGCGCTGAAAGAAGAAGATCTTTCACAGCTTTTGTCTCTTGCCAATATTATCGGCTCCTCTGATGCAGAGGGACAGCTGAACGCCATTTCGATGACGGAGGAGCTTTTAAAATGCCAGCGAAAGGAAGCGCTGGATTTCAAAGAAAAAAAGGGGCGGCTCTACCGCTCTTTGGGTGCGCTCATGGGCGCGGGAATGGTCATTATCCTGCTCTAAAACGTAAAAAAACGGGGGAATTTCAATGAATGTCGATTTGATCTTTAAAATTGCCGCGATCGGAATTATTGTCGCGGTTTTGAATCAGCTGTTGATCCGCTCCGGAAGGGAGGAACAGGCAATGATGACGACCCTCGCCGGTTTAATCGTCGTCCTTTTGATGATCGTCAATGAGATTAGCAACCTCTTTGAAACGGTAAAAAACGTTTTCGGATTGTGGTAAAGCGATGGAAATCAGTATTTTTGCGATCATCGGGCTGGCAATCATCTCAGCGCTGATCTGCCTTCTTTTAAAACAATATCGTCCGGAATATGCTCTTTCTGCGTCGATCCTTTGCGGAACAATGATTTTTCTCACCGTGATTGCCCAAATGACGCCGCTGTTTGATACGATTCGCACGATTTTGGGAGGGATTGAAGGGGGAAGCGAGTACACGTCGGTCATTATTAAATCTCTTGGAATCTGCTATGTGACCCAGCTGGCGTCCGATACCTGTCAAGATGCGGGGGAGCGCGCGATGGCAGGGAAGATAGAGCTTGCGGGAAGAGTAGCGGTTCTCATCCTGGCGCTGCCGATGTTTTCCTCCCTTCTGCAAATTGCTGTCAGCTTGATCGGCTGATTGGAGGACTTATGAAATTCATCCGGATATTAATCACTTCCGTTCTGCTTTTGACGATGGCGACCACTTCGGTATTTGCCCTTGAAGAGGACTCTCTCGAGCAGACACAGGAGGAATTGACAAAAGAACTCGAAACAAGTATTGCAGGTGATCTGGACGGCAATATTCCGGACGCGGCAAAAGACCTGCTCGGGCAAAATGGATTGGACGAATTTAACGCAGAGACGATTTCGAACTTTCAGTTTCTGGACATCCTGACCGGGGCCTTTGAGCTATGCGCCGATTACTTTACGGCTCCGTTTCGGCTCTTTACAGTGTTGATGGGGATTTTTTTACTGATTGCGCTGCTCAATGCCGTCCATCCTCCGGAAACAGGGATGCTGACCGTGCAGAACATCGTAGGGATTTCGGCGCTGATGCTCGTTCTGTCGTCCCCTGTTATGGAATGCATCAATCATGCGGTTACCGCGATTACCGAATGCAGCCAATTCCTTCTCAGCTTTATTCCGGTTTTTACCAGCGTTGTCGCGGCTTCGGGCAAGCCTCTTTCTTCGATGGGCTACAGCGCTTTCCTTTTTGGGACGGTGCAGGTCATCTCCCAGATTGCCGCCACCATTCTGACTCCACTGCTCTGTGTTTACCTGGCGATCTGTATAGTCGGCGCGCTGAATCCTACTCTTCATCTGGAAAATGTCGCGGAAACCATCAAAAAAGCAGCGATCTGGATCATTGGACTTTTGCTGACCATCTTTGTGGCGCTGCTTTCGGTTCAGTCGCTGGTCTCCAATTCGGCCGACAACGTCGCAACAAAAACAACCAAGTTTTTCATCGGCAGCCTCATTCCGGTTTTTGGAAACGCATTAAGCGATGTATTCAATTCCGTTCAAGGCTGTGTCGGCTTTATGAAGCAGGCGACAGGCTCGTTCGGGATCGTTGTTTCGATCTGTACCTTTCTGCCGATCGTAATTGAAGTTTTGGCAATGATGCTGGTTGTCAACCTGAGCCAGATGGTGGGAAATATTTTAGGAGTGGACAAACTGGCCCGTCTGCTGAAATCGGTTTCCTCCATGCTGTCGCTTCTGCTGGGGCTGATTCTCTGCTTCGCTATCATGATTATCCTGTCTACGACGATTATAATGCTGCTTTCCATGGGGGGATAGGGATGAATACGATTCGGGAAATTGGAATATCTATTTGTGTCACCGCTGTTGCCGCCGCGATTTTTCAGGGATTGATTCCAAAATCCAACCTTGAAAAGACGATTCGGTTTGTTCTCAGCGTGTTTCTGCTCAGCTGTCTGATCGTCCCTCTGACCCAGCTCGATTTCTCTTCGCTCGGCGACAGCTTGACGGTTTTTCAGACAGACGACCATGTAAAGGAAAACAACTTGCAAGATACTGTCAACCAAAAACTGACTGAACTTACAGAAGAATCGGTCGCCCAGACAATGCGCCTGACACTTGAAGAAAATGGTATTGAAGTGGAAAGAATTCAGGTGGAGACGACTATTGAAGAGGACAACAGCATAATGATTAATAGAGTCATTATTTCTGTGCAGACAGATGATTATCAGGCGGCTTCGGAGCTTGCCGACAGACTGACAAATGGGGATGAAACCAGAATTGAATTCTGCGTTTCTGAATAGCCGAAACAATTAGGATAAAATGCGCCGCGGGCCGAGCGCTTTTACGCTCTGTCGTTTCGCAGTCCGCGGGTTGTATGATCTGCGGCCGAAGATTTTTCGAGGCTTCTGTGAAAATGCGTTGCATCCCAATTATTTCAGTTAAGCGCGTTGTAAAAAAGGAGGGAATTTCATGCCGTTAAATTCTCTGACTGAGGGGATCAAGAAATTCTTTGGAAAAAATGATAAACGAGCCCGGATCGTCTTGATCCTTGGCATAGCGGGGATCGTGATGATCGGTCTTTCCCAGTTCTGGCCATCCGGGGAAAAAAAGACATCGACAGAAATCGGGACTGCTTCTGCGGATACCGAAGCTTATAAAACGAAGCTGGAGAAACGGGTCGAAGAGATGATCTCTTCGGTGAAAGGGGTGGGAAATGCTCGAGTAATGATTACCTTGGAAAGCGGGATCGAATACATATACGAAAAAGAGCAGAATGTTTCATCCACTTTAAACGAAGACCATACGCAGGAGGGCGGAGCTAAAATTCAGCAAAGCGAGGACAGTAAGGAATCTTTCATCATTGTGGAAGATGCAAACGGCCGTAAAACCGCTCTCGTCCGCAAACAGCTGGAGCCGCAGATTCAAGGGGTCGTTATTGTCTGCGAAGGAGGGGGGAACGCAGTGGTTGCCAAAAATATATATGATCTGGTTACGACAGCGCTCGGCATCGGTTATGACCGTGTCTGCGTCGTAAAATCAAATTAATTTGTCTGGAGGAAGAGAGCAATGAAATTGAACATGATTGTAGGAAAAAAACAGATCGTACTCGCGTCTCTGATCTTGATATTGGGCGTGGCAGTCTACATCAACTGGACATTTGCCAACAATGAAAACAGCCTTGCGACGGGGACACAGGCGTCGGATCTTTCAGCGTCCGATACAGATAAAAATTACGGGGATGCAGAGCTTGTAAACGGTTCGGCGGACAGTTCCGACGACTTTTTTGCCAAAGCACGGCTCGAAAAACAGACCTCTCGTGACGAAGCGGTTGCGACCCTTGCAAAAATGTTCGGAGATTCCTCGGCGAGCAGCGAACAGGTGAAGGAAGCGACCGATAAGGCCCTCACCACCGCAAAGATGATCGAAAGCGAAAGCAAAATGGAAACCCTGATTAAGTCCAAAGGCTTCCAGGATTGTGTCGTTTACCTTTCCGACCAGTCCGCCAAGGTCGTTGTAAAATCGGATGGCCTTGAACAGGCACAGGCCGCCCAGATCATGGACATCGTTGTATCTGAAACCGACGTCCCGAGCGAGAATGTATCGATCATCGAAATGAAATAAACTGCGAAAAAAACGCGCATTACATTGACACGAGCCTATTTGTGTGGTAAAATATTTACTGCCGCGTATTGCAGGTTTTAAGCCGGAGAAAATGCCGCACCTGCGAATAGCGAGTATTGGATAAAGGCAGGTACCTTTATGTACGCAGTGATTGAAACTGGTGGAAAACAGTATCGTGTCAGTGTAGGCGATGTCATCTTTGTCGAAAAGCTCGGCGCAGAGGCAGATTCTACCGTGGCTTTCGACAAGGTCGTAGCGCTCATGAAAGACGACGGCAGCTTTGTTGCCGGTACACCCCTTGTAAAGGGTGCGAGCGTTTCGGCGAAAGTCCTGAAAAACGGAAAATCTAAAAAGATTACTGTTTTCACTTACAAGCCGAAAAAAGATTCTAAGCGCAAGATGGGACACAGACAGCCCTATTCCCAGGTTCGGATCGAGGCAATCAACGCCTGATTTATGATCGAGGTTGTTTTGCTGTCACATAGGGACCGTGTCGTCGGGTTCCGCGTTTCCGGTCATGCCGGCTATGCGGAAAGCGGTTCCGATGTTGTTTGTGCGGGAGTGACGACTGCTGTCCAGCTTGTCGCAAACGGCATTACCGAATGTGTAGGTATAGCGGCTGAAGTGCAGGTTGAGGAAAATCTGGTTTCGCTGCTGTTGCCCGGCAGGTGCTGTAATGAGGCTGCATCGTTGCTTTTGGATGCATTTGAACTGCAGATGGGCATTATGGCACAGGAATACAAAGAATATGTTGCATTGATGTATGCGGAGGTGTAAATACTATGATTAAGTTGGATCTTCAGTTTTTTGCGCATAAAAAGGGTGTTGGTTCTACTAAGAACGGACGTGATTCTGAGTCGAAGCGCCTTGGTGTAAAACGCGGAGACGGCCAGTTTGTTTTGGCCGGGAATATCCTCGTCCGCCAGCGCGGAACCCATATCCATGCGGGTGAAAACGTTGGGCGCGGCTCTGACGATACTCTGTTTGCCCTGGTAGACGGTAAAGTAAAATTTGAGCGCGTTGGCAAAGACCGCAAAAAGGTCAGCGTTTACGGCGCATAATTTGAGAGTGACCCAATAACTCCCGCCTGACCAGGTGGGAGTTATTTTATGTTGATCCTTTTTGGAAAATGTGAGCACTGGATTAATGATATTATCTATCATACTTTAAAATGTCTAAAATGCGGACAAGTATATACTTGTGAAGTAAATACTTATAGGGGTGAAGGTCCGTTTCATAAAGGTAGATAAGACTTGAATAAAAACGTGGAATTGCTTTATTAAGCAGTATCGTTTATAATTTGACATAGTACAGATCGTTATTGTCCGGAGTTACCAAGCTTTTGTTATCAACGGCGATCACAAAATGATAATATTGGCTTATATAGGCAGGATAATAATGTGTTGGATTTTCTCAAGTTCGAAGGGCTGAAAGGTAAAAGGATGTTTGTAGATAAGGCGAGAATTATCATCAAAGCGGGAAATGGGGGAAATGGAGCAATTTCTTTCCACCGAGAAAAGTACATCAATGCCGGTGGTCCCGACGGCGGCGACGGCGGGAAAGGCGGAAACGTCGTATTTGTTGCCGACAGCAACCTGTCCAGCTTGGTCGATTTCCGATACAAGCGAAAATATGTCGCGCCAAATGGGGAACCGGGCCGGTCTAAGCTTTGCACGGGGAAGAGTGCGCCGGATTTAATCGTCAAGGTTCCAAAGGGGACGGTGGTGCGCGATGCAGAAACCGGCCGTGTGATGGCGGATCTCTCGGGAGAAGAGCCTGTGATCCTGGCAAAAGGGGGAAAGGGCGGCCGTGGAAATGCCAGCTTTAAGTCCTCGACCCGCCAGATTCCGCGTTTTGCAAAACCGGGATTTCCCGGGGAATCCTTTGAGCTGTCCCTTGAGTTAAAGCTCCTTGCGGATGTCGGGCTGGTAGGCTTTCCGAATGTGGGGAAATCCACCTTGATTTCGGTGGTGAGCGCTGCCAAGCCGGAAATCGCCAATTATCATTTTACCACGCTGACCCCTGTATTGGGGGTTGTAAAGCTGGATGAGGAGACTTCGTTCGTCATGGCGGATATTCCCGGCTTGATCGAGGGAGCGAGCGATGGGGTCGGCCTTGGACATGAGTTCCTGCGCCATGTGGAGCGCTGCCGTCTGATTGTCCATGTGGTAGACGTGTCGGGGGTTGAAGGGCGAAATCCAAAGGAAGACTTTGAAATTATCAACCGGGAACTCGCTAATTTCAGTGAAGAGCTGGGAGCGCTTCCGCAGATCGTCGCAGCAAATAAGTGCGATATGGCAACAGAAGAGCAAATTTCAGAATTCCGGGAGTTTGTAACAGGAAAAGGCCACCAGTTTTACGAAATTTCGGCTGCTACCACAGCCGGAACGGATGCCTTAATGCATGCTGTGGCTGAAAAGCTTTCAACATTGCCGCCTGTAAAGCAGTATGAACCCGAACCGATTCCGGTAGAATACCTGATGGAGAAAAACAATCGTAATTTCGAAATCCGCAGGGATGACGACGGCGTCTATGAAGTCGAAGCGGAATGGCTCCTGCCAGTGATGTCGACGATCGATATGGACGATTACGAGTCCCTCCACTATTTCCAGCGTGTGCTGCGGGGAAGCGGGATCATCGACAAACTGGAAGAGATGGGGATCGAAGAAGGCGACACAGTGGATATTTATGGATTTCAGTTCGATTTTGTATTTTGATGTCTCTATTTTGCACAACAGAAGCAAGGGATTGTTATGGCTGCTTTCTGTTAAGGAAGATATGGAAACTAAAAACAGGCGCGGTACCGCGCCTGTTTTTAGTTTAAGAATTTTTATTTCCTTTTCGTTTTAACTGCCGGACATCCTGTCCGACAAAACGAAGATAAACATATTGCGTCAGTAAACGTGAGACGACCCGCTGAGAATACCGCTCTTCCAATTCACGGCTGGTGAGGTTGCTGCTGATGATTGTCGGGCGGCCGAAGTTCAGCCTGGTGTTAACAATATTATAAACAGTGGCGGCGTTGAAGGAGGTCTGATACTCCGCCCCTAAATCATCTAAGATTAGAAGGTCTGACTCTAAAACCGTTTTGAGGGTTTCATCCTCTTTGATGTCATGGGAAAAGTGCTCCAGCTCGATCGCCCTCAGGATATCTTGCGCCGTACAGTATAAGACCTGATACCCCTTTAAAACGACTTCCTTGGCGATTGCGAGGGAGAGATGAGTTTTCCCCAGTCCGGTCGGCCCCAGCATCAGGATGCTGGCGGAATCCGAAGAAAAGGTCTGAGCGTATTTTTCACAGAAGGAGACGATTTTTTTCATATTGTCCCGCGGAATGATGCCGAGGTTCGGATCGACCTGATCGGGGAAATAAAAAAGGTCGAAGCTCGAAAAGTCGCACAGCCGTAGGGGAGAGATTCGATTGAGCTCTTCAATCGACAGCTTTTTTAACAGATCCCGCAGGCAGCTGCAGCGGACGCCGCCGACAAAACCGGTGTCTTCGCAGATGGGGCAGGTAAAGTGGATGCTGAGATAATCCCGGGGATAACCGCGTGCAGAAAGCAGAGCTTGAATCATCTCCTGCGCTTCCAGGTTGCGGGCGCGCAATTCCTCGATCGCTTTCTTATAGTCTTTTGGGTGGCCGAGGACCGCCTTGGTCAGTTTAATGCTGGTGCTTGCAAGCTCCCGCTGAAGCGCAGCAATCTCCGGGGCGTCCCGCTCAATTTCCGCAATATGGCGCTCCAGCTCCTGATATGCAGTCTCCCTGCGTATTGAAAGTTCGCTGACCGCTTTCGCATAATGATTTCGTTCCAAAGGCAATACCGTTCACCTCAAACTTATAACTCAGGAATTTCCAATCCAATCCGATCAAGAGCGTTTAAATCATAAGAAGACGCCTGATTTTTATTCGTTCCCGCGGCATCCTGTTTGGCCATCTGCGGCGTGGCAATTCCCTGCTCATGCCATTGCTTTAAAATTTTATTCATATAGGCAAAGCTGATCTTCCCAATATTATCGGCCGTTTTTTCAAAAGCAAGCTGAATCATATCGATCTGGAAACCGTATTCCTCAAACCAGATTTCAATCAGCTTCTTTTCATTGGATGTCAGGTTCCTGGTGTGGATCCCACAGCAATCCCGCACGGCCTTCTGCTGTTCGTTGAAGCGGAGCGCCCTCGCGATGTATTCTTCCGCCAATTCATGGGTAGTAATCCCCAAATCGCACCAATTAGCAGCGACTTTTTCTATGTAACGGATGTTTGTCTTTTCCATCGATTTGCAGAAGCCAAAGATCATCACGATTACGTCGGCTGGAAGATTCATCCACTCACACATCGAGATCACAGAACGCTGTTCCGTCGTTGTGAGCGGCCGCCCGAATAGCTGCTCCGCCTCTGAGAAGAGATACTGAAGATCGTGGCTTTGATTGATTTTTTCTGCAATTTCCTTGGAGGAAAGCGTC
This sequence comes from uncultured Oscillospiraceae bacterium, assembly GCA_964607135.1. Lineage (GTDB taxonomy): Bacteria > Bacillota > Clostridia > Oscillospirales > Ruminococcaceae > Metaruminococcus_A. Next base: position 1,194 of record CAZSIV010000013.1, on the reverse strand, counting down.
GGCGGCCTGTCCGTGATAATCTTTACTGAGACCGGAGGACTGTTCTGGATTGCCGGAACCGGAGCAGCATCGGCGGATATTTCCTGTAAAAGCCGCTCTGCTTTTTCCGCTTTTTGGTTAGGACGGGCGTCGGATGAAACCAAAAGGCCCTCCTGTTTCCAAAACTCGAGCGCCTCATACACATCATCCTTGGAAAGGGAAAGCGCCTGCTCTAATACCCGCTGGTCCAAGGATGGCTCTTCCGCATGGCGATAGAAATACAGCAGAACCTTTAAATAATATCCGCACACCACTGGAAGATACCGGTCGGCAACAACCGTGGGAAGGGCAAATATTTTATTGTAGTGTTGAGGATTGATTTGATAAGAAGACATTGAAAAAGCTCCATTTTTTGATTGACTGGGTAATTTTCAAAAGGGCAAAAAATCCACAGAATGAATCAACGATCAGTATGCGAATTGCCTGCAAAAATGCACCGCAATCCTATCAACAAGTGAAATCGTTTTCGACTATCAGGAGTAATAAGATTCTTTAGGCTTCCAAAAGTTTTGTCTGCGCTCACAGTATGGAGTTTTTTATGAAAGCCAATGTCAAGTTACTTGCAAATAAACACGCCTCGCGGGGCGGCGAACCGCCGCTGATAATTCTCACCCTAACATTTTGCTGGTTTTTGAGCTTTTGTCCTGCGAGATGCCAAGATAAAGCAAGTACAGCGTGCCGCGCGGGTTACAGGCGTCGCTTTTCGCACAACTTATGAATCGCGAATCGACAGCGGAGGCACTCCGCCGTGCCGGGTGATTCCAGCTGAACAATTCACGCCCTAACATTTTGCTGGTTTTTGAGCTTTTGTCCTGCGAGATGCCAAGATAAAGCAAGTACAGCGTGCCGCGCGGGTTACAGGCGTCGCTTTTCGCACAACTTACGAATCGCGAATTGACAGCGGATGCACTCCGCCGAAATCTTCGATTTCGGCAACGGGTGAGGTTATTATTACGAGCGTTAGCGAGTAACAATGTTCTGGGGTACCCGTTCGAAATCTACGATTTCGCCAACGGGTGAGGTTATTATTACGAGCGTTAGCGAGTAACAATGTTCTCGGGAACCCGTTCGAAATTTACGATTTCGCCAACGGGTGAGGTTATTATAACACACCTTCCGGAATATCACAAACAAAGAACAAAAAAGAAACGTGTC
>CAZSIV010000012.1:0-65036 GCA_964607135.1 uncultured Oscillospiraceae bacterium | reverse complement strand
GGTGCAAATAACAACGTTGGTAACCCGCGAGGCGCCTCGCAGGATTGAAGCCTGAAGGCCAATGAAAACCTCCGGGTGCGTATTGTCCTGCCGGGGACCCCCGGACAGCACGTTCCTTTTGAAGTTCTGGGGCGTGTGTGCCTTTGTCAATCGAGGGTAACTGTTTAAATAATTATATCAAAAGGCTTCTGTTTTTTCAACTTGTCGGTTTGTATTGATTGCCGACATCAATAAATACCGAGAAAAACTTTTTACAGTTCTTCTCGGTATTCGTCTTTTGCGATTGCCTTTGCAATGCCCGATCATTCAGTGCATTTAATATGTTCTAAATTACATCCTTATCAGGCGTTAGTAAAGCGGATGCTTCTTTTATTGAACCATTATTTCCCGCTTGAGATCTCATCGATCAGAATCGGCGTCGGCTGCCGTCTCCGCGTTTTTCTTCAAAAGAACCCGGCGGCAGAGCGCGGTAAAAGTGCATTCCCGGCAGACCTCGCCAATATCCGTCAGCTCTTTCTGCCTTGCAAGAACCTTTTGTCGATATTCGGGGAAGCTCAGATTCTCCTTCCCTTCCAGGCCGAAAAAGGCGGCGACCTCCCGGTCGCGTGCCTGGACGGAATCCTCTTGGTCGCACAGCCCGTCCGTATGATGGGGACAGGCGGCGCAAAGATCGTCACAGCTGCTTTGAAGGCAGATTTCCAATGGTTCTCCACAGTGGAGCAGCGAAACGGCTCGTTCCATATTTTTGGTGAAGGCCTCGCTGTAACCGACGCCGGTAAAGGTGTAGCAGCACATCAGGTGGTGGTACCGAAGCCTAAGCCGCTTCATAAAGCTTTGCCTTGATTAATGCTTTTCGGACGGCCAGCGCCAGAGAAGCGGCGATGACGATCTTCACGCAGTCAAACGCTGCAAAGGGAACGACGCAGGCCGACAGTGCGGCAATCCAGGTGGATTGGGTGACCAGCACGAACCAGGCTGTGCCGAGCAGATAGCAAACCGCCAGGGAGAGGATCATCCCCACCAGCAGAGAGGGGAAAAGGTAGCGTTTGAACTTTTTGGCGGCAAGGGCAATCAGCGGCGCCATCAAGAGATAGGCGATCAGATAGCCGCCGGTCATGCCGAAGAGAACGCCGGGCCCTCCCGAAAATTGAGCGAAAACAGGGACGCCGATCCCGCCGATCAAAAGATAAACCCCTTGCGCCGCAAACGCCTCCAACGGGGAGAGGATGGCGCCGCAGAGAAAGACGGCAAGAAGGCTCAGGGTAAAGGGAACAGTGGTAAAGGGAAGGGTAATCGAAATCTGTGAACAGACCGCGGTCAGGGCGGCGAAGATGCCGATATAAGCGAGTCGTCTGGTTTTCATACTGCACCTCGATTCTATTGTGTTGACAGTAGAATAACATATTTTTCGGCATACGTCAACTAAATTTTAAAAAATAAGTTGACGTATGGCAGCCTTAGTTAACGAAAATATTTCCCGCATTCGGCACAGATCCGACGGACTCTAAACCGGATTTTGTATCCCTTTTTGAAGAGCCGGCGCTTCCGCACGGTTTCTCGGGTCACCTGAATCCTGCGGCTCCCGCAATAGGGGCAGTTTTGCTGATCCTGCTGCCGTTGGGTGATGTAAGGGGCAGTTGGCGCATTGCATCCGTTGGGGCAGAAGGGGGAAGAGTATTCGGTTCCGCAGGTGGGACAGCGCATGAGAGCTCTCTCCTTATTCGATTAAAAGTATATATAATAAAAATTTATACAATTAGTATCTTAAAATTTTCAGAAAATAGGGCAAAGAATGAAAATGAGATAATAGACGGCGGGGAATTCCCCGCCGTCTATCAATACTTCTCGACATATTTCCAGAGGATGCTGTCTCCAGGATGAAGCGTTACAGACCCGGCGCTGACAGCGGAACGGGTGTAGTCGCTCTGCCCTGCCTCTTTGACAAAGAAGAGCCAGCCGCTTCGGGGCCCGGCGCCTTTTTCCCGCAAGCCGTCGATCATCGCAAAGTAGATGGTCGGCCCGCTTCCGGTCACAGAATATTTGATCTGGTTCTGGTCCAGAATCGCCCTGGTCAAATCCCCGGCAGTACTTCCGGCGGAGAACGGGATTGTCCCTGCGAAAAGAGATTTCTGGTTTACATCGTCGTAAAAGGAAATGGCGACGGCTTCCTCCTGCTTGGACGGAGAACTGTCCGCAGACGAAGGCTGCTGAGAAGAAATTGGGGGCTGAGGCGCAGAAGTTGAAGATTGCTGTGCAGGCGTTGAGGTGCCGTTTTGAGAGGCAGTGCTTTCAGGGAAAGCCGCGCTTTGCGATCCCCCGGATGTGCCGGACGAATTCTCCGCTGAACTGCCGCTCCCTTCCGAGGCCGAGGCGGAATCCTCGTTCGCCGGGAAGCTGGAGGAAGCAGAAAGCTCGGCTCCTACGGGATTCAGAGAAGACCCGTCTTCTTCCACATTGAGTAAAGCGTTTTGCAGGGCAATGGCCGCCGACGCGAGCGCGGCAAAAACAACCAAAGCGGCGATAATTATCCAGAGCTTTTTCTTGTTGGTCATGGTTCCTCCTTAGGAGATGAGGGTTCGAGTACGGTGACAGCCATCCTCCGTTTGTACCGGTGCAGAATCTTGTAAAATTTTTCGTAGAAGAGAACGGCAAACAGAAAGGAGCCTGCGGCATGCATCAAATCGAAGAGCAGGCTGGTGACATAGGTGAGGAGAAGGGCGGACCAGGTAAAGGGGCGCAGATAGGCGACTGCCTGCCAGAGATTCATGATCCAGCCAAAGAGAAGGCTGAGCCCGACGCAGGACAGCCCGAAGGCGACCGGAGAGGGCTTCGCGTTTCGCTTTCCCCAAAGGCCGCAGAGAAGCCCTGTCATCCCCCAGCCGAACATCTGCCACGGCGTCCACGGTCCCTGCCCCAGAAAAACGTTCGAGACAAAGGCGCTGGTACATCCGATGAGAAAACCGGGGAACGGGCCCAGGACGAGCCCGCAGAGCGCGGTGAGAAAGGTGACGGGCTGGATGTTGGGAAGGGGCGCGAAGACGACCCGGGACATGGCGGTAAAGGCGCTCAGGGTGGAGATCAGCGCAATCTGCTTGGTTCCGATGACGCTGGCCTCGAAGTAAAGAAACGAAAGCGCCAGAACGCCGGCCAGGACGACCAGGCTCACCAGGGTAAAGGCGTTCTGCCAGTCGGATGCGGCGAGCACCATCAATCCTCCCACCAGAAAGACCGCTGCCGTTGTGATACAAACCCGTTTCATTTGGATTCCCCGCCTTCCGTGTAACAGCGCGCCGCTTCCTCCAGGGTGAACAGGGCGGGGTTCTGCGCCTGGCAGAGCTTGTGGATCAAAGTCGTGTAGTACAGGCTGCCCGAAAGAACCTCGTCCTTTGGGCCGTCGGCCAGCAGCTCCCCTTGATAAAGGATCCAAAAGCGGTCTGAAACCATGCAGGCGAATTCCACGTCATGCGTCACCAAAAGGATGGTGACGCCGCTTTGGTTCAGCCGCCTCAGCAGTCCGGCGAGGGACTGCTTGAGCGGGACGTCGATCCCCCGCGTTGACTCGTCCAGAACCAGCACCTCGGGGGAAGCAGCCAGTGCGGAACCGATTGCGACCCGCTGCTTCTGCCCGCCGCTTAAGTCTTTGGGATTGCGCTCGGCGAAATCGGCGAGCTCGAGAAACTGCAGCGCCCGGTCAACAGCCTGCTCAGGCGCCTCGACGCCGAGATGACGGGCGGTAAAGAGGAGCTCCTCCCGCACGGTGTCCTGGGTGAGGTAATCGTCCGGGTTTTGGGAGACGTACCCGACCGTTCCGGCAATCTCCTTCCGCTTCCACTTTTTGAGCTCGATCCCCTTTAAGCGGAGGCTGCCCTGATAGTCCTTCAGCCCGACCAGCGTTTTGAGCAGGGTGGTTTTCCCCGCCCCGTTCGCTCCCAGCAGAGAGATGCATTCCCCTTTGCGGATGGATGCAGTGAACCGGTTTAAAATCGTTTGACGGCCATAGCCGCAGGAAACCCCTTCCAAGGAGAAAAGCGGCTGCTCATCCGTTTTTTCCTGCGGGGGAACCTGGGCGGGAGAGACAGCGTTTTTAAATTCCGCCGTTTCCAGAAGCGTGCGCGCCGCCTTCATTCCGACCGGCGGCTGTGCAATCCCCATCCGGCGGAACAGCCTGACCGGGTCGGGGAAAAAAGGCTCGTACCGGCTTTCCGGGCTTGCGAGAAAATCCTGTGTGTCCCCGAAAAAGGCAAGGCGGCCGTCTTCCATAAAGCCGACCTTGTCTGCAAATTCAAAGCATCTCCCTGTCCGCTGTTCGATCAGGACGATGGTGATGCCCAGCTCTTCGTTGATCTTCCGGATCAGGTTGAGGATTTCCTCCGCCGCAAGAGGGTCGAGCTGGGAGATCGGCTCGTCCAGGACGATGCAGGAGGGGAAAAACGCGAGGGCGGATGCGATTGCCACCTTCTGCTTCTGCCCGCCGGAAAGGGAGTCGATTTCCCGTTCAGCCAGGGGGGTGATGCCGGCAAACTGCATCGCCTCGAACACCCGGCGCCGGATCGTCTTTTCAGGGACGCCGGTGTTTTCCAGTCCGAAGGCGACCTCGCGGTGGACCTTGTTGAGGATCAGCTGCTTTTCGGGGTATTGAAAAACCATCCCGACGGTCTGGCTGCGGCGGTTGTGCTCCATCCGGTCGAGAGGCGTCCCGCCGATGCAGACCCGCCCGGAAATAGTCCCGCCGTAAAAATAAGGGACTGTCCCGGCGATCGCTTTCCCCAGGGTGGATTTTCCGGAACCGGAGCGCCCGAGCAGGAGGAGGACTTCCCCCCGTTCCAGGGAAAACGACAGATCATCCAAGGCAGAGCGTTTCTGCTCCGGGTAGGTGTAATTCAGGTGTTCGGCTGTTAGATATCCCATAGAACCTCCGAGGATTTACGCGGTTTGCGGCTTGTCAGCAGGATCAGAGCAGCCGGGGCTGTGCAGAGAACTAGGTAAAGCATCCAGAATGGGTCGGAGAGGCGCTCCAGCCCATCCCCGAAATAGAGATTGAAGGAAACGGAACCGCGGATTAAAAGCAGGATGTAGACGGCGAGGAGCAGGATGGCGGCGGAAAAGACGAGCCAATCCCGCAAAGCCGGCCGGCTCCGCTCGTAAACGCTCCGCTTCGTGCTGAGGAATCCGCGGGTATAGGCTGCCTCCCCGATTTCGAAGGAGCTTTCCAGACTCTGCTCCAGCAGAACTGAGAGGACAGTGCGGTAGCTTTTGACCTTTTCCCGGAAGGGCGCTTCGTCGAATTCGACGCCCCGGGTGGTATAAACCTCTTTCAGATGAAAAAAGCTTTCTGTAAAACGGGGGATCAGCCGGAAGACCAGCAGGAAGGTCAGGGTCGATTTCGGCAGGCGGCTGCCAAAATAAGAGACCGCCATGTCCCCGTCGACCAGGCTCCCAGCCGCAAAAAACAGATAAGCCGCGGCCAAGAGCTTCGCCCCCATGAAGAGAGAGTACAGGATCGATTCCAGCGTAACCCGTTTTCCAAAGACGACAGCCAGCTCGGTGACGCCGCTCGAAACGAAAACCAGGTTGAACAGCAGGACGAATAGGGTCATCGGAAGGGCGAACCACAACCCTTGCCGAAGCTTTTTCCATCCCCTGCGGCCCGCGAGCAGCAAAACGGAAAAAAGGAGGGAACCGCAGATGACAAAAGGGTGGTCGCTCGAAAAAAGAAGAAAGAGGGACAGCGCCAGAAGAAATACAGGGGTTAGAATGTGCGGCGATTTCTTCATGACAAGTCCCTCTTTCAAAAATATGGTCGGTCAGCGGCCGGCGTTCTTGCGTTTCAGCAGGAACATGGAACCGCCGCAGAGAACGAGAAGTGCTGTGACCCCGGCTGCTGGGAAGGAGTCTCCCACCTTCGGGGGCTTCTGCCCTTCGGCTTTATCGGTGCTCTCCGGCTCCTGTTTTTCCGGCTCTTTCGGGGTTTCAGAAGGATCGGGGTCTTTCGGATCTTCCTCCTGAGCCGGATAGAAGAAGGAGTAATCATAGTCATTGTAAGCAACAGGCGCGGCGCGGTCGAAAAGGCTGAAGGCGGCCCCGCCGCTCTTTGCCATCTCCTGGTAAGCCGCCAGCGCCATATAAGCGGACTGGGTAGTGATCAGGTTGTTGTAGTACTGCGTCAGCGGGTCGGCGTTGGCGTGGAATTCGCCGGCAGTTCTCGTCTGGTATTCCGCCGAAAGGAAGTTGTCCAGCATCGAGACGCCGCCGTTGTCCACTGTATTGATATCGACTCCAAGGGCGGTGAAGGCCAGGATGATCTGCGCCATCGCATCACAGCTGTCGGCATATTTCTCAAAAGAGGCGTTCCAGTCGGCGTCATAGCTGAAGAAGGCGTAAGGAACCCCGCCGGTTGCGGTCTGCACCTGTTTGATCGAGTCGATGCAGCCGTTCACCTTGGCGTCCAGCTCGGTTTTGAGCGCGCCGGACAGGGGTTTGCTGCCGGTGTAATAGGGGGCGAGCGCCTGTAAGACCATCGCGGTCGATTCAAAATCATAAGGGGACTTCCGGGTGGAATCGAATGCATTCGCCACCCCGGTCATATCGGCCATCCCGTTTGCGAGAACACTGCCGTCGACCGTGCCGATCAAGCCGAGGCACTTTTCGACGAGCGCTTCACGGGAATATTTGTAATCCGCCTCTTTTTCCGCCGGGATGCCAAGCGCATCGTAGACCATCAGGGCGTAGGGAAGGTCGTAAGCGGACACATTTTTGTAATAATGGTCGGTGTTGAACAGAGCGGCGACCAGGTCGTAACCTTCGAAATCGCCGTTTTCCCCAAAGGTATAGGGGGAGATTTCCTGGCTGTTGAGGAGGAGGATCAGCTTGGCAAGGCTGCCGGCGTTGCTTCCCCAGGCAGATTCGCCGTAAGCGCCCGCCGTTCCGGTGAAGCCGTTTTCGCTGATGTCCTCAAGCGCAGTTTCGATCAGGGCCCGAACCGCATCGGCGTCGCCTTTCACGCCCGTTGCCGCAAGGCCGATCAGTCCCCATTCGCTCAGGCCGCCGTCTTTGACGTTGGCGGCGCTCAGGTAAGCCTTTGTCTCCGCCGCGCGCGTTTCGAGCGGGGCCGCGGCAAAAGCGGTCACCGATACCGCGCAGACCGCCGCACACGCCAGAAAAGATGCGAGCAGTTTTTTCATTCTTTTCATCTTCATTCTCCTTTTGGCTTCGACGGTCGATTTCTCAAAACAGCGCTGCGCACCTGCGGATTCAGCTCAGACGAACCGGCCGAATCTGTTTGAAATGCCATCCACCCTTTTTAGCGCACGGTGGGAAACGCTTCAAAAAGATCCCGGCGGTCTGAACAAAATCAGCGCAGCCACAAAAAAATCCCCCTGCAAAATCGCAGAAGGATTGCCTGTCAGCCGAACGCAGCGAATGCCGACAATATCTCTCCCGCCGAAAGATAATGTTTCATCGCTTTAAACAACAGTATCCTGACTCTCGGGTCATCCTCATCCAAGCCTTCCCGGAAAAATCCAGTGGCCTTTTGGAGTCGTCGCCGTAAACAGTAGCGGGGGCTGTAATGGATTTACACCATTTTCCTGTTAAGAATAAAGCAGTTTTATTTTACTCTTTTTGCCGGGGCTTGTCAACCGGTTTGAGCAAAGGTTCCAGCCGGTCTGTCAAAAAATAGGCGACGATCCCCGTTACAATTCCGGTGAGGACGCCCGACAGGAGCAAAACGGGGAAATACCCCCAAACCGCTTTGGAGGAGAGGAAGATCCAGGCGGCAAACAGCTGGCCGGCGTTGTGGGCAACGCCTCCCGCAGCACTGATCCCCACAAAGCCGAACAAGCCTGTCCGAAACAGCAGGCAGATGACGGCGAAGCTGAGCAGCCCGCCGCAAAGGCTGTAGAACAGGCTGTTCAAATCCCCGAACAGCAGGGCGGAAAGCCCGATCCGGGTCAGGCTGATCATCAGCGCATACCGCGCCCCAAACAGATAAACCGCCGTTAGGACGACGATATTTGCTAACCCCAGCTTGATCCCGGGCAGGGCGACCAGCGGCGGGATCAGCCGTTCAAAATAGGAGACTGCCAGCGCTAAAACAGAAAATAACGCGCAGAAGCTAATTTTTTTTGCCATAACGTCCTCTTTTCATAACCGCCCCTTTTATGATACAATAGCATCGTACGGGGAATCTTCCGAGACGATCTCCGCCACGACCCTGTGCGGGAGACAGATGATGCTCCCGCCGTTTTTTGCGATCCTCCCTTGACGGATGCATTCGTGGCCGGAGCAGTTGGCCTCCGCCATCCGGACGGCGCCGTTTTCGATGGCGACGACGTTGACCGAATCGCCCTGCCGGATTGGGATTTCCCGGTCTTCACCGAGCGGGTAGCGCCCGGTTTCCTCCCCGTTGACCGTGATGACGACGGTATCCCCGTCGGCGGCGGAGGGGAGCGAAAAGAGAAGCCAGAGCCCGATTCCCGCCAAAAGCAGAAGGGCGATTAAAATAATGTCCGCCTTTTTTACCATAATACCGCTCTTTCTCAGTTAGGAGTCACGAAGCTTGGCCAGGAGGTTTTTCGTTGAAACGTTTTTTGTCGGTTCTTGCTGTTTTGGGGAGCATCCCGTTCCTTTTTTCGGCCTGTTCCGCGCCGGAGCCGCTCAGCAAAACAGAATACTTCATGGATACGGTCTGCACCATCACCCTCTACGACGTCCGCGACGAAGTCCTTCTGGACGAAGCCTTTGCCCTCTGTAAAAGATACGACGCTCTTTTCAGCCGGACGGCGGAGGAGAGCGACATTTCCCGGATCAACCGGCTCGGGGATGGGACGGCGGAGGTGGACCCGGAAACCGCCGGGCTCTTAAAAACCGCTTTAGAGTATTCCGCGCGCACCGGCGGGAAATTTGACGTCACGGTCGGCCGGCTGACCGATTTGTGGGACTTTAAGGCCGAATCCCCCTCCCTGCCTCCGCCGGAAGAGCTCGACGGCGCTTTGAAACAGACGGGATACCAAAACCTCTCGGTCGAGGGGAACAGCGTCACCGTCAAAAACGGAGTGCAGGTCGACCTCGGCGGGATTGCCAAGGGGTATATCGCCGATCGATGCGCCGATTTTTTACGGGAGCATGGGGTCGGACGGGCAATCATCAACCTGGGCGGGAACGTTTTGACGCTCGGCTCCAAGGGGGAAGGGATTCCCTGGACGGTGGGGATTCAACGCCCCTTTGCCGACCGGAATGAGATCGTCGGCTCGGCCCAGGTGTCCGACTGCGCGGTGGTGACTTCCGGAATCTACGAACGCTTTTTTGAAAAGGACGGGGTGATTTACCATCATATTCTGGAGCCGGAGACGGGCTTCCCGGTTTCAAACGGATTGGAATCGGTCACCATTTTCTCCCGCTCCTCGGTAACGGCCGATGCGCTGAGCACTTCCGCCTTCCTGCTGGGAAAGGAGAAGGCGGTCCAACTGATTGAAGGAACACCGGATACCGAAGCGATTTTGATCGATGCCGGCGGGGAGATGACGATGACCTCGGGCATCGGAAAGACGATTCCCTTTAAAGAGGCGGCGCCATGACCGCAAAAAACAGCTGGAGTCAAACAGTCTCCATTTAGACGGATGAACTGAGGCTGCATGGACGAAAAACGCCGGTTCCTCTTGACGAAAAGCCGATTTTATTATAGCTTTATAAACGGCGCCTTGTCAATGAAAGGAAGAACGGTGGGAAAAGCTTCCTGCCGGTCGTTCCGATATTGCTGAAAAAGCGGGATGTTGTCCGGCTTTTGGTATGTTTCAGGGGTGTACCGCGTAGAAATTGAGAGGCAAGATTGAAAGCGTGAAGGAGAAGATTAGATCGATGAAACGCCGAAAAAAAGAGCCGGAAAACCTTTGTGAGCTCGGCGTCGGGGGACGGGCGATTGTCACGGAAATCCGTTCGTCCGGGGCGATGAAACGCAGGCTGGCCGATATGGGGATTCTCCCCGGAACAGTGATCTGCGTGCAGAAAACGGCCCCTCTGGGCGACCCGATCCAGATCAGTCTCCGCGGCTATGAACTGCTGCTGCGCGGGAGCGAGGCGCGGGAAATCATGATTCGGTCGATTGGATAAAGAGAAAAGGAGGAAACGGATTTGTCCTATACGGCGGCGCTGGTGGGAAACCCCAACTGCGGAAAAACACTGCTGTTCAACAGCCTGACCGGCTCCAACCAGTATGTCGGGAACTGGCCGGGTGTAACAGTCGAAAAAAAGTCCGGGTTTACGGAAGACGGGAAGTTCGAAATCGTCGATCTGCCCGGCGTGTACTCCCTTTCTCCCTATACCATGGAGGAGTTTGTCACACGCGACTTTATTCTGGATCAGCGGCCCGATCTGCTGATCAACGTGATAGACGGCTCGAACATCGAACGGAATCTCTATTTGACCTTACAGGTGCTGGAGCTTTCGGTTCCCACCGTGGTGGCTGTCAACATGATCGATCGGGTGGAGGCAGACGGCGGGGAGATCGACTGCGGCCGCCTTTCCGCCCGGCTCGGGGTTCCCGTCATCCCCGTTTCGGCGAAGGCGGACTGGCACGTCGACCGGGTGATGCAGGCGGCGGAAAGGCTTGTCCGCGGCGGTTCAAACGGGGGAAAACCGGTTTTTTACACCTCGTCTGCCCGGCAGATGCTCGACGAAATTGCCGCGGCAGCGGCAGATTGCTGCTCCGACGGCGGCCCTCTCCTCTTCTATGCGGGGAAGCTGGCGGAGCGGGACGAGGAAATCTGCAAGCGGTTGAAGCTCCCGCAGGATGCCGCGTGGAAGATCGACGGAATTGTGGAAGATTTTTTGAAAAGGGAGAAAATGTGCGACCGGGAAACGGTGATGGCGCAGATCCGTTACCAATATATTGAAACGCTGACGGAAGAGTCGGTCAGAAAGCCGGAGGAAGAAGGGAAGCCTAATATAACCGACCGGATCGACCGGGTTCTCACCAACCGGTTTCTGGCGATTCCCATCTTCTTTCTGATTATTTTCTTCATCTTCGGCGTGACCTTTGGGCCGGTCGGCAGCTTTTTGAAGGATTGTGTCGACTACCTTTTCAGCGACGTCCTGGCCCCGGCGGTGGAGCGGATGATTTTGATCGCGAACGCCCCCGACTGGACGCGGAGCCTGCTGGTGGACGCGGTGATCGGCGGGGTGGGCGGGATTCTCACCTTTGTCCCGCAGATCGCATTGCTTTTTTTCTTTCTCTCTTTTTTGGAGGACAGCGGCTACATGGCCCGCGCCGCCTTTATCATGGACCGGATTATGCGAAAATTCGGCTTGTCCGGCAAGTCGTTTATCCCGATGCTGATGGGATTCGGCTGTACCACTCCCGCGGTGATGGCGGCCCGCTCCCTCGAAAACGAAAAAGACCGCAACCTCACCATCATTCTGACCCCGTTTATGTCCTGCGGCGCCCGGATGCCGATCTATGCCCTTTTCGCCGGGATCTTCTTTGAGGAAAACCAGGGGATTGTCGTTTTCAGCCTCTACCTGCTCGGGATGGCGGTCGCTCTGCTGAGCGGCGTTCTGCTCAGCAAAACGGTGTTCCGCGGGGTGTTCTCCCCCTTTGTGCTGGAGCTTCCCCAGTATCATATGCCGTCCTTCCGGGCGATTATGCACCGCACCTGGGAGAAAAGCCGGGGTTTTATCGTCAAGGCGGGCACCGTCATTTTTGCAATGAGCGTGGTGGTCTGGTTTTTCCAGAATTTTGACGCCTCTTTCCGGATGGTTTCAAACAGCGGCGACAGCATGCTGGGCCAGCTCGGAAAGTGGATTTCCTCTGTTTTTATCCCTTTGGGCTTCGGGAGCTGGCAGGCTTCGGTCGCGATTCTAACCGGCCTCGTCGCAAAGGAAAGCGTCGTCAGCACGATGAACGTCCTCTATGCGGACGGCGGAAGTATTTCGGCGGCTCTTTCCCAGGTGTTCACGCCGCTTTCCGCCTATGCTTTTATGGCGTTTACTCTGCTCTATATGCCCTGTATCTCCGCTTTTGCCGCGATCCGGCGCGAAATGAACAGCATGAAAAGCGCGCTTGCCGCCGCGCTCTACCAGACAGGGGTGGCATACCTTGTTTCGCTGGCGATTTTCCAAATCGGTTCTTTTGTCATGAGGATGTTGTAGCGTGAAAAATACGAAAAAAGGAGCGATACCAGGCACAAAAGGCTGTTATTTCATATCTTCTTGTGCGAATTCTGTATCGCATGGCGATTAATATGGATAAGATTATTGTTGGATTCTGCCTTTTTTTAATTGCTCTGGCATTTTACCTCGCCGTCCGCAGCGTCGTCAGGCAGCTTCGGGGCGGCAGATGCGCCGGCTGCCCCCTGAACGGAGGCAGCGGCTGCGGTAAAAAGCCTTTGAAAAAAGGCGGAAGGTGAGAAATCCATACCAAACGATTCTGCGTTTGATTCCCGGCGCCCGAGTTCGACGCGGCGTTTGACAGGTGGACTTTCCAGCGAAGTGAAGCTCCGAGCTTCGGCTGCCGATCACCCCATTGGGCAGGGGGCGAAAAATTCTGCTGCCCGGTCAAACAGACAGGATGTGCAGAAAGCGGATTTGACGGATATTATAAGTGGACAAGGGACGGTAATCGGAATCGAAGGTATGGCAGGCGATCAGGACGTTGTCCAGGTCGGGCCGATCCCCAGTCTCAACGATGATGCCGGAGTGGTGGAACCTCGCCCCCGCCGTGCTGAGCTGAACGATATCGCCCGGCTGGACGCCTTCCAGCCCTACGACCTCCGCCGCAGGGCCGGTTTGATGCTCGGAAGTGATGAAGCGGAAGAATTCCGCCACACCGGTCCAGGCGGGCGCGCGGCTGTTGAGAGAGTGGTAATACCATCCCAGTATCGGCGTGTGGTTCATCGCGGCTTCGCCCGCCAGCAGGCACTGAGAGATAAAATTGGTGCAGTCTCCCCCCATCTCATCAAAATCGGCAAAGGCGGGATTTCTTAAAAAAGCCCATTTGTGGGCATAATCGATTGCTTTTTTTCGATCATACTGCATCTGAATCACCCGGTCTATTCTATGCGGATTTCGGAGAAACGGTGCAGTTCCTGGCGAAAAACGGGATGAGTCCGGCTGTTGTGCGGACTCATCCCGTTTTTTGTCGGCTTTACAGTCTTTCAGCGAAGAATCGTAAAACCGAGATTTTCTATTGCGTCGCAGATCGAAAGGTAGTCGAGATCACCGCCTGTGACGACGGCTTCCTTCTCCGCTTGATTGACGACTACGCATTCGATCCCGCTCAATCCCATAATTGCGTCTGAAATTTTCTGCCGGCTGTCCGGCTTGATTGTTCCGCTGAACGGAATGGTAAGGGTCATCTGTTTCACTCCTTCAACGCTAGTGTTTGAAGGAGCGGGGCGGTTATACGCCCAACGCCTGAATCTTTTGCAGCTGGCGCTCCGCATCGCCGATGCCGACTTCGTAAAGCGCCCGCAGCTTGGCGGGATCTTTTTCGAATCGCCCGATTGGGATAGGGGTGCTCTGCGCCAGAACGACCGCACGCCCTTCCTGTTCCAGCCTGTCGACGAGCTCCAATGTCTCGTTGTAAACCTGATGACGGCGGTCGAGCGCTTCGATCATTTTAGGCTGCTTTTTAAATTTGCGGCGGTAAACGGCCCGGAAGCTTTCCGGCTGTTTTTGATAGCCGCGCGGCCGGGTCAGGATGACCACGACTTTATCGCAGCCGTCCTCCAGTGCCTTTTTGACCGGGATCGGGTCGGTGGTGCCGCCGTCCAGATACTGCTTCCCGTCGATTTCGACCATCGGCGAAAAAATTGGGATGGCGCTCGAAGCGGCGACGACGGTGTTCACGGCCCGAATGCTGGGATTCTTGAAATAGAAGGGCTGCCCGGTCGAAACGTCGGTTACGCCGACTACGAATTCCGACGGATTTTTCTCCATCGCCTGGTAATCGAAGGGGAGGATGCGATCCGGAATCTCGTGAAAGATAAAGTCCATGCCAAAAACCGATTTGGTCTTGAGGTAGTTCCTCAGGCTGACATAACGCTTATCCTGTGAATATTCCGCGTTGATTTTAAAGCTTCTGCCCCGCTGCCCTGAAAGGAACGAGGTGGCGTGGCAGGCCCCTGCCGACACTCCGATCACATAGTCGAAAGAGATTTGATGGTCTTGAAAACAGTCCAGTGCGCCGGTGGTGTAAACGCCGCGCATCCCGCCGCCCTCCAGAACCAGACCGATCTTCATAGAAATTCCCCCATGTCCTTTTTCTGACATTATTTTAGCATCTTCCGGCAGGGGATACAAGTCCGGCTTGCACCGAAAGGAGAGGGCGGGTATAATGGGATTTGGAATTTCTCAAACGGCAGGGGGACAAGTCCTTGTCATTTGAAGGTGTAAAAAGGAGGAGTTTTTATGCGGGACAGGATTGTGAAGGTGCTCTCCCTCGTACTGGTTGTCCTTTGTATGGCCGGTATTTTTTGGTTTTCGGCCCAGCCCGCGGGGGAGTCTTCCCAGACGAGCGGCGGTATTACAAACACGGTGATTTCCATTTTCTTTCCGGATTATGATACCTGGAACGCCGAAATACAGCAGAATATTTTTGAAACAGTAGACACTGTAATCCGCAAATTGGCCCATTTCAGCGTCTATGCGCTTCTGGGGGCGCTGTGCATGTTTGCAGCCAGCCGTTTTTTCGAAAAACGTATCGTTCAGCTGTCGATTGCGGGTGTCGTGTCGGTGCTTTACGCCGCCGGTGACGAATTCCATCAGTATTTTGTGCCGGGGCGCAGCTGTGAGTTCCGCGATGTCTGTATCGATGCGGCCGGAGCGTGCCTGGGAATTTTATTTGTCTGGCTGCTCCTCTGTTTCGCTGTCCGGATAAAAAGCAGGCGCTTTGAAAAAAGAATATGATTCTCATGAGCGATGCTTTTGTCAATTTAAGGCAGAGTTTTTCGTTATACGAATCAAATGAAAAAAGGCGGGTAATTCCCGCCCTTTTTCACACAATATAGAGGTAATTATACGTTTTGCATCCTGCTCATCGGGTCGATCCATTCGCCGTCTTTTTTCATGGCAAAGTGGAGATGCGGCTCTTCTGAACCTTCGATTTTTGCAGTCTCTCCGACTGAGCCCAGCACAGTGCCGATTTCTACCTTCTGGTCTTTTTTAACGCTGACGTTGACATTAAGCCCCATATACATGGTTTCATAGCCGTTTCCATGGTCGATCGTAATGACGACGCCCCACATCGGATCTTGGTCGATTGATTTGACAATCCCGTCCGAAGAAGATTTTACCGGGGTGGCGATCGCCGCCTTGATGTCGACGCCGTCGTGGGTTCTCCAGTCGTTCATCGTTTTGGACTTCATCGGTTTGCCGTTGCTGAACTCGTTGAGAATATCCCCCTTGAGCGGCATGACGAAGGTGTTGCTGAAGGTTTGGGCGGGCTGAGAGGTGCCGCTGTTCGCGTTGGCGGCAGTCGACTGGCTTTCCGGTTCGCTCGGCTGCGTTTGGGAATCGGAAACGCTGTTATCTTTGGGGACGTCGCTTTGCGTACCGTCGACCGGTGTGTTGGGGAAACTCCACTCGTTCAAGCCGGTGTCGATCGAAATGTTGTTGCTGTTTTGATCGCTCAGGTTATTCCTCGTCGTATTGATGACAAAATAGGCCGTGGCGCTGACGACGGCGATGCTTAAACAGACCGCGATATAGAAGCCCTTGCCTGTCAGGAAGGATGACAGTCTGGAACGCTTTAATTTGGTATTTTTCATACTTATGATCCTCCGAATTATTTTTCATGTATTAGCAGCTGTTACTAGTTTGGGAGGATTTTTGCCTATTTATGCGCCGGAAAACAAAAGGAATCGCTTTCCTGCGCAGATCGTTATCATCGAAAGATGAGAATTGATGATGTAAAAACATTTTTTGCTTTTGACTGTGAGGCGATGAAAGCGCTTTTTTAACAGCTGTCATTTTTATAGACGTTTTTATGAATTGTTTTTATGTTGTTTTTATGAGACGCGTTTTTTATTGACAGGAATATGAAATTGGGATATAATGGATAGGCTGTCTGGCAGGAAAACAACATGGATTTTTAAGATCTGCGTTTTATTTTGATGACGGCTGTTGTTAATTTAAAATCGGGGCGTAGCTCAGTTTGGTAGAGTGCTTGGTTTGGGACCAAGATGCCGCAGGTTCAAGTCCTGTCGCCCCGACCACGGTCGAAGTTTGTCGAAAGGCAGGTTTCGACTTTTTATTTTGCGAACACAATTTTCTTTTTTATACTTTCATGTTCCAACAGAAAAATTATAATAACGTTAATCTTGGATTTAATGGAGGGGAAATAAGTGAAGCAGATCAGAGTAAGGTTTGACCCAGATACACCAGAATCCTATAAAGTAAAAACGATAAAGAAAATTGTAAAACTTGGGTGGGTTCAAAATAATAAAAAAGTCCAGCTCATTCCTGCTCATGATGATCCTAATCAAAATATACGCGATATAACTTTTTTCTTCGATTGGCCGCATGATTCCGATGTCGTATATCCCGAAGAAGTGGAATTTTCAATCCTTCCATAGCTTGTTTAAGCTCAACTCTCCCAATAAACTATGTAAACATTTATTAATCCTATAATTCCGCCCCGACCAAATAGGAACGCTAATTTTGATACAAAGTTAGCGTTCTTTCTTTTTGCCCAAAAAGACTAATTCTATGGACTTTTTCAGGCTTTTTGCATTTTTCAACAGCTATTTGAAGTCGCCTCAAAACCTATCTGTTTTTTTCATTTCACAGCGCCAGTCCGTTTGCGATGCACAAGCTCGAAGCAGTTGGCTCTTTTATCATTCCAACTATTTTCCCGCCTCTTCCTCTCTCTTGACATTTTTCGGCAGTGTTGCTATAATAAGAATCGTACAGTACTACCCTTTATTAAAACCGTTGACGTGGGGATAAAAACAGAACGTGCACTTACAGAGAGCATGGAACGCTGAGAGCCGTGCAGAACGCAGTCTGTTAAATGGGCCACCGAGGGCGCAGTCAAAGGCGAAGCTCGCCGAGTATTCTGCGACGTTATGACAGACGTGACTTGTCGGGGATATGTCAGTATCCTAAAAGCGCATGGCGATTGCCGTGAATCAAGGTGGCACCGCGGGTTTTGTAGATTCCCGTCCTTGACAGTTTCACTGCCGGGGACGGTTTTTTTATGTCCTTCGGCGGATGCCCGCAGGAAGATGCGGGCGGTGTGGAGAAATTCCTTCAGCGGGCCGGAATATTTCTCAAAAACATAAAAAATCAGGAGGGTGCAAAATGAGCAAAGGGCGATTTGGCATTCACGGCGGACAGTATATCCCCGAAATGCTGATGAACGCAGTCAATGAATTGGATGAGGCGTACAGCCGGTTTAAAGACGATCCCGCATTCAACGCCGAATTTGAAGACCTGCTCCGCAATTATGCCGGGCGGCCTTCCATGCTCTATTACGCCGAGCGGATGACGAAGGATTTGGGCGGCGCGAAAATCTACCTCAAGCGGGAGGACCTCAATCACACGGGCTCCCACAAAATCAACAACGTGCTGGGACAGATCCTGCTGGCCAAGCGGATGGGAAAAACCCGGGTGATCGCCGAAACCGGCGCGGGGCAGCACGGGGTCGCCACCGCCACCGCCGCGGCGCTGATGGGGATGGAGTGCGAAATATTTATGGGAAGGGAGGACATCGAACGCCAGGCGCTCAACGTTTACCGTATGCGGCTGCTGGGGGCAAAGGTCAATTCCGTGACCTCCGGGACGGCTACCCTCAAGGACGCGGTGTCCGCCACCATGCGGGAATGGACGAGGCGGATCGGCGACACCCACTATGTTTTAGGCTCTGTGATGGGGCCTCACCCCTTCCCCACCCTCGTCCGCGATTTCCAGTCGGTGATCTCAAAAGAGATCAAAGCGCAGCTGCTGGAACGGGAAGGAAAGCTCCCTGACGCGGTTTTGGCCTGTGTGGGCGGCGGTTCCAATGCCATGGGTGCATTTTACAACTTTATTGAGGACCAAAACGTCCGGCTGATCGGCTGTGAAGCCGCCGGGCGGGGGGTGAATACCGCCGACACCGCCGCGACCATTGCAACCGGCAGGCTGGGGATCTTCCACGGGATGAAGTCCTACTTCTGCCAGGATTCATACGGGCAGATCGCCCCTGTCTACTCCATCTCCGCGGGCCTGGACTATCCGGGGGTGGGGCCGGAGCACGCCTGGCTTTACGACACCGGCCGCGCCGAATACGTTCCGGTGACCGACGACGAAGCGGTTGACGCTTTCGAATACCTTTCCCGCACTGAGGGGATCATTCCCGCCATTGAAAGCGCCCATGCGATTGCCTACGCGATGAAACTCGCCCCGGAGATGAACCGGGAGCAGGTGGTCGTGGTCAACATATCCGGGCGCGGCGATAAGGATTGCGCGGCGATTGCACGGTACAGAGGGGAGGATCTCTATGACTAAAATCGAAACTGCCTTTTCCGGGGGAAAAACCTTGATTCCGTTTATCACCTGCGGCGACCCTTCTTTGGAAATCACCGAAGAGCTGGTCTATGCGATGGACGAAGCGGGCGCCGGCCTGATCGAGCTGGGCATCCCCTTTTCCGACCCCACCGCCGAAGGCACTATCATCGAAGCGGCGGATTTCCGTGCGCTTTCGGGCGGGGCGACGACCGACCGAATTTTTGACATGGTGCGCAGAATCCGCACAAAAACCGAAATTCCGCTGACATTTACGACTTATGCCAATGTCGCTTTTTCCTACGGCGCGGAACAATTCATCGGGACGGCCGCCGCAATCGGGATCGACGCCCTCATCTTCCCCGACATCCCGTTTGAGGAGAAAGAAGAGTTCGCTCCCCTCTGCAAAGCGCACGGCATCGACTTGATCTCGCTGGTCGCTCCGGCTCCCCGCGAGCGAATCAAAGCCATTGCAAAAGAGGCCGCCGGCTTTGTCTGCTGTACCGCCTCTCCGGATGCAGCCGATGCACGCCCGGGAATCGTCACAGAAATCGGGGAAATAGCGGAACTGGTCAAAGCCGAAAAAAACATCCCCTGTGCTGCCGGCTTCGACCTGCCGACGGCTGAACAGGCCGCAGTGCTCCCCGAATCGATCGACGGAATCATCGCGGGGGCGGCAGTCGTCAAAATATGCGAAACATACGGCGCCGGCTGTGTTCCTCACGCCGCTGATTATGTCCGCTCCATAAAAAAGGCGCTAATCGGAAAGAGATGATAGATTCCCTGATATTACACGTTTAAGTTCCTCTCAATATAAATCCGCCGTCTTTTATGACGGCGGATTTCCTATTCGAAAAAATTTTTTTATTTTCCCCTTGACAAAGCCGACTCCAGCTTGTATGATATAAAACATAGTAATTATATAGGTTTATTAAATTTTAAAGTGTGACAGGAGGCGCAATCAAATGAAGATCATATTCCAGATGCTGCGTCACAACTTCAGGAACGGACGAATGCATTTGTAAGAAAGCATCCCACTCTATTAGATAAATTTCTGCCGCGATCGGCAATTCAATGAGAAAGAGGTTCTTACAATGAGTTATCGTTACGATCAATATAAGTTCGAAACCATCCAGCTCCACGCAGGGCAGGAAAGCCCCGACCCGGCGACCGATGCCAGAGCTGTCCCGATTTATCAGACCACATCCTATGTGTTTCGGGATTCCGCCCACGCGGCCGCTCGTTTTGGGTTAGCGGACGCGGGAAATATCTACGGCAGGCTGACCAACTCCACCGTCGATGTCTTTGAGCAGCGGGTCGCCGCCCTCGAAAACGGCGTCGCGGCGCTGGGTGTCGCCTCCGGTGCGGCGGCGATTACCTATACCTTTTTAAATCTTGCCGGGGCCGGGGACAATATCGTATCCGCTAAAACCATCTACGGCGGAACCTACAACCTGCTGGCCCACACCCTGCCCGAATACGGCATCACAACCACCTTCGTCGATGCGGACGAGGAAAACGCATTTGAAAACGCAATCGACGACCGAACAAAGGCGGTATTCATCGAAACCATCGGCAATCCCAATGCGACGCTGATCGACATCGAAAAGGCTGCCGCTGTTGCCCACGCGCATAAAATCCCCCTGGTGGTCGATTCAACCTTTGCCACCCCCTACCTGATCCGCCCCTTTGAGTACGGCGCGGATATCGTCGTCCACTCTGCCACCAAATTCATCGGCGGGCATGGCACGGCAATCGGCGGCGTCATTGTGGACAGCGGAAAATTCGACTGGGATGCCAGCGGGAAATTCCCATCCCTGACCGAGCCGAACCCGAGCTACCACGGCATCAGCTTTACCAAAGCGGCCGGCCCCGCCGCCTTTGTCACGAAGATCCGCGCAATTCTCCTGCGGGATACCGGCGCGACCTTGGCGCCGCTCCACGCCTTCCTCTTTTTACAGGGGCTCGAAACCCTTTCCCTCCGGGTGGAGCGCCATGTCGAAAACGCCCTGAAAGTGGTGGAATTCCTCTCAAAGCACCCTCAGGTGGAACAGGTCAACCACCCTTCCCTTCCCAGCCACCCGCATCACGAATTGTACAAGCGGTATTTCCCGAAGGGCGGCGCTTCTATCTTCACCTTTGAGATCAAGGGCGGCGCCAAAGAAGCGCAGGCGTTCATCGACAGGCTGAAAATCTTCTCTCTCCTCGCCAACGTCGCCGACGTGAAAAGCCTGGTGATCCATCCGGCCTCTACCACCCACTCCCAGCTCACTGAGGAAGAGCTGCTGGAGCAGGGGATCAAGCCGAACACCATCCGCCTTTCGATTGGGACGGAGCATATCTACGACCTCATCGCCGATCTCTCTCAGGCGTTCGGCGGTTGATTTCGAAAGACGTATTCCTTACCAGACGTGCCGGCGTTGTTGCAGCAGCGCCGGCACGATTTCTTTTCACATTTCCTGGAGCCAAGCAGCTCCTCTTTACAAACAGCCGTTCTGCTGTAAAGGCCGTCCGGCTCCCCCGAAAGAGAGCCGGACGGCCTTTACACTTCACCTGGTTGATAACTGTTTCAGCCGCTTGAGCAGCTCTGCCAGATCCGCCTGAGAAAACCGCAATTCGGGAAACTGAGTTGCAAGCGTCGCCAAAGGGGCTTCCAGGAGCATCGACTGAATCATCTGCGGGTTCAGCGCCCCATCCTGATCGTCCAGCCCATTCTGATTGACGATCCGGTCGATTAAAAACTGAATTTCTTTTTTCCCCTCCGGATGATCCGCCAGCTCCTGCGCCGTCATATAGGGGGAAATCCTCATTTGCGGTATACGGGCGGGAATCACTTCGACGCACCCATCCAGCCGGATATCCTCCGATGTAGAGCCGAGCAGAATGCGGTAAAGCCCCGGTTCGCAGAGCCAGTCCCGCTCCCTCTCGTTGTAATAGGCGAAGCTGCGGGAATCTAGCTGGAAGGAGACGCGCTTGCTTTCCCCGGGCTCCAGGAAAACCTTTTCAAAACCCTTGAGCTCCTTCGGCGCCCTGTCGATCTGAACGCCGGGAGCCGCGATATAGAGCTGGACGATCTCGGCCCCGGCCCTGCCGCCTGTATTGGTCACTTCGCAGGACAGCGTCAGCAAATCCCCTTCGCGGAATTTTTCTGCTTCAAGGCGGAGATCGCTGTAGGAAAAGGTCGTATAGCTCAGCCCGTGCCCAAACGGATACTGTACCGGAAGCTTCTTTTTATCGTAGTAGCGATAGCCGACGTAGATCCCCTCGCGGTAATGCACTGTGCCCTGCGCGCCTGGAAAGCTCAAAAAGCTCGGATTGTCCTCGAGGCGGAAAGGAAAGGTTTCAGCTAACCGGCCGCTGGGGTTTTTCTTCCCATACAGGATGTCAAACACCGCGCCGCCCGAAGCCTGGCCGCCCAGATATCCTTCCAGAACCGCAGAAACACGCGGTTCCCAGGGGAGCTCAACCGGCGAGCCGTTGGAAAGGACGATAATCACCTGACCGCAGACGCCGGACAGCCGCTCGATCAGCTCATTCTGGTTGGGCGGAAGGCGGAGGTGGGTGCGGTCATAGCCCTCAGATTCATAACGATCCGGAAGCCCGGCCATTACGACTACCTTATCGGCCCGCTTTGCCGCTTCCAGCACCTCACAGACGAGCGGCTCCTCCAGCTCGTCGAATTCGATTGAAAAACCCTTGCAGTAACTGAACTTTACTTTTTCCTGTTTTAATGCATCCAGCAGGGAGACGATCTCCAAAGGCTGGATATGAGAGCTCCCGCCGCCCTGATAGCGCGGCATTTCCGCAAAGCCGCCGACAAAAAGAACGGTTTCCTCCGGGCTGAGCGGAAGGACGCCGCCTTCATTTTTCAGCAAAACCATACAGGCCGCGGCGGCTTCCCGCGCCAATCTGCTATGCGTCTGCGGTGAATAAGCGGCGTTTTTCTTCTGCCGCTTCACCGCCTCGAAAACAAAGGACAAAATCCGTTCGACCGCCTGGTTGAGCTTCTCTTCATCGAGAGAACCGTTCAAAACCGCGGCCTCGATCTCGTCATTGAATACGCCGTCGCAGCCCGGCATCTCCAGGTCGAGGCCCGCATCGACACACTCTGCCCGCTGCTTGATCGCCCCCCAGTCGGTTATGACAAATCCGCCAAAGCCCCATTCGTTTTTCAAGACGTCGGTCAGCAGTGTTTTATTGCAGGAAAGCGGCCTGCCGTTGACCGAATTATAGGAACACATCACCGTATCGGGCTTTGCCTCCTTCACCGCCGTTTCAAATCCGGTCAGGTAAATTTCACGCAGGGTCCGCTCATCGATCTGCTCGTCGATCCGCATCCGCATCGTCTCCTGGTTGTTGGCGCAGAAATGCTTTAAGGAAGTCCCCACCCCCTGCGACTGCACCCCTAAAATATGGTGTTTGGCCATCTGCCCGGAGAGATAGGGGTCTTCCGAAAAATACTCGAAATTTCGGCCGCAGAGAGGGGAACGCTTGATATTGCAGGCCGGCCCCAGAACAATGGAAATTCCTTCCGCCTGCGCTTCTTCCCCGATTGCCCGTCCAACCTCTTCCAGCAGCGCCCGGTCCCAGGAGGATGCCAGCGCAGCACCCGAAGGAAAACAGACGGCGGGGATAGTGCTCCCCCGCTCATCAATCTTCCGAAGTCCGTGCGGGCCGTCGGTCATCATCACCGAAGGGATATCCAGCCGATCGATCGGCTGGGTGTGCCAGTTGTCAAAGCCGCTGACCAGCGCGCATTTTTCCTTTAAAGTCATCCGATCGATCAGCGCTCTCGTTTCACTCATACTGTTCTCCTCCTGTCTCAGCTTTATTTTATGCTCCTATTATTGCATGAAAGAAAACGTTTGGCAATATTTCGGCCAGCTTTTCCTGTAAAATTTCAATGATCTTCTTGAAACTACCTATAGAAAATTAAGGAGAAATAGGGTATAATATCCACAGAGTGGATATTATACCTTTTTATGGCCCGGACGATCCGCTCGCTTTGCTCTCTCCCGTCCCTATGGCCAATTGCTGCATTTCGGCTCCGCCTTCTTGCCGCAATCCCCACAGAGTGGATATTATACCTTTTTATGGCCCGGACGATCCGTTCGCTTTGCTCTCTCCCGTCCCTATGGCCAATTGCCGCATTTCGGCTCCGCCTTCTTGCCGCAATCCCCACAGAGTGGATATTATACCTTTTTATGGCCCGGACGATCCGTTCGCTTTGCTCTCTCCCGTCCCTATGGCCAATTGCCGCATTTCGGCTCCGCCCCATGGTATTACCAGATACGATGCTTGATTTTTATATACAGCTTACGCTATAAATACGCTCCCCTGTGAAATAGCTTCAATACAAGCCTCGGCAACTTTCAACCCGCTGCGGGCAGGCGGCGGTCGACAGCATTCGCTGCGGCGCCGGATTTTGCACAGTACAGCAAAGAAAACAGGCAGTGTCTGTTCTCCCTTCTCCCTGTTCTTAACCAATAATTTCCCTGCCGGAGGGGTTCTCCAGCAGATATATGGATGAAAAGAGGAATTTCCATGAACGAACAAACGGGATACGACTACAGTTACACCGAAAACCGCGAGCTGAGCTGGCTGAAGTTCAACCTGCGCGTATTGGAGGAGGCCGACTGTCTGCAAACTCCTGCCTTTGAACGGTTGAAGTTCATCTCGATTTTCACCAGCAACCTGGACGAATTTTATATGGTGCGGGTTGGAAGCCTGTTCGATCTCGCCCAGGCGGGAGACCTTGATCCCGACAACAAATCGGGCCTCACCTGCGCGCAGCAGCTAGAGGAAATCTATAAAGAGACTCCCGAACTTTACCAGAAACGGGACCGTTCCTATCAAAACGTCGCAAAAGCGCTGGAGGAGTACCATGTCTGCCGTCCGCAGTTTGACAGTCTCACCCCAAACGAGCGGAAATATATCGACAAATACTTTAAACGCTCGATTCTTCCCCTGCTCTCCCCGCAGGTTGTAGACAACATGCATCCATTCCCCCATTTAAATAACAAGCAGCCCTATATTGCAGCCGTTCTCCGGCATGGAAAAGACGAATGCTACGGGCTGATTCCCGTCTCCCCCGCTCTGGGGCGGATTGTCGCCCTGCCGGAGAGCGACCTGCGGTTCATTCTGCTGGATGATGTGATTTTAGAATATGCAGAGCTGGTTTTTGAGCAGTATCATATCACGGAAAAAACCGTGATATGTGTGACGAGAAACGCGGATATCGACACCGACGAGGGGTTATACGACGCAGATATTGACTTCCGCCAGCACATGAAAAAAATCTTAAAAAAGCGCGCCCGTCTCGCCCCCGTCAGACTGGAGACCGCATCCCCTTTGAGCAAAGGCTTGCAGGGCTTTTTATGCGAGCGGCTGTCTTTAAAGGGAGAACAGGTATTTGTCAGCAAGGCGCCGCTCAACATGTCATATGTCTTTGCGCTGGAGGACATGCTCCCCGCCTCGGTCAAGCAGCTTCTTTTAAACCAGCCCTTCCGTCCGCAGGACACCCCCGACCTCCACGCTCATCAAAGCGTCATCCGGCAGGTGTTAAAAAAAGACGTCGTCCTCTCCTATCCGTTTGAGAGCATGAAGCCGTTTCTGTCCCTTATCAAAGAGGCGGCAAACGATCCGGAGGTGCTCTCGATTAAAATTACCCTGTACCGGATCAGCCGGGAATCGAAACTGGCGGAGTCTTTAATCGAAGCGGCGGAAAACGGGAAGGAGATCACCGTTTTAATGGAGCTGCGGGCGCGGTTCGACGAACAGAATAACATTGAATGGGCACAGCGGCTGGAGGAAGCGGGCTGCAACGTGATCTACGGTTTCGACGGCTACAAGGTTCACTCCAAAGTCTGTTTAATCACCCGGAAAGACCGCTCGCGTATCCAATACATCACTCAGATCGGCACGGGAAACTACAATGAAAAGACTTCCCGCCTCTACACCGACCTCTCCCTGATCACCGCCGATCCGGACATCTGCGCCGACGCCGTCAATTTCTTTAAAAACGTAGCCATTGCCAACCTGGAGGGAAGCTATAAAAAGCTTTGGGTTGCCCCTTACAGCTTAAAATCAAACGTCGTCAAAAGGATCGAGGGGGAGATCGAAAAGGCAAAGCTCGGAAAGCCCGCCGCCATCCTGATGAAGATGAACTCCCTGACCGACCGCGACGTGATCGACAAGCTTTCGGAAGCCTCCCAATACGGCGTCCCGATTCAGCTGATTATACGGGGAATCTGCTGTCTGATTCCCGGCGTGCCCGGCAAAACGGACCACATCTCGGTGATCAGCATTGTCGGCAGATTCCTAGAGCACTCCCGGGTCTATTGTTTCGGCGTCGGCAGCGAGATGGAACTTTACATCGCCTCGGCGGATATGATGACCCGCAACACCCAGAGGCGGGTGGAAATCGCCTGTCCGGTGGAAAATCCAAGGCTCAGGGAACGAATCTATAAAATGCTTCAGATCATGCTGGAGGACACCGTCAAAGGCAGGATTCTGTATCCGGATGGGCAATACCGTTTCCGCGATCGGGAGCCGTCTGCCAAAGCCAGCCAGGAGCGCTTCATGAAGCTGGCTGCCGAACGCTCCCACAGCGCCATCTCGGATCAGGAGCCGGGGAATTCCTTCACGCGGCGGATTAAACGCCTGTTTCACCAGAAATAACGGTTGATTTTTTCCAAAAAAAGCGCTAAAATTAGGTTTGGTTTTTTTACAGAAAACAATATAGTATTCTTTCAAGCAAGGAGTTTAGCAGATGGAACAAACCATGCAAACAATCCTCAGCCGCAGAAGCATTCGAAAGTATAAGCCCATTCAGGTGGGGGAAGAAGAGCTCGGCGCCATACTGGAAGCCGGCCTTTATGCGCCCAGCGGCGGAAACTGCCAGTACACCCGTTTTACTGTGATTCAAAACCTTGAGGTTTTAGCGGCGCTCAAGCGGATCGTCGAGCAGGAATTCGGCCGGATGGAAATCATCGAAGGGATGTATAAAAGCAAAGTCCACACAATTCAGATGGCCCAAAAAGGCGGATACGATTTTATTTACAACGCCCCCGCTTTGGTCATCGTCACCAATCAAAAGGGACATGGCAACGCAATGGCCGACAGCGCCGCGGCGATTGAGAACATCCTGCTGGCCGCAACGTCGATGAATATCGGTACCTGCTGGATCAATCAGCTCACCTGGCTGTCGGAGAATCCCGTTTTGAGGGCTTTTCTGGAACCATACGGCATCGGCGGCGATGAAGTGATCTGCGGAAGCGTCGCCATCGGGTATTCCGATCAGCCGCAGGCAAAGGCTCAGCCCAGAAAAGAAGGGCGGCTTCGGTTTATAAAGTAGAAAAGTAAAACGATTTACAGATTTTTAAAAACAAAGGCGGATGTAAATGCCTGACATTTACATCCGCCTTTGTTTTTTATTTAACCTTACTCCTTTTCAGGCAGATACCAATAAGAATTGAACTGGTACAGGTAAGTTTTCGCCCCCCTGGGCATCTGGATCGCCGCATTGACAGCATTGTAGTAGTCCCCGGCCCCCATCGCAATATTTAAAGCGCCGAACACCCCCAAAATCATCAGCTGCGGAAAAATGCAAAATACAATAAAGGGCAGCACCCCGAGCAGCAGATTCGGAAGGAGGCTCATGAAGATAAACCGCTTTTTGCTCATGATTTCCGTTCCCACAACAAACATCATTCCGCGCCTGAGGTGGTTGTAAAGATACACCTCATCCTTAAAGCAAACAGCGTGGAGCAGTTCATGCGGTATAAGGACAGCCAGGGCCAGAACAGCGCCGAGAGGAAGGCCGAATAAATTCCGTTCCCCATACAGCACTACAAAAACAATCAGCGGGATCGCGATGACACAGGCTGCAATATTCATCACAACGCTGAACAGCGCTGTGTTTTCCATCTCTTTGAACTTTACCGCACCGGGCATATGCTCCCCGTGCGGCAGAGACGCCGGATCCCCGTCATATTTCCCCGCATACTTCAGCTTCATAAAAGCCGCCTCCGTTTTTTCAATTTCACAATCTTTTATCGGGTGAAATGGACTCAGCCCTCCATCACCTTGACAAAATAATTCCGGCTGCGCGGTCCGTCGAATTCGCAGAAATAGATTCCCTGCCACATCCCGAGCAGGAGCTTCCCGTGCTCTACGATCACTGTCTCGGAGCAGCCGATACAGCTTGATTTGAGATGGGCGGCGGAATTCCCCTCCATATGGCGGTAGGTCAAAAGGTTGGGAAACACTTCGGAGAGGCCCCCAATCAGGTCCGTTTTGACATCAGGGTCTGCATTTTCGTTGATCGTGATGGCTGAAGTGGTGTGCGGCGTATAAATCACACAGAGGCCGGAGCGCACCCCGCTCTTCGCCAAAGCGTCCCGCACCTGCGGAGTGATATCGTAAAAGCCTTCCCGCTCCGTATGGAGCTGGTACTCATAAAATCCCATTTTATTCCTCCTGTTGGAAATTCTGCTCCCCATATGGCAAACGATATGCATATATCCCTATCGTTCTGAACAAGGCACTCTTTCTCTATAGTTATAATACAAATGGCCCCGATTTGCAACTGTCCTGCCCCTAAACTTCGGGATAGAAGCAGCGACAAATATCTTGATTTCCTGCGGTTTCAAGAGAGAACTACAACTACAATTACAGAAAATAACAATAAAAATTAAAATAATTGGTATTTTAAATAAACCTAGACCGTACTCTTGATTTCAAAGTCAGAGATGGTCTCTTTGTAAAAGGAACCGAAGCGAACATACAGGCGGAAAGCCAGGAAAACTCATCGCAATAAGCCCCGTTCCATCCCATCCCGGAAAAGATTCCGGGATGGGATTTTTTATTAACAATATTGCATTTTAGGGAAAGATATGGTATGTTTAATTTAATAATTGGTAAATCATGTGTTGTTACTGGAAGAGGTGAATATCTTGAAGCGGGCCAAACTCTTAGGAAAAACGGTTCTGTCCCTCCTTCTTGTTTTCTGCCTTTGTGCCTGCGTTTCTTCCGAGCTAGAACTGACTCCTGAAGAATCACACGCCTTTTGTGAAAAATATGCAAAGGAAACTGCTTGGATTAAAACTGCTTCTTCGGGATGGGGGATTATCTCGCCTTTTACGCCACTTGAAAGGATTGCTGCAAGTTCTGCTCGATATAGTATCCCGCTTTGTCTTTTCGAGGTTATCTCAGTTGAGCCATTTGATTCAGAGAGCAGCGCAGGGCGGTATTGGCTGCATATGTCAATTCAAGAAGTACCTAGCGGGAGTCTTTCTGTAATAGGTCAGGAACGGGTCGGAAGTATTGGCCTAAAATCAGCGGAAGAAGCCGCATGTCTTATTGGAAAACGGTATATAGGTTATTTATCTCAAGATGGGGATCTCAGCTTTTTTAACCCCTACTGGACGTTTCTCGTAACGGATGACAACAGACTCGTGGGAGGATACGGCTGCCAGCTCGAGGAATCGCAGATCGATCAAATGACAGAATACAATTTCAGCTTGGAGAGCCGCAGCTACACAGGCCAGACGTTGGACTACTTCATCGGCAGAGTGAGAGAAGCCGAAGCGAACGTCCAAACGGAAAGCCAGGAAAACTCATCGCAATAAGCTGTAATCCCATCCCGGTTTTTTCAGAATGGATTTGCAAAAACACAATAAGCTCTGTCACAGTATTATTTTACCCCCCGGTTCAACCGGGGGATTTTTCCTGCCTGCTCGGCGACATCAAAAGAAAGGACGGACAGTTAAACTGTCCGTCCTTTCTAAGCGCCTATACATCTCGCATAATTATGGCGCTTTTAAATGGCAAAACTTAATTAGTTGCAGATGACCTGCTCAGTCTCTTTGTCAAAGATATGGATCCGATTGAGGTCAATCGCCATCTGGACTTTATCGCCCGGACGGGATTTTGTACGGGAAACACGAGCAGTCATGCTTACACCCTCAACAGAGAAGTAGATGTAAGTCTCAGCGCCCATCAGCTCGACAACGTCAATATCACACTCAATGATACCATCCGTCATTGTGGAGAGGTACATTTCCTCATCGTGGAGACATTCCGGACGGATACCCACAATAACATCCTTGCCGATAGAAGCGCGTACGGCTTCGTTGTCAGCCTTCGCAGCCGGAAGCGGAATCTTATATTGACCAAAGGTAAAGTAAACTCTTCCGCCCTCTTCGACCAGCGTCGCATCGATAAAGTTCATCTGCGGAGAGCCAATAAATCCGGCAACAAAAATATTGCAGGGATTGTCGTAAAGATTCTGCGGGGTGTCAACCTGCTGGATGAAACCGTCTTTCATAACAACGATCCGGTCGCCCATTGTCATAGCTTCGATCTGATCGTGCGTTACATAGATAAAGGTGGTGCCGAGACGATAATGCAGCTTGGTCAGCTCGGTACGCATCTGGGCACGGAGTTTCGCATCCAAGTTAGAAAGAGGCTCGTCAAAGAGGAATACCTTCGGCTCACGGACGATCGCACGACCAAGAGCGACACGCTGTCTCTGACCGCCGGAAAGAGCCTTCGGCTTACGGTCGAGCAGATGGGTAATATCAAGAATTCTGGCAGCCTCTTCAACGCGGCGCTTGATTTCATCCTTCGGAGTTTTGCGGAGCTTCAAGCCGAACGCCATGTTGTCAAAAACGCTCATGTGCGGATACAGGGCGTAGCTCTGGAAAACCATCGCGATATCGCGGTCTTTCGGGGCAACGTCGTTCATCAGCTCGCCGCCGATGTAAAGCTGACCGCCGGTGATTTCCTCCAGGCCGGCGATCATACGAAGGGTCGTAGATTTACCGCATCCGGAAGGGCCGACCAAAACTAAAAACTCTTTGTCTTCGATTTCGAGATTAAAGTCAGAGACAGCCTGAACGCCGCCCTGATAAACCTTCTGAATGTTCTGCAGTGATAAGTTTGCCATTCTTATGTACCTCCTAAATAATTTGTAGTACCATCGCACTTATACTATACCAAATCTTCTTACCAAAAAGCAATAAGGTTATTAGCCAAACTTTCAAAATCCAGTTTATGTATATTGCCCAAAATTACGCCTTTGTACAAAGTTTATTCATTTTTCGCTCGAATTACTGCCCAAAATTTGAAGGTATTCTTTGTGCACTATTTCCCGTGCTTCCCCGGGGCGCAGTCTTGGGTCTAACGATAGCATTCCGATTTTTATCCGCTTGAGCGAGGCCACCCGGTTCCCAACCGCTTCGAACATCCGCTTCACCTGATGGAATTTCCCTTCGTATAAAATCGTCTCCACCAAAGGGGCCTCCCCTTCCCGAAGCACGGAAAGCTGTGCCGGAAGGCAGCGGGTTCCGTCTGCCAGGATCAGGCCGGAGCAGAATCGCTCGATCTCTTCCCTGCCGATGCCGTGCTCCAGCACCGCCTGATACGTTTTAGGAACGTGGCATTTGGGGGAGAGTATTTTATGGGCAAAATCCCCGTCGTCGGTAATCAGAACAAACCCTTCGGTGTCAATATCCAGCCGGCCGGCCGGGAAAAGCCCCCTTCTTTGGAGCGGCTCCGGCAAGAGATCTAAAACCGTTTGGTGGCGTTTGTCCTCGGTGGCGCAGACCACCCCTTTCGGCTTGTTAAGCATGATATAAAGATGTTCCCGATAGCATACCGGAACCCCGCGAACCGCCACCGAATCAGCCGCCGGGTCGATGCTGACGGAGGAATCCCTCACCGCCGCGCCGTTCAGGGTGATCAGCCCCGCCTTTGCCAATTCCCTCGCTTCTTTCCGGGTGGCAATATTCTGCCCTGTCAGAAAACGGTCAAGACGCACGGCCTGCACCCCTCCAATCCGTTTGACGATCATTCTGCCTCAATTCAACTACGGCAACGGGAAACGCCCCGCCGTTTAACCGATGGCCGGCGGCATTTTTCACACCGGCCCCCTTGCCGCTGAAATCCCAAGCCGCCCGCCGCCCGAAAATAACGGCCGCCCGTCCGCTTTTTATGAAAGCGGAGCCTTTCCAAAATACCTGCCACGTTTACCGGTCCTGCTCCAAAAGGGCGCGGTACTGTTCCAGCATCCCTTTTTTCTGCTCGGATACAGCCGGATATTCCGGTCTCAGCCGTTTCAATTCCTCCACCAGAATTTCGGAGAGCAGAAAGCGGGCATACCACTTTTTGTCCGACGGGAGAAGATACCACGGCGCCTGATCGGTTGAAGTATATTCAAACGCCCTTTGATAGGCGCGCTGGTAGTCCTCCCAATAGGCCCGCTCGTTGATATCGGCCGCGTCGAATTTCCAGTTTTTCTCCGGGTCGTCGATCCGCTTTAGAAGCCGCCTTGCCTGCTCTTCCTTCGAAATGTGGAAAAAAATTTTGACCGGGACGATCCCGTTTTCCAAAAGGTACTCCTCATGGTTTCGGATCTGGCGGCACCGGGCGCGCCAAAATTCCTTTTCTTCCATCCCGTGCCCCGGAACCAACCCGTGCACCCGAACCACCAGCACGTCTTCATAATAAGAGCGGTTGAAGACTCCGATCTTCCCTTTCGGCGGGAGCGCTAAGCTGGTTCGCCACATATAATCATGCTCCAGTTCGGCGGCGGTCGGCGCTTTGAAGCTTGTGACCTCAACCCCCTGCGGATTCAGTCCGGTCAGGACGCGCTTAATCGCGCTGTCCTTGCCGGAAGCGTCCATCCCCTGTAAGATCAGAAGGATGGCGTTTTTCCTTTCAGCGTAGAGCTTATCCTGCAAAGCCGCCATCTTCAGGCGATTTTCTTCCAGACGAACCAGCGCCTCCTCTTTCGCGATCCTGGAAGGAGGGAGCGTTTCATAGGCCTCCAGCTTTTTCCCCGATTGAAAGCGAAACAACGACAAATCCATCTTCTTCACCCCTGTTGTTTTTTATACGGAATCCGCCGGCAAGCCCAGCGAAATCCGTTTCTTCCATTTCAATGTCTTGCTCCAATACAGAGCTCTAGCCGAAAATTTTCCCTTTCCAGCCATCGCAGAAAATTGATTTTATCCTTTTCTTTGGAATGGACAGTCTAATCTCTCGTCGTCTTTCTATTTTATAAAGCATCCGATTTCAGCGGAGAAAATAAACGCCCGCTGAAATCCAGTGAAGCGAACGCACCTGCAAACTTGTTTTCAAGGAATTTTGTTCCGCTTTAAACCGGATAGAATCCTACCCGGTTATTGTTTTCTATTTTCATCGAAAAGAAGGTCGCGCCGCCATCTGCCAAACTGCTTTCCCGTTAAGAATACAACGTGCTGTAAGCACTGTTCAGCAGCGTTCCGCTCGTGTCGTGGGAGAGTTCCCAAGCTCCGACGCCCGCCAGCCCGAGCGACTTCGCAAGAGAAGCCTTGGCGCCGACCGACCGGGAATCCTCATAAGTAATAAAGGCGTTATTTCCAAACAGGTAAGGAACTTGTGCCGTTCCATGCCGCAGAACAATATAGGCGGGATTGCCGAGATACGAGCTGCGCACAGCGTCAAAGCTGATGGATTTCGCAGAAGAAAACCGGCTGTACAGCCCGTTGTTCTGCGTGCCGACCCCTTGGTAGAGATATCCGTAAAACGGCATCCCCAGCACCAGTTTTTTCGGGGAAACACCGCTGTTCAGGTAGGAAAGCACGCCGTCATATACGCTGTTTTTGTATTGCGGGGAGCTCTCCTGGGGCTGGTAGAGCGGCGCGTTGAAGTCGGAATAGCCGTCCCAGGGGCCGTGGAGGTCATAGGCCATCACAAAAATATAGTCGACCAGGCCTGCTGCGCTCCGGGGCTCGATCTTGGACAGGTAGCCGGCGCCGACACCGCCTGCAACCGTCAAATAATAGCTCCGCCCGTCTTTTCCGCCCTGTGCGTCCAGCTTATCGCGGATCGCCCTCAGCAGAAGGGTAAAATTCTGCTTATCCTGCGGACGGTTGACATTCCCCGCCGCCCCGCCGGACACCGGATATTCCCAGTCCAGATCCACGCCGTCAAAGCCGTGCTCCAGAATAAAATCCAGGCAGCTTTGGGCAAACGCCTCCCTCCGGGCGGCGGTAGAAGCCACGTCGGAAAAATAGGTCGAGTCATCCCATCCGCCGACAGAAATCAACGTCTTCAGGCATCTGTTTTTTTGCTTCAGCGAACGGAACCCTGCAAAATTTTTCAGGTCGTTTCCCGGGTCCGCCAGCGCAATTTTGCCGGTCGAAGGGTCGATCCTGGCAAACGCGTAGTTTAAATGGGTCAGACGGTTTACCGGAACCTTCTGGGGGGTGTATCCTCTATAGGCCGACCAGCCGGTATAATACCCCACGATGGCCTGCCCCGCCGGAGTGGGCGTGGGCGCGGGCAAGACGGGAGCGTCTCCGGGACCGCTCCCGCCCTGCCCTCCGGAGGAAACAGGAGGAGCCGAAGGCGCAGGATTCCCCTGCGGTTTAGCTGGAACGGATGAACCGCTCTGAACGCCCGTCTCCGGCGCATTTTCCTTCTCTGCGGACGGTTTCTGCCCTTCACTTGCAGACTCTCCGCCCCCTAATTCACCGTTTCCCGGCTTGTCCGCTTCAGTTTGACCGGGAGCAGAAGATACGGAAGAGTCGGCGGCATCTTCGACAGACGAAACAGGGGGAGCGGCGATCTCCGAGCCGTCCTGCGGCGGTTGCAGTTCGACCGCAGAACATAAAACAAGCAGTGCGAGCACAGCCATTTTTATCGTTCGAAATCTCATCATTCAATTTCCTTGCATAGGATTCACACTGGTTTGATCCGAATTCGAGATTATTATAACGAAGGCAGTTTCGCTCCGCAACACACAAAATATGGAACGGCAAGAAGAATCAGCGCAAGGCCGATTCGCCCTCCACGTTTTTTCGCCGCAAACGGCATCGCAGGCCCGCTTCAAATTTTAAGGCAAAATTTTAGGAAATTTAAAATTCAAAACAATTTTTATTTAAATCATTCTGGTACAATTTTAGCATAAAATCTCTGTCAAAAAAAGAGGCTGAACCAGAAAAATTTTCTGAAAAAGCTCTATTATTTTATCGATTCGGCAAGCTTTTTAACTGAGATATTGTTAGAATTGTATCAAAAAACGAAGAATGGGCATCCTGATTTTGCAGGATTCAGGCGCGTTTTCGCGTATCCGAATTCACACTTTGTTCATGTTTTAACATTGAACGATGAAATCGATTGGTTACTTAAAGTGAAGCAAAATTCTCTGAAACCCCGTTTCCAGGGAATTTTGCAAACGCCTGCAACAAGTATGCAGGCGCATTTGTTCTGCCGTTTTTAAAGGCGGGGCGTTATCGTTCTATTAAACGGCGGCTCACTTCTCTCACAAGATTTGCCGCCGGCAGAGAGCGCTTTTAACAAACTGTTTCAGCCTGTCATTTGGAGTTGTTACGTACTTATGGCTTTTGCGAAAAAGTTTATCATCACAAGCATATATGATCCAGCGTGCTTTCGGATCGTATATCTGATCAATCTTTTGTTCTGTTCCGTTTGTTTTTGGGATATTGCAGGGGTAGTCGTCAACGTGCTTTTATTCCTCTGGTCCCTCCCCCTTCTCATCCATCTTCTTCTGGCCAAAAAGGGATACCGCAGAATCAGGCATATGACTCTTTTGGCGGCCTTTCTGGCAGTCGGGCTCTTCACCATGTTTTTACATGCCGGGAGCCACCTCGGTGTAAATTTCGTCATGATTTACCACGCCGCGGTCTGTTTCTTTTTATTTTACGGCGTCCACGCGGAACCGAACCGGGAGAAGACGCGGGCCGAGATGGAGCGGATTTTATCCGCAGTCGCCTTTCTATCCACCGCCCTTGCGGGGGTCGGCCTTCTCGTCGTGGTTCTCGCCCCAGGCGGCCGTTTGAACCTCTGCGGCTATCTCTTCGGAATTATGGATAACCGCTTTACCGGCGTTTACACCAACCCGAACCTGGCCGCGTTTGCCTCCGTCGTCGGAATGATTTGCTGCCATATCCTGATTAGGAGGAGGAGAAACACCGGTTCTCTCAAAAAGGCGGTTCCGCTCTGGTTCATCATCCCGTGTTTTACGCTGAATTCCGTCAGCCTGTTCCTGTCGGATTCCAACTCTTCTCTGATCCTCGCCGCCGCCTATCTCTGCCTCTATCTCGCCTGCCGGTTTTACCAGACGAACGGCGGCGCCGTCACGGCAAAGACCGTTCTTCGCGCGGTGGCGCTTGCTGTCTGCTTTGTGCTGGTCGCCGCTTCGAGCCTGGTGCTGCGCACCCTTTGCCAGACTGCCGCCTCCGATTTCATCAACGCCGCAGACCAGATGCGGCAAGGGGAGCAGCTCGTCAGCTTTGCGGATTATTGGAACAACTGGATGAATCCGACCAAAGCGAGCAGTGCCGATGCCGGGATGCCCACTGAAATTGGGCGGACACAGGAATACGAACTCTCCAGCGGCCGGCTCGACTCGCTCAAAAAGTCGATGGCGCTTTTTCAAAGGTTTCCGCTGCTCGGGGTCGGAAAAGGAAATATTCTGGACTACGGCGAAAAATATCTTTCCGAAGGATTCGCCTTCCACGACCTGCACAACGGATATCTCACCATCCTCATTTCAGACGGGCTCGCCGGGCTCATCCTGTTCCTCGCTTTTCTCTTGTTAGCCGCAAAAAGGCTGCTTCGGTTTCTGCGGCGGAACCGGAACGGCGCTCCAAAAGAGTTTTCTGCCCTTGTGTCCGTTTTGGCGGCTTATTCCCTGTTCGGCTTCTTCGAAAAGGCCGTTTTATTCGATATCACCTTTATGGTCGTCGTATTCTGGGCCATTCTGGGATATGCCATGTCCTTTGTCCCGTCGGGCCAGGGACAGGAAGCCGCACCCGTCAGCCGCCCTGTATTTCGTCTTACCAGCCCCTACCAGTCCAGATATCTCTGTGCGGTTCCAGTGCCCACACGGATGGAACGGGTTCTGATCGATATCAAAGAAGCGGGGCGCCCAGCTGTGCTCCCCCCTAAAGTGATCCAGCAGCAGAAGCATCCTTCCCCGCAGTACAGAGGGATGGAGCAAAAGGCGTGCAGCCTGCGGGCCGCTTCCTCCTCCTTTCCGAATTGAAAGAACGCTGTCAGCAGCAGGCCATTCCTCCAAAAGGGGAAAACCCGGGCATAGAAACGAGAAACGAGCAAACGGAAAAATCCGTTTGCTCGTTTTTATCTTCAATAGCCGTCTATTAAGAGTGAGGCGGGAAAAGGTAAGGCGGGAGAGCGGACAGACAACGGGGACAAACAAAAAGGCTATGCTGTAGGTCAGCCGCCGGTCTTATGCCGCTTATACCTGTTTCCCGGTATCTCTAAATGTAAAAATGCCGTCATAGTCGCAATTCAGCGCGTCAGCTATTGCTCTGCATTCTTCTTCGGTTAGCTTATCCCGATTGAGTTTATTATATAGGTAAGTTCCAGTATACCCCATTTTTTCGCTTAACTGCTTAATTGTCATATCTCTTTCTAAGAGGATTGATTTTATTTTTTTAGCCATGCTCATCTCTAACCGCTCCTTTTTGGTTAATTGTAACCTATAACAAGTAAATAATCAATTATAGAATTAAGATTAACCATATAAGAGAAAATTTAACCATTGACTTTTTAACCGTTATAGATTATAATTAACCATATCAAAGTAAAAACAACCTATTTCGGTCAAAAAAGGAAGTGTAAATTTTTTATGAACTACCTAAACGAGATATTCATGAGGGCGGACATTCAGCAAGTCCGGGAGTTTCTCTTGCATGGCGCAGAGCAGAAGTATTTAGACCCACGCCCATATATAGAGCAGATAGAAAGCGCCCATCAAGAGTTTATCGTCCGGCTGCACAGGGACTACCCCAACGAAAAGGACTTTGAAGAAGTCATCGAGCCTATTTATAACTATGCAGCTGCAATCGAAAGAGTTTACATGGAAATCGGCTTGCAGGTCGGCGCAATACTCGCCGCCCAAACAGCCCAAAACTTAAAAACAGCGTTTGAGGAGAAATAGAACGGCGGGATATTCGACGAAACGGGACAAACACACGAAAAATCAGCGTCTGTTTCAATTACATTGGCACAGTCGAATGAAGGGCATATCCAAAGATATGCCCTTCATCTTAAATCGACTATACACCCTTATTCCGCCGGGGAGTAACATGGCGAAAGGCTTTTTTGCCGTTTCCTCTTTTTTGTCCCGCATCGGATCGGCCCGCAATCAGACGAGGCGGCAGGCCCTTTTCAGGGTATCGACCAGCTCGAAGAGCCAGTCCTTGATCTCCTCCGTGTCCGGGTTCTCCATCCGCCGGTAGGCCGCGACTCTCGCAGTCGGCGGGTAGTTCATCGGCACGAGCTCCCCTGCCTCCAGGATGTTCGCCGCGTATTCGCAGAGCTCCAGCGTTTCTTCCAGCTCCTTCTTCCCGTCGGTGCAGCGGTTGCGCCGGGTGTTCTCCATCAGCATGTTCACGCGCTTGAGCAGCTCGGTGACGTAGTCCTCCTGGTTGACATCCACCCGGATGATCCCCTCGTCCCGCTTGCGGTAGAAGCCGAAGAGCGCCGCGACGATCGACGGGTCGCGGATGGTGCCGTCGGGGTAGATGATCCCGTGCGCGCGGTTCCAGGAGTCCACGCCGATCATCAGCTCAAACAAGTACCAGCCGATTCCGTACTCCTCGGCGGTTTCGATCGTCATATCGTAAGGATTGCCGCGGCAGAGGCAGGCCGTCTCGTTGTTGACGATCGGCTTGTTGTACTTTTTGCCGAGTGCAACCGCACGGTCGTAGATATTCCGCATCCGTCCCCGGGTGGCGGAGTAATCGTGGAAGACGATGACGTCGACCAGGTCGGCTGTGCCGGAGGGCTCCGTCTCGAAGATAAAGATGTTGCCCACGCCGAGATCGTGATCCGGGTCCTTCGCTTTGACGTATTTGCAGAAATGGCGGACGATCTCCCATGTCTTCTCCTGCTTTTCGCGGAGGTCTTTCATGTCGGGGCGTTCGCTGAAGGTCTCAAGGTACTCCGGCTCGTCGTCGTACCAGGTGACGAAGTCGTCGGTATAACCCGGCTCGTTGGCGATGTCCCAGAACAGGAGACCGGGCTCGTTCCCGATGGCGGCAAACAGGTCGTCAAAATACCGCTCGCCGATCGCCCAGCTCGACTTGTCCTGAATCGTCTTGGTCAGCGGAGGCAGGCCCGGGCCGTCATGGTGCTTGTATTCGAAATCTTCCTCGAGAAACCGGAACCCCATAAAAAGGATCGGGTTGGTGGAAATCCCATGCTTCCAGGCGGTCTGGACGAAATCCTTGACGTTGGCAAGGAACTTCTCCCCGCCGGCCGCATAGAAGGGGTAGGTCAGGAAGATACGGGCGCTGTTGAGCCCCAGCTTCTCCGCGTAGCCCATTTCCCGGTCGACTGTGTCGTGGTCGTAACGCGCCCAGAAATCGGCGTCGTTCGCGGCGTAGCTGGCGGTGTAGTTGAACCCGCGCAGCTTGGAATAGTCCACTGCTTTTTTCATCGCTTCATTCTCCTTGTCGTATTTTAAAAGTTTTACTGCTTCCGTTTGATTGGAAAATAGATGGAGTAATAGTCATAACCGATCCGGTTGACCGGGTAAAACCGGATTCCGCGGTCCTGCCCGACCGTGTGGAAGGTCTGCTTCCAGTTCCCCCACTCCCGCTCGTTGTCCGGCTCCAAAAGCGTTTCGAGCGGCTGGTCTTTATCCGCATAAAGGGTGCGCTCCTCCTCGCAAAGCCCCGCCAGCACGACCGGGCCGTTGAGGAACGCCACCTTGTTCTCATCCCCGGGCAGAGGGCAGACCCTGATTCCCTTCTGGAATTCGACGTAAAGGGTGTCGTCGCTCCAAACACGGGTGAGCTCCAGGTACCCCGTGCCGTTGTCGGCAAAGGGGATTTCCTCCCCGTTGAGGCGGAGATAGGGCGCTTCCATCACCCAGGACGGAACCCGGAGCTTGAGGGTGAAGGAGGTGGGGGCGTCGGCCTTTACACTGAGGCGGACCGCCATTTTATTCGGATCGTGGTCATAGACCTGCGCGCTTCCGGTCAGCTTCTGCGCGCCGAGGAGGGTCGACGAAGTGAGGTTCGTCCCCGAAAGGTTGTCGCCGCGCTGCTCGACCGTATAGGAAACGCCGCCGATTTCCCCTGTCACCGCCGAGTCGAAATACTGGCAGACCGCTACGGCATCGTCCGTTTGATAATAGAGACCGCTCGTAAAGGCGGCGTTCGCCTGCACCAGTGTGCCGTGGCAGCAGAAGAAATCCTCCGTTTCGCTGGCCCAGAATTTCTGTGCGCCGCCCTTCATCGGGAGGAAATAGGTCAGCAGGCCCTTCCGCGGGTAATCGTATTTCTTGGCGTTGGTGTGGTCGGCGCGGCCATCCCAATAGGTCTGCGCCATCACGCCGTTATAGAGGTTCTTTTCCCAGTAATCGGCGTAAACGGCATCCCCCGTCCACCGCAGCAGGAATTCCGCGAGCCGCATCATGTTGTAAACAACGCAGTGCTCCTGGTTTTTCTCGCCGAGGCGCAGGTTCATCTCATGCTGCGGCGTCCAGATTTCGCCGCAGGTCTGCCCGCCTGTCGCATAGGTTCCGCGCTTTGTCACCGCAAAATCCCAGTAAGCCTTTACGATGTCGAACCACTTCTGCTCTCCGGTCACTTCAAACGCTCTCGCCGCGCCGAGAACCTCCGGAATGGTCGTATTGGCGTGCATATTGGTTAAAACGTCCTCCCCGCGCAGAAGCGCGTCGAAAAGGCGGCCGCGGTAGTACTTGTCCATCAGGGCGCGGTGCTCCGGTTTTTTGGTGACAGCGTAAAGCTGTGCCCAAACCTCCAGCATACCGCCCGTTTCCACATCGAGGATATCGTCGAACTTCTCGCGGTCGAACTGCATGCTCCACTTGTAAAACCAGTTTGAAAAATTGTCCGCGATTTCCAAAGCGAGCGCGCTTCCGGTGTATTCATAGTAATCCATCAGGCCCATCAGGATTTTGTGGACGTTGTACTGCGGCGACCAGATGCTCTTCCCCTCCGCGATCCAGTACAGGTACTTTTCGGGGATGCCGGCCACCCACTCGCCGCCGTTCATCTCCTGGCATTCTTTCAGGCATTCCATGATCTTGTCCGCCTTGGCCTTGATTTCCAGGTCGCCGGTGGCGGCGTAATGCAT
This sequence comes from uncultured Oscillospiraceae bacterium, assembly GCA_964607135.1. Taxonomy (GTDB): domain Bacteria; phylum Bacillota; class Clostridia; order Oscillospirales; family Ruminococcaceae; genus Metaruminococcus_A. Next base: position 24,413 of record CAZSIV010000012.1, on the reverse strand, counting down.
CCCCGCAGCGGACAGCCAATGCCCGAGGAAATGACCCCGCATCTGGCAGTAGGGGGTCTCCCACCCGCCGTGCCGGTCGGCGATATAGTCGTTGTTGAACATCAGGTTCAACCCCGCTTCATGGACAAAATTCTGCAAAAGATTGTCAGATTTTAGGCTCATCATATAGCCGTAATTTTCATTTCTCCGGCGGAGCAGCTCCGTATCCGTAATCGTTACCTTTTGAGGCTGAAAGGGCTTAAAAACCATCTCCATTGTAACATTCCTCCCATTTTCAGTGGGGGATCCTCTCCCCGTCACGGCGCTGCGGCAGAGGAAATCCACCTCAAACCAGCCCGCCGCAAAACCGCCTGCGCCGATAAAAACAGCCGGCGGCCGCAATTCCGCTGTTTACTATTATAGCGGAGACATGGTATAATCACTATGATGAAAAGCACGAAAAACATGGAAAATTTTCAGGTGAGGAGCAGGATCAACGATGCACAGCGTCCACTTAAAACTCAACGAACTCCCACTTTTGAGCAGCGCGGGTTCCATCACGGCGGAGAACGATTTCATCCACCAGGACCGGGTGATGAAAGAGCATGTCCTGATCTATCTTTACCGCGGCGAGATGGAGATCATCGAAGATGGGGAAATCCACCTCCTACGCAGCGGGGAATGCCTCTTTCTGAAAGCCGGCGTCCACCATTGGGGAAAGCGGGTGATTGCCGCGGGCGCCTCCTGGTTTTACGTGCATTTTTCCACTTCCAACGACCTGAACGGGTATCGGAAATACGACGACTACGCAGCAGTACTCAAGCGCCAGAACTTCGAAGAGGAAGATTTTCGGTATTACCTCACCTTGCCGAAGCAAGCCCGCCTCCCCTCCCGAAGCAGGATCGATCGGCGGATTCAAGACCTGCTCGCCCTGTATGATTCCTCTGAGCCGATCCGGATCGCCCACATCAACGCCGCCCTGTACGAGCTGCTGGCCGATATCTACCAGGCCGCGACCGAGGGGCGGAGGGCTGATAAAGCGGATATAACCGTCCGTAAACTGATTGCTTTTCTGGAACGGCATAACACCGGCGCAGTCTCTTCCGAGGAAATTGCCGCTCAGATGCGGCTGAGCTATAAATATCTCTGCACCGTTTTCAAAAACAAAACCGGGCTGTCGATCAACCAGTACCACACCCGCTTGCGGATCAACGAGGCCGCCCGACTTCTGCGGGAAACCTCGTTGAACATCTCAGAGGTGAGCTATGCAGTGGGGTACCGCGACCCGCTCTATTTCAGCGGCGTTTTTAAGAGGATCATGGGGGAGCCGCCCTCCGAATATCTAAGGCAAACCTTTCAAGGCGCAGAATAACCGTTGCGTTTCACAGTTTTTCCGCCTATTTCAAAGACCGTTTACAGCAGGGGTTCTTATAAAAAATAAGCCGTCCGTATTGGTAAAATTACGCCTTGATTTTAGTGTTTGTTCTATATTGTTCTATATTGTTCTATATTGTTCTACATTATTCTACTTTTGTCAAAATTGCCGGAGGCTCTTCCTTCCCCCACACGACAGTCTGGGGAATGCCGCGTTCTATTTTGTTCCCTCTGTGCTACTCATCCTTTTGTAGCGCTACAGAAGAACATGACAAAGAATAAATAGTCCGAAACAGCTGCTCAAATACCGGGGCCGCAAAAATGCCGTTGTGTCTAACCCATACAGAAGGCTTAGATTACAACGGCGTTTTTAGATGAGCCAAAAATCATACTCACGATTGGCAACGGCAAACACGCCCCAAAGCCCGGGCCAGGGCGGCGAACCGCCGCTAGTAATTCGCACCCGGACGTTTTACGAATCTTTGGGTTTTTGACCTGCAAGGCGCCGCGCGGGACACAAACGTTTCTTTTCGCACAACTTACGTATCGCGGTTTGCCTGCGGAGGCACTCCGCCCGGGTGTCCCCTGCCGGCAATTTTGCACCCCAAGGTTTTATCGATCTTTGGATGATTGTCCTGCGAGGTAGGTTGTACGAAATATTGTGTCTCGCGGGTTACGAATGCTGTTACCGGTACTACTTTCGTATCGCGAACTGGCTGCGGAGACACTCCGCCCGTAAAGCAAGGAAGTTTACACAGCCGGGGGCGCTTCCCATCCTGTAAAACGTATAGCCCTTGTCAATCGAGAAAAAGAATTCAAGTTATAACAACGTTCTCAGAAATTAAAATAAAGGAAGGTAGAAATACCGGCAAAGGAAACAACAGACCAAAGGAGAAGGAAGGCAGTAGACAAAGAACGCCTAAGGGTTGGCTTAAACTCAATTTCACCGCTGTTGCGGAAGTTTAACACAATGAACAGCGCCCCGAATAAAAACAGCCACAAATAAAACCCTGTAATCCGTGACGGTAAAAAATTCAGAAAAGGGATTAGTTCCTCTGCAGCCGCAAATTCCGTCAAATGGAAACACTCATAAAATTCTTCCCTTATGGTAAAATCGGAAAGCCAAAACATCCTCTTTATAAATGAAACCGCGGAGGAAACGCTGTCCGCCCTGAATAAAACCCAAAGGATATTCACAACCATAAACGTAATCGCCCACTGCGTAATACCGCCCAGTTTCCGCCAAAGCTTGTCCCCGATACGGTTTAAGCAGTTGAGCAGTCCGTGAAGGACCCCCCAAAGAATAAAAGTCCAGTTTGCGCCGTGCCATATACCACTGACGAGGTAAACAATCATAATGTTGATATACGTCCTGACTTTTCCTTTGCGGTTGCCTCCAAGAGGGATATAGATATACGTTCTTAGGAACCTTGTAAGGGACATATGCCATCTGGCCCAGAATTCCGTAATGGATTTCGACCGATAAGGAGAATTGAAGTTTTGAGGCAGTTTGATGTTAAACATATGACCAATGCCGACAGCCATATCGCAGTAACCGCTGAAATCGAAGTAGAGTTGGAAGGTATAGGACAAAGAAACAATGATCGCTTCCATTGACGACAGGGTTTCAACCGTCCCGAACCCATATGTAACAGCACTGCCGAAAGTATCCGCCAAGATGACTTTTTTGAACAGCCCCAAAGCAAATATATACATTCCCTTTGAGAAGTTCTGGGGGATTACACGGCGGTTTTCTTTCTTCCTGAATTGGGGGATCACTTCATGGTGCAGGACAATCGGCCCGGCAATCAGCTGCGGGAAAAAAGAAACAAATAATGCGTACTCATCGAAAGTATATTCCTTGGTTTCTCCCCTGTAAGAGTCTACCAGATAGGAAATCTGCTGAAAGGTAAAGAAACTGATCCCCAAGGGCAGCAATATGTTTTTCAGTTCAAAAGAAAGGTGGAATAAGGCGTTTATGTTTTCCAAGAAAAAGTCATAGTACTTAAAATAGAAAATCACGGCGACATTCGCACAGATGCCCAACGTTAAAACAAGAATCCGGACCCTCCGCCTTTTTGCCCGTTCCATTGCCTTTGAGACCAGGTAATTCGCCACAATACTTAAACAGATAATAAGCAGATACGACGGGTTAAAATACCCATAAAACCAGAGGGACATGCCGACTAAGAACAAGTTTGAAATCCTGTCCCGATTAAAGTGGTTTAGTCCATAATACCCTATTACCGCAACCGGCAAAAACAGGAAGATAAATATATAAGAGTTAAACAGCATTTCCCTTTTCCCTTTTCTTATTTCCGCAACGAGCTATAGTCGTAACCGTTATAAAAGCTTCTGATTGTTTCGATATAGTCTTCATAATTCTCTAACGTCAGCTGGTATTCACCGTCGTGCATCCACTGCAGCATCTGGGAATTGACCCACTCGCCGTAGTGAGCCGTATCTTTGTAATGATCGAGATTACAGACAAGCTCAAAATTATTACTGAAAGAATACAATCTGATGTTTGGACACTTTAACAGCTCTTCAATCGCAGCTTGTTCCGCGTCAATGTGCTGGTCTACCAGGCCTTTGTTTTCCAGTGTGTCCCAATAGCAGATGCTGAATGGGGAAAGGAAGAGATAGAATGTGGTTTCCGGGTGCGCGTTGGCCAAGTCCGTTACGTTTTGCCGGATATTGGCGATCACCAGACCACGTTCTTCTTCCGTTAATTTGCGGGGGGATTTTGCACGTTCCCCCAACTTATAGGTGCGCAGCACAGCCTCAGTCCCAAACTTGCGGCCTTCCATCCAGTTGGAATACTCGTCAAAGGTCGTCGTTTTGTTTCCCGCTTCAGTATATTTGACAACTCCCCATGTTTGGGTGAAGAGGATCGACTTGTTCAGCACGTAATTCAGGTCGTCAAACGGATTGTCGTTGTACAAATAGGTGGGAAAATCAGCCCCTTCTTTGTAAGCGTCTTTATCTAAGATGAGCCGATCATAGTCAAGGCACCTGATGACGTAATCAACCTTTTTCCCCGCGCCGTAAGCCCGTTTCAGATTGTCGTTTATCTCTTTATAACAGGCGCCGGAAAAGGGGACTTTTATAAAGGAAGCCTGAAAAAGCTCGTCCGCCTCGGACGTTTTGAAATTCTGTGTCATAGAAGTCCCCGTAATAATGCCGTTATACTCGAAGTTCCTTGTGATCCCGTCGTTCTGGTACCGTTCATTGTCAATCGGATATTCGTATTCGTCCAACGGCGCGTGGTAATGAAAGTACGGATCGATATAAACGGTAAAAGAGGCAAATAGGATAAACGAAACCAATGCAAGCGCTAACGTGCTGAAAATCCAGGCCCTATATTTCTTGGCTGTATCCGTCTGAAACAGTCCTTTCCCAAAGCATACTTCTAGATTGCCGCAATCAAAATACCTTACCACGACTTATGACCTATCGCTTATCCATAAAAAGGTATTTGAATATATTTATCAAAAGGCACACCTTTTGGCAGTCTACAATTTTTCAACAATTATATCATATCGACCCTGTATTTGCAAGAAAGACTGATGAATATTGACGAAGCGTCAGGGAAAATCCCGCTTTTTAGCTTTGCAGCCGACTATTCTCAAAAGGTGTGCCTTTTGAGAGCGGTTATTTCCATAGAAAACAAAATGTTTCCGTTATCAATAGAAGTACTTTGGACGCTTCTGATGTTCGTTGATCTATTTTATTCACTTTTTTATCGTTTCCAGATTTATGCTGTCACAGCAACCTACATTCTCCGATTAGCCGGCTGCGGCGACGGCTTCGTCAAATCGGCCTTACAACTAAACCAAAAGTGGGGAACTCTCTGAAACCAAAGAGTCCCCCACTTTTGATCTATCCCTTCTCGCCGTGATACAGTTTTAATGTACGATTCACTACGTCCTCCCAGCGGTATTTTTCGCAGATAAATCCGGCGGCTCGCCTTCGATACCGCTCAACCGCCTCCTTGTCATCGCAGAGCTGCCGCAATTTACAGCGCAGGTCTTCTACATTGCCCCGTTTAAAGATCACCGCTCGATCCTCCGTCACCTCGGTGCACTCAGGGATATCGGACACGACACAGCAATTCCCATAGCTCATCGCTTCCAGCAGGGTGAGCGGCATCCCCTCCAAGTCGCTGGGCAGGCAACAGAGATAGGCGTTGCTGTAGAGCTCCTCCAAAAGGGTCCCCTGGACGAAACCGGTGAATAGGATTCTGCCGTCCCCTTCCGCTTCAGAATAGAGCCTCTGAGCGAAAGCCGCCGCATCCGACTCCCCGCCCGCGATGACCAGCCTTTTATCTGTACGCAGGTTTTTGAAGGCGTGGATCAGGTACTGAATCCCCTTTTCCGGGACGAGCCTCCCCACAAATAAAAGATAGCTGTCCTTCTCCAGGCCCAGACCGTGAATTTTGTCGGCGGAGCGTATCGCCGGTCGTTCCACCCCATTGGGGATCAGCGTTGTCTTCCGGGCGTAAACGTCCCGAAAATATCGCTGGGCCTCCCTGCTCAGAACGATCATTTCATCGGCAAACCGCACGGCGTTTTTTTCGCCTGTCATAATATAACTGCGTGCAAAGCGCCCCCATTTCGCCCGCTCGTGGTCTAGCCCGTGAACCGTGACGACAACCCTCTTCCCTGCAATTTTGGGAAGCCAGCAGATAAAAGCCGGACCTTCCGCATGGAAATGCACAACGTCATACCGGCCAAAGGCGGCGCGGAAGGCAGCGCTCAAACTGGCGGTTGCCGCAGCAATCCCTTTCACATTGAGCGTTAGAACCGTCTTGATCCGGATGCCCCGGTACTCCTTCCGCTTTTTGCCGCCGTCGAATTTTTTCCCGCTGACATGGTGTCCGCCGCGGTTATAGCAGGTGACCTCGTGCCCCCGTTCCACCATACGCGCCGACAGTTCCTCTACCACGACCTCGATACCGCCCTCGCGGGACGGAATCCGTTTATGCCCTAACATTGCGATTCTCAACCCTTCACCCCCTGCTCCATACCAGGAACCGGTTACAGCGCCCCCCGCCTGCGGAAAACGACGCCGACCGTTTTAAAGAGGATTTTAACGTCCAGCCCGAGGTTCCACTCGTCGATATACTTGGTATCCATCCGGACAACCTCTTCAAAATCGGTGATTTTACTCCTGCCGCTGACCTGCCACAGCCCGGTGATCCCCGGCCGGAAGGCAAGCCGGACGCGGTGGTGAAAATCATACCGCTCCCACTCGTCCACGGTGGGAGGGCGGGTTCCCACAAGGCTCATTTCCCCCCGGAGGACATTGAACATTTGTGGGAATTCGTCCAGGCTCGTTTTCCGCAGGAAGGTGCCGATCCCCCCTTTTACGCTCCCGTCCGGCCGCCGCTTCAATCCAATGATTCGGGGATCGTCCTCCAATTTAAACATCCTGTCCCCATCCATCTGGTTCCGACTCATCAGTTCCTTTTTCCGCTTTTCCGCATCGGGAACCATCGTGCGGAATTTATAGAGCTTGAACTTTTTCCCGTTCCTTCCCACCCGCTCCTGTGCAAAAAAGATCGGTCCCGGGGAGCTGATATAGATGGGAAGCGCGAAACAGGCCCATAAGACCACCGTGACAAGACAGCCGATGAAACCGCCGACGATATCCATCAGCCGTTTTAAGCTCAGCTGCAAAGGAGTTGCGCGGGTGACGCCGGTGGTTAAAACCATGTAGTTGCCCATCCGCTCAATCTGCTGGATGTTCTCGCCGATGCTCCCCGCTTCCGTGATGGTGATATGTACTGCGATTTTGATCCGCTTGAGCTGCTCGACCAGCTCCTTCGGGTAATCTTCTCCGAAGCTGGTGACAATCAGAACCTCGTCCACCCATTCCCTCCGGATATAATCCAGCAAATCCCTATAGTTTGCCACCACAGGGATTCTCTCGACGACGCTCCCCGCGCAGTCCTCGTCCATAATCACCGCGCCCACCGAAGAATAGACATTGTAATCCGTTTTGTAGATATTTTGCACACATTCTCTGATCCGGTCGCGCGGCGACACGACGAGCAGCGACCCGCCGAGCCCCCATGCGCCCACCTGCTTTAACTGCTTTTTCCAGAAAATCCGCCCGAGATAAGTGAAAAAGAGGTAGAGCGGGATCATGCTGTAGATGAAGGCGCGGGAATACAAAAATTTTTCCTGAGCTTCGAACAGATAGACAAACACCATGCCGCCGACCAGAAGCACATGCTTGAAGGCCGCGGCGAATTCTTTGTAATACCCCCGTTTCAGCGTCTCGTCCAGCGTTCTGAAGGCAAAAGCCACGAAAATATCGAGCAGGATGAAGACGAGCGCTAAAATCAGGTAGGCCTTGCTCTGGTAGGGGTTCCCATCTTCACAAAAGAGAAAGCCCGAAAAAAGGAACGCCAGCTGCTGGCAGATGAGATCCACGATCAAAAAGTCGATATGCTTGATCCAGCCCGCTCTTTTCTTTTTCATTTCTCACAAATCCTATCTTTTTTGTGTGTTGCTTTCGTCTGCCGCAAAGTAATCGTCAAAGCGGGCGTCGCTCACATTGTAGGCGTAAAACGTTCGGGGTTCGCCGGTGAGGTATAAGGATGCGCCGTAATAGGCCTCGTGGATATAATATTCGGTGGTGGGCCGGTCCCAATAAGGAGAACGCATATCCCCGCCGATCGCGCAGGTCAGGTAACGGCTCATCGCTGCATCCTTAACCCATACCGTCGCGCAGCTCTTGGTAAATTCCACCGGCTGGCCGGTGAGGGAAGCGTTTTCAGCGCTCCAGCAGTGAAAATACCAGATTTCCGAATCCGAACCCTCTAACGGGGAAAAGAAGGCTTCTTTGGGAATGGCGACCTCGACCCACCGGCCGCAGTCCACCCAGGCTGTTTCTCCAAGGCCGCGGCTTTTGCCGTTCCACGAGCTGTGGTACATCCCGCCCTCGACACCACCCGACGTCGCGCGTTTCCACTCCGTCGAACCGCCCAGCGTGTAATAAGCCGCCATATCCTTTGAAATACAGAGGGTGATTTCGTCCGGGAAGTCCTCTTTCGGCGCCGCCGGAGCGATGGTCAGCCAGACATTGATATTCTCCCGGGTGTCGTCAAAGCGATATTCCATACAGGGGGAATCGGTGTTGTTTTGAAAATCGGCCGAGGACTTCCATCCGTTGGCCTCGGGCAGATCGGTGATCCAATGCATCGCGCGCCACACCGGGTCGTGAAAATGCGCCTGGTCGATCCACCCATAGTTCTGATATTCTACGAGGTCGGACTGCCCCAAGATCAAATACCACAGGATGCCTCCCCGCCACTCCTTCAGCCAGATCCTCCCCGGCCCGGCGATTTCCTTGATCTTGGCTGCCGTCAGCTGGCTGACCAGATAATCCCCCTCGGGGATGTACAGCCGCCCGCCGCCTGCTGCAATCGCCCTTTCAAAAGAGTCGCTGTCGTCGGTTGCATAAACGGATTTTTCCTCGTCCGCCGCCTCATACCGTACGACAACATCCCCGACCGCCGGTTCGTAAAACGGCCCGGGATTCACCTCCGACAAACGGATCTGATTCTCGGCGCACTCCGACGAATCGGGTACGACTTTATAAACATCTGAAAACCCTTCTCCGGCCTTTCCTCGGTATTTTTCACAGTATTCCGCTGTGACCAGTCTGGAAAAGTGCCCCGCCCAATACCATCCGACATACTGGGAACGGTCCGTTTCCCCGCCCCGCACTCCCATCGGGTGGTGATAGGACGCATCCCCCGCCGCGCCGAACTCTCGGACATTGGCATAATGAGAGTGGTCAATGTCCGAACCGTCCGGCGGGCTGTTTCCCTCTGACAAAACGGCGCTTTCTTCAAAGAGGCTGCCGCTTCCCTGTGAACCTGGAACCGCCTCTTCGACCTTCAAGCAGGAGCAGAGCGTCAATAACAGGATAAACAGGGAAACGATCCATCTGTACCGTTTCAAGACGCCGTCCCCCTTTTTCTGAATTTCTTTCTCAGCTTCCTGTAACAGGAGCGGATGCGCGCCCCGCAGAAAACGCCCGCCAGTTTGCGCAGAAATTCCCTAAAGCAAATACCGCCGCCCCGATAAACGGAGAGCAGCGCTCCAGCCGCTTTGCACTTTCGGTTGTACCGGCTGTAGAGCTCATACCGCCTTTTTTGTTTCCAGAGGCCGATCCTTCGCAGTTCCTTTTCATCGGTGATATTGCAGACGTCCTTGATCTCGTCGAGAAGGTCTTCGTAATCGGAGTATTTCTTCTCATCCTGCTGCTGGGTGAGCAGGCGGTGAGAATGGCTTTCCGCCCGGACGCAAACGGTATAGAGCTCCTCCGGTATCGTCGGGCAGGGGTAAAAATAGGTGAAGGGGAGCAGCATTTGAAAATTCTGCCCGACGTCGTATTCCGGGATCTTCCTCTGTGGATAAATCGCAAAAAAAGGGGCCGACCGAAGCATGTAGCAGCCGCAGCAAACGAAGGTCGAAAACTCTAAAATCGGAAAAAACAGCTGCTGGTTTTGCAAATCTCCCGTTTTTTCCTCCGCCGGCACCCGCTCCCCGGCTTCATTCAGGTAGCGCCCGAGCGAACGGACGCACTGATACTGCCGGTTTTCCTGTAAAAACGAAACCCTTTTGCGGATGGATTCCCGTTCCAGCATATCGTCGCTGTCCGGCCAGATCAGATATTCCCCCGTCACCAGAGGAAGTCCGCCGTTGACAGCCGCGGACGCATTCCGATGCTCCGCCGAAACAATGTGGTATAAGAACCCCCGTTCCTGAAATTTTTCCCGGTAGGACTCGGCGACCTTTAGCGTCCCGTCTATGGAACCGTCGTCTGCAACGATCATCTCGATCTGATCCCACGACTGTGCGAGGACGGAATTCAGCAATCGATGGAGATATTTCTCGCCGTTATAGACCGGCGTTACGATCGATACCCTGTCTTTTACAAAATTGCCATTCTGTGCTGCTTGCATCAATGTGCTCCTTTTAAAATCGGATCAAGTTCAGAAAAAACCGAAGCGTTTCGGTTTCACCGTATTCTCGCCAGCTTTCCATTCCCGAGTTTGTAGATGTATTCGCATTCATTCGCTAAATTCATATGATGCGTGACCATCAGAAGCGTCTTATTCTTCTTCATCTGGCGGATCGAGTCGATGACCGCCTTCTCGGTGTCCATATCCAGTGCGGCGGTCGCCTCGTCCATCACCAAAATCTCAAAATCCTTATACAGCGCGCGGGCCAGTGCGATGCGCTGGCGCTGGCCGCCCGAAATCGTCGTTCCGTTCTGCCCGATCAGGGTGCTGATCCCATCCGGCATCCGCTTGACGTCCTCCCATATCTGGGCGCATTTCAGGCATTCGACGACCTTCTCCTTATTCTGGTCTTCTGCCATAAAAACGACGTTGTTATAAAGAGTCTCATTGTCCAGATAGACGGTTTGGGGGATGTAGCTGACCACGGCTCCGATATCCGCCCAGCAGGGCCCCTCCCCGTCGGCCTCGTCCACGATATCGAAATCGTCGTACCAGATGTGACCTGACTGCGGATGCAGAAGCCCTAAAAGCAGGTCCAGAAAGGTGGTTTTTCCCTCCCCGGACGGGCCGATAATCGCGATGGAATGCCCCACCGGGATGTCGACGGACAGGTCTTCAAAAATTTGCCTTCCTCCCGGATAATGGAAGCTCAGATTCCGCACCCGAATCCCTTCTGCAAGGGTGGGCTGTTTTTTGCGCAGCTTCTCCCTTTTTCCCTCAGCTTCTTTCAGCTGTGCATACCGGTCCATATCCTGTTTAAAGGCTTCAAAATATTTTGTCCCATACCGCATGTCCGTCAATGCATTCACTATTTTTTTCGCCGCCGGGATCATCCGGAACAGCAGGGCGATATACACCATTGCCTCCGGCAGAACGTCGGGCAAAGCGACGTCCGCCGCCAAAAGAACCGCCAGAATGAGAAACAAGCCCGCCTGCATCATGTGCTGGAGGACAATTCCCTGCAAGCTCAGCATAAACGAATATTCTTTCTGAACCTTTGCGCAGTCCCCGCTGATCCTGCGGTACCGCTCCAGCATATTCCCCTTCCGGGAATCGATCTTGATTTCTTTGTAAGAGCCGAAGGATGTGGAAACCATCCCGCCCGTCCTGATTTCCAGGTACCGCTTTTTTTCTCCGTACCGGGTCATATGGAGCCGTTTTCCCAAATAGAGCAGCAGGATCACGAGAGTCATAATCAAAGCGCTCACAGCTCCTACGACCTGTGATACATAAATCAGCACCGCAGCATAGGCGGCCATGGTCAAGCCGTCGGCAAGCAGCCCGATAAATGTGACAACGATCGAAGCGCAGACCGAAGGGTCGCTCCGCGCGCCGTTGACGGCCTGCATCGGCGTTTTTCGGTTGTGATCCTCCAGCTCCTCCATGCTGTACAGCTCATAGACCTTAACCGACCAGCTCTGGGAAATATCCGCCGCCAGCGAAACGGAAATACGGCTTCTCAGCAGCTCAAGAAGGCCGACCAGCAGCAGCATAAAGGCTACAAAGAGAATTTGAAACACCAGCTGAGCGGGAACCTCGTCTTCGAACGCCTGTTGAAAAACGGGGATAATCATCGAAACGCTGAACAGATCCGCTGCCGGACTCAAAAGGCACAAGAGCGTAAACCAATGCAGCGTTCTTCGCAGCGGCCTGTTCAAAAGCCCGATCAAATAAGATATTTTGCGCACAGAAAATCCCCCTTATCTCTTAAAAAGCCTGATCCAGGCCGAAAACGGAAGCCGCCGGTACAGTCCCATATACAATTTCCGCCGGGGAGAGGGCGCGGTGGGCGTCCGCAGTCTGGGCTGCATGGGGTTCGCAGCATCCTCTTCGCCGCAGGCAAACCACTCCGTCTCATCCCGAACGCTGTTCCAAAGGGCTTCGCCCCGCGGCGTGTGACAGATGACGACAGAATTCCCCAAGCCGTCGTCAAATTCGGGCTTAACCGTTTCGATGCCCCAGAAATCGCCCAGCGTAAGGTCGCTTCTGCGGTTGACTGTGCAGTACCGGCACCGGTAGCAGGAGGACCGGATGTTGATATTCTTAAAAAAGGTGCGGCAGAACAAATCCTGGCCGAGAGGATAGGCATACTCCCGTTCCCCAACCGTCAGAGCACAGGTATGCCCGTTATCCCGGCCCCGCTTATCTCTGAAAAAGAAGCTGTGGAATTGACCCGCGTACTTTTTTTCCATAAAACGCAGATAGTCCTTCCAGACTCCCGGCGACGGAACCCCGTAGCAGATCAGATCGGCCAAGATCAAACGACCCCGGTTCTCACCCAGACAGGCCTGGAGCGCCGCCGCCTGGCAGGGGGTTCCGCAGAATAAAACCGTCCTGCCTTCCCGCAGCATCGGCCCGATCTTCCCCCACACCTGTGAAAGCTCGCTCTGCACATATTTCGTTCCGGCAATCTTCGGCAGGTCTTGTATTGTTTCGATCCCGATATGCCTGACGGCGCCGTCCTCCTGAAGCGACGCGCCGAATACAGCTCCGCCGTCCCGCAGCACGCGGCGGGCCAAAAGAGGAAAAATTCCGCCGGAGGAACCCGACGCGCGGATATCCTCATCCCGTGCCCGCGCCCCGAAATAACGGTTTTCGGCCGAAGCGTCTCTTTCGCGGTTTAGATGGCATACGATGTCGCATTGCCCGCATCGATTGCACAGCGCTTGATCGACGACCGGAACCAGAAATCCCTCCCGATCGCTTTTCATGGAGATCGCCTTTCTTCCGCAAACCGCTGCGCAGGCTCCGCAGCCGGTGCACAAACTCCGTTCAACCATTCCGTGTCCTCCTTTTTTCTTTCCATCGAAGCAGGGGATCACAGCTGGCTTCAAGCAGCCGGTAGAGCGGATAGCAGGAAAAGGCCAGACGAAACCTCACCCGGTCACGCGGGAGAAGCCGCTTGAAGTTTTTATCCCTTCTCTCCTGATCTGCAAGCTTTTTCAACGCTTTTTTTAAATCGGTGTCATGATTTTGCCGGCTCGTCCGGTACCATTTCAGAAGGTCGTAAAGCAACGTTCTTTTAATCCGCACAGCGTTGTTGCCTCTCCCGTTTTTCGCTTCCTGAAGGGAGATATATTTCTTACACTTGTACCTGTCCTGACACGCTTTTATTGTAATCTTCCAGATAGCATTGTTAAAATGAAACCGGTAATAATACCAGTCCCGCTCCAAAACGACCGCCTCCGCACCCTCATTAAACAGCTGATAGAGAAATTTCGTATCTTCCCCGTTGCCAAGACTTTCGTCGAAACGGATGGACTTGACCGCCTCGCGGCGGATTAATTTTCCGCCGATTGCCGAAACGAGCCCCCAGCCCATATGATTGTCGATCAATTCCTCGATTGCCTCATGATTGCTGATAAAAAGGCTGGGAGTTTCCCCCTCTTTACAGGAATCCTCAAAAAGCCGCGCGCACAAATCTTCCGAAGGGATGCGGCAATAACATGCCAGAGCGATCGCCGCCCTGCCCGATTCGATCAAGTACAACAGCGCTTGCAGAAGCTCAGGATGGATGGCATCGTCGCTGTCTACAAAAAAGAGATAATCCCCCGCCGCCGCGTCAATCGCCCGGTTTCGGGCAGCTGAGGCTCCTTTGTGCTTTTGCTGTAAAAATCGAATTCGCCGATCCTTTGCGGCGATCCTCCGGCAGATTTCCGCACTTCTGTCCTGCGAGCCGTCATCCACTAAAATTAATTCAAAATCAGAATAGGATTGTTTTAAAATCGAATCGACACATTCACAGAGATACGGCGCGGTGTTATAAACGGGAACGACAACAGAAATCAAGCTCTCCATCCTCCGATACAGTCAAGAATAAACCTGCCTGATGCCCCGCGTTCTGCGGCAAGGCGGTTTTGAACCTCTTCCCACGGGATGGGCTCCCAAATCTCACCGTCATTCGGAAGCGTGTTTCCGGACTTCATCCGGGAGAGCAGACCAAGTTTTTCCAAAAGGTCCTCCAATCGGGTGTTGAGCTTACGATGCTGAAACGAAAGGAACGGTTTTTTAAAAAGGATCGAAAAAGCCGTTCCGTGGAATGAATTGGTCAGGACGCAGGCGGCGTTCTCAATATAGCCGATAAACTCCGCCGGGCCGCCCTCGATTCTCAGCTCCACTTGATCTAAGAACCGCTTTTCGGCCGGAAAGGAAATCTGCATCACCTTGGTGTGCAGCTGCCCGGCGATAACGCCGGCATAACGCAGCAGCTGCTCGTTCCCCTCCGTCCAGTAAATCAGGACATAGCCCTTTTCCGCCGGCGGCGCCGCTATCTTTCTCCACTCTTCCTGATCCAGCAGCAGCACGGGATCCAGCACGTCCGACACATCCCGCCCCAAAAGCTCTGAAGCAAAGGGCGCCGTCCGCTTCTCCCTGACCGAAACAGCGGCAAAATTTTTCCCGACACAGTTCGCAAATTTTTCCCGGTAAACCGATGGAAGGGAACTCCCCCCGAAGCTGGCGGCATAGGAGAAAAGCCTGCAATCCCCTTTTCGCCCGATATTGCCGACATAGGCATCGTCTAAATCAACAGTGATCGCCGGATTCCACACCTGATCGCTCCCCACAAAAACGCTTCCATACTTTTCAAGCGAAAGCCTTTTTGCGCATCGTACAGGAAGCCGTTTTGTCAGACGGCAGCGGCGGAAGCGGCGCATATTCCGCTTTCTTTTCCAAAAGGAACCCCCGAGACCCAAATTTCGTTTCCATCCAAAACGGTTGGGCCAGTAGCGTATCTTTCCATCGCGGTTTTCGGCAGACAGCGGGCACCACCAGTACCTCCCGGTCAGCTTGACCGGCGCATAGGGGACAAATTCCACCTCTTCCCCCTGCGTTTCCAGATGGCGCTTTAAGGCATAGGCCTGAAGCATCGCGCCATAATCGTCCGCCCAGTGGAACGTCAATATTCCCGTCACTTATATCTTCCTCCCCTATATCGATCCGGTATGTTTCATCCCGGCGAATTCCTCCCATGGAGCAGCCGCTGCTTATATTCCCTGAGTTTTAAATATCTGTAATAAATTCTCGATTTTTTGGCGTAGCCTTTTTCATCCTCATCCAAAAGAAACCGGCAGAATGCGGCCGCCAGGCCGCGATAGGGCTGGCCGCAGATGCGTCTCATTTCAGCCTTGTTTTCAGCCGCCGACCGCGCATCCTCCCGCAGCGCCTCCCAGCCTTCGCACGCCTTTAGCGTTTCGCACATCCGCCGAACCCTGTCCCCCGGCGATTCTCCCTTCTCCGGCTCCCCCATAAAGATCGAAAGCGCCGTCGCCTCATAAACACAGAATGTCCGAGCCGGCACCTCATCCGCCAGATCGGCCTTTTGCCGCTGCAAAATCTGCAAAAACTGCTCTGTCTGCTTTTGCCGGACAATGGTCTGCATCGCCGAGGATTCGCGCACTCGGTAGCAATACAACGGCTCCGGGAGAAGGCAAAAATTCCGGCAGCGGAGCAGATACCGGAAGGTAAAGTCCATATCCTCGGCAAAGACCGCTTCCCCAAACCGCAGATGAAACCGCTCGATCAGCGGCCTTCGAAAAATCCGGCTGAACACTTCCCAGCCGGTGCGTGCGGTAAAAAACCAGCGGCAGAAAAACCGCGCCCTTTCACGCTCCGTCCGAAATGAAAAGCACATTTTTCTCCGCCGGCCAACGTAACGGGATGAGCCGTTTTCCCGCACTTCCATCCCCCATCCGCACAGGTCGTAAGGGCCGGCCTCCAACTCGGCCAGACCGCGCCGGACCATGTTTTCCGCCGCCATGTCGTCGCCGTCCACGAAACAAACGTACTCGCCCTTCGCAGCCTCGAGCCCCGCGTTCCTGGCCGCGCTCACCCCGCCGTTCGGTTGGTGAATCACCTGAATGCGGGAATCTCTCTGCGCATACCGGTCGCATATCTGCCCGCAGCAGTCCGGGGAACCGTCGTCCACCAAAAGGATCTGTAAATTCCGGTAGGTCTGTTTTTGAATTGATTCAATACAGGACGGCAGATACTCCTCCACATTGTATATGGGAACAATCACTGTAACCAGCGCCTCTTCCACCGTCTGCACCCTCCTTTTGCTCTACGAAAAAAACCTCTGCCTGAGCCGTATGAACCGGATCAGCAGCCTGATCCTGCCTCCCTTTAATCCCCAGGCGAACAGCCCCTGCATCTTCGGCAGCTTTCTCCACGGATAGCCCTCCAATGCGGCTTGCAGCAGGGGATTGTCCGCAATCTCCTTCAGCCTTTGATACAGCGGATACTGCCGGTCGGCTTTGTCGTGGTAAAGAACCTCCTGCGCCATATCGAACCGCGCGCGGCTGATCAGCAAGCGGCGAAGATACCACCGGTATTCCTGTTCTTCAAAATCCGCCGATAAAAACCGCTCAACTGCGGTGTACAGCTTACAGTCGCACTGAAAGCGGTCGGCACGGTGCCCTTTGGTCAGAGAACCCGGGTTGGCACAGTAAAAATAGGCCGCATTCGGCGCGACTACAGCCCGCCGCGCACACTTTAAAAAATCCAGATTGAAGATCAGATCCTCTGAAATCAATTCGCGTTCCGACACAAAGCGGATCTGGTTTTCCTCGATCACGCTTCTCCGGTAGAGCCGCGCCCAGACCGACATCCCATATTTGGAGTCCAGCGCCTCTTCAGGCAGCGACCCGACGATGTTGAGCGCAAGCTCCTTCAGATCGTTCTCCGAAAAAAAGCGGGATTCTTTCACATAAAGATTTCTCCGTTCTTTTCCATCCGGAGAAACCAGCGTAAAGCCCCCGACCGCAAGATCTGCATCGTATTTCTCGACCGCATCGCAAAGGGTGCTCAACAGACCCGGCCCGACATAGTCGTCCGAATCGACGAACAGCAGATATTCGCCCGAAGCGGCCTTTATCCCGCTGTTGCGGGCCATCCCCAACCCGGCGTTTTCCTGGTGGATAACCCGGATATCCGGCAGGGCGGCGTAGCTGTCGCAAAGCGCGGCGCTTCCGTCTGTCGAACCGTCGTCCACCAAAATGATCTCCCTGTCCGAAAAGGCCTGGGCAAGGAGCGAATCCATGCAGCGCTTTAAATATTTTTGCACGTTGTAGACCGGCACGATCACGCTGATTTTCATAAGGAATCACCCTGTATCGACGTTTGATTTCTGAAATATCCTCCCATGGTCAAAATGGACGACGCCCCTATCACATAAACATAGTAAATCGTATTGTCGGTAAAGGCCGTTACAATGATAAACAGACAATAGCAGGCGCAGAGTATGCCGCCGCGGATCCCCTGCCACTTCGAAATCAACATCACGCGCAGCGGCATAAAGGCGATCATCCAGAGCCAAAAGCCCCAAAAGCCAATGTCGATATACAAAGCCAGGATGTCGTTATGCAGCGCCCGAACGGAGGATATTCCGACGAGCAGGTCGCTGAACAGCCGGGAGGTAAAGCCGGCGCCCTGGCCGAGATAATCCGGAGTGAGGCTGTAATACTGCCCGACGAGGGCGTTCAGCGTCGTCCGTCCCATGGTGTTCAGGTCAAAACGTTCCTCCAGAAACCCAAACAGGCCCGCCCGGACGACGATCAGATAGACAAACGAGACCGCAATCACTGTAATCGAAAAGAAAAGGAGCCATCTTCTCCGCCTGTCCTTCCCCCTGGTGACCGCCATCAGCAGCAGGCTCGCCGCAATACAAAGAACGACAGCGAACGCACCGATCCGCTTAAACCCGGAAAAATAGCAGAAGAGCGCCAGGAACAGCATGGGGAAAAAAAGCTTTGTCTTTCGCAGATCCTTCCAGTTCAAAATCAAGAACAGCAAATACAGCCCCACAGCAAAAGTGAGCTCATGAATCTCCGCCACTGCGATTCCAGATCCGTTTTCCCCTCCAAAGGTGCGAACCAGCGCGATAAACTCCTGAAAATATTCTCCAAATCCCACCTGCCGGATCGCCCCGACGATGGTGATCAGATTCGCCGCCAGCATAGCGGACAGGTTCAGCCAGAGGCCGTTCTTCCCAAACACATAAAGAAGCCCTGCCCCCGCGAAGATGATCGCAATACAGTAAATCTGGGCAAAGGCACCCCGGCGAATCATCTCCATGGGCGACGTATTGAACACCCAGAGGGGCAGACTCACCAGCAAGACCAGAAAATGCGGGAGCATCAGCAGCGCCATATGCTTGAGCAATATCCCCGCTCGGAACAGATCTGTCTTCACCAGAAAGACGAGCAGGCTCAGCATCGCGATCAGGAGGGCGAAAACCACCTTGTACAAAATATTGACGCCCAGATAAATGCTCTGCTCATTAAAGTAGTACATGGCGGTCGCCAGAGGAAAGTAGAGAACTGCCAGCGCCGCCATCCCTGGTCTTATCCTTGTTTCAGCCGTTTTCACATCCGCTGTCCCTCATCCTTTGACGCCTCTTTGGTGGTATAGGGCCTGCGCTCCTTCACCGCCCGGGAAATCAACCCGCGGATATAGAACTCTTCTGCGTCGCCTGCATTGACCGCGCCGAGCTGGTACTCGAGGGTGATATCCGGCAGCGTGTGCGCGAGCACAAGCACCAGGCGCTCCATCTCCTGCTCGACCGTCTCCTGCGTTTCTTTCTCAAAGAAAACCCAGAATTGTCCGCTGCCGTTGTACCCGACGAAGCCGTCCTTTCTGTTCTCGAACAGCTCGCGCAGCACGCGGCCGAATTCCTTCATCGCCTGATCTACCTGCTCGCGGCCATAAACGCTGTTCATATCGCGCTGATTGGTGATCTGGATATTGACGCAGCACATCCCTGTAGGCAATGGTTTTCCCTGCCATTTCTCAATGTATTTATCGCAGGAAGACCGGTTCATACAGCCGGTCAGCCGGTCTTTTAAGAACAAATACTCCAGAATGTCCCCGGCTCTCCCCAGCAAGATGGCTCCGCCGCAGCCGATGAGCAGGAAGAAGACCGCGATGACCGTCATGTAGAGGTTCATATTGATTGACGAACCGACGGAAACGCTGGAAAGAACCCGGATCGCCTGCGCGCCCAGGTATTCGTTGTATTCGACGTTGGTCAGCGTCACGATATCATACAGGCCGTTCATCTTGTCTAAAATCGCCCGGATTTCCGCTTCCGCTTCCTCATTCGTCGCCTTTTGGCCCGACGAATGGACTGCAAAAACAGACGGCGCCGCCGAATCGGCGGACGTGTTTTGAGGATCGGTCCCGCCGGTGTTCAGCTGGGTGTTTCCATCGCGGTAAACGCCGATTACATATTCGCAGTAGGCGGCGTCAATGACGGAGTGATCCAATTTATCCCGGTAATCGATCCAGTTGGTCAAAAGCTTGTCGTATTCCCCGATGCGGTTTACCAAATTCCCCGTCTTCCAGCGCTCGTCATAGACATCGTTCAGAATGTAGTTGTAGTCGATGTCGGTGTTGCCCGACTGGCGCATCTTCTCAACGTATGAATCGATGACTTCCAGCGCGTCGGCAAGATCCTCCTGCGCCTTTTCGCCGGTGAGGCGGTTGTCTGAAACCCGGTTTTGGTACTTATTGATCAGCAGGTCTCTGTTTTTGGTGATCTGATTTCCCAAGACCAGCGCGTACAGCTTCGGGAGTTCGATATTCTGAATCAGGTAAAACTGATCGCGCAAGTCCCAAAAAGAATAACCGGTATCCGCCGAACGGAAATTCGTCGCCCTCTGGTATCGCGCATTCAACGCCCAGAGAGTTTCCGTCAGGTTCGAGTCGATCCGCTCAACCATTTCCAGATAGTCGTAATCGGTATCCGCCAGATCTCTCGTCTGGTTGTTTACCTGCTCCACGTTGATGTGCTTGCTGCTGAAATCCGAGTAATAGACGTTCAGCAATTCGTTTAAGATATCCCGTACCAATCCCATAGAGGCGCTGCTGTCCAGCGTACAGCTGATTATATATCGGGATGGCAGCTCTTCGGATTCGGACTTCCCCTCCTGATCGTCGCTCTGCGACTGCGACTGCTCACTGACCGGCTGCGGGGCGATCGGCTCCACCTTGATGCTGGCGCAAAGGGCATCCAAACTGTATGTATTGAAGGAAAGGCCCAGGTTTGACATGGCCTTTGCCATATTGGCCGAGGAGTAAATCTCCGACACGTCGATCTTTGTCCCATCCGGCGCCAAACCGTCCGAAGCCGGCTCTGCCCCTTCCGAGTCCGCCTCTGTCTGATCCGAATCCGATTCGGAGTTCGACATGCTTTTGTATTCGATTACAGCGGATGCCGTATAGGTTTGTTTTGATTGAAGCATCCGGTAGGAGAGTACCGTCATCGCGACAAAGAAAACAATAATCAGCAGCATCCACTTTTTCAGATATCTGAGCAACTGCAAACTTTTCATCCGATCGTCACCAATTCCCCTATTTCTCCGCCGCGGCCTGGTTCTTTACATGCCTCGCCCGCTTGAAGCTGATCCCCATGACCACCGTAAAGGCCGCGCAGTAGACAGCAACTGCAAAAAGTACGGTGTATAAAATGATATCTATGAGAATTCGCACTGCCCGCCCCTCTACGGAGGAGACCGTAATTGTAATATATTTGTTTGATTGACTGGCGCTGTACTCCTTAATCAAAGTCTGCGCTTTGTCCGCCAGCTTGTTCAATTCGGCCTCTACCTGCCTTACCAGCGTCTCCGCCCTTTCGTCCGTTCCACTGGAGTGGGAGAGGGTGGAAAGCTGATTTAAAATATGGTTGTTTCGGACGATTCCATCGTTGATTGTTGTCCGGTCGTTGGAATATGACTCCGCCCTTTTTGCAAAGTCGTCAATGCCGATCCGCGTCTGAGACATGTAGAACTGATAATTAGTATCCACCGTCGGAACCAGCACAATCCGAGCCATATCATCCTCGTACATGGAAATCGCCTCCAGGCCGTTCTTATAGGATGCGTCCGCCCGCTCGCCGTCAAAGTAACTGAACACATTTTGAAACCCGAGCCTGCTCATATAAGCGTCCGTGTTTTTGGAAACGCCGTTTTCCAACAGATAAGCATCCAGCTTTTCGATCATGACAGTGGAAACATTCTCGGCCTGTGATGCGACGGACTGGAAGGTCTCGCCGTTCGCTGCGGATTGGAAGGCCGGCTCCTCGCTTGCCATCCCCGTCATGTAGGCCTTGATCAAATCCGCTCTCTTTTGCAGATATTTGCAGATGTCCAGATAATCCTCCCGCTCGAATTCCGTAAAGTTCATATTCAGCGCGCCGACATTTTCCGAATACTTGTTTACAAACCACTCTTTATAAGATTCCGCCGCCAAATTCAGCAGCAGCTCCCCGTCGAGAGCCGCCGTATCCTGGTTCGCATTATAATAAAGGACAAACTGGGTGGAAATAAAGTACTGCCCTTCGTCATAGCTGTTCCCCTGTACCTTTGGCGCCACGCTCAATACCCTTCCTAAATCCTTTGCCGTAATGTCGTGAAGGGCGCCTTTTTCGACCGCGTTTTCCAAAATCTCGGCGCTCAGAATCCCCGCCGGATTATAGCGCGTGCCGTTTGGATTGAGGCCCTGCGACGCTTTCACATAATTTAAGGAGATGTCTGCCGATATGTTCTGCTGCGCCTTCAACGGAAGCGCGATGCAGTTTAAAAAGAAAATCAGAATCACTAAAAGTCTGAGCCATTTTCTTATTTTGAGCGTGCGGTAGCTCAACCTGAAATCCTTGATCAGAGACAAGGAGCGGCTCCAGATCAATCGCGATGCCGCGCATAGAATCATCAACATCGAAACGGCGACGAGCACCTGTGGGTAATTTTTTACGAAAAAAAACATCATTCCTTGCGTCTCCTGCTTACTCCCCAGAAATTTCAGTTGATATCGACAATTACCAGCTCCGGCGTGTTGAACACCCGGGGAATGGCCCCGTGCCCTCCCAATCCTCTGCTGACGATAACCGTCATCTCCCCTCTTTCAAAGAGACCTGCATCATACTGCGGGAAAAAGCCCCCATCAGTAGACAACAGTCCCCCTTTTCCGGGGATCCGGATAATGCCGCCGTGCGTATGCCCGGAAACGACCAAGTCCAAAGAATAGCCGGCGATATACTCCATGACCGGCTCGGGACGGTGAGAGATTAAAATTTTAAAGCTTTTTGAATCGCTCTCGGCAAAATTATAAACAAACTGACCGGAATAAGGCCAGAAGCTGCTTAAATTGGTGCTGACCCCGCCGATTTCGATTGGATTATCCTTTATCGTGACCGATACGGATTCATTTTGGACGACGGTAACGCCTGCGCTTTTTAGTCCGGCCAGCAACGTATTGTCCTTCACCAGCCCGGAAAAATCCTCCGGGTTCTCCCCCAGCCGTCCCTCATTCGCCTGAAAAAACCGCGTATCCAGATCGCTTCCGTAAACGACCTCGTTCTCGTGGTTGCCCAACCCGAAGTAAACTGGCGCAATCCCGGCGAGCCGTTCGCAGAGGCCGACGGCATCATCTACATCCTCTTCTCCTGCGGTGATGAGATCCCCGGCAATCAAGATGAAATCCGGCTTCAGCTCTTCGATGCGGGAAACAAGCTCGTTGTTCTCCCGCCCGAATTCGGCCTGATGCAGATCGGACAGCAAAACCGCCCTGACCGGCGTGTCGATTTTAGACGAATATAATGTGTAAAACGTCTCTTCAAAGACATGGTTCGACCGATAGATCCACACGACAAGCAACGCCAAACCGATGGCGAAACTGAGAAGAATGAGCAATATACCGGCGGCTGAGCCGCGTTTTGTCCGTTTCATCTACCTTGCCCCCAAAACGCTGTCATAAACTCCCAACAGCTGGTCACAATATTGTTCTGCTGAATTTCTGCCATCCCCTTTTTGACAAATCTCCGACATCCGGGCAAGCTTAGAAGAATCCTCGTAAAGCGCCCGAATCTGAGCGGCATAGCTTTCAGGAGTAAATTCATCGATTAAAATCCCGGTCCGGCCCTCAGAAATCAACTCCGGAATCCCCCCGATCCGGTTCGCCAGCACCGGTGTCCCCAAAGACTGCGACTCGAGCACCGACAGCGGGCAGTTTTCATACCAAATAGAAAAATAGACCGAAAACCGCGCCTGAGCAATCCATTTTCGGAGCGCTTTGCCCGACTGGAACCCGATATACCGCACATTGGGCGGCGCGGACTCCATCAGCGATTCCAACGGGCCGCTTCCCGCCACAACGAATGGGATATCCGGGCAAAGGCGGCACGCCGTCAAAAAGCCCTCTAAATCCTTTTCCTTTGACAACCGTCCAAAATAGAGGACGTAATCCCTTTTTTCTGCTTTTAGAGAATCGCCGCCTAATCCAGAAAAATTATACAGCACCGTCGTTTTACCCCAAAAACGCCGGTCACGAAGAAGCAGGGACTCCATAAAACGGCTCGGACAGATAAACCGCTCCACCCGGCTGTAATGCTTTGTTTTTCGGTAAATTGAGCCCTCTATACTCCCCAGAACGCTTTTTATTAAGGAACCGTGAATGCAGCGACGACGAGCACAGTTCCACTTGCTCCCCTCAATGCAGCGCTCACACGGGGTGCATCGCTCCAAGTCCAGCAGCATGTGGTTCGGGCAGAGCATCTGCGAGTCGTGCACTGTCTGCACCATCGGAATCCCAAGTTTGTCTATGGCATCAATGACCGAAGGGGTCAGGTGAAAGTTGATATTGTTAAGATGTACAATATCCGGCTTAAATTTTTCGGCGACCGCCCGGATTTTTCGTTTCGCCTCGACCGAATACAAAATGCGGAACGGATAGGAAAGCCGTTTGATTCCGGCCGAGCGGAAATCCATCGGGCGGGTTTCCAGATGAAGCGTATTTCCCACCGTATTGCGGCTGTCCTCCATCCCGAAATACTCCACCGAATGTCCAAGCTCCTGCAGGCGCCTTCCTATTTCCAAAACATAAGTTTCAGCGCCGCCCCGCGGGTACAAGAACTTATTCACAAGCAGTATTCTCATCTCCGCAGTCCATCCCTTGATTTTTAGTTGATTACAATATTTTTTAAAAGGGCTCTGGAAAAACCTGAAAATACATTTTTTTGAACGAA
>CAZSIV010000011.1:0-67285 GCA_964607135.1 uncultured Oscillospiraceae bacterium | reverse complement strand
AACCTGACCCGTTAGCGAAATCGAAGATTTCGAACGGGTGCCCCAGAACCTTGTTGCCCGTGGCCGGGCAGGACAAACGCGATCCGTAGGCGGCGCAAACCTGCGAGTCCGTAACCCGCGCGGCACTTTGTTCTTCGTTGTATCCCATGCGCCTCGCAGGAAGATAATTTGAAAACCGGTAGCTCTCAAATGTGCGAATTGAGAGCGGATGCACTCCGCGCCCGTGACCGGGCAGGAAAACGCGGCTCGTGACCGAGCTAGACAGCCGCGATTTGCAGGGCGTACCAGTAACAGCGCTCATATCCCGCGAGGCACATTGTACCGATTCTGATTTAACTCCCCCGCAGGACAATAACCTAAAAACAGACAAAACGTTGGGGTGTGAATTGCCCCGCCTGGGCACAGGCCCGGCGGCGGTTCGCCGCCCCGCACGGCACACCGTACTTGCTTTATCATAAGCACCCCCGCGGGATTGAACCTTGGAGACAGGTAAAACGTTTATATGCGGACTGCCTGCACCGCAGGGGTACCCCGCGCCGCAAAGTGCGTTGTATCAGCTTTGTCTTAGGCCTCTCGCGGGATGACAGCCTTAACTGCCAAGCTGCTGGGGCGCGTATTGCCCGGTTTGGGCACGGACCTGCCGGGGTCACCCGGCGCAGGCTTCGAGACCATCCAACCGGCATAAATGCAAATCAAACCGCCGTGAAACAAAACGACAAGAAAGAGCGATACCCCATAAAAACCGTCTCTTTTGCGGATTTTATGCGGTCTTGCGTATCGCATGGAAGGGGCCGTTTATGAGCAGTTTTTTTTCTATGATCCTGCGGATGCGATACATCAACCGCTGGGGGCTTATGCGCAACACCTGGAACGAATCTCTTTCCGAGCACAGCCTTGACGTAGCCATTTTGGCCCATGCGCTCTGCATCCTCCGAAACAAGCATTATGGAGGAACCCTAAACCCGGAAAAAGCGGCGGCGCTGGCTCTTTTCCACGATGCAGGCGAAATCATCACCGGCGATCTGCCCACCCCTGTAAAATACAACAATCCGCAGATCCACACCGCTTATAAAAATCTCGAAGGGGTTGCAAAAGACAACCTGCTTTCCCTGCTGCCGGAGGATCTCCGCGGGGAATACGCTCCTCTCTTGCACGAAGAAGCCGACCCTCATCTTTTGCAGATTCTCAAGGCCGCCGACAAGCTTTCCGCGCTGATCAAATGCCTGGAGGAGGAAAAGGCGGGCAACACCGAGTTTTCCAAAGCCAAACTGGCTCAAATAAAAGCTTTGGAAGAGATGAATCTCCCCGAAGTAAACGAATTTTTAAAAGAATATATCCCCAGCTTTGAATTAACACTGGACGAGCAGAATTAGCCGTCCCGACAGGAGGAAAACAATGATTATTGAACCGAAAATCCGTGGATTCATCTGTACGACAGCCCATCCGGACGGATGTGCCGAAGCTGTACGGGAACAGATCGAATACGTCAAGGGGCAGCCTAAGACCGGCGGCGCAAAGAAAGCGCTGATCTTAGGCGCTTCGACCGGCTACGGCCTTGCATCCCGGATCGCAGCCGCCTATTCCTGCGGCGCCGCCACCCTGGGCGTCATCTTCGACAAACCCGCATCCGGTAACCGGACCGCCACCGCCGGCTGGTATAACACCGCCGCTTTCGAGCGTTTTGCCGGTGCCGACGGCCTTTACGCAAAAACGCTCAACGGGGACGCTTTCTCCAAAGAGATGAAAGAGAAAACAGTCGAAGTGATCAAGCAGGATTTAGGGCAGGTGGATTTGGTGGTTTACAGCCTGGCCTCTCCCCGCCGCACCCTGGCGGATGGGACCACCGTTTCCTCCGTTCTGAAAACGATCGGGGAGCCCTATACTAATAAAACCATCGACCTGAAATCCAATACGGTTTCAGAAATCACCGTGCCGCCCGCTTCTGAACAGGAGGTGCAGGATACCGTCACCGTAATGGGCGGAGAGGACTGGGAAGAATGGATCGCCGCGCTGCGGAAAGCCGGCGCCCTCGCCCCCGGCGCCGTTACGGTTGCTTACTCCTATATTGGGCCGGAGGTTACCCATTCGATCTATCTCAACGGTTCCATCGGGATGGCGAAAAAGCACCTGTTCGACACCTCGCTCAAACTCGGCAGGCTTTATCCCGATCTTAAGTCATACGTCTCGGTCAACAAAGCCCTTGTCACCCAGTCGAGCGCTGCGATCCCGATTGTGCCGCTCTATATTTCCATCCTCTACCGAGTGATGAAAGAAAAAGGACTGCATGAGGGATGTATCGAGCAGATGACCCGCCTGTTCCACGACCGTCTCTACGCGCCGAATATTCTTCTGGATGCCGAAGGGCGGATTCGGGTGGATGATTATGAAATGCAGTCTGATGTACAGCAGGCGGTAAACGCCCTCTGGGAGAAGGTCTCCACCCTGACGCTGGAGGACTGCTGCGACATCGACGGATACTGGGATGATTTCTACCGGATGTTTGGGTTTCACTTTGAAACGGTCGACTATACAAAAGATGTCAATCCGGATGTATCAATCCCGAGCATGGTTTAAAATTTTCAACTTTTCAACACTATAAAAAGCCGGAATCACAACAAGGATTCCGGCTTTTTATTGCTTCGCTTTTTACAGTTTTGCCGCTTCTGAAAGTTTCGAAATGCAGCTTTTACAGATAATTTTCCCGTGATAATTAACTGTATCCGCCGCATCATTGCAGAACATACATGCCGGGGCATATTTTTTTAGAATAATACAGTTATCTTCCACATAAATTTCAAGTGAATCGTCCGCAGCGATACCAAAAGACCTGCGTAGCTCAATCGGTAATACGATCCTTCCAAGGTTGTCGACCGGCCGAACAATTCCTGTTGATTTCATCTTTGACCCTCCTGATTTCAACGCGGTTTAACAAATTTTTCAACACTAATATCATACCATTTATTGGCATTATTTGTCAATCGTAAAGTGACGAGATTTGATGAAAGAATTGTAAATTCAGTAATAATTGTAAAATATTGGAAATCAAAAAATTGAAATTTCATTTATTTTAAAAAATTTTGCGTTTTCATGTCGAATGATTAAAGCGGAAAAGGAGCGCTTATCATGATGAAATGGATTTTCGGCGGGATGATCGTCCTTTCAGTCGCCTACGCCTTTGCCACGGGCAGCACCGCCGAGGTTTCCAATGCCGCACTCAAGGAATGCCAGAACGCAGTTCAATTTCTTCTCGTCCTGCTTGGGTCGATGTGTTTATGGGGCGGCTTCCTAAAGATCGCCGAGCGATCCGGTTTGACCACAATCATCGCCAAGGTCCTTTCCCCATTCACTCGGCTGCTCTTTCCCAATCTCAAAAAAGGTTCTAAGGCGCTGACCGCCATCTCGATGAATATTACGGCTAACCTGCTCGGACTGGGAAACGCCGCCACACCGCTGGGGATCGCTGCAATGCAGGCGCTCAAGGAGGAAGAACCGGGACCTTGTTCCGATACGGCGAGTCATTCCATGATTCTCTTCGTCCTGCTTAACACCGCCTCTATCCAGCTGCTGCCTACCACGATCGCTACCCTCAGGCTGCAAAACGGCTCTGCTGTCCCCTTGGATATCCTTCCCGCGGTGCTGGTCACATCCTTTCTTTCCCTTCTGGTCGCCCTGCTCAGCGCCTTTTTCTGTCGGCAGCTGTTAAAAGGAAGAAAACATTTCTCCAGGGAGGTGTAGTTCTATTGCTTCAAACATTCGGCGGATTTGTCATCCCCGTGGTGCTGCTGGGAATCATTCTCTTCGGCCTTATCAAAAAAGTAAACGTCTATGAGGCTTTTCTGGAGGGGGCAAAAGAAGGAGCGATCACGACCTTTCAGATCATGCCCGCGATCATCGCAATCCTAACGGCAATTGGGATGCTGAAGGCGTCAGGGGCTCTGGCCGCCCTGGTACAGCTTTTTGAACCGGTTTGCCAGCTCATCGGCTTCCCCGCCGAACTGACGCCTCTTGCAATCATTCGCCCCATTTCCGGAAGCGGCTCCCTCGCCGTCTTGGAGCAGGTGCTCAAGGATTATGGGCCGGACAGCTTGATCGGCCGGGTGGCAAGCGTCATGCAGGGTTCAACCGAAACCACCTTTTACACCATTGCGGTCTATTACGGCGCCGCCCAGATCACCAAAGCGCGTTACACCCTCCCCTGTGCGCTGGCCGCCGACTTTGCCGGAATGGTTTTCAGCGCCGCAGCGGTCAGGATCCTCATGTAATCCTTGTAATTCGGCCAAAAATTCGATATAATAGAATACATCTGAAAACGGCACGGAGGAAAAAG
Organism: uncultured Oscillospiraceae bacterium; assembly: GCA_964607135.1. GTDB lineage: Bacteria > Bacillota > Clostridia > Oscillospirales > Ruminococcaceae > Metaruminococcus_A. Next base: position 62,958 of record CAZSIV010000011.1, on the reverse strand, counting down.
GATGAATTACAGACGTGTCCGAAAGGCCATTGCAGGTGTGTTCTGTGGGATTTTTCTCACTGGGGCCGCCCTTATCTGCGCCGGAATTCTGATCCTTTTCTCTGCGATGGATGGAGCCGGACAGAACGGCAGCCTGAACCTATTCGGATTTACAATTTTTTTGAGCGGCGACGGCGCCCCCTTGGGGGAATACTCCCCCGGCACCGCAATCGTCGTGCAGGATACGCCGCACGATCTGCTCAATCCGGGCGATCCCATCGTCTGTCGAGATTTGGACACTGAAAACCAATTTTACCCGGTCGTCCGCTATGTGGCATCCTACGACCCGGCATACCCCTCAACCGTCACCGCTGTTTCGATCGGGGATTGGGAAATCCTGGCGGTCAACCGGGATGATATCATCGGGAAATGCGTCTTTTCTTCCGCCGCGTTGGGCAGGGTGTTAGAACTGGCCCAAAATGGCGAGCAGGGGCCTGCTCTGCTCGCGCTGATCCTGGGAGGATTGGTCTTCCTGTTTGCGGTCTGCCTCTTGTGGTATCTCTATCTGGGGCGGAAACGGCGCAAAAAGGCCGCCGAACCGCCGCCGGATGAATCACTCGACCTTTTTGACATGATCGAACCGGAAGATTCCTCTCTCGAATGGATCGAGCCGTTGGTCGCCCCGGAAGATTCCGCGGGATCGGAGAAGGAAGTGACGGAAACCGACAAGCTGTCATCTCCCAAAGCCGGATTTTAAACGCGTCTCTCATTCCCCAGCGGGAAAACGGATTCTGCTTTGGATTGTTTTTAAGAAATACTCAGCTCCTATAGCCGCACTCCCACTTTTTAATAAAATGTTTTATGTCGACAGGTTTTTAGAGCACAAAAAAGACGCTGTAAATTTTACAGCGTCTTTTTTATAATAACTCAGCAACAGCTTATTTGAGTTCGATTTTCGCACCGGCCTCTTCCAGTTTCTTCTGAATCTCTTCAGCGTCAGCCTTGGAAGCAGCCTCTTTGATGGTCTTCGGCGCGTTGTCAACCAACTCTTTCGCCTCTTTCAGGCCCAAACCGGTGATCTCCTTCACCGCTTTGATAACGCCCATCTTGCTGGCGCCGGCCTCAACCAAAACTACGTCGAACTCGCTCTTCTCCTCAGCAGCAGCGCCCGCAGCAGCCGGAGCGGCAACAGCAACCGCAGCAGCGGAAACGCCGAACTCCTCTTCCAAAGCTTTTACAAGCTCGTTGAGCTCTAACACACTCAGAGCTTTTACTTCTTCAATCATAGCTAAAATTTTCTCAGAAGCCATTTGTATTTACCTCCATATGATTATTTTTACTTTAAGATGACTTACGCAACCTCTTCGGATTTCTCGGCGATCTGATTGAGCACAACAGCGAGATTCGCAATCGGCGCATTCAAGCTGCTGAGCATCTGGGCGACGAGAACTTCCTTGGACGGGATTTTCGCAATCGCAACGACGGTATCGACATCGATCGCCTCGCCGTCCATGAATCCGGCCTTGACCTTTAACGCAGCGCCTTTGAGCTCCTCGGAATATTTCACAAGGATTCTCGCAGCGGCCACTTGATCCTCTCCACAGAGCGCAATAGCAGTGGTTCCGTTGAGAACCTCGTCAAAATCATAGCCGACTTCCTTGGTCGCAAAACGCAGCATGGTGTTTTTTACAACGAAATAATCGACTCCGGCCTCACGCAGCTCCTTTCTGAGCTTGGTATCGGTGGCGACGTCAATTCCCTTATAATCGACCAGAACGCCGGCAGAAGCGGCTTTCAGCTTTTCGCTGATTTTGCTGACCAGTTCCTTTTTGCTCTCCAAAACCTTTGCACTTGGCAAAACAATTCACCTCCCGGTAACAAATCAGTCTACATAAAAAGCCCTTCCTCCACAAACCGCGAAGGAAGGGCAAACAAACAAAATACAACCGTACTTTTCAGTCAGCGCTTCTCCTCGGCAGGTAGGCTATGCCTTTTATGCACTTGCACCTGCTGTCTTAAGAAATAACAGCATTATTTAGTATAACACAGGCTCAAAGCCCTGTCAACTAAAATTAAACCCCATATCTCGCGGAGTTGACCTTCACGCCAGGGCCCATCGTCGTGGTGACGACGCAGGATCTGATATACTGCCCCTTCGCAGCGGCCGGTTTCGCAGCGACAACCGCGTTCATCAGGGTGTTGAAGTTTTCCTCGAGCTTTTCTGCGCCGAAGGAAGCTTTTCCAATCGGGCAGTGAATGATATTGGTCTTATCCAGGCGGTATTCGATCTTACCGGCTTTCGCCTCGGTGACAGCGCGGGCAACATCCGGCGTGACGGTGCCGGCCTTCGGGTTCGGCATCAAGCCGCGGGGACCGAGAACACGTCCCAGACGGCCGACCAAGCCCATCATATCCGGGGTGGCGATGACGACGTCGAACTCCATCCAGCCCTCGCCCTGGATCCGGGCGACCAGCTCTTCGGCGCCGACATAATCCGCACCGGCATCCTCAGCGGCCTTGACGTTGTCGCCCTTGGCGAAGACGCAGACCCGGACGTTTTTGCCGGTTCCGTTCGGCAGGACAACCGCGCCGCGAACCTGCTGGTCCGCATGACGGGAATCGACTCCCAGCCGGATGTGCGCCTCAACGGTCTCATCGAATTTTGCTTTCGCAGTTTTAATCGCCAAATCCATCGCTTCCGCCGGATCGTACTGTTTGGTACGGTCGACGAGCTTTGCGCTTTCTACATATTTTTTACCATGTTTCATACTATCATATCCTCCCTCATGAGTGGTCCATAACGGAAATTTCCTCCCACCAGCGGGCTATCAGTCGACGACTTCAATGCCCATGGAACGAGCTGTTCCGGCGATCATGCTCATCGCGGTGTCGATATTGGCCGCGTTGAGGTCGGGCATTTTGGTTTCGGCGATTTTTCTAACCTGCTCCTTGGTAATCTTTGCCACCTTTGTCTTGTTCGGCACACCGGAGCCGCTTTCGATTCCGCACGCCTTTTTGATCAAAACAGCCGCCGGCGGAGTCTTGGTGATAAAGGTAAAGGAGCGGTCCGCATATACGGTAATGACGACCGGGATGATAAGCCCCGCGTCGTTCTTTGTGCGCTCGTTGAATTCCTTTGTAAATGACACGATGTTGACGCCATGCTGACCCAACGCAGGGCCGACCGGCGGCGCAGGAGTCGCCTTGCCTGCGGGGATCTGAAGCTTGATATAGCCTGTAACCTTCTGAGCCATTTTTTGCACCTCCAAAATTATGTGGTTTCTGGCGGAATGGGAGTCATTTCCCCACTCCTCCCACCAGCGGACGGCAAAGCCGCCGCCGAACGCCGGATTTCAACCGGCGGAACGCTTTACTCCCTGACCGCGACCACCTGTTCCAGCTCAAGTTCCACAGGGGTTTCACGGCCGAACATCGACACGGTGAGCTTGACCTTGTTTTTCTCGGTGTCAACCTCGTCCACGATGCCGATAAAGCCATCCAGCGGACCGGTAACGACCTTCACGCTGTCGCCGGCTGCATAGTCGACGGTAACCTGACGCGTTTCTACGCCCAGCGCCTCAACCTCTTTTTCGGTGAGAGGGATGGGCTTGGATGCCGGCCCGACAAATCCTGTCACGCCGCGGATATTCCGCACGACATACCAGGAATCATCCGTTAAAATCATCTTTACAAGCACATAGCCCGGAAAGATTTTGCGCTCTACCTCGCGCTTTTTGTTGTCTTTGATCTCGACAACGGTTTCGGTCGGGACCTTTACCTCATGGATCAACTCGTGGAGCTGATGGTTTTCCACGACCTTTTCGATATTCTGCGCAACCTTGTTCTCATACCCGGAATAAGTGTGCACAACATACCATCTTGCGGTTTCTGACATAGTTTACCTCCACAGACCCCCGACAGCGGACGTTACGCCTGCTGCAGGACAAATCGAACGATCAGGCCCAAAACAGCGTCGAGTCCGGCCACAAAAGCGCCCAGGACGATCACGACGGCGAGAACAACAAGGGTGTTGTTGACAATCTGCTTTTTGGTGGGCCATACAATCTTCTTGTATTCGCCCCTCAGGTCTTTGAAGTAACGGGTTATTTTTTTGAGAACGCCGTTTTTCTGCTTTTTGTCAGCCTTTTTCTTCGGCTTTGCCGCAGCTTTTTCAGCAATGTCCTTTTTGGCCATTTCTCTCACCCTTCCGTTTACTTCGTTTCTTTGTGAAGCGTGTGTTTACGGCAGAAGCGACAATACTTGTTCATCTCAAGTCTGTCAGGGTCGTTTTTCTTGTTCTTCATGGTGTTGTAGTTGCGCTGTTTGCACTCGGAACAAGCCAATGTAATTTTCACTCTCATGTTCGGCACCTCCCGGTAACGGTTTTTGTTAGCCTCCCTCTAAAGAAGTGCGAAAAACCGCAAAAAAATAAACCCCTTTAGAGGTAATAACAATCATAGCATAAAGGGACAAATCCGTCAAGGGGTTTTATGAAATTTACGGCCGCTTTTGCCTTTTTGGCCGCGGCAGTTCTGTCCTTTGGAATCATACCATATTATTATATCATACCGCAAGCGATAAAACCACCCCGGACCGGCATCTTTCCGAAGCAGGAGAATGACCGTAAGTATTGTTTGCATCCGGATGCAAAATATGGTATCATTTAGAATAAGTATGCGTTGCTCAAACTGAAGTTTGGAGGCTTTTTATGTCTAAGAAAACCGTTGCCGTTTTATTCGGCGGCAGATCGAGCGAATACGAGGTTTCGCTCCTTTCCGCCGCTTCTGTTTTAGATCATATTGCGTCCGACCGCTATGATGTCATTACAATCGGCATCACCAAGGAAGGGCGCTGGCTCTGGTACGACGGCCCGTCCGAAGCCGTTGCGGACGGAAGCTGGAAGGATCATCCCGCCAACCGCCCGGTCGCTTTCAGCCTGGATCCCTCCCAAAAGGGAATCCTGAAACTTGATGAAGAGACGGCGGAGCTCATGCCGGTGGACTGTGTTTTCCCGGTGCTCCACGGTAAAAACGGGGAGGACGGCACCGTGCAGGGGATGCTCGACCTCGCAGGGATTCCCTACGTCGGATGCGGGCTGTCCGCCTCCGCCAACTGCATGGATAAACAGTTTACCCACACAATTTTAGAAGCCGTCGGAATCAGGATGGCCAAATGGCGGGTGCTCCGGAAGGCGGAATACGCCCTGTTCGACAGCCGCATCCCCGAAATTGAGGAGGCGCTGCGGTACCCGATCTTTGTCAAGCCGGCAAACGCGGGCTCCTCGGTCGGAATCAGCAAGGCGCGCAGCCGGGAAGAACTGATGAAAGCGCTGGAGCTCGCCTTTGCACACGATGAAAAGGCCATTTTGGAGGAAACCATCACCGGCGCTGAGGTCGAGTGTGCCGTGCTCGGCAACGAAGCGCCGAAGGCCTCTCAGCCCGGGCAGATCACCCCCAGCAACGAGTTCTACGACTACAACGCAAAATACATCGACGGGGCTTCAAAGCTCGACATTCCGGCTAAAATCAGCTCTGAGGCCGCCGATTTGGTTAGGGAGACGGCTGTCAAGGCCTATCAGGCGCTGGGATGCAGCGGGCTGTCGCGCGTCGACTTTTTTGTGACGAAGGGCGGCAAGGTCGTCCTCAACGAGATCAACACCCTGCCCGGGTTTACCGACATCAGCATGTATTCCAAGCTTTGGGAAGCACAGGGCGTCCCCTATACGGAACTGGTCGGCCGCCTGATTGAGCTTGCGCTGGAAAGAAAGGAAGATGTCCGTGGATAACCGTGCAATCGGCGTTTTTGATTCTGGGCTGGGGGGAATTTCCGTTTTAAAGGAGCTTCAGCAGCAGCTTCCGCATGAAAATTTCGTCTATTTCGGCGACACCGGCCGGGTTCCTTATGGAACCCGCAGCCGCCAGACAATCGTCAAATACGCCATGCAGGATATCCGGTTTCTCCTCTCCAAAAACGTAAAGATGATCATCGCGGCCTGCGGCACGGCCAGTGCCAACCTCACCCCCGAATATCTGGAGGGGCTGGACGTCCCCTTCTGCAACATCCTGCTGCCCGCCGCTCAAGCCGCCTGTTCCGCATCCCAAACGGGGCGGATCGGCGTGATCGCCACCCCAGCCACCATCAAGAGCGGCGCTTACGGTAAGGCGATGCGGAATATCCGCCCAAACGCGGTGGTCGTCGGCAGCGCCTGCCCTCTCTTTGTCCCGCTGGTGGAAAACGGATTCATCGAGCGGGGCAATCCGGTCACGCGGATGGTGGCGGAGCAGTACCTCGCGCCGTTTCAAAACGGCGAGGTCGACGTGCTGATCCTGGGGTGTACCCACTACCCGATCATCAGCGAAACCATTTCCGACGTCCTGAACGGCCGGCTCCCGCTCATCAATCCCGGCGTGGAGACGGCGAAGCAGGCGAGCGCCCTGCTCGTCAAAAACAACCTGCTGCGAAGCGGCAGCGAACCGGGGCACACCGAATTTTACGTCAGCGACAACCCTGAATCCTTCGGCGAAATCGCCTCCCTCTTTCTGGGGGAGACAGTCACAGCGGACGTCAAGCTGGTCGATTTGGACAGCTTTATCGCAGATATGGGCAACTCCGGCGCCGTTCCGTCTTGATCCGGGTGGAAAGAAGCGGCCGCCTCCCGGAAAGCGGGGGCTGCCTTTTCAATCACAACCGCCCCTGCGGCAAGGGTGGAAAAACAGAAAGAGAAAAACGATGAAAAAAGAAGTGTATATTCAGATCAAAGGGATACAGCGGGACGACGAAGGGGACGACGTCACAGAGCTGTTTACCCAAGGGCTTTTGTACGAAAAAAGCGGAAAATATTATCTGCTCTATGACGAGTCGGAGGCGACCGGCTTTCAGGGCTGCCGGACCATGCTGAAGCTGGAAGGGACAAAAAAGGTGACGATGCGCCGCACCGGTTCCAGCCGTTCCGAGCTGGTGATCGAGAAAGGGGTGCGGCACGTCGGCCTTTACGGAACCGTCGCGGGCGACCTCCAGATCGGCATTTTCGCCGAGGAGATCACGAACGGCTTAACCGAGCAGGGCGGGAAGGTTCACTTTAAGTACCAGCTGGATGTCAACTCTGTTTTCATGAGCGAGAATGAGATTTTTATTGAGGTTCAAACCGAGTAGAACAACACGGAGGGTTCAAATCAATGAAAGATTTAGTCAAAGCCGCCAACGATCAGTTAAACGACCTGATCTTAGGCGCATTGGGACATGCCGTCGGGGAAGGGGAGCTCCCCCCGGAGCCAATCCCCGCCTATTCAATCCAGATCCCGGCCGATAAAGCGCACGGCGATTTTGCCGCCAATGTGGCGATGGTATCCGCCCGGGCGTTCAAACTCCCCCCCAGAAAGATCGCGGAGACCATCTGCAAGCATCTGGTGCTGGAGGGGTCTTACTTCGAGCGGGCAGAGATCGCCGGGGCGGGCTTTCTCAACTTCTTCCTCTCCCACCGCTGGTTCGAGGAAACGCTGTTGGCCGTCTCCTCCGAAGGGGAGGGCTACGGCCGCTCCGATTACGGAAAAGGCCGGAAGGTCATGGTGGAATTCGTTTCCGCCAACCCGACAGGTCCCATGCACATCGGGAACGCGCGGGGCGGCGTCATCGGCGATACGCTGGCCGCCGTGCTGGAGCACGCCGGCTACGACGTGACGAAAGAATTTTATGTGAACGACGCGGGGAACCAGATCAACAAATTTGCAGTCTCGCTGGATGTCCGTTATCTCCAGCTCTTCAAAGGGGAGGATGCCGTCCCGCTCCCGGAGGACGCGTACCAGGGGGCGGATATCGCGGAGCACGCCAAGGCGTTCGCCGCCATCCACGGCGACAGCTTTCTGGACAAGCCGGAGGATGAGCGCCGGAAGGCGCTGGTCGACTACGCGCTCCCGCTCAATATCGAGGGGCTCAGGCGGGATCTTTCCCGGTACGGAATTGAATACGACGTCTGGTTCAAAGAAAGCACCCTGCATGAAAGCGGCGCTGTCAAGGCCGCGATCGACAGGCTGACAGAGCGCGGCTTCACCTACGAAAAAGAAGGGGCCGTCTGGTACAAAAACGCCGAGGTGCTGAAAGAGCAGCTTCTCCGGCAGGGCAAGAGCGAAAAGGAGATTGAAAAGCTGGATCTGAAGGACGACGTCCTCGTCCGCGCAAACGGCACCCCGACCTATTTCGCGGCCGACATCGCCTATCACTACAACAAGTTTGCCGTCCGCGGCTTCGACAAGGTCATCAACATCTGGGGGGCGGACCACCATGGCCATGTCGCCCGGCTCAAGGGCGCGATGGATGCCATCGGGCTGGACGGGAGCAGGCTGGACATTGTCCTGATGCAGCTGGTGCGGCTGATGCGGGACGGGGAGACCGTCCGGGTCAGCAAGCGGACTGGAAAGTCCCTCACTCTGACCGACCTGCTGGACGAGGTGCCGGTGGATGCCGCCCGGTTTTTCTTCAACCTCCGGGAGGCGAGCTCCCACTTTGATTTCGACCTGGGGCTCGCGGTCGAGCAGTCCTCTCAGAATCCGGTCTACTACGTCCAGTACGCCCACGCCCGGATCTGCAGCATCCTCGCAAACCTGGCCGCGGAGCAGATCACGCCGGAGGAGCCGGACTGCAAACGGCTGGGGCTTCTGACCGCGCCGGAGGAAATCGAGCTGATCCGCTTGATCGCAGGCTATCCGAACGAGATCGTCGAGGCGGCGAAAAATTACGACCCATCCCGGATGACCCGGTATGCGTCCGACCTCGCCTCCCTCTTCCACAAATTCTACAACGCCTGCCGCGTCAAATGCGGCGACCCGGAGCTGACCCAGGCCCGCCTCTCCCTCTGCCTCGCGGCCAAAACGGTTCTGTCCAACCTGCTCCGGATGCTGCACATCTCCGCCCCCGTCACCATGTAAAGGCCGCGGCGCTCTTCCCCATCGGCATCCGACGGACAGATCGGCGGAGCTCGAACGGCGCCCGGTCGGGAGCCTTTTGAATCCGGAGCCGCCTAAAGCGGGGAGCACACGGAATCTTTGAAAAATCGTATAGAAGTACGGCGCGACTGCCGGTTGGCCCCGCCGTTAAAGATAGGAGACAAGCATTATGAAACTGGGAATGGTGGGGCTGCCGAATGTCGGCAAAAGCACCCTGTTCAACGCTTTGACCAACGCAGGGGCGGAATCTGCAAACTACCCCTTCTGCACCATCGAGCCGAATATCGGGGTCGTATCGGTGCCGGACAAACGGCTCGACGCGCTCGCGGAGATGTACCACCCCGACAAGTTCACCCCTGCGACGCTGGAATTCGTCGACATTGCAGGATTGGTCAAGGGGGCTTCCAAGGGAGAGGGCCTCGGGAACAAGTTTCTGTCCAATATCCGGGAGGTGGACGCGATCGTCCACGTCGTCCGGTGCTTCGAAGACCCGGATATCATCCACGTGGACGGGGAGATCGGCCCGAGGCGGGACATCGAAACCATCAACCTCGAGCTGGTCTTTTCCGACCTTGAGATTCTGGACAGGCGGATCGACAAAACAAGGAAGATGGTCAAGGCGGATAAAAAATACCAAAGCGAGCTCGAATTCTTGGAGGCGCTGCACGCTCACCTCGAAGAGGGGAAAAGCGCGCGCTCCTTTGCCTATACCCCGGAGCAGCAGGAAATCGTGAAAACCATTGCGCTGCTTTCCAACATGCCGGTGATCTACGCCGCAAACCTCTGCGAGGACGACTTTATCAGCGGGCTCGACAGCAACCCGTTTTATCAGGAGGTGCGGGAGATCGCCGCGGAGGAGCATTCCGCCGTCCTTCCGATCTGCGCAAAGATCGAGGAGGAGATCGCCGACATGTCCGCAGAGGACAAAGCGATGTTTTTGGAGGAACTCCACCTCACTCAATCAGGGCTCGACCGGATCATCACCGAGGGCTACGCCCTTCTCGGGCTGATCTCTTACCTGACGGCCGGGCAGCCGGAGGTCCGCGCCTGGACCATCGTCAAGGGGACGAAGGCTCCCCAGGCGGCCGGAAAGATCCACACCGATTTCGAGCGGGGCTTTATCCGGGCGGAGATCGTCTCCTTTGACGACCTGATGGCCTGCGGTTCGATGGCTGCCGCCAAGGAAAAGGGGCTGGTCCGGCTGGAAGGCAAGGACTATGTCATGCAGGACGGGGACGTCGTCCTTTTCCGCTTCAACGTCTAACTTTTTCTAAAAACGCCGGTATCTCCGTTTGACGGCCAAGTCCCGGCGCTGTTCCAAAGATTATGACGAGGAGGGCTGCAAATGGGCAGCACAGCTGACAGCTGGAGCAAAACCACCCTTTACACCACCACTCAGGGGATCGAGATCGTCACCGCTTTTCTGCTGGAGCAAGGCGTCGGCGGGGTGGAAATCACCGACGCGCAGGATTTCGAACATTTTCTGAACGACACCGAAATCCACTGGGATTATGTAGACGACGCGCTGATGGCGCTCAAAACCGCTGAAACCAGCGTCACCTTTTATCTCCCTGAGAACGCACAGGGTCGGGAGACGCTCCTTTCGATCCGGAACGGGCTGAAATCCCTCCCTTCCCTTTGCGAAGGAGTCGATTTGGGGCGGCTCGCCCTGGAGAACGACACCGTCCGCGAAGAGGACTGGGCCAACGTTTGGAAGCAGTACTACCATCCAACCCCGGTCGGGGAAAAGCTCCTGATCGTCCCATCCTGGGAGGATCAGGAGACCGATGCCGCCGGGCGGGTCAAGCTCCTGCTCGACCCCGGGATGGCCTTCGGCACCGGAACCCACGCCAGCACGAAGCTCTGCCTCGAATTTTTGCAGGAGGCCGTCCAGCCGGGCGATCAAATGCTGGATGTCGGCTGCGGCAGCGGCATCCTCGCGGTCGCTTCTCTCCTGCTCGGCGCAGAAAACGCCGTCGGGGTGGACATCGACGAGCTCGCGGCGAAAATCGCAATGGAAAACGCCGCTCTCAACGGGGTGGAACACCGCCTCGCCACCTATGTCGGCGACCTCACCGACAAGATCTCCGGGCAGTATGACGTGATCTGCGCAAACATTGTAGCCGACGTGATCATCCGGCTCTGCCCCGATATCCCCCGGTTCTTAAAGCCCGGCGGGACCTTCCTCACTTCCGGGATCATCGACACCCGCAAAGGCGACGTGATTGCCGCTGTTACGGCAAACGAGCTCCGGATCGACGGGGTTAAGGAAGAGAGCGGCTGGGTCGCTCTGCGGTGTTCCGCCGTCTGAAAAGTCGAAATGGAGTGAATACGAGTAACCCCGAAAGATCACAATCACATCGAGCGGGAGCTTATAGAAGCTCTTTCCCATTTTTACAAAAGCGGATTCGAAGTTTGGTTTTCCGTTGTGAAAGGCTTTATCAAAAGGAGGGGCATCGGTGAAAAAACAGTCCTGTTCAGAGCTGCGGAATTACTGGAAGATTTTCGGCATCGCCCTCGGGATTGCCGCCGTCTTCTTTCTCCCGTACATCCTGATGGACGGCGGGCATTTCATCTATTATGGGGACTATAACGTCCAGCAGATTCCTTTTTATAAGCTGGCGCACGAAGCTGTCCGGAGCGGGAATTTCGGCTGGAGCTGGACGACTGATCTCGGCGCCAACTTCATCGGTTCCTATTCCTTTTACTTGTTGGGGAATCCCTTTTTCTGGCTCACCATCCCCTTCCCGACCGATTTCGTCCCCTACCTGATGGCGCCGCTGATGGCAATTAAGCTCGCCTGCTGCGCCGTGACCGGCTATGCCTTTATCCGCCGGTTTACCAAAACCTCCCTTTTCGCCATGATCGGCGGGCTGCTTTACGCCTTTTCCGGGTTCAACATCTACAACATCTTCTTCAACCATTTTCTCGAGGTGGCCGTCTTCTTCCCGCTCCTGCTGATCGCGCTGGAGGAATTCGTCGTCAACCGCCGCCGCTGTGTCTTTGCCTTGGCGGTCTGCCTCTGCGCCGTGGTCAACTACTACTTTTTTGTCGCAGAGGTCATCTTTACCGTCCTTTATTTCCTGATCCGCCTGACCTCCCCGGAATTCCGCCGGGGGATTACCGTCAAAAGCTTCCTTCTGCTCGCGTTGGAAGCAGTGGCGGGATTTCTCGGCTCGATGTTCCTCCTTCTCCCTTCTGTGATCGCATTGATGGGTAATTATCGGATCAACGAATATCTGAGCGGGTTCAACCTTCTTTTTTACGACCGGGTGCAGCGGTACGGGCTGATTCTGGAAAGCTTTTTCTTCCCGCCGGATATCCCCGCGCGGCCAAACTTCTTCCCGGATTCCGCCTCCAAGTGGGCCTCTGTTTCGGCCTACCTGCCCCTGTTCAGTCTGTCGGCGGTGGTCGCTTATTTCCGCAGCCGGAAGCCGCGGTGGATCAAGCTCCTTCTTGCAACCTGTGCGGTCATGGCTTTCATCCCCGTCCTGAACAGCATGTTCCAGCTCTTTAATTCCCAGTATTACGCCCGCTGGTTTTTCATGCCGATTTTGATTATGGCCCTCGCCAGTGTTCTCGCGCTGGAGGATGTAAAAACCGATTACAGCTTCGGCGTCCGGGTGACGGCTGTCTTTATGATCTCTTTCTCCTCCATCGGGCTTCTGCCGAAGATGGAGGACGGCGAGCTAGTCTTTTTCCAGATGCCCGCTTATCCGGAGCGGTTCTGGGCTTACGTCCTCTTTGGAGCGGCGGGGCTTTTCGTCGCCTGGATGATCTGGAAAATGTTCCGGGGGGAACGGGGCTATGGAGTCAAGCTGCTGGTCGCCGTCTCGGTGATGTCGGTCGTCTATTCCATCCTGCTGCTGGGGCTGGGAAAAGGGAATCAGGATGAGGTTCACAAAATCGTCGATCTCGGGCTCCACGGCGGGGAGAATATCTCCCTGCCTGAAGAAGAGACCGGCTTTTACCGGATCGATATCCTCGAAGGCTTGGACAACTACGGGATGTTCTGGGGGATGCCCAGCATGCGGACTTTCCACAGCATCGTCCCGCCTTCGATCATCAACTTCTACCAGTCGGTCGGGGTGGAACGCGGCGTCGGCTCCCGCGCGGATATTTCCCGTCTGCCGCTGCGGGCACTCTTTTCGGTGAAATACATCTTCTCAGGAGCGAGCGATCCCGATCTTCCGAACTATCATTTGACCGGTGTCCAAAACGAATTCGATGTTTATGAAAACGAGGATTACATCCCGATGGGCTTTACCTACCCTTACTATATCACACAAAAAACGTTTGAAGATTACCCCGACACGATGCGGGACCGGCTCCTTCTCAAAGCGATTTATCTAAACGATGAACAGATTGAAGCCTACCGTGGGATTCTGGACGAGCTGCCGGAGGACAAGATGCCGCTCGTGACGCACGAGGAGATGCGGGCAGACTGCGCGGCGCTGCGGGAACACAGCGGCAGCTCCTTCTCGTATGACAACGCGGGTTTTACTTCCCGTATCACACTGGAGCGGGAAAACCTGGTCTTTTACAGCGTCCCCTATGAGAGCGGATGGACTGCAACCGTTAACGGAAAGCCGGCCGGGATCGAGCAGGTAAACGTCGGCTTCATGGCGGTGCTCGCCCCGGCAGGGGAAAATACCATCCGATTTGAGTACCATACGCCCGGCCTTTCCACAGGCTTTGTCATCAGCTTGGGAGCGGGAATTTTCCTGATTGGCTACGGCGTTCTGATCTGGCTCTACCGAAAAAAACATCCGACGAACCGAAAGCGTCCTCACCTTCACCGCCTATTTGCCGGGGACTGCGGTTCTTTGAAGGCCGCGGCTGCCTACCAGCGCCATGTGTCGGGCTTGGCGGCGGATGCCAAAAAGGACGCAAAATAAATTTTGAGTCTTTTCCCCGCCTCGCAGCGCGACAGGACAATCGTTCAAAACGAAACCGCCTCGCCTTTTCGGATAGGTCGATTTTGTTGACGTTTGACCCTTTTTGTGATATACTGTCATTATTACGGATGAAAGATATTCGGTGTCCTTTAAAAGCTGAAAGTTCAAATGGAGGCGGTTCAGATCATTAGATTTTTGAAAATGTTTGAAAAATCTACCATCTTTGTTGTGAAGACCGGTCTGCTTTTAGCTTTATTTGTCACTTTTTACGGGCTTTTTTCACTAGTCGCTCCTCAACTGCTGCGTCCGAGCCGGACGATGTTTATCACCCTGACTACCTATCTGCTTGCGGCGCTGCTGTTCCTGCGGATTTACGGCGGGGTGCCCCTTGGGGTAAAAAAAAGCAAGGACATCATCGCATCCGTCGCGCTTGCCTCGTTTTTTACCGATGTGGTGGCGTTTGTGGAACTGGTTGTTATGAGTGAGTTTCAGGTTGTTTTTAACTTTTATATCCTGTTTATCGTTTTTTTCATCCAGCTCATGCTGGTAATTGTTGGCATTTATTTTGGAAATTGGCTTTTTTTCAAGCTGCACGATTCGGAAAAGAGCATTTTGGTCTATGCGGATGAAAAAGACGCGCGGGAATTTCTCGCTAAAGTGGGGCGCTACCGCAAACAATGGGATGTGGATTTTTCTCTTTCTTATGATTCCGAAAACTTGTATAAACGTCTCTACCCCTATGAGACAGTTTTCCTAATGGGATTGCCCGCAGGAATTCTTTCGGAAACAGTGGAATTTTGCTATAAATATACCAAAAACGTTTATGTTGTTCCCCGCCTTTCAGACGTCATCATGAAAAACAGCAAAACCGTAGTCGTGGATGACAAAACGGTTTACGCTTCTTATGTTTCCTCTCTTTCTACAGAGCAACGGCTTGTCAAACGGCTTCTTGACCTTTTCATTTCACTCGTTGGCGTGATTGTCACAAGCCCTTTTATGGCGATTTGTGCGCTGGCGGTTAAGCTCTGTGACCGGGGGCCGGTTTTTTACAAGCAGAAACGGATTACGGAAAACGGACGGGAATTTTCTGTCCTCAAGTTCCGTACCATGATTGTCGATGCAGAGAAGCAAAGCGGCTCTGTTTGGGCCGCAAAGGATGACGACCGTATCACCCCGGTGGGGCGGATTCTTCGTAAACTCAGGCTGGACGAGCTTCCTCAGCTGTTCAATATTCTACACGGCGAAATGAGTATTGTCGGCCCTCGCCCTGAACGGGAAGAGTTGATTCGGAAGTTTGAGAAACAGTACCCGGAATTCCGCTACCGCCTCAAGGTGAAGGCGGGTTTGACCGGAATGGCCCAGATCATGGGGAAATACAACACGACGCCGCTTGACAAGCTGATGATGGACTTAGAGTATATTGAAAATTATTCGATCTGGTTGGACTTAAAGTTGATCTTTCAGACTTTTAAGGTGTTTTTCAAATCGGACAGTACCGAAGGAATTGTTGCTTCCACAGTGGATGAAAAATTAGAAGAGGAGTCTTGACGACTTCTCTTTTTTGTTTGGGATGAATCCTTCAAAACACCATGCATTTTTCGCGCTGGAGCAGATAGCTTCCCTAATTTTGCTTCATCTGAACGAGAGACGTGACAACGCCTTTGCAAAGGTCTATACAAGCGCGGTGTTACCTCACTTACCGGCCGACTTTTTAAGGAGAAACTTATGAAAAAGAAACTGCCCAAAGTGGGGATGCGCATGATTAAAACTGTCATTGCTGTTTTGATCAGCGCAATGATCGGTTTCCTGCGGAGCCAACCCCCTTTTTACAGTATGATCGCCGCGGTTTTATGCATCCAGAAGGATCGGGCTGCGGGAATACGGGTTGCTCTCAACCGGACGGTCGGCACCCTGATCGGCGGCGCGTTTGGTCTGCTTCTCCTCTTAGTCGAGCAGAACACCCCCCTTGAAGCATTGTCACCGCTTTATTACCTGATCGTTTCCCTTTGTCTGATCCCGCTGATCTATATCACGGTTCTTGCCGACAAATCCGCTGCCAGTTATATTACATGCGTAGTCTTTTTAAGCATCACCGTTTCCCATGTAACGGATGAAAACCCCTATCTTTTTGTTTTCAATCGTGTGTTGGACACCCTGGTGGGAATCTTTGTGGCACTGGCGGTCAATCAGCTGATTCCTTATCGAATTCAGAAAGAAGAACCATGATTCTGCTTTTTTCACCAAAAAATGCCTCGGCGCATAAATTATAGTGCGGGCTGAAATGGCCCGCGGAGATGGAGGTATTTTTAAATGTGCAATAATAACTGGATGAATGGCTCTTGCGGTTTCTGTTCTTCACAGTCGGATAATGACGGCAGTGTCACCGCTTTCCTTCCGGTAACGCTTTCTGCCGGCGAGCTGATGGTATCAAATAATGACGATTTTTCCTCTGACTGTGACTGCGGCTGTAGGTGCAGATGCCGGAATCGCCGCCGCTGCTGCGGCTGCAGATGCGGCCGGCAATCCTGGGGCTGCTGCTAAGCTTCCACGTAAAAAGGGCATCCGTCAGGCTGTCTAAGGGCGCGTAATGCGCCCCTACTTAACATTGAAATGCCAAAGGCGCGGAAAATCCGCGCCTCATCTTTTCAGCTCGAAAGCCCAGCTAAAGCTTATATGCTTTCTGAGTTTAAAAGGATTTCCGGCTCTGCCGAATTTCTTTTTGACCGTGACCGGTAAGGGCAAATATACTAAATAAGCAGTAGGCCGCCCACCGATCGCTCAGAATTTTTGGCAGTCAGTCACGTTAATTAATTTCCCACCTTTTTCCCTTCTTTTCGTACTCCAATATATTCCGAATTGAAATGTTTTTGAATCAGCGATATTGTGCCTTTATCTTTGTAATAACCCAACGCCCTGATCGCAGATGTTTTAATTGTATCGTTTTCCAGTTTTCCGATTATAAGCTGTTTTGCTTCATCAACCTTCCATTTTCCAAGCATCTCCATCACAATAGGAAACCGGTCACGACCTTTTATAAGCTCCAGATAAAACATTATTTTATCTTTACCACGGATTTTGACAAAAGCATTGTCAAGCGTATTTTCAACGACTGGCGTTACAGCGTGGTCGTTTTTAAATTCTTGATACAGACTTTCTAAAAAGCAGGAGCATTCTTTACGGTTTTTTCTGCATAATTGCCGGCTGATTAAAGCAAGGCCAATATCCATATCAAAACCAGCCATACAGATTCTCCCGCAAATCCGAACTCATTTAATAGTTTCTGCCGCATTTAGGGCAGATCTTCATGCGTTTTACTTTATAAGTTTTTTGATAATCCCCGCCTGTTGCGCCTGGCTGGTGTCTCAATCCAACATATTTGAGCTCCTTAATTTTTACCAGCTTTGCATTGCATTCCGGGCATCTGCGGCTTAACAGGCGTTTCACTGCGGCCATCAGTTCCGCTATCCCAATCGTGTATTGATGCTGCTCCCCCCAGCCGATGCGGCTTAATTGCTCCGCGGTATAACCTAAATCCCTGTTAATCCGTGCTTCTTCCTGTTCCGTGCAGCGATATACTTTTTGCAATTCAGCATCCCCGATTTCAAATTTAAAGAAGAATTTGGCCGATTCAAAGCAAACCCGTCATCAATACGTATGCCTAAAAGGACAAGCTGCCATCGAGCCATGAGCCCCGATGTAAACGCCAGACGCTGCAAATCAAAAGCCCGCCGTGGCAGATACCACGGCGGGCTTTTCAGCAGCAAATTTAAACCTTAGATGCCGCAGTCCTCATAATCACGCCACTTTTCCTCGTGGAGGCGGTTGCTATGTAGCCTGTACAGAAAATACGCCAATGTGGAGGCTACCGCAGCTACGCCGAGTAAGAGAGAGATGATGCTGAGTTTCTTGCTTTTCTCGATTTCCATAACTACTCCTCCATTTGAATCATATGATAAAAGGACATCCATTGGTTTTATCTTACCCAAAAAATCACCGTTTGTCAACCGGATACGGCTCAAAGAACGTGATTCGAGAAAAATCTTTACGAAAAATTTAAACAACAGCCCGAGATTCGGCAAACGATTAAAATGTCGGTCCCTTAAAATTTACAGGTTTCGCTGAAATCCTTTCAATTTGCTGTTTCAGGAACAGGGAAAACAAACCCGCAGCTATACATCTTTGGGAAGTACCTTGTTGGCAAGCGCACCCGCAACCACTGCGATAAAGAGTCCGGAAATTGTAATCTCCGGGATCTCGAGGCCAAAAAGCCCGAAGGACGGGGTAGTAACCCCACTGCTGAGCCCAAGTCCAAATACGAGAATCAGCGCCACAATAATCAGGTTGCGGCTGTGGGTGAAGTCGAGCTCCGCCTCTGCAAGCGTCCGCATTCCGATCGCGGCAATCATACCGAAAAGGACGATCGACATACCGCCTTTGACCGCGTCGGGGATCGCCTGCAAAACGCCGCCGAATTTTCCAAACAAGCCAAGCGCAATCGCAAAGATCGCCGCAATTTTTATTACGACGGTGTCGTAAACCTTTGTAACAGCCAAAACACCGGTGTTTTCGGAATAAGTTGTATTCGCAGGGCCACCGAGGATGCCTGCTACCAAAGTGGCAACGCCGTCGCCGAGCAGGGTGCGATGAAGCCCCGGATCCTTGAAGAAATCTTTTCCGACGACCGAGCCGTTGGTCGTAATGTCCCCAATATGCTCCATAAAGGTGACAAGCGCAACCGGAGCAACCAAGAGGATGGCCTGCAAATCAAATTTCGGAAGGAGGAAAAACTCGCCGTTAAAGCTCCAGAACGGATTGATCCAGGCAGCATTTTCGATGATGTCGAAATTGACCAGCGGGGCTGCAAAAAGATGGAAGCCGTCGCAGATCATTGAAACGATATACCCCAGCGCCAGGCCGATCAGAATCGGAACCAGCTTGAAAAAGCCCTTGCAGAAGACCGACACAACAATAATGGCGACGAGGACAAGCAGCGCAATTGCCCAGTTGCCGGATGCCATCGAAATTCCGGTCGGCGCTAAGGTCATACCGATGACGACAATCACCGGGCCGGTGACGACCGCCGGGAAAAAGCTGCGGACACGGTCCGGACCGACCAATCGAACGACCAAAGAGAGGAGAACATAAACAATACCTGCGCAGACGATCCCGCCCAGAGCATAGGGAAGCCGCTCGTAATAAAGCGGGTCGGCGATCACCGCGGAAAGGCCCTCCGTTTCCAGCTTGTCGAGCAGCTGTGGGTTTCCGTTGATACAGACCGCCTGAATCGCCGGAATGTAGGCAAAGCTGGAGCCGAGAAAGACCGGAACCTTATGCCCTGTGATAAAGTGGAAAATCAGGGTGCCGATTCCGGCGCAGACCAGTGCGACCGAAACGTTCAGCCCTGTCAAGGTCGGCACCAGCACCGTCGCGCCGAACATTGCAAACAGATGCTGCACCCCCAGGGTCGTTTTCTTGAGTGGATTCATGCGTTTACCTCCATAAAAATTCTTTGTCCTTCATTTTACTATAATATGAACGAAATGTAAATAGCAATCGGCAGCGTCTCTCGACAAATTTCGGGAAAACCACCCTAAACTGCAATAAAAATCCCCCGGTCTAAGCCGGGGGATTTTTATTTAACCATTTTTACGGTCTACATACTGAGTGTGAAGGATGTGATGCGCTTTATGGCTTCCGGGCTCACCAAAGAACTCGTCGTAGATCTTCTTGATCATCGGGTTCTCGTGAGACTTCCGAACCGGCAGATTCTTATCCTCTTCATAAATCGCTTTAGCACGCTCTGCCCTCAAGTCCACAAAGTTGCGGACGCTTGCAGGCTGGGTGGGCTGGCCGCCGCCGTTGACGCAGCCGCCCGGGCAAGCCATGATTTCAATAAAGTGGTAATTCTTTCTGCCCGCCTTGACGTCCTCAAGAAGCGCTCTCGCATTCGCAAGGCCGGAAGCAACTGCAACGTTGACATCCATCCCAGCGACGTTGTAGGTCGCCTCTTTGATCCCGGCAGTGCCTCGGACTTCGGTGAAGTCAAGCGCTTTGAGCTCTTCACCGGTGAGTTTCTCAACAGCGGTTCTCAGAGCCGCCTCCATAACGCCGCCGGTCGCACCGAAGATGACGCCCGCGCCGGTGGACTCTCCGAGCGGATTGTCAAAATCCTCGTCAGGCAACTGGGTGAACATAATCCCTGCGCGCTCGATCATCCGGGCAAGCTCCCTGGTGGTCAGCGCAATGTCCACGTCCGGAAGGCCGGCCGCATCCTGATGGTCGCGCCCAACCTCAAATTTCTTCGCGGTACAGGGCATGATGCTGACGCTGACGATATCCTTCGGGTCGATCCCGTTTTTCTCCGCATAGTAGGTCTTGATAACCGCGCCGAACATCTGCTGCGGCGACTTACAGGTGGAGAGGTTGTCGATCATCTCAGGATAATTGTACTCGCAGAACTTAACCCATCCCGGAGAACAGGATGTGATCATCGGCAGGGTGCCGCCATTCTGAACCCGCTGGAGAAACTCGTTTGCTTCCTCCATGATGGTGAGGTCAGCGGAGAAGTCGGTGTCGAAGACCTTGTCAAAGCCAAGGCGGCGGAGCGCCGCAGCCATCTTGCCTTTGACGTTCGAGCCGACCGGCATACCGAACGCTTCACCGAGGGTGACACGGATCGACGGAGCGGTCTGAACGATAACATGCTTGGACGGATCGGCCAAAGCAGCCCAAACCTTATCGGTATCGTCCTTTTCAGAGAGGGCGCCGGTCGGGCAGGCTACGATGCACTGGCCGCAGGAAACGCAGGATGTTGCATTCAGATCCACCTCAAACGGGCTGCCGATGTGTGTCTTGAATCCACGCTCAATCGGCCCGATGACCGACACGCTCTGAAGCTTTTCACAAGCGGCGACACAGCGGCGGCAGAGGATACATTTGTTGTTGTCGCGGTACATATGGGGGGCGGACATATCGATCTCATAACGGTTGTTCACGCCCTCAAAGAAGCTTTCGTCCTCAACTCCGTAATCCTTACAGAGCTTCTGCAATTCGCAGCTTCCGCTGCGGACGCAGGAGAGACATTTTTTGTCGTGGGTGGAAAGGATCAGCTCCAGGGTCAGCCTTCTGGCCTTCACGACAGCCGGAGAATTGGTGGTGACCTCCATCCCCTCGTTAACCGGGTAAACGCAGGCGGCGACTAAGCTTCTCGCGCCTTTCACCTCAACGACACAGATCCGGCAGGCGCCGATGGCGTTGATGTCTTTTAAATAACAAAGCGTCGGAATTTCAAACCCATTGGCGCGTGCAGCTTCAAGGATCGTATAATTTTTCGGCACGCTTAATGGAATTCCATTAATTTTGATGTTTACATTTTCCATCTCGGTACTTCTCCCCTTATTTCTTCGAAATTGCTGCAAATTTACATTTTTCCATACAAGCGCCACACTTGATACACTTGTTTTTGTCGATAGAATGCGGCTGTTTCACCGTGCCGCTGATCGCGCCGACCGGGCAGACTCTGGAGCAGAGGGTGCAGCCCTTACAGAGATTCGGATCGATCTCGTAGCTCAGCAGCTCCTTACAAACGCCAGCCGGGCACTTCTTATCCACAACGTGGGCGACATACTCGTCGCGGAAATAACGGAGGGTGGAGAGAACCGGGTTCGGGGCGGTCTGCCCAAGGCCGCAGAGTGAGTTGTTCTTGATGTGGTAGCACAGCTCCTCCATCTTGTCGAGGTCTTCCAGCGTTCCCTGGCCCTTGGTGATCTTATCCAGCATCTCATAGAGGCGCTTAGTGCCGATCCGGCAGGGGGTGCATTTGCCGCAGGACTCGTCGACGGTGAACTCTAAGAAGAACTTCGCAATGTCGACCATACAGTTGTCCTCGTCCATGACGATCAAGCCGCCGGAGCCCATCATCGAGCCGATGGCGATGAGGTTGTCATAGTCGATCGGGACGTCCAGATGCTCCGCCGGGATACATCCGCCGGACGGGCCGCCGGTCTGAGCAGCTTTGAATTTCTTCCCGTTCGGGATGCCGCCGCCGATTTCCTCGACGATCTCGCGGAGGGTGGTGCCCATCGGGACTTCGACAAGGCCGGTATTGTGAATCTTGCCGCCGAGGGCGAACACCTTGGTGCCTTTCGACTTCTCGGTGCCCATGGAGGAGAACCAATCCGCTCCTTTGAGGATGATCTGCGGGATATTCGCGTAGGTTTCAACATTATTCAGTACGGTCGGCTTGCCGAACAAGCCCTTGACCGCCGGGAACGGCGGACGGCATCTCGGCTCGCCGCGTTTGCCTTCGATCGAGGTCATCAGCGCGGTTTCCTCGCCGCAGACGAAGGCGCCTGCTCCAAGGCGGAGGCCGAGGTCGAAGTTAAAGCCGGTTCCAAAGATGTCTTTGCCGAGCAGGCCGTATTCCCTCGCCTGGCCGATCGCGATCTCCAAACGTTTTACCGCAATCGGGTACTCGGCGCGAACATAGATATATCCCTGAGAAGCGCCGATCGCATAGCCCGCGATCGCCATCGCTTCGATAACCGCGTGCGGGTCGCCTTCCAGAACGGAACGATCCATGAATGCGCCCGGGTCGCCTTCGTCGGCGTTGCAGCAGACATATTTCTGATCCGCCTGGTTCGCCGCCGCAAAGGACCACTTCAACCCGGTCGGGAAGCCTGCGCCGCCGCGCCCGCGGAGGCCGGAATCCTTAATCACCTGGATGACCTGCTCCGGGGTGTACTCCGTCAGGCATTTGCCGAGCGCGGAATAACCGTCCATCGCTATGTATTCGTCAATATTTTCCGGATTGATGACGCCGCAGTTGCGCAGCGCAACACGATGCTGCTTTTTATAGAAGTCCGTCTCGTTGAGGGACTTGACGTTTTCATCCTCCACCGTCTCGCTGTAAAGCAGGCGCTTTACGATACGGCCTTTGAGAAGATGCTCATCGACGATTTCTTTGATGTCTTCGGGTTTTACACGGGAGTAGAAGCAGCCTTCCGGATAAACGATCATAATCGGGCCGAGGGCGCAAAGGCCGAAGCAGCCGGTTTTGACGACATTTACCTCTTCTGCGAGGCCGACAGCGTTAATTTCCTTTTTCAGCTCGGAGATAATCTGCTCCGAACCGGAGGAAGTACAACCGGTACCACCGCATACAAGTACATGAGAACGATACATTGAATAATCCTCCTTATGCGTTTGCGCCAATTGTATACTCGGTAACGACATTACCGTTTACAATGTGGTCGTTGATGACTCTTACAACTTTTTCCGCCGTCATTTTGACGTAGGTCGTCTTGGCTCCGTCCTTGTCAAAGACCTCGACGACCGGCTCAAATTTGCAGATGCCGATGCAGCCGGTCTGGGTTACCATGACGTTGTGGAGATTCCGCTTTGCCACCTCTTCCGAGCAGGCATTGAGCACCGGACGAGCGCCCGCGGCGATCCCGCAGGTCGCCATCCCAACGACCACCCTATAGTCGATTTCATTGTTTTCACGGACAACGACGTTGTTCTTTACACGGTCGCGAATGGCTTGTAACTCTGCTAAACTTTTCATGAATGCGCACCACCTTATAAAAATTAGGTTTGTTTTTACAATTGCGATTGGTCGATTTCTCCGATATTTTCCTCCAGCATCTGCCGCAGAAACGTTAAGATTTCGTTTGAGGCGATATCCACACCTTCGAGCATCCGCCGGACTTCGCGGGTATCCAGTTCAAACGAGCGTCCATCCACCTCATAGCGATAGACGAAGTCAATCTCCGGGCTGCCTGAAATCAGCGTGACGATTGTCGAAGGGACATCCCCGAGAGGGAGCATGTCGATGTGCTCATAGCAATACTCCGCCGCCACTTTGGTGCCCTTCCCGGGAGTAGACCGGATCTGAAAACTGCCGCCGGTCATCTCCGCCGTCATTTTGAAAAACGGGATGCCCAGCCCGATCTTCCGGGTCGTCCGGGTCGTGAAGAACGGATCGACCACCCGTTCCACCTGTTCCCTGCTCATCCCGCAGCCGTCGTCCTCAAGGGTGATGACGAGCCGCCCCTCCGCCGTCCGCTTTACAACGGAAATCTGAACCAGCGAAGCACCCGCCCGGACGGAATTCTGCGCGATGTCGAGAATGTTTAACGACAGCTCCTGCATCGCGGTTAGTCTGCGTATTTCGCCAGGATTTCGTCAACGTCGTCCACAACCAGACGGCCGTAAACATCGTCATTGACAGTCAAAACCGGCGCAAGGCCACAGGCACCGATGCAGCGGCAGGCCTCAAGAGAAAATTTCCCATCCTGCGTACACTCGCCGTTGGTAATGCCCAAACGCTGGGAAAGGCGGTTGAAGACATCGCCGGAGCCTTTGACGTAGCAGGCTGTACCCAGACATACAGAAATCTTATATTTTCCTTTGGGGGCGAGCGAAAATTGAGAATAAAATGTTACAACGCCGTAGATCTCAGACATCGACACGCCCAACCCGTCAGAAACCATCTGCTGCACTTCTACCGGAAGATAACCGTAGATCTCCTGCGCTTTCTGCAATACCGGCATCAATGCGCCGCCCTGATCTTTGTGCTCCTCAATATACTGCTTGAGTTGCGCTTCCTGCTCAGGTGTCCCGACAAACGGCAATGTACTGCTTGTTTTAGCCATAAAATAGCCCTCCTCATAAAATTGCGGCTGGTGGACTTTCATCCTTTCCAACCCCCCAGAACCGCCATTTTGTAACATTTGATAAGCGGCTCGCAGTTATTGAATATTATATCATGTAGATTCTACAAAAGCTATAAAAAAAGGAAGATATTGTCGCAAAACTAGTTGTAAAATTTTTGTTAATATCGTGAACTAATTTTCGAATTATTCATATTTGACAAATCCGTTGAATTCTTTCCCATAAATGTTATAATAAAAGTATCGAACCGGGGATATCCGGAAATCAATCTTTCTAAAATAGTCCGGCAGGACCAAAAAAGCCGGAAGAATGGAGCGGAATTATGACCATTGGAGAAATCAAAAAAATCCTTGACTGCGAGGTCGTCTGCTGTGAAGACCGTCTCGACGCCGAAATCCACACCGCCTGCGGTTCCGACATGATGAGCGATGTTCTCGCTTACGTTAAGGATCAGTCCTGTCTGCTCACCGGCCTTGTCAACCCGCAGGTTGTCAGGACGGCCGATATGATGGATATGCACTGCATCATTTTTGTGCGGGGCAAGAGGCCGGATAAGGCGATGGTCGAGCTCGCAATAGAGCGGGACATCACGCTGATGTGTACTGCTTATCGGATGTTTGCCGCCTGCGGCAAGCTTTGGGAAAATGGACTGAGAGGGGGCAACTGAGCCCTATGAGCGATATGCTGCATCTCCACTACACGGTAGATGGAGAAGATTTTACAAGAGCGGGAGAGGCTTCGGCCAGCGTCAAAAAAGCCCTGCGCCAGATCGGCGTTTCCCCTGATGCGATCCGCCGGGTCGCCATCGTTCTCTATGAAGGGGAAATCAATATGGTTATCCACGCCAACGGCGGAGTGATTGACGTCGACGTTGCCCCTGACCAGATCTATATGGTTTTAAAGGACACCGGAAAAGGGATTGCCGACATCGAGCTCGCCATGAAGGACGGGTATTCCACCGCGCCGGAGGAAGTGCGCTCCCTGGGATTCGGCGCCGGGATGGGTCTGCCCAACATGAAAAAGTACAGCGACGAAATGAAGATTGATTCCACCGTCAATGTCGGCACGACCGTTACCATGACAGTCCGTCTCAGTTAAAAGCCGAATCCTGTTTTGAACAAATCTCTTGACTTTACCCTCGATTGACAAGGGCAGGGTACCCCTGCGGGCCTGTGCCCAGGCGGAGCAATTTCGCACACCGACGTTTTGCCGGTTTTTGGGTAATAGGCCTGCGAGATGTCTGCGATAATACAAGTACAACGTATCGCGCGGGCTGCGGGCCTGCAAGTCTTGCACTGCTTGCGAATCGCGTCCGGCCGGTCTGGCCACAGACCTCGCGGGTTATGGACTCGCAGGTCTTGCATTGTTTGCGGATCGCGCATTGACAGCGGAGGCATTCCGCCGCGTCTGCCTTTGTCAATCGAGGGTATCATCGCTATCTGATGAGAGGGGGTTATTCCCGTGGATTTTTTTCATTCGGTTACTTTGGATAAAGAAAAATGCAAGGGCTGCATCAACTGCATCAAGCGCTGTCCGACCGAGGCCATCCGGGTAAGAAATAAAAAGGCGTTTATCATCCCGGAGCGGTGCATCGACTGCGGAGAGTGCATCCGGGTTTGTCCGCATCACGCAAAAAAAGCGACCTGTGACCCGTTGGATGCGGTAAAGGAATACGACTACACCATCGCGCTGCCAGCCCCGGCTCTTTACGGCCAGTTCAATAATATGGACGACATCGACATTCTGCTGCGCGCCCTGATCGACTTCGGATTCGACGAGGTTTATGAAGTTGCCAAAGCCGCAGAGCTGGTCTCGGCGGCGACTCGGAAACTGATGCGGGAGGGCAACTTGAAACGCCCTGTCATCAGCTCCGCCTGCCCGGCTGTCACCCGCCTGATCCGTGTCCGGTTTCCCAATCTCATCGAACACGTCCTTCCTTTGAATGCCCCCGTCGAACTCGCGGCTCGGCTTTCCAGGGAAGAGGCGCATAAAAAAACGGGAATCCCGCTGGAGCGGATCGGCGCTATCTTCATCTCTCCCTGTGCAGCCAAGGTGACCGCCTCTAAAATGCCTCTCGGCACCGAAAAGAGCGCCGTCTCCGCCGTGATCTCCATCAACGACATCTACCCGAAGCTCCTTTCGCTTATGCATCTTCCCGAATCCGAGCAGGATTCGTTGGTACAAAGCGGGAAGATCGGGGTCGCCTGGGGCACCAGCTCCGGTGAGGCAGCCGGGCTCCTCAACGACAGCTACCTGGCCGCCGACGGGATCGAAAACGTCATCCGGGTGTTGGACGATTTAGAGGACGAACGGCTGAACAACCTGGAATTCATCGAGCTCAACGCTTGCAGCGGCGGCTGCGTCGGCGGCGTCCTCACGGTGGAAAATCCTTATATCGCAAAGGCAAAATTAAAGCATATCGTCAAATATATGCCGGTCTCAATGAATCACATCGACCACATCCCGGAGGAGGCAGTCTGGGACTCCAAGCTCGAATATGCTCCGGTTCTGACGCTGGACGCCAATATGCTCAAGGCTCTTGAAAAGATGAACGAGCTGGAGGCAATTGAGGCAGATCTTCCGGGGCTGGATTGCGGCTCCTGCGGGGCGCCCTCCTGCCGGGCGCTCGCCGAGGACGTCGTCCGGGGCGCTGCGAGCCCCGACGATTGTATCTTTAAATACAAGGAGAGCATCGAGCGGCTGATCCGGGATATTCACAAAATTGAGGCTTCCATCCCACCCCCGTTCCGCACAGAAGAGGAAGAGGGCGGCGAATAAAATTTGGACCGGTCTTGCCCGCTGTTCTCTGCCTCTCATGGAAAGATTTTTGACAACGGACGGGAGGGGCCGCTCCGACAAAAAATACAAATGAAAGGAACGATACTGTACATAGGACGATTTCTGTATCGTATGGTGGATTGATATGACACCGATTCAGTTGGCAGAAGCTTTACAGTTAAAAATTGTCACCAAAGGGGATGGAGATGAGCGGCAGATTGACGGCATTTTCTGCTGCGACCTTCTCAGCATCGTGATGGGGAAGGCGAAATCGGACGCCGTCTGGATCACGGTGATGAGCAACATCAACACTGTTGCGGTCGCAGTGTTATCCGATGTAAGCTGTGTCATCATCTCGGAAGGGAGCCCGGTGGATGATGATATGGCGAAAAAGGCCGAGCAGCAAGGAGTTTGCCTGTTGCAGAGCGACCTTCCGAGTTTTGAACTTTCGCTGGCTATCTATCGCCTGATGCAGTCATGAATTACTCCTACGATCTGCATATCCATTCCTGCCTTTCTCCCTGCGGCGACATGGATATGACCCCTAACAACATTGTCAATATGGCCTCTCTTTTGGGGCTGGATTTAATTGCAGTCAGCGACCACAACTCCGCCCTCAATCTCCCTGCCGTCTTTTCGGTGGCGGAGAAGACGGGCTTGACGGTTGTTCCGGCGATCGAGGCGAACAGCGCGGAGGAGGTTCATGTCCTCTGTCTCTTTGAAAAGCTGGAGGATGCGCTCGCCTGCTCCGATGAATTCTACGACCACCTTCCGCCGATCCTAAACCGGCCCGATATTTTCGGCGAGCAGGTCATTATGGATGAAAGTGACCAGCCGACCGGCATCGTGGAGAAGCTGCTGATCAACGCCCTGGATTTAGGGCTCGATTCTCTCCTCACGGTTGTAAAAAAATATCAGGGACTCGCAATTCCTGCCCATGTGGACAAATCTGCCTATTCCATCCTCGCCAATTTGGGATATATTCCGCCGGAATATGGATTCTCCTGCGTTGAGGTGAAAAACCCAGAAGCAGATGTTGCGTTTGACGGCCATAAGATCACCGACTCCGATGCGCACTACCTTCAGGATATCGCGGAGCCTGTCCGTTTTCTGGAGCTTCCCGAAAAAAGCGCAAAAGCAGTTTTAGAAAAACTAAGGCAGCTAAAAGGTCAGGGGGCAGATTAATCTTTCATATCCGGAAAAACGGCATAGCCTATAGGCTATGCCGTTTTTTTCTTGCCTCTGCTGCGACAGCAAAAACCTTGAGGATAAAGCGAACAGCCGATTTTCAACAGGAAATCCTTTGACGTCCCTTGAAAGTCTTTCCAAATGTAATGTCAGCTGTTCCGACAGATGGTTTCTATTCCTTTGACCCTTACAGAAAACAAAAAAACAGGAGATTTTCAGACAGCTAAAACTGTACAAAAAATCCCCTGTTTTAAACGCTCAAGAGAGAAAATCAGCCCTTAACCGCACCAGCGGTCAAACCGCCGACAATCTTATTACTGAGACAGCAATAAACAACAATTGTCGGAAGAACAGCGATTACAATCGCCGCGAGCATCGGCCCGTAGTTGGTCATATTCGGTCCAACAAAGACCGTCAAACCAACCGGAAGGGTTCTGACTGTATTAGAGTTTGTGAAGATTTTTGCAACAAGGAGTTCATTCCAAGTCCCGTTAAAAGTGAACAGACCAATGGTAAAGATACCGCCTGTAGAAATCGGGAGAATGATCCTCCAGAAAGCTCCCCACAAGGAGCAGCCGTCAATAACAGCGGCTTCCTCCATCTCCTTCGGCAGGTTTCCAAAGAAGCCTCGCATGATATAGATGCTTTGCCCAAAGGTAAATACCGTGTATGGGAGCATCAAGCTCAGGTAATTATCGATCAAACCAATGTTCGAAAACGTAACGAAAAGCGGAATCAGCGTTGCATGGATCGGAACCATCATACTGGAAAGGAACATCCCCATTACTGCGCCGGACAGTTTCCATTTCATTCTCGAAATCGCATAAGCAGCCATACAGTTGATCAGGATCGAAACCACCAGTACGGTCCCGACTACAATAACAGAGTTTAAGAAGTACTGACCAATATGGCCTGCATTCCACGCCTTCTCATAGTTGACCCACTGCATCTCAGCCGGGAATCCAAAAGGAGAAAGAAAAACCTCATTATTGGTTTTAAAGGAAGCGATTATTAACCAGATAAGTGGGTACAGGTAGACAACCGCCATAATGACCAGGATAATATAGAGAATCAGCTTCGAGACTTTAAACTTCGACCTGTTTTTTTCATAACTCGCCATTATTCCGTACCCTCCTTACATTTCATAGTTTTCAACTTTAATCAGCTTGTTCAGTATAAAGGTAAAGAGCAGGCAAAGGATGACAAGGATAATTGCCAAAGAGCTACCGTAGCCATACTCCCATTTCGCAAACGCACGGTTATAAAGGTGAGAAGCTAAAACTTCGGTCTGATTAGACGGACCGCCACGAGTCATCGTGTAGATCATATCGAAGAACTTCAAAGAACCAACCGCACTCAAAACTGTGCTGATCTTAACCATCGGGGTAATTAAGGGCAAGGTGATATGACGGATACATTTAATACGGGAAGCGCCGTCTATGTAGGCCGCCTCGTAGAGCGTCTCCGGAATTCCCTGAATCGCCGCCATATAAAGCATCATGGTAGAGCCCATGTACTGCCACGCCGCTACAATACCAATGCACCAGAGCGGAAGCGGAAAAGGCCCGCCAATTTGAGCCAGCCAGTTGGGACCCTGAATACCGATTGCAGCAAGGAGTCCGTTCAGAACACCGATCGTAGGATGGAAGATAAAGCTCCACAGAAGGCCGACCGCTGCGCTGGAGAGAACAACCGGCAGATAGTAAATATTTTTGAATAAGTTCTTGAATTTGATGTTGTTCGTCAGAATGATCGCTACAACAAGACCGAGCAGCTGCTGGGAAATCAAAGAAAAGATAACAAAGAACAAGGAATTCTTTAATGCCGTCCAGAAAACTGTATCCTGGGTGAACATGAACACAAAGTTGTCAATACCATTAAACGTGGGGGCACTCATCGCATCCCAGTTAAACAAGCTTAAACCAATACCAAACAACATCGGGCCGAGAAGGATACAGATAAACAAAAGCACCGCAGGTCCGACAAAAATCAGTATCATTTTTTTGTCACGCAGTAACCTCTCCATACGAAACCTCCATTCCACACAATATCAGAATTGTACTCCGCCGTTTGGCGGAAGCCAAAGAAGCGCCCGAAAAATGCTTGCTTAGAGAAAGGGATTAGGACAGGAATCCTAATCCCTTTCAAAGCAATTACATCACATGAATGCGTCTCTTCATTCAGAACCGTTCAACTTACTCAGCAGCAGAGCTGTCGCTGCCGCCTTTGGCCTTCATGCTCTCATTGTAAGCCTGGAGGTCTTTGAAGGCGTCTTTAACAGATTTCGTGCCGGTGAAGAACGCGCTCAGGCAGCTGTTCCACTCAGAACCGAAGGTGTTGCCGAGAGCTTCGTCGATGTACGGATAGACACCAGTAGAGCTACCGGAAATATCCAGAACAGAAGAAACTTCGCTCGGGCACTTCGACTTATCATACTCAACCTTAGTGGTCGGGAACTTACCAGCCTCTTCAACTGTTCTTCTCTGGAAATCTTCGCCGGTCAGGTATTTGATCCAGAGGAGCGCCTTGTCGTTGTCTTTGCAGTTCTTGGAAATGGTGATGTTGTCGGTTTTACCCATCCACTTGGAGGAGTCGCCTTTACCGCCTTCGATTTCCGGGAACGGGAAGACTTTTACTTTGCCTTTAACCTGGGAATCATCCTGGTTGTAGTTACCGATCGCCCAGGAGCCCTGGCACTGCATAGCAGCCTGGCCCGCTCTGAACACGGCGTAGTTCTGGTCAACGGAGTCGCCAAGGTAGGTCGACTGTACATAGCCTTTGTCAACCAGCTCCATGGTCAGCTCGCCGGCTTTCCAGAAAGCTTCCTGCTCAAAGGTGGAATCTTTTTCAAGATTTCTGATCGGGTCAAAAACCTGCTCGCCGGCGATTCTCTGTACAAACTGGCCGGTGAAGAGGGAGATCGCCCAACCGGAGTTCGCTTCGCCCGGCAGAACCAACGGGGTGATGCCCTTGTCTTTCAGTTTCTGGCAAGCAGCAAGGAAATCAGTCCATGTCTTGATGTCTTCAGCCTTTACGCCGGCCTGGTCGAACAGCTCGGTGTTGTAGAAGATGGCGGAAACTGCAAACTGAAGCGGAATCGCATACTGTTTGCCGTCAAAGGTTACCTGATCCGCCATACCATCGAGGAAGCTCTCAGCCCACTCCTTGTCAGCGTCGAGGAACTGCTTCATGTCGAGGATATAGCCGTTTGTGCCCATCTCTTTGGTCTTAGCGCCCGGCTGCTGCATCAAGGTGTCAGGCATGGTGTTCGCAACACCCATAGCGGTGATCTTGGTGCCGTAGTCGTCGGAGTTGATGTGGAGCCAGTCGATCTTAACGCCTTTCTCCTTACCAACAGTCTCGTTGAAGTCCTTCTGGCCCTTGCCGTACAGCTGGGTCATCAGGTCCTCAGAAGACTCTGGGTTATCCCAGTAAGCATGAACCAAAGTGGTGGTCTCACCGGAATTACCGCCCTGGCTAGTGCCGCTGTCGCCGCTGCCCGCATTGCCTTCATTGCCGCCGCATGCCGTAAATACAGACAGCATCAGCGCCGCAGAAGCAACAAGAGCAAGCAATCTTTTTGTTTTCACGAAAAATTACCTCCTTGTGTTTGAATGTGTTTGAGGATTTATCACAAGATCAATTATATCCACCCCTGCAAGTTATGTAAATTGGATAAAATCAACCTAATGGTTTAAATTTATAACATTTCAGACACAAAATAATCACCAAATCGTCTTAAATCAACTCAAAAACAGGCAACGCACTGTAACATTTAACAACTTCGCCCCTTTACTTGAGGCCATTTCTGGGACTTCTGCTCATCTGCTCTTTTCAGGTTTAACTTTTTAACGTTGATTTTTTAAACAAATTTCCGCAAAAATGTTATACCGTAAAAAAATCTCATCCGTTTTCCGAGATGCTGTCAAATCGTTTGTGCAACATTGATACCCTCGATTGACAAAGGCACACACGCCCCAGAACTTCAAAAGAAACGTGCTGGCTGCGTTCTCGGGCTCGGAATGCGACAGCATGCCTTCGCCCTGCGGCCTTGCCATCCCGCTCTTTCTGAAGCGCTGGGGTTCAAAAAAGTTTTTCAGAGGCGGGAAGTGTTTCCTGACAAGGCAGACGACACAGCTTTACTTTCCGTAAAGCAAGGAGGATAACACAGTCAGGGGCGCTTCCCGCCCTGTAAAACCGCGTCTGCACTTGTCAACCGAGGGTAGCATCATTCAGGTAAATTTTACAGCGTAGAGACTATTATCTTTCAAGGCGCCCGATTTGTAAAGCACGCTTTACAGCCGTATGAAAAAGAAGAAGCTCCCCATGAAGCAAGCGACCGAAAAAACCTCTGGGAATCGATTCCCAGTTCGAAAACCCTGCCCGCCCTTTTTCTATTGAGCGTGCATTTCGCACTTTTTTGTGATACAATAGAAAAAATTCTGCTTTCCTGTCGTGTAAATCTCAATTCGGCCGTTTACGGCGGATAATATTTAAAAAGATGGAAGAGGTCTGCCATGCCGCCGCTTATTCATCCGATCGACCCGGTTTTTGACCGGTATTCCAGGGTTTTAATCCTGGGCAGTTTCCCCTCACCTAAATCGCGGGAAACCGGCTTTTATTACGGGCATCCCCAGAATCGGTTCTGGCCGCTGCTCTCACTTTTATTAAAAGAGGAACAGCCCTGTACAATCGAAGAGAAGAAGGCGCTTCTCCTGCGGCGAAAGATCGCCCTGTGGGACGTGCTGGCCTCCTGCGAAATCGAAGGAGCGGACGACGGCAGCATCACCAGCCCGGTTCCGAACGATATTGCCTGGCTGCTCGGGAAATGCCCCGCCGCCAAGGTTTTTACCGTCGGAAAAAAGGCATCCGCCCTTTACCGCCGGTTCTGTTACCCGCTCGCCGGGATTGAGGCGGTTTATCTGCCATCCACAAGCCCCGCAAACCGGGGGCGTTATCCTATGGAACGCCTGCTCTCGGAATGGCGGATCCTGCTGCGGTATCTCGACTAGCAGGCTTCACAGTTCACAGAAACAAATCCGATCGATTAAGGAGGCGCTTTATGCAAAATCCATTGACACAGATGATGATTCGCCAAACCGAAATCACCCTGTACAACATCCAGGTGGTTTTTTCCACCTGCAAGCTGGGAGAGGAGCTGGCCGAGCAGCCGGTTTGGCGGCTTCTCTACCGGGCTATTTTCCGGTTCGGCTACAATGTCATAGAACCGAACGAGCTTCGGAAGCTCCCTAAATTCCACACGCCGGAGCTGCCCGATCTTTCTGTTCCCTACCACGGCAAGCCGGTTTCTAAAGAGGAGCTGGTCGACTGCTACCTGGATTTCAAAGCGCGGCTTTTCCTTTATCTGGACGAATTAAACGACGAGCGCCTCATGCTCTGTCCCAAAAACAGCAGGTCATCTCGACTGGAAATCCTTCTGCGGGAGTTGCGCCGCTTCAGCTACGAAATCGGGCGGATCAATGCCTTCACCGCCCTTCAAACCGGGAAACGCCCCCTCTTTTTCGACGATGACCGGAATTATCCGGCCGACCATCGCTTTTTTGAAGAAGGCTGACCGCGGAAAGATTTTTCTACGCGTTTTTACCATGACCTATTGAAACCGCACCCAGCGCTGAAATTAGTGCTGGGTGCGGTTAATACAAAACCTTCGCAGGTAAACAATACTATCGAAAGACAACCCACACGCTGTCCCGAGAGCACTGCCAAACTGTTCTGTTAACGTTCCGAAACCCTTATAAACAGCTAGACGAAATAGCCAGGCACGATTCACCACAAGGCAAATCGTGCAGCATACCCGCTTCAGCAGCTGCCTATCTTATATCCGCATCAAAACGAAGATCACCGTAAACATCTGTCAGCCGACAAAGCCCAGGCAGATTGCCGTCTCGCAATTCTTTTGGTAGACAAGTATACGGTTGCGCAAGCAAAGCAGGAGCAAGGGGAGAGCCGCAATAAAACATCTTCCCTGTAATCCAAGAACCGTTTTGCTGCCGAACAGCGTCCAGCCGACCAGCATTATGCAGGCCGTCAACACCGAAAATACCAATGAAAGAGCTACCACCCAAAGCTTACGGCCGCCTTTTAGGTAAACCGGCTCGTCTTTTCTACAGAATACCGAAAGCATCAGAAGCGCCCAAAATCCCAGCGGGCCGGCTTCCGGCACCTCGTCCGGCCGACATTCCCGCGCAACGAGCAGGGAACCGTCGCCTGCATAAACAGAGATGCTGATAATCCCCTCCGCCGACTGGTCATAATCCATCAGATAAAGCGCGATTCCCTCCGCTTCTTCACAGCAGGTGACTTCTTGGGTATAAACAAGTCCGTCAGTCAGTTCATATCCTGCCCGGTCAAGATTGGGACCATTAAAATGGCAGTTGCGGAATCAACAATAGACGGATAATAATATTTATAACAGAAAACAGGCAGCTCCATAGAATGAATACAGCGACGGCAGCGGGAAAATATGGAATTTTATCAACGAGTCTTTTCATAGCTCTCCTCTTTACTTATGCAGGAGGGCTTTCTCTATTCCTTATGCTCCAGCTGTGCCATCATCCCCCGAAGCTTGGTCTCCTGCTCCAAATCCATATACTGCTCCGCCTTCTTTTTTACAAAGGGGGAGCGCAGCAAAAGGAGTTCATACGGATAGTGATAAGGAACGGAGCCGCAGGCGAGATAACTGTTGAGGATCTCGCTCTCCTTGACATAAACGCTCCATCTCAGCCCGGCGGTCTCCAGGCAGTGGGTCAGCGCCGTCTCACCGTTCGCCACCGTCTCGATAAAGTCATCGCCGACCGGAAGCTCCTGCCAGAACTTTTCGAACGCGGGATGCTCCAGTGCGGACTTTCTGTAAACCTGGAAATAGGACTGGACATGCGGATCGATACAGGGCTTGTTCAGATAGCTGCCGTCGGGCTGATAGGGGAACATCGTAATTCCCCAGAAATCGACGGTTTCCTCCTCCATGTCGGCAAACACCCGGTTCAGATCGTATTCCGGGCCGTAACAGCTGTTGTTCATCAACACGAGCTCGTCGTACCCGCGGAGCTGCTCCCAGCCGGCGGTTAGGATCGCTTCCTTCCAGCCGGCAAAATCATAACCGTGGTTTTCCCGCAGGATAATCTCGGACGCATAAGGCTCCGCCTTGGAAAGCTCTTCCTTTCCCAAAGGAGAATTGGTGACGAAGACAAACCGTTCCGCCAGCGGACGGACCCGCTTGATCTGCTCCAGATCGGCTTCGCTGATCCTGTTCTCCGCGTCATAGTGATGATAAACCACCATCCGCTTTTTGAAAACCGTTTCCGCCTTTTCGACGCAATGGTTGAAAACCTTGCGGTATCCATAGCCGTTGTTCCTAGCGATATAAACCCACGCCCGCTC
Source organism: uncultured Oscillospiraceae bacterium (assembly GCA_964607135.1). Lineage (GTDB taxonomy): Bacteria > Bacillota > Clostridia > Oscillospirales > Ruminococcaceae > Metaruminococcus_A. The sequence continues at coordinate 27,101 of CAZSIV010000011.1, read as the reverse complement.
GATTTCATGGGCGAGAGTCGCGTTGACCTGCCCGGCCTCCTCCGGAAAATCCTTTTCGGTAAAACCGTGGTCAAAAAGCTCCGAGACCGCTTCCGTTCTCGCCCAGAACATATTCCCGACCGGGAAAACCGGCTCGTCGCCCAGCGGACAGACAAAGCCGAGCTCCCTCAGAAGATGGCGGACGCCGCTTTTATTCCCGCCCCATTCCACCTGGCGGTTGAGGACAGGATAAGTTTCGGGGAAAACGATTCCCAGGGAAGGCTCTCTCTCAAACAGGGAGAACAGCCGCCGCAGGTATTCCTCCGAGCCGAAGAGATGGCGGTAAAGGTACCTGCGCCATCCGTCGCCGTAATCCCCTGTTTTGGTCTTTTTGGAATGGATATGGCAAAGGTACTCGTACCGCTCCAGCACCGGCGCAAGCTGCATGAGAAAAGGCGCGACATCCCTGCCCCGGTTCGGGAACACCCCCACCCGGAGATGCGCCGCACGACAGTCCTTCCGGAAGGCGGAGCGGATCGCCTCTGCTTTCTCCTCCGCATCGGTTGAGATAAAGCAATCGAAGGGATAAGGGATTTTATTGACCTCCCGGATGATTTCATCCATCAAATCGGTGTAGAACAGGTGAATCTGCACCGCGATTTTCGGCTGGGCGGCAAGCGCTTCCCCCGAACAGACAGGGGAAGCGGCATCGAGCACCGTAACCCCCTGCTCCGCCGGCAGGTCAAACAAGGCGCGAGATGCCGTATTGATATTGGCATAGCCATATCTGCGATCCGGCTCAAGATAAGTGCCCTCCGCCCACTCATTCCAGGCATTGATAAAGATAAACCGCTCGTCCGGACTAAATTTTTGCCGCGCATCCTTGACAATCAAGCGCATCCAGCGGTAGAAGCTTCGGGTGGAATAGGCGTAGAACGTCGTCCACATCTTGCTGCGGCGGGCAGCGTTGTCCCAGCCCATCATACAGGTGCGGTGGAGCGGTATCTTTTCCTCGTCCGGCTTTTTGTTTTCCAAAAGCCGGACCAGCTTCCGGTAGTTGTAGATATTGGCGTCCCTGCCGTAGAGGTTCAGCCCTCTAACCACAATGATATCATGCCACATGTTGTGGGGCGGAAATTCCACCTCCGCGTCGATGCAGTCGCAGATGTTCAGCCGTTCGGCGGTGTTGTTCGCCGTCTGGCAGGTCCAGATCAGGATTTCCCCCAGACCAACCGCTCTGGCATGCTCCCGCCAGGCGGCAAACACCTTGTGGATTTCCGGAATCTGCCCGGGGTTGTAAACCACGATCAGCGGCTTCCCTCCAACACGGATATACCGCGGGTCATCAATATAAACCTTGATGTCGTCGATAAAGCGGATCGGGTCGTTTTCGGTGTATTTCTGTTCCATCAGGATATGGCGGTTCTGCCCATCCCAGGCCTTTGTCCAGTTTTCATTGGCCCAGCAGAGGCAGAAATTCAGGTCGATTTCCGGGTGTTTCAAAAGCAGGTCGACCGGCTTTTCCAGCAGCCGTTCCCCCGAAAACCAGTAATAATAGAAGCAAAAGCCGTAGATGCCGTGCTGTTTTGCAAGCCTCGCCTGTTTCGCCATCGTTTCGATCTCGGAGAGATCATAATAACCAATATCGGCGTGCGGCTCCCGCGGCTGGTAATGGTTCCTGAACCGCGGGCGGGACTTTGAGGTGTTTGTCCACTCAGTAAAGCCCTTGCCCCACCACTCATTGTTCTGCGGGTTTTCATGGTACTGCGGCAGGTAAAACGCCAGCGCTTTGACGTCGGTTTCATATCCGGTAAAATCGACGTTTTCTTCATATTCCGCATCGTAGGACGAAAAAGCAAAATCGTTTTCACTCAGGTCGATTCCGGTCTGCTCCAGAAACGCCCCAATCTCCTCCTGCCTTTTATGATAAATTTTAACCCGCTTGAACGTGCTGCGCACACCGTTGCGCTTGAGGCTGAGCAACCCCTTGCAGAAAAGCTTGGTCGCTTTATTCGACTCCATCAGCTTTTTAACGCCCCGGGCGATGATGCGAACCCAGCCGGTCATCTTCCAGCAGATGGAATGGACGACCTTGCTGTACTTCTGCTGGACGTCGTCGAGCATCTCGACCAGCTCTTCTTTTTCTCCCTCCAAAACAACGCATTCACGCTCTTTGATGCGGGAGTAATTTTTCGTTTGTTTCAAGCTCGTTTCGGTTTTTTCCAGCTTCTGCTCCGACCGGAGGGCGGCCTCCATCAGGCCGTCGAGCTCCGGGTTCGTTTCGACCGCAGCACAGCGGAATAAAAACTCCAGGCTTTTGTCAGAATCCAAAAAAGTCGGGACAAAACAAAACTCAATCGTTTCCCCTGCCGGCCGGTAATATCTTTCTCCAACACAATCCGCGTTAGAAGACTCCGGTTCGTAAGCCGCCCCGTCGACCACAAGCTCTGCATCCCGGAGCAACAGTCCTCCTGTGCCGGAAAGCTCCACCCGGATTTTCTCCGCAGAGCCGGCTGCCCGGAGCTCGATTACCCCCGCACCGCTTTCCCCGGACAGCTGTGAAGCAATTTCCTGAAACGAGCCGCCCGGTTTCTTTGCGAACAGCTTCCCTGCTACCTTTATATCTGCCATAGCAGCTTCTCAGCACCTCGATCCTTTACGCATGTTGCAAATTCCGGTACGCCTCGCAGACCTCGCCGGTCGCGCCGAGCATCCGCTGGTCGCCCTTTTCGATCCAGAGGACGCGGTCGCAAAGACGCTCGATCTGCTCGATCGAATGGGAGACGATGACGACCGTCGTCCCGCCCGCCATCAATTCGTTGATCCTCTGCTCGCATTTCTGCTGGAACAAGAAGTCCCCGACGGACAGGATTTCATCTACAATCAGGATATCCGGCTTGATGATGGTCGCAATCGCAAAGGCGATCCGGGCCACCATGCCGGAAGAATAATTCTTGATCGGGATGTCTAAAAAGTCCCGGAGCTCGGCGAAATCGACGATCCGGTCGAAATGCTCCTCGATAAAGGGCTTTCTGTACCCGAGGATCGCCCCGTTCAAATAAATATTCTCCCGCGCGGTCAGGTCGCCGTCAAAGCCCGCGCCCAGCTCGATCAACGGCGCGATGACGCCGTTGATTTCAACCGACCCGCTCGTCGGCTTCAAAATCCCCGAGATGATCTTTAACAGCGTGCTCTTCCCGGAGCCATTGGTTCCGACGATTCCAAATACCTCTCCCTTTTCGATCTCGATCGAAATGTTGTTGACCGCGACAAAATCCTTGAAAAAAAGCTGCCGCTTGACCAGCTTGATAAAATACTCCTTCAAGCTGTCCAGCTTCTCCGCGGACATATTGAAATGCATCGAGACGCCGTCCACCTTAATTGCCAGATGATCCTGCACGCCCCTACCCCCTTAAATGTAAAGAATAAATTTATCCTGGTTTTTCTTAAAGGCAAAGACTCCGATCGCCAAAAACAAGACGGCGAACCCGATGCAGATCAGGTTTTCGGTCAAAGACGGAACCGAATGGTACAAGATGATCTGCCTCATGTAATTGACGTAATGGAACATCGGGTTAAACTCCATCACCTGGCGCATAAAGGTTCCTTCCAGCGCCGTGACCGGGTAAAAGATCGGCGTGAGGTAGGTCCATGCCGTGATAATGACGCCGTAAAGATGGACGATGTCGCGGAACAGCACCGCCACAGAGGAGAGCAGCAGCCCGATTCCCAAACAGAAAAGAAACAGATAGAGCATAAGTAACGGAAGCAAAAACGCCGTAAACGACAGCGGAACCTGATAGATAATCAGGACGATGGCGACAGCGATAAACGAGATCAGAAAATTGACGAATGAAAAGAGCACCTTTTCAAACGGGAAGATATACTTGGGAATATACACTTTTTTGATCAGCGGCGCCGCTCCGAGCACCGAATTCATCGCCAGATTCGTCGACTCCGACAGGAAGTTGAAGACCACCTGGCCCAGGATGAGGTAAACCGGGAAGCTTTTAATATCCTGCCGGAAAACATAGGAAAAAACCGCCGACACGACGAACATCATCAGCAAAGGGTTGAGGACGCTCCAAAGGATCCCCAGCACGGAACGGCGGTATTTCACCTTGAAGTCCCGGGCTGTGAGATAGTAGAGAAGAAAGCTGCGCCGTTTCAGCTCCTTGAGTTCCGTCAACAAAACCATACCGCCTCCAAATCCATTCCGACCGCTCAAACGCGGGAACGTTCACACCGACTCACAGAAGCCGGTGTGAACGGACACAGGTCATCGGTTCGCATACATTTTCTCGTAATACTCCTGATAAGCCCCGCTGGTGACACGGTTCATCCATTCCTCATGGTCGAGATACCACCGGATCGTCTTGACGATCCCCACCTCAAACGCTGTCTCGGGGTACCAGCCGAGGTCGTTCTTGATCTTCTCCGGGTCGATCCCATACCGGCGGTCGTGGCCTTTCCGGTCGGCAACATATTTCATCATATGCTCCCCGACTTCCCCGTCCACGTTGTTCTTCACATAATCGATGATGGTCTTTACAATGAAAATATTCGGGCGCTCATTGTGCCCGCCCACATTATAAACCTCGCCGAGCTTCCCGTCCCGGATGACCATGTCGATGGCCTTGCAGTGGTCTTCGACATAGAGCCAGTCGCGGATCTGCATCCCGTCGCCGTAAATCGGCAGGTCCTTGTGCCCGAGGGTGTTGTGGATCATCAGCGGGATCAGCTTTTCCGGGAACTGGTACGGCCCGTAGTTGTTGGAACAACGGGTGATGTTCACCGGGAACTTGTAGGTGTCCCCATACGCCTTGACAAACAGGTCGGCGGAAGCCTTGGAGGACGAGTAGGGACTGTGCGGATCGAGCGGGGTGGTCTCCATAAAAAACCCGGTTTCTCCCAAAGAGCCGTAGACCTCGTCGGTGGAAACCTGGAGGTACTTCACCCCTTCTTTATAGGTGTCGTCGCCGATCTGCCAGGCGTTTTTTGCGATGTTCAGAAGGTTGACCGTGCCGAGGACGTTTGTTTTCACAAAGATCTCGGGGTCACTGATCGAGCGGTCCACATGGCTTTCCGCCGCAAAATTGACCACATAATCAAAATCATACTGCTTGAACAGGGCCTCGACCGCAGCGCGGTCGCAGATATCCCCCTGGACAAAGACGTAATTCGGATGGTTCTCCACCGCCTTCAGATTCTCGAGGTTGCCCGCATAGGTCAGCTTGTCCAGATTGACCAGCTTGACGTCGTTGTATTTCTCCAGCATATAAAGGATAAAATTGGAGCCGATAAAGCCGGCGCCGCCTGTTACCAGATAGGTTTTCATCTCTCTGCTCCTTTTTCGCTTTGCAGTTTTTATCGTTTTAAAAAGGCCGTTCAGCCTTCCAGATGTTCAAGATAGCACTTGAGTGCATCCTGCCATTCCCGCATCTCGTCCCCGACGGTGTTCCGGAGCATCCGGTTGTCGAGGGATGAATAGGCCGGGCGTTTTGCCGGGGTGGGATATTCCTCCGTCGTACAGGGGGTGATCGCCGCCGGGATTCCGGCGTACTCCACGATTTTGGAGGCGAAATCGTACCAGCTGCATTCCCCCCCCCCGGTACAGTGATAGATGCCGTACTGCTCGGTCGCGGCGAGCTTGAGGATGTGGTGGGCGAGATCGGCCGCATTGGTCGGGTTGCCGCGCTGGTCGGCCACCACCTTCGCCCCGCCCTTCTCCCGTGCGAGCCGCAGCATGGTCTTGACAAAGTTGTTTCCGACATAGCCGTAAAGCCAGGCGGTGCGGACGATAAAGTACCGGGAGCAGAAGTCGCGGACATACTGCTCGCCCAGATATTTCGTCTTCCCGTAAACGCTCTGCGGATCACAGAGATCCCATTCGGTGTAGGGGACAGAACCGTCCCCCGCAAAGACATAGTCGGTGGAGACGTGGATGAGCTTCGCCCCGAACCGCTCCGCCGCCATAGCGAGATTCCGCGCGCCAATGGCGTTGACGCGGAAGGCCGCGTCCGAATCGGTTTCGCAGCCGTTTACATTGGTATAGGCCGCGCAGTTTATGATCACATCGAGCTCCAGCTCTTCGACCAGGTCGACAACTGCGTCATAATCTGTGATGTCCATCTCCTGGATGTCGACGCAGACCGTCTGCGCGTTCCGGAGCGCTTCCGGGACAGGCCCGAGTTCGGTGTACCCATCTTTCAGATTTTTTGCAAGTTCGCTCCCAAGCTGCCCGTTGCAGCCGGTAATCAGAATATTCATCCTCTGCCTCCGCTATTTTACTTTTACAGTCTCAGCAATTTGGTACAAGTACTGGCCGTATTCGGTCGTTTTGAGCCGATCCGCCTGCTTTAGCAGCTGTTCTTTATTGATAAAGCCGTTCCGGTAGGCGATTTCCTCCAGGCAGGCGACGTAAAGTCCCTGTCTGGTCTGCACCGCCTCGATAAAATTGGCGGCGGCGAGCATCGCGCGGTGGTTGCCGGTATCCAGCCAGGCCATGCCGCGGCCGAACAGCTCCACCTTCAGCTCGCCCCGCTCGAGATAGGCGTTGTTGACGCTGGTGATCTCGATCTCGCCGCGGGCGGAGGGCTTGACGTTCTTCGCGATTTCAACCACCCGGTTATCGTAAAAATACAACCCCGGCACCGCGTAATTCGACTTCGGAACTTCCGGCTTTTCCTCGATGGAAAGGACGTTCCAGTCCTCGTCAAAGTCGACTACGCCGAAATCGGTCGGGTTGCTGACGTGATAGCCGAAAATCGTCGCCCCCGTCCTGCGGGACGCGGCCGCCTTGAGCCGCTCCGAAAAGCCGTAACCGTAAAAGATATTATCCCCCAAAACCAGGCAGACATTGTCTTTTCCAATAAATTCCTCCCCGAGGATGAACGCATCCGCAAGGCCGCGGGGCTCGGTCTGCACTTTATAAGAAAACCGCATCCCAAACTGGCTCCCGTCTCCTAAAAGCTCCTCGAACATCGGCAGGTCGCGCGGGGTGGAGATGACCAGCACCTCCTCGATTCCGGCGAGCATCAGGGTGGAGAGCGGGTAATAGATCATCGGTTTGTCGTAAACGGTGAGGATCTGCTTCGAACAGGCGATGGTGGATGGGTACAGCCTCGTTCCCGCTCCCCCCGCAAGGATAATCCCTTTCATTCCAGCTTTCCTCCTTTTCACTAAAACGCAATGCGCTGCGCGATGTAGTCTTTCAGCCCGGATACCGGGATACGCTCCTGCTCCATCGTGTCGCGGTCGCGGACCGTCACGCAGCCGTCGCCCTCTGTTTCAAAATCGACCGTGATGCAAAACGGGGTGCCGATCTCATCCTGGCGGCGGTACCGTTTGCCGATCGAGCCGGATTCGTCGTAATCGACCGTATAATCCTTTGCAAGCTCCGCGTAAATCTCCCCCGCCTTTTCCGAAAGCTTTTTGGAAAGCGGCAGGACGCAGGCCTTGAAGGGCGCAAGCGCCGGGTGGAGACGGAGAACCGTCCGCACGTCGTTCTTTGCCTCGTCCACGACCTCCTCGTCATAAGCGTCGCAGAGGAAGGCGAGCGCCACGCGGTCTGCGCCGAGGGATGGCTCTACGACATAAGGAACATACCGCTCGTTGGTTTCAGGGTCAAAATAATCCAGCGCTTTGCCGCTGTGGTTGATGTGCTGGGTCAGGTCGAAATCCGTCCGGTCGGCGATCCCCCAAAGCTCGCCCCAGCCGAACGGAAAGACGAACTCGATATCGGTCGTCGCATTGGAATAGTGGGAAAGCTCCTCCTGCTCGTGGTCGCGCAGCCGGATATTCTCCTCCCTGATCCCGAGGGAGAGCAGCCAGTTTTTGCAGGCGTCTTTCCAGTACTGAAACCACTCTAAATCAGTTCCGGGCTTGCAGAAGAACTCGAGCTCCATCTGCTCGAATTCCCGGGTGCGGAAGGTGAAGTTCCCGGGCGTGATCTCGTTGCGGAACGACTTGCCCACCTGCCCGATCCCGAAGGGGACTTTTTTGCGGGTGGTCCGCTGGACATTTGCAAAATTTACAAAAATCCCCTGCGCCGTTTCGGGCCTCAGGTAGATTTCGTTCTTCGCATCCTCCGTGACGCCCTGGAAGGTCTTAAACATCAGGTTGAATTTACGGATATCGGTGAAGTTTTTACTGCCGCAGTTCGGGCAGGAAACCCCTTTTTCTTTGATAAAGTCGAGCATCTGCCCGTCAGACCAGCCATTGGGGGCAACACCGGTCTGCGCCTCGATCAGCTGGTCGGCGCGGTGGCGGGTCTTGCAGTCCCGGCAGTCCATCAGCGGGTCGGAAAAACCGCCTACATGGCCGGAGGCGACCCAGACCTGCGGGTTCATCAGCAGCGCGGAATCCAGCCCCACATTATAAGGAGACTCCTGGATAAACTTCTTCCACCAGGCGCGTTTGACGTTGTTTTTGAATTCGACGCCGAGCGGGCCGTAGTCCCAGGTGTTGGAAAGCCCGCCGTAGATCTCGCTTCCGGCGTAGACAAACCCCCTGTTTTTACAGAGCGCCACGATTTTTTCCATCGTCTTTTCACTGTTTTTCAGCATATCTGTCCTCCATAACACCCGCGATTCTTGTACCGGCTGCACAAGGAGCGCGGATTCATTGATCTTTATATTAAGGTATACCGGCAAAAGAAAGGCCCTTCCAACCGAGGGATATTTTTCCGTGCCTATAACTCTATTAGTTTAAAGCATTCTTGGGTTTTCGTCAACAATTTTCAGTTGTTTGCGCCCAAAACAAACCAAAAATTAATATTTCATTCAGAATTGTCTCCTTTATTAAACAGGAATCTGTATAGTATGCCGCCGGACCGGGCTTTCATCCGCCTGTGATAAAAATAAAATTTTGCAACTTTTTATTTCCGAACTTGCAAAAAATTCGAAATTTCTATTGTTTTTGAGGGGAAAATGATTTATAATGGAGCTAACAGCTCTGGGCGCGGCGCTTTGCCGTGGTGATCGAAAGAGCGTTCTAATTAATAAGGAGGCTAACATCATGTCCTACGTACAAGACGTATTAAACGACCTGATCGCCAAAAATCCCGGCCAGCCGGAGTTCCATCAGGCTGCTACTGAGGTTTTGAATTCCATTGCCCCAGTGGTGGAAAAAAATCCGAAATACCAGGAGGTTTCCCTTTTGGAGCGCTTGGTCGAGCCGGAGCGGATCATCATGTTCCGTGTCCCGTGGGTGGACGATAACGGCAAGGTACGGGTCAACAAAGGCTACCGCGTCCAGTTCAACAGCGCCATCGGCCCTTATAAGGGCGGTCTGCGGTTCCATCCCTCCGTCAACCTGGGGATCATCAAGTTTCTCGGCTTTGAGCAGATTTTCAAAAACTCCCTGACCGGCCTGCCGATCGGCGGCGGCAAAGGCGGCTCCGATTTTGACCCGAAAGGCAAATCCGACCGCGAGGTCATGGCCTTCTGCCAGAGCTTCATGACCGAGCTTTCCCGGCACATCGGGGCGGACACCGACGTTCCGGCCGGCGATATCGGCGTTGGCGGACGGGAAATCGGCTTTATGTTCGGCCAGTACAAACGGCTCAAAAACCTGTATGAGGGTGTTCTCACCGGCAAGGGCCTGACCTACGGCGGCTCCTTAATCCGCACCGAGGCGACCGGCTACGGCTTGATCTATCTCACCGAGGAGATGCTCAAAGACCACGGCATCGAGATCGCAGGCAAAACCGCTGTCGTCTCCGGTTCCGGCAATGTCGCAACCTATGCGGTTCAGAAGCTCCAGCAGCTCGGTGCAAAGGTCGTCGCCATGAGCGATTCAAACGGCTATATCTATGACGAAGAAGGGATCGACCTCGCGGCGATCAAAGAGATCAAAGAAGTCAAACGCGGCCGCGTAAAGGATTATCTCTCCTACCGCCCGAACGCGAAATACACCGAAGGAAAAGGAATCTGGGGGATCAAATGCGACCTGGCGTTCCCCTGCGCGACCCAGAATGAGCTCAACGAAGACGATGCCAACGCCCTGGTGAAAAACGGCGTCATCGCCGTTGCAGAGGGCGCCAACATGCCGTCTACCATCGAAGCGACCAACGTGTTCCTCGCAAATAAGGTGCTCTTTGCGCCCGGCAAGGCTGCAAATGCCGGCGGCGTTGCGACCTCCGCACTCGAGATGAGCCAGAACAGCCTCCGCCTGAGCTGGACTGCGGAAGAAGTCGACGAGCGGCTCAAAAATATTATGGTCAACATTTACCGGAACATGTCCGCCGCCGCAAAAGAGTTCGACGCCGAGGACAACTTCGTTGTCGGCGCCAACATTGCCGGATTCAAAAAAGTCGCGGATACCATGCTCGCCCAGGGCATTATCTAAATTTCGCCTCCTTGAAGGGCCTCCGTTCTAAAAGACGGGGGCCTTTTTTGCGGGCAGAATTTCTATGAAAAGCCGCTGATTTCAGTTTTTCCGTTTCTTCCTGCGGCTAATCCTGTCCGTTGAGATTTGATCAGGTTTTGCAAAATTCTTGCCCTGCATCTTCCATTATAGTATAATGGAATGCAATCGAATCCGGAGGATTTACAGCGATGTATAATGAATACGATAACGAAAATTTTTTTAATCAATACGCTCAAATGCCGCGCAGCAAAGAAGGCTTGTCCGCCGCAGGAGAATGGCACCAGTTAAGACCTCTGTTCCCTGCGCTGCAAGATAAATCCGTTCTCGATTTAGGATGCGGATACGGCTGGCACTGTAAATTTTCCGCAGAACGGGGAGCGGCGCAGGTATTGGGGATCGATTTAAGCGAGAAGATGATCGAGGAGGCCAGAAGGCGCAACGCCGACAGCAAAATTGAATATCGCGTCTGTGGGATAGACGAATATGAGTATCCGGAAAACAGGTGGGACTGTGTGATTTCAAACCTGGCCTTGCATTATATTGAGAATATCGAGCAGATATTTCAGAAGGTATACAAGACGTTAAAGCCAGAGGGAACATTCCTTTTCAATATTGAGCATCCGGTCTTCACCGCCGGCGTGCAGCAGGATTGGATCTACGCGGAAGACGGAAAACCGCTGTATTGGCCGGTAGACCGCTACTTCACGCCCGGAAAACGGGAAACGCATTTTTTAGGCTGTAATGTGGTAAAGCAGCATCACACGCTGACACAGCTGCTGATGGGGCTTTTGAAAAACGGGTTCATCCTTGAAGCGGTGGAAGAGGCGGAGCCTCCCGCAGAAATGATGCAGATTTCCGGCATGGAAAATGAACTGCGGCGCCCTATGATGTTACTGGTAAAATCAAAAGCGAAGAAATAGCTTCAGCTGCGCACATTTATTTTGATTTTGTGGGTAGAAGCTCTAAAAACAGCCTTTCTTGCTGCAAAAATCATCTGCAAAAATAGGCGGCGATATCAATTCATCTTTTCGAGGAAGTCGGCGGAGGATTAGGTACTCTGTTCCTCGTAGGCCGCCAGGAAACGCAAACGGCTGTACTCATCAATGACGGTATATTGGAACAGGCGGAGCTCGGGGTTGGCGATACAGGAACGCGGAACGACTTTCACATCCACCTGAACCCGCTGACCGGGGTAAGTCATCTGTTCATAAGGCTTGGGGATATACTTGGGATTTGACAGCTTCACCGCCATCCGGCCGCTCTTTCGCAGAAAACGGTACAGGCCGGAGATGGAGCGTGTGTAGCCTCTCTGCCGCAGTTTCACTCAGAACACCACCAGGCCGGCGTTGGGGTTCCGGCGGCGCATGTCCCGGATGAGCTTGATCTCGTCAGGCCGGTGCTGGTTTGGATGACTGTGGGGGCGGTGAGAACGGTCCTCCAGGGATGCCAGCGTCCCGTCATATCGCTTGCTCCAGCGGTGATATACTGCCGGTTGGTGTGGTATCGGATGGCTGCTTTCGCGACACCATGCTTTTGTGCATACAAAAGCATGGCTTGTCTGTACCGGGCTGTTTGTGTTATCTTATTCATAGCGAATAGGTGACGCCTGCCTCTCGGTTTGGTTTGAGCAGCTTTACCGTACCACAGGTCGCTCCTGTTCGCTACCTTTTTCTTCCCTTGTCACCCTTCATTGTAATACCTACACCTAAGCAGGGATTTTTTGAGGAATCCGCTTGACATTTTTCGCATCGCTTGCTATAATAGAAAAGCTGAAATGCGAGTGTGCTGGAATCGGCAGACAGGCACGTTTGAGGGGCGTGTGTCTTTGGCGTACGGGTTCAAGTCCCGTCACTCGCACCAGACTGAGTCTGGACGCAATTCGCGTTCGGACTCTTTTTTACTTTCGGAAAGTTCGAGACACGCGTTTAGAGCAGCCTCTTTTTCATAAACTTTTGACAGCGGCGAGCCGCCGCAGACAATGCACGCGCCTCACTTGGTGGGGTGCGTTTTGTTTTATGCCCGCGTTTAGACCGGAATTTTTTTGTTACCTCTTTACAACTGAGGCAATCGATTGTGATACAAAGTTGGCTGCCTTTCTTTTTTCTAAAAAGCCCTTATTTCAAGGGAGTTCTATGATTTTAAGGATAAAATGCAATAACCGCTGTGAAGATTTCACGGCGGTCTTCTTGCTTTTGGGGGCGGTTTTGCACTGCTTCAAATTTCAAATCGTGTGGTTTATGGGGCTTCGTGTGATTATTGGGATATCAAGTGATTGTTGATTTGCAGTTATAAATGAGTTGAATATATTAGCCGTACGAAAAATCGGACGGTTGATAATTTTATAACTTTATGACATAATTAAACGATAAATTGATCCTTAAGCAGGAGATTAAAGGGCATGAGATTTGAAAATATATTTTTTATAAATGGAACTGCATATGCCGGAAAATCTACGATGGTGAAACTGCTTGCTGAAAAATATGATGGTATCGCTTGTGAGGAAAATTATCATAATGCGTTGTTGTCCGAATTGGATAAGGACCAGTTTCCATATTTGACCTATACAAGAGATTTACAGGATTGGCACGATTTCATTAGGCGAACGCCGGATGAATACGAGGCGTGGATAAAAGGAGTATCAAAGGAATGTGAAATACTCGAGTTACAAATTCTGAATACATTAAGCTCCACAGAAAAAATGGTATTTGTTGACACGAACATTTCCATAGAAACACTTAAAGAAATATCAGATAACCACCATGTGCTAATCATGTTGGCTGATCCTGATATATCAGTAAATCGTTTTTTTGAAAGGCCGGACAGAGAAAAACAATTTCTGTATCGGTTACTCATGGAAGAAGCAAATCCAGAACTGGCAATGGAAAATTACAGACAGTGTTTAAGAAAAATTAATTCGCGCGAAAACTATAATTCCTTTCTTCATTCCGGTTTTCGGGTAATTGTTAGAGATAAGAACAGAAGCATTGAAGATACTTTTGAATTGGTCGAGAAGGAGCTTGATTTGCAAGGGTAAACTCTTTTTATTGTACTAAACGGCAGAACGAAACTCGCGCCTTTTTTGACCGAGTGCGTCTTTGTATCAATTTCGGTGGTTTTTTCCAAAAAAGTTGCTTCCAAACCGACATTCTGATATCATATATGCGGGGGGATATGGTGAAAGGATTTCAACGGAAAAATCAATTGTTTTCTCTTTGCGGATTGAATTGCGGGCTGTGTCCTATGCGGTTGGGAAATTACTGTGGCGGCTGCGGTAATGGGAATCAATCGTGCAAGATCGCGAAATGCAGCCTGGAGCATGGGGAAATCGAGTATTGCTATGAGTGCAAACAATATCCGTGCGAAAGGTATCAACACATTGATGAATATGACTTTTTTATTACCAGCAGGCGGCGAAAAGCAGATTTAGAAAAAGCGAAAAGCATCGGCATTGAGCAATATAATCTTGAGCAACGGGAAAAAATGCAGATTCTTTCCCATTTGCTTTCTAACTATAATGACGGACGCAGAAAAAACTTCTTTTGTGTAGCAGTCAATCTGTTAGAACTTTCAGAGCTAAAAGAAGGGATGGAGCAAATACGATCCAATCGTGAATTGTCCTCACTGCCGCTTAAGGAACAATGTTTGTTTGTGGTAGAAGCGTTTCAAAAGCTTGCCGCCAGAAGAAAAATAGAATTGAAGCTGATTAAGAAAAAATAATATGTCATGCGATATCAATACCCCCCGATTGACAAGGGCAGTATTTCGCCGTTACAGTCCGAGTGTTCATATGGGCACTCGGATTTTTTATTCCGCAAAGTGTCGTTATGAATATTCGCACTGCGTCGGAGCGGGAGATATAAAGCTCGCTCGGATTTTTTGTAAAAATTGGAGCGCACTCATGCCGCTTCTCCTTTCTGCAAAAGGCAGCACCTGCGAGATGCCGTCGGCAGCGGAAACAGCGGACGGGAGCCGGCGCAGCGGTCGAAAACGCCGGAGGCGGGAGACCGCGTCAGGCGATTTCGGAAACGGAAGAAGGAAGCGAACCTCACCTGTTCAGTTGTAAACGCCCTCACGGCAGTTTCCTGTCGCTATCAACTTTTTGCGAATTACAAGGGTTCACCCCCCTGCATGAAACAGCCGAGAGCCCCGGCGCGCCGTTCGAGGCTTTTCTTTTGCGCAGGTGAAGCGATAAACAGCCTTCGGCTGCGTCGCGGCTGTTTATCGCACTCTTTTTCCCCCTTCCAGTTTGCCAGCCGCGGTCTGTCTGCGTTAAGATATAGAGGTAGCAATCGGAAAGGGGTTGGCATATGGCAGAGAAGATTTACGGCTATGTGCGGGTATCGACAAAAGAGCAAAACGAAACGCGCCAGCTGGTCGCCATGCGTGAATTCGGCGTGGCGGAGGAAAATATCATCATCGAAAAATGTTCCGGAAAGGACTTTCGGCGGCCGCGGTATCAGCTGCTGGTCGAAAGCCTGCTGCCAGGGGATGTGCTGGTTGTCAAAAGCATAGACCGGCTGGGCCGGAATTACACCGAAATCCTGGAGCAGTGGAACGCGATTACCAAAAGTCGCGAAGCCGCTATCGTCGTGCTGGACATGCCTCTTTTGGACACCCGGCAGGGGCGGGATCTGACCGGAACGCTGATCGCGGACATCGTTCTCCAGCTTCTGAGTTATGTGGCGCAGACCGAACGGGAGAGTATCCGACAGCGGCAGACCGAAGGCATCGCGGCGGCGATAGAGCGCGGGGTGCAGTTCGGGCGCAGGCGCCTCCCACTGCCGGACGGTTTTGAGGAGATGGCGCAGCTGTGGAAAAAGGGGCTGGTTTCCTCCCGGGCTGCCTCCGGAAAGCTGGGCATCTCCCGCGATACCTTTCTGCGCAGAGCAAAAGAATACGATTCCGCCCAATAAGTCCGTCACAGAACCCTGCAATCCGGCGAGGAAATCAATAAAGCAGATCTTTCAGGCGGCAATAAAAAAGGATTTACCGGCGCAAAAGGTATACTTTTTGCGCCGACAAATCCTTTTTGTTTTCATTTCTGTTATCGGATACTTCCTTTGAAAAATAAGCTGCTTTTTGAAAAAATTTTATTTTCAGCCCTCGGGCGCAAAAAGTATACCTTTTGCGTCAGGGGGCTGAGTTTGTGATAGAGCTTCGTCTGCGGCAAATCCCATTTTTCACAAAAACAAACGCAGGAAGGAGCCAGATATGACGGAACAGCAAGCCAAAAACCGGTTCTCCCCACAAAAGGGAGCAATGGAGTACACCGTCGTCAAAATCCGGCTTTTCCCAACCGCAGAACAGGCGGTGCTGATCGAGAAGACTTTTGGCTGCTGCCGGTATCTCTGGAACCGGATGCTCGGGGACGTCCAGGAGTTTTACGCCGCCGCCGACGTCCATTACATCCCCACCCCGGCGCATTATAAAAAGGAAGCGCCTTTTCTCAAAGAGGTGGACAGCCAGGCGCTCTGCGCTGTCCATCAAAATCTGCGCAGGGCTTTTCTCGACTTTTTCCGCGCCCCTAAAACCTACCAGTATCCCAAATTCAAAACAAAAAAGTCCAAGAAGGATTCTTTTACGGTTCACTGCCGCCCCTATCACACCGGCCCTTCGGTTCGGCTTGCAGCGGACGGGATCCAGATGCCGAAGCTGGGATTCGTGAAAGCCAAGGTTCATCGAACTCCACCGCATGAGTGGTCGCTGCGGTTTGTCACGATCAGCCGGACGAAATCCGGGAAATATTTTTGTTCCGTCGCTTTCGGCTATGAAACGACCGTTCCGGAAAAGATCGTCCCCGCTTCGGAGAGAACGATAGGACTGAACTTCTCGCCGACCCGCTTTTATGTGGACAGTGAGGGAACAAGCCCAAGGCTGCCCGAACTCGCGAAGTCACAGGAAAAGCTTTCCCGGATGCAGCAAAAGCTCTCCCGGATGATCTGCGGCTCCAAACATTATGAAAAACAGCTGCAAAAAATCCGGCTTCTGCACGAACACCTCTCCAATCAGCGGAAGGACTTCATTCACAAGGAAAGCAGGCGGATAGCCAACGCCTGGGATGCAGTCTGCGTGAGGGAAACCGACCTTAGGGAGCTGTCGCAGAAGTTCAGGCAGGGAAACATTTCAGCGTCCGGCTTCGGGCGGTTCCGCGACTGTCTCAAATACAAGCTGGAACGACAGGGAAAACTGCTGATCGCAGTGGACCGATATGCCCCTGTAGCAAAGACCTGCAATGCCTGCGGCATGATAAACGAAGGCTTGAGCTCCCGCGAAAAAAGCTGGCTTTGTCCCTCCTGCGGCGCAGTTCTCGCACGGGAGACCAACGCAGCAAAAAACATCCGCGATCTCGGCCTCACGGCGGTATGCGAAGGCGCCGCCTGAACCCTTGGGCAAAGCAAGCCCCGGCCAAGGTAACAATATAAGCTATACGGTTATTTATATCAAATCAATTCGTTCGGAATCAGCGACCGGTTCTGCCGGTCTACCCGGTCGGGACGCCGGGGAACGCTCATGCGCGCGGCGGGGAAACGCTGATTTGACCGGCAAAACGGTTTTTGACGGTGAAATCAGCATTTCCCAGGGCCGTCAGGTGAGAATAAAAGAGGGCTCCCTGTGAAAACGGGCGGCGCCTGAATCCCCTTCCGGGGAAGTCCACTCAGCACAGTATTATTTTTGTGCAATGGGGCGCAGTCAGGAGGACGCGCCGAAGAAAACCATATTAAGGAGACTTGACGATGCTCTGTATTTCGATGAGGGCCGGCGAATATTTCACGATCGGCCAGGATGTGGTGGTACAGTTCGACCGTTTGAGCGGCGACCGCATCCATCTGATTATCAACGCGCCCCGGGATGTTCCCATTATACGGGGCGAGGTGCTCGAGCGGGAGGGCGGAAAACGGCCCGGCTGCGTGCGGAACGTCTCTTCACAGTATATCAGGCAGCTTCCCTGGAACCACAAAAAAAAGGAAGCGCTGGCCGAGCTCCGCCAGATTCTCGCACAGATGGAAAACAGCCCGCAGACAGAGCTTCTGCGTGAAAAGCTCGGCATCATCTTCCCCGCGCCGCAGGAGGGCGGCGAAGCCGTCCGGCCTGCCGGAACGGCGGTTTAACCTTTGATTTCTCCCGGCTGACGAGCCGGTGGAAATAAATCACCTGCGCCGGACGATTGCCGCGCCCAAGGCCACGGCGGGCAAACCGGAAAGCGTGAAACAACCTGTGCTTCGGTAAAAGGATGCTCCGGGGCACATAAAAAACAGACCTGAAAGGAGTCAAAAATTATGCGAATCCAACACAACATTATGGCGATGAACGCCTACCGTAACTACAACAGCAATGTCAGCGCAATGAAGTCCAACCTTGAGAAGCTGTCTTCCGGCTACAAGATCAACCGTGCCGGCGACGACGCTGCGGGTCTTGCGATTTCTGAGAAAATGCGCGCTCAGATCACCGGTTTGAACGCCGCTCAGAAGAACGTAAAAGACGGTATCTCCCTTGTCCAGACCGCTGAGGGCGCGATGCAGGAAGTTCAGGATATGTTAAACCGTATGGTTTACCTGGCGACCCAGTCCGCCAACGGTACATACGACAACGAGGTTGACCGTCTGAATCTGCAGAAGGAACTGGATCAGCTCTCTGCGGAGATCAACCGTATCTCCGACTCTGCGAACTTCAACGGCATCAAGCTGCTGGACGGCTCATTGGCAGCCGAGCAGGTTGTAGACAAAATCGATGTAACCGGTGCACTCACCTATAAATCTGTGGGCAGCAAGGCCACATATGAGACACTGCAGGATATGGGCCCCTATGGTGCAACCGCTTCGAAAGCAGAGGACGGCGATGTCCTGACCTTTAATATCGGCTTTGACGACGGCACTTCTACTTCCATTAAGCTCAAAGTGGATACCAGTGAAGGTGCTGGAAAGAACAAACTGACCTCCCTGGACGGCAAGACGACCTATGCGACTTTGGCGGCTGACGGCGTCGTAGCCGACACCGAAGTAGTAAGCGCTGTTGTAGCAGCTTTAAAAGAAACGGATCTCGCCAATGAATTCGCCGTTTCTGCCAATGGCAAGAAAATAAAGCTGGAAGCTTTGGAACCGGGCGCTACCGGGCGTGTCGTGCGCAGTTTCGACATGACGGTCGAAGGCGCAGACGGCACAAAGAAAGCTTATGCAGCTGCCCCCGCTGAGGCGGATGCTACTAAGATCAAATCCCTCGGCGTCAAAGCTACGGCCGGTTTGAATGAAGGCATCGAAATTAAAGCGGCTGACCTTACCGAATACAACGGCAACAACCTGGAAGATGCACTGTTCACCATCAACGGCCACAAATTTGTCATTCTGGCGAATGACATGGATCCCAACAAGACCACTGAAGATGCAACGAAAAATACGAGTTATCTCCGTGCGGTTCAAGGCCTCGGCGAAGACGTCACTGTTCTGGTAGGCGGTATCGGCGGCCTGATGGGCGGCACTCCTGCCGGCGCTCCCGCCGTTGGAGGTGCTGCAGATACCGCTAACAGCAACTTTGCACAGAACATCAAAAAGATCGCAGACGTCACTGGGTTGAATGTAACTGCCGGCGTCGATGAGACGACGTTGAATCCTGCTGCCGGCGCAGCCACAGGCGCTGGCGCGACTAACGGCATCCGTCTGAGCCTCAGCGGTAAGAAAGTGGAAGGTAAAGGTCTGACCCTCCAGATCGGCGACACTGCCGAGAGCTTCAACCAGCTGAAGGTCTCCATCGGCGATATTCACTGCGACGCACTGGGCATTGACGGTATCAAGATTTCCGATCAGGGCGGTGCTCAGGCTGCGATTGCGAAAATCAAGAACGCCATCAACACGGTATCCTCCATCCGCGGCGACCTGGGCGCGACCCAGAACCGTCTGGAGCACACCGCCAACAACCTCTCCGTCATGCAGGAGAACATCACCGACGCCGAGTCCAGCATCCGCGATACCGACGTAGCGGAAGAGATGATGGCTTACACCAAGAACAACATCCTGATTCAGTCTGCTCAGGCTATGCTTGCTCAGGCCAATCAGATCCCGCAGGGCGTCCTGCAGCTGCTCCAGTAAGTCGGACAGCACGTTGTTTTTGGGTAAAACCGCATGAGTTTAGAACCGGAGCGGGGGTAAACTGCCCCCCGTCTCAAAAGAGGGCAGGCACACCAAAAGGTGTGCCTGCTTTTCTTTTTGCCGCTGAACCTATGGAATGGAGTCCTCTTTTTCGTTCATCAGACGCCGTCTCCCGGCCTTTTAGAGCCCTTGAAGCGGTAATAATTCACCATTTAAATGAAGAGCTTTTTGGGGGACGCATTGTCGGCCTATTTGAGGGGGGAAACAGAAAAACCAGGCCTGAGGGTTTTGTGTTCCAAGGCCGCTCCTTCTTTGCTTTCCCCAAAGGGCAGCTTCCCCGTAAAGCCCAATTTCAAGACCAAATCTTAACCCTTTTTTAAAATTCTTATTTTTTACTTGCGTCCCTCTTAGCTTTTCTGAACATTCCCCCTTTTCTTCTTTTTTGGTGATAAAATATGCAAAAACAAGAAAAGAGGTTTTTTTATGAAGCTGAGAGGATGGGTCAAATGGGGTTTGATGATTTTTGCCGCCGCCTGCCTGACGATCAGCGTCGGCCTGGTTTTGAAAGCTGCCGACAGGACTTTGAGACACCCTGCCCCAGATTCAAATTCTGTCTCAGATCCGAGCCCCGCCCGGACGAGGGCCTCTGTCCCGGCGGCCGACCCGCAAAGGTCAAACCGCGTTCTTTTAAATGTCCCTCACCTGCCGCAAGGAGAACGGTATCCTTCCGGCTGCGAGAGCATAAGCGCTGTGATGGCGCTGCGCTATCTCGGCGCTGAAATCACGGCCGACGAGTTCATCGACGGATATCTCGACAGGGGGAGCCTCACCGTATCCAATGGAGTGACTTACGGCCCGAGCCCGGCGGAATGCTTTATCGGGAGCCCCTATTCCTCGAAAAGCTTCGGCTGTTACGCGCCGGTCATCGCCGACGCGGTTCAAAAATTGGAAGGACGGACGGGGATTCACGCAGAAGCTGTCAGCGGCCGGGAGCTTTCCGCCCTTGCCGAAGAAAACATCAAAAGCGGCCGCCCGCTTTTGGTCTGGGCGACAAGAGGAATGAAAGCTTCCGGAGAGGGGGCTTCCTGGAAGATCAACGGGACAAACGAGCTGTTCATTTGGAAGCTCGGGGAACACTGTCTGGTGCTGATCGGTTATGACGACGAGCATTATTACTTTAACGATCCCGACTCCTCCAGCGGCGGGACAGTCTATCCCCGAGCGCTGGTGGAACGGCGCTACCGTGAACTCGGGAGCCAGACGGTGGTATTTTCAAAATAAGAAGCTCCCCTGTTTCCCAAAGCGGATAATATGCAAGAGCAGGCCGTGAAGAAAACGGGTTTGTCACCGTTTTGTCTGCCTGAAGGATGCCTATTTTCAGTGATACGCATGGTATTTACAATTCCACTTCGTATGCGATAAACTGTTTATATCATTTAGTCCCATCTGAATGACCTCCCTTTGTTATTTACACTGCACCTGGCAAACCGTACCTTTTATTGTAGCAAAGGGAGTTATTTTGTCATCCTCATCGCCTTAGGCTCTTTTGGATCACTGGCCTAGCCAGTGATTTTCTATATACAAAAACCGACGACTTTTTCGTCCTAACCAATTTTATGTATTTTCAGCTTCCGGCTCCCGCTGACCGACGAGGTTGTTGACCCACGCGCGCCGTTTAATCAGGATAAAGCCGAGGATGCATTTGAGGAAATCCATCGCCAGAATGATCGGGAAGATGACCCAGATGGACAGATGAAAAACAGAGAAAAGGAGGAATGCGATGGGGACGTTCAGGCAGAGGATAAAGACGCTGTCGAACAGGAAGGTAATCCAGACCTTGCCGCCGCTGCGCAGGGTAAAGTAGGTCGCGTGCATAAACGAGACCAGCGGCATGAAGCAGGAAGAAACCCGGATAAAGTAAACGGCGTACTCCTTTGACTCCTCCGTGGTGTTGTACAGCTGCGGGAAATAGCCGCCCGCAATAAAGACGACCACTCCGACCAGCACGCTGATAAAGACCGCGAGGGCGATCATCTTTCGGTCGATATCGACCGCCTCTTCAAATTTTCCCGCCCCGAGCAGCTGGCCGACGACGATCCCGATGCTCGTCCCAAAGGCCATGAAGACCATATTAAAGAGGTTGGTAACGGTCGAGGAAATGCTGTAGCCCGCTACGACCGCAAGCCCGTGCATGCTGTAGCTCATGCTCAAAAGGGACATCCCAATCGCCCAAAGGCACTCGTTGACCAGCAGCGGCATCCCCTTTTTGAGGATCCTCATAAAAAGCTCCCGCGGGATGGAAAAATGGCGGTAAAGCTTCATGAAGAAGGGGTATTTGCGGCGTTTGGCCATCGCGTACCAGATAATCCCCACACACTCGAAAACGCGGGCCATGACTGTCGCAATCGCCGCGCCGACGACGCCGAGCTCCGGGAAGCCCCAGACGCCGAAGATCAGGAAGTAGTTGAACAGGCAGTTGATCCCGACCGCGATAAAGCTGAACACCATTGGGACAAAGGTCTCGCCCGTTTCGCGGAGGGTGCTCGCATAAACATTCGTGAGAGCGCTCGGCAGCAGTCCCAGCAACATGATCAGCAGGTACTCCTGCCCGTAGATCAGCGTCTGCCCGAGGTCGCAGTCGTAGCTCCCGTCGTGGAGAAAAAGGTTGATGAGCGGCTCCCCGAATAAGAGGAGGAGCGCCACCGTGACGGCGCTGACCGCCGCACAGACCGCCAGCTTGAACCGGACGGTATGCCGCACCCCTTCGAGATCCTCTTTCCCGTAGTACTGCGCCGTAAAGATCCCCGCGCCGCTGACCGCGCCGAAGATGGTGATATTGAAGATGAAGATCAGTTGGTTGACAATCGAGACGCCAGACATCTGCTCCGTCCCGATGCTGCCGACCATGATGTTGTCTACCATGTTGACAAAGTTGGTGATAAAGTTCTGCAAAAGGATGGGGATCGTAATCGCAAAGACAGTTTTATAAAAGCTTTTGTCGCCGATAAATTTTTTAAAACCCATTCAAGCACCTCCGTTACATTCCATTCAAACGATTAAAACAGGGAGCGGCGGCTCCCGTCACTCTCCATCCGGCACAAACCGAAATTTTAAAAAGTCGGCGTACCCGCCTGTCTCTCTGACTGAAAATTCAAACAGCCCAAACCGGCAGCCGGTAAAATGATCCATTTTAAAGTAAAGCTTCTGCTGGATTCCAAGGGGAATCCAACGGCCGCCGTCTTGATAATAAAACACGGCTTCATCTTTTTTATCGGTAAAATCGAGGCAGGCCTTGAACCGAACCACCGGGGAGCAGACGGGAATCCGCGCGTATTCCACCGCTGCGTCCAGAAAATCCGAATCGGCGAAAACCGTTTCGTCCTTTGCAGGCTTTCCAAACATAACTAAGAAGCAGTTCCCGCCCTCTTTTGTCAAAGCGATGGCGCCGTAGCACCCCTGAAAGGCGCTGATCCCGGCATAATCCCCATCCTTGAGGGCGGAGCCGTCCACCGTAACCTCCGCGGCGCATTTTGGGCCTGTCGCCCGCTGCGTCAAAATATTCCAGGCGTGGGGCAGGCTGCGGCAAAGCTTCCCCGAACGGAGCCGGAGCGCTCCCTCCCGCTCAGTGACCGACCAAAAATCGTCGTGCGGGTTGTGATTGAACTGCCAGAACAGCTTGAGACGAACTTTGCCGTCAGGTTCCGCCTGGTAGAGAAAATCGTCGTCCCCGTTTAACGGCGCGTAACAATGATCCGGCCTTGTGCTCGGAGCCGAGACGGCGGTCGGAACCCTTCCGTCTCCGCCGATTGCGGGGAATCCGTCCTCAAACCGCATCGGGATCAGCACCGGCGCCCGTCCGAGCGCTCCCCTGTCCTGGAACATGAAGAGGAACCACTCGCCGTCGGGGGTGTCGATCATCCCCCCCTGCGCGACGCCCAGGTCATGATAGTCCATGTCGTCGTTGATGACGCATCTTCCCTTGAACTCGCCATCCAAAGAATCGGCGGCAAAGCAGACCTCGGTCTTCCTCCCGCCGTCCTCCGGCAGCATATGGCAGGTGAAAAGATAATACCGCCCCGCATGCTTTTGCAGGTGGGAGCCCTCATAGCCCAGAAGCGCATCGTCCTGATCCTGCGCGACGATCCGGTTCAGGCCGCCTGCTTTCGGACCTTTTAACTCTGTATCCAGCTCGGTGATCCAAAGCGTCTTCTGCCCGTGGACAATATAAACCCGCCCGTCGTCGTCAAAGAACAGGCTGTTGTCGTAGTAAAACCCCTCGATCGTTCTCTGTTCCCAGGGACCCTCCGGACTTTTTGCGGTGAGAAGATAGGTTTTATGGGTGTCGTTCCCGGTAAAGGTAATGTAAAAAGTCCCCTGATGATACCGCAGAGAAGGGGCCCACATCCCCTGTCCGTAAATCTGCTCGTCCCCTTCGAGCGCATGGCCCGGCGTTTGCTCCAGCGTGTCGTAAGCGTGGGCGATCAGTTCCCAGTTCATCAGGTCATACGACCTCAGAATATCACAGCCTGGCATGTAGTGCATCGTCGTACTGGCCATATAATATGTATCGCCCACCCGGATGATATCCGGATCCGGATAATCGGATTCAATGACCGGGTTTTTCTTTATTTTCATCATAAAACTCCTTTCCGTTCAAGTCCGCACCTCTTTTTTCCGTACCGGCAGCCGTTCGGCTATTTTGGCTCCTTCCGCAGAATCCACCACCGGAAGGAGAGCGCCCCAACTGAGAGCAGTCGGAGCCCGAGGATGATTAAGAAGGTGAAAACGATTGCGGACTGGTTTGCCCCCAGAGCGGTGTAGATCGAGACGCCGATCATCGGTGAGACAGCCGAGGTCAGGGCGATCAGCGTCGTATAGGCGGCGATCGAAAGGGCGCGGTTTTTCTCCCCGATCACTTGAAGCAGATTCTGTAGGACGTTCAGCGTCACCGTCGCAAAGGTCAGGTCGGAGAGGCACCGGAGGGCCAGATGAGTCGCCAGCCGCGCCGCCCCCTCAAGCTGGAGGGGGACAATGATGCAAAGCGGGGAGAAAACGAGCCCCACCGCCCCGAAGATCAGGCTGAAGCGAACCCCCATCTTCTCGTTCCGCCTCGCCCAGAAACGGATCGAAACAAACTGCGCAATCCCGCAGCAGACGTTTGAGAAGGTATACCAAAAGTCGGAAAGGCCCACATATTTGACCTGCCCTAAGTAAAATAACGTTCCGTCCAGCTTCCAGGTGGTGTAAAAAAGGAAGGCAACCGCCGCAAAAAACAGAAACCGCTTGTTTTTTGCAAGGGATTTGATCGCATCCCCGAAATCCCGGAAGCTCTTGCCCGACTGCACCTTCGCCGCCCCGCCGGAGATCCGGCTGAGCATCCAGATGTTGCAGGCGGCAGATGCTGCAATCAGGCAGTAATAAATCTGATGGGTGGCGATCTGCGCCCCTTTGTCGGGCTGTGAGGTCAGGATCAATCCGGCCAGAAGAGGGAAACAGATGTTGATGATGAACATGGTCTGGTTGCGCGCCGCAAAAAGGCGGTTGCGTTCATCCGGCAGGGTCGCGTCGGCAAAAAAGGCCTGCCAGGTCGAGGTGCAGAGCTCCACTCCGCCGACGGCCAGCCCGATAAAGACGATCATCGGGTAAAGGGCAGCGCTCCCCAAAAAGGGGACGGCCGCTCCGCAGAGATAACAGGCGCCGATAAAGACCAGAAGGAGAGTCACCATACTTCGTTTGTTTTTCAGCCGGTCGGTAAAAATCGCAAGGGGCACCAGACAGACCATGCTCAGCACCTGGGCCAGCATGGTCATCAGGCTGAGCTGATAGTCGCTGGCGCCGAGCCGGGTCAGAAACAGGTTGTTGGTGTTGTTCCCCAAGGAGGTAACTGCCGCAAAAAAGGCGCCCTCCGCCGCAAAAAGGTAAAGATTTTTGTTCCTGTCGTCCCCCAGTGCCGTCCGCGAAATCCTTTTTTTGAACGAAACGTGCATTTGCTAAAACCCCTGTACTATTATTTTTTATGATGAAAGCCAGATTGTTAAAGGAACCATAAGAGTCACGAATTTTATGTTATGTGATTTTGTCAAAAAAGGCAAGGGGGTTCGCTCAGGAAACACCTTGATATAATTCCGATTTTATGTGTTATTTTCAGGTTGAGCTTGAAATAGCAAAGGGAATGCTCTATTGTTGAATCACACCTCAACAGAAAGGAAGATTTTATGAAAAAAACAGTGGATTATTCGAAGATCAGAGGATTCAACTATATTCAAAGCAGCATTTCCGGAAAGGACCGAATGACCGAAGCCTACGACCACGACACGGTCGACCGGGAGATGGGGTATGCGGAGAGCATCCATCTCAACAGCGCCCGGATCTTTCTGCGGTATGTGGACTACGCGCGGAACAAAGAGCTGTTTTTAAAGAACCTGAAGGATCTCGTCCAGACCGCCTGGAAGCACGGGATTTCGACGAGCCCGATCATTTTTTCCGGGCGGTTCGGCGGGTTCTGCTTTCTGCCGGAGGACGTCAACTACCCGCCTGCGCAGGAGGGCGGCCTGCTCCCGCTGCCGAAATCGGTAGAAGACAAATCGAGCTGGGTGCTGGGAGAGCGCTACTTTGACGATATCTATGACGCGGTTGGAAACGAGCCCGGCCTTCTGTTCTGGGATATTTCCAATGAGCCGGGCTACAACGACGATTTCGTCACCTGGTACGACGACGAGCCGGAGTACCTCGAGACCTTCAGCGAACGCCCCAATATGGATGAGCTGCGGGAAAAGCAGGAGAAAATCTGGGAAATCATCCGGCACTTCTGCAAATACGTCAAAGCGAAGGACCCGGATCACGACATCGGCGTGGGCAATACCTTTATTTTCGAGACGGAGCCCTCCGGCACCGCCGATCTGGTCGACGTCATCGTCTTCCACGATTATTCCGCCACCCGGGGACGGATGCGGAACATTTTCGACCGGGCGGTCGCGCTCGGCAAAAAGTACAACAAGCCTGTCCTCAACAACGAGACCTGCTGCCTCTGCCGGGGAAATCCCTATGATATGACGCTGGAGATGCTCGAAGAATACAACATGGGATGGTACATCTTTGAGCTGATGATCGGCGACGGGATGTGGAATCGTGCGCATGGAATTTTCTACCCCGACGGCACCATCCGCGACCCGTCGATCGTTGCGGCGCTCTTCGGCTTCTACCGCAAGCGGGACGAGGGGATCATCCGGGTGGACGTCAACCAGGAGGACTACGTCACCGAACTGCTCAAACGCGTGAATATGCTGATGGAGAACACCCGGCGCAACCGCTGCACCGACGGGAAGAAGGAGCTGGAGGATACATTGGAGCTCTGCGAATACGCGGCGAACATCCTGGAAGCAGGGGAGCTCGTGCCGATGAACTACCCGCCGACCGCGAGAGTTGCGGCCTACCGGCGGATGGAGAACCCGAACACGGAGGAGATCAAGGACTGGCTCTTCGAGCTGGTCGACACCCTGAAGAGGGCCTGCCGCCTCGTCTGACCGCAGCTTCATCCAAATAAAAGGACCGGCCGGGGAATTCCCCGGCCGGTTTTTTTGTGGTATAATAAGAACCTGACCCGTTAGCGAAATCAGAGATTTCGAACGGGTGCCCCAGAACCTTGTTGCCTTCGGCAATAACAACCTGACC
>CAZSIV010000010.1:2753-73325 GCA_964607135.1 uncultured Oscillospiraceae bacterium | reverse complement strand
CTCATCGGTTAACCTTTTTTGAACCACGCGACTATCGCGTGGTTTTACTATACAACAAAGAAGGCCGGCGTCAAAAAGACGCCGGCCTTCCTACCTTAACAGCTGACAGGATTCTCCATCTGCTGAAGAACAGTCCCATCCTATTTCCCATTCATTTTCGCTGTGCAGCGACCATTCGAAAGCAGCATCGGTTATCATGCCGTTCCCAGTCCGTCAGTTTTTCATCCTTTCCCATCCCGCCATGATGAGCCGGTGGGGAAGCAGCTTCGCGCCGAGCCGGTGGATCCTGTTGTGCAGGCCGCAGGTCGAGACGTCTTTTCCGTGCCGGCTGTCCTTCAGCGCCGTGCGGGCCACGTCCTCCGCGCGGGACATCAGCGGAAAACGGCTCACCTCGCGGGGGTTCTCCGTCCGTTTTGCCACGTCGAAAAATTCCGTCCTCGTCCAGCCGGGGCAGACCGCCGTCACGGTGATCCCGCGCGGTTTCAGCTCCCGGTTCAGGGCCCGGGAATAATGCAGAACATAGGCCTTGGATGCGGCGTAAACGTTCATCCCCGGCAAAGGCTGAAATGCAGCGGTCGAAGCGATCTGGACAATCCGCCCGCCCCGCCTCATAAACGGGAGAACCGCCTGGGTGATGAGAGTCAGGGCCGTGACATTCAGGACGAGCATCCCCAAAATCTCCTTTTTGGACTGTTCCGCTGTCTTGCCGAATTTACAAAATCCGGCGGCGTTTACCAGCAGCGTGACCGCCGGCTTCTCCTTTTTGAGCGCCCGCTCAAGGCATTCCACGCTTTCCCGCCGCTCCAAGTCCAGGGCAAACGGGCGGACCGGAATCGGGATCAGCGCTTGCAGCTCTTTTAAACGATCCTCCCGGCGGGCGACCACCCAGAGTTCATCGATGGATTCTTTCGCCGCTCTGAGGGCAAGCTGCCGCCCAATCCCCGAGGACGCCCCGGTGACGATTGCTATCTTCATCCGTGTTTCCTCCTCACAGCAGCTCCGGGCGGTAATGCGCGCGCTCCCCGCCGATGAATTTGGGGCGGGTGCGGGCACAGACGAGGTTTGCCTCCCCGATTTTTTTCACCGACAGCCGGACGGGAACCGCCACCGGACGGAGATGCATCCCGATCAGGGTGTCGCCGATATCCATCCCCGCTGCCGCTTCCACTGCTTCCACCGCAGCCGGATCGGAAAAAGCTGCATAAGCCGCCGTGGCGAAGGATCCCCCCGCCTTCGGCTGAGGCTGAACGTTGCAGACGGGCAGACGGTAGTATTCCGCCGCCTCCCGCTCCAGGATCAGCGCCCGGTTGAGATGCTCGCAGCACTGCGCCGCAAGGTAGATTCCCCGCTCTTTCAAAAGCGGATAAATCCCATCCAGCACCGCCTTCGCCGCCTCTTCGCTCGAATGAGTGCCGATCTTCTCCCCGAGGATTTCACTGGAGGAACAGCCTACCACAAAGATATCGCGCTCCCGGCAGGAAGTCAGAGCCAGCAGCTCTTCCGCCGCCTGGCGCACCTGCCTCACAATCTCCTGATGCATTTGAACCGCCATACGGTGCCGTTTTTTCACCGGCGCCATTCCTTTCTTTTTGTTTTTCAGACCGCTCCACACGGACTGGCCGCGAAAAGCGGTCTCAGCAGTACAAAAAGCGCCTGTATTCTCTCAAGTGCGCTCTCTCCTGCTCTCTATCAATTTATGATACCACACTCTCGGTAAAATGCAACTGAAAACCCGCCCAAGTCATTGCCCGGGCGGGTTTTCGGCGGTCAAAGGTATTCTTTGAGCCTTTCAATGTTGTTCTGCTCAAAGGTGATGACCTCGCCGGCGAGTTTTCTCACCGGGCGGGAGGCGCTTTTGCAGCGGTTGAGTGCTTTTTTTGCCTCCACGATTCCCATCGTGCTCCCCTCGATCATCATCCGTGCGATTTTGTCCGGGGTGGAAGCCATCGCCGCATTGACCCGGATCATCCCGCCCGCCATCAATTTGGTCCAGAAGGATTCTTCCACCGGATTTTCGCGGTTCTCATAGATCTGCTTCTTCGCCTTGACGTTGAGCGTTGCATATCCTTCCATCTGGGTAATCAGATCGCTCCTCAGCTTGGTATTTCCAACCGATTTCAGAAGGACGTTGATATTTTCCTCCCCCATCTTGGTGTCTTGATAAATCTTATTCAACAGCTGTCTGTCCTGTCTCATCTCTTTCACCTCAGGGATAGTATCTGCCCTTTCACGTGGGATATGCTAAACTTTCTCCGACTTGTCTTTCCCTCCAAAAAACGATATAATGATAAAAATGAGAATCGATTCACACGGTTCTTTCCCATCCTCATAATCAATGAGAGTCGATTTTAATGAATGGAGCGGACGCCTTGCAGACAGAATCGTTTTTTAAAAAGCCACTCAGCATTTTTCTCATCGCCGCTTTGTGTACCCTGCTCTGGGGAAGCGCCTTCCCCGGCGTGAAGCTCGGCTACGAGCTGCTGCGGATCGCCACCGACGACCTGCCCTCCAAAATCCTTTTTGCGGGCTGCCGGTTTGGGCTGG
This sequence comes from uncultured Oscillospiraceae bacterium, assembly GCA_964607135.1. Taxonomy (GTDB): domain Bacteria; phylum Bacillota; class Clostridia; order Oscillospirales; family Ruminococcaceae; genus Metaruminococcus_A. The sequence goes on along the minus strand of CAZSIV010000010.1, from coordinate 70,781 downwards.
CAGGCGTTTTCACCCTGGCCTTTGCCGTCGTTTCCGGCCGGAGATGGGTTCATCCCACCCGGAAGAACATCGGCGGGATTACCCTGATCGGGCTGATTCAAACCTCCTTGCAATATATCTTTTTCTATATTGGGTTGAGCTACACCACCGGGGTCAAAGGCTCAATCCTGAGCGCCACCTCAACCTTTATGATCGTCATCCTCGCCCATTTCGTCTATCGGGACGACAAGATCACCCTGCAAAAAGCAGTCGGCTGCCTGCTGGGCTTTGGCGGCGTGGTTCTCGTCAACCTGGGGGGCGGGCTGGAGGGCTTTTCCTTTCTGGGGGAAGGGTGCGTTCTCCTCTCGGCGCTCGCCTTTGCGCTGGGTTCTCTCGTCAGCAAAAATGTGGCTTCTAAAGGCGAACCTGCGACGATTACCGCCTACCAGCTGATGATCGGCGGCGCGGCTTTGATCGCAATCGGGCTCCTCTGCGGCGGGCATATCGCCATCCCGACCTGGGAGGCGCTGGCCCTCTTTTTGTACCTGGCGCTCCTCTCCTCGGTCGCATTTGTCCTCTGGGCCACCCTGCTTCGGTACAACCCTGTAGGGAAGATCAGCGTTTTCAACTTCCTCACCCCCGTTTTCGGGAGCGTCCTTTCGGTTCTCTTCCTGCCCGATCAGGGCTTCAGCGTCAACATCTTATTTGCCCTGGCTTTGGCCTGCGCCGGGATCATTTTAGTCAACCGGGAGAAATCCGGGCGTAAGAAAACGGAGTCTTAAAACGATTTTATTCTTCCCTCTTTTTTGTGATCTTCGCATTCAGCTTTTTGACCTTGCGCATCACGATCAAATACTGTGTAAGCCAGATCACAATGAAGATTCCGGCAAAAATCCCGAAATAGCTGAGAAGCCCCGCAACGCTGTGCTCCATCCAGTACAGAAAATAGGCGGTCGGCAGCATCACGACCGAAATAATCAGGAAATAAATTCCCGTCTGCTTGACAATGCTCCAGCTTTCGATCTCCCATATAACGGAGCACGCCCCGAAAGCCGCGCCCAGCAGCGCGCAGAGAAGCGTCTGTAAAACGACCGCATTGATTTCGTTCCCCATCATGTCGGCAAGTTCCGGCACGCAGGGCGAATAATATCCCTGTCCCCAGCCGAGCGAAACAACGATTGTAATCAGGCAGCCGATTGTGATCCCCACCGGGATGCCGAGAACGCCGCGCAAAACAATCTGCTTTTTCATCATCTTCCCCTCACCTTCCCAATATCTGCCTGATTTTAGAGACATACCGCCGTGAAACATAGGTAACCGTGCCGTTTGACAATTTCACGCAGATGGTTCCTGTAAAGCTCAGGTCGAAGCTTTTGACCTTTTTCAAGTTGATGATTTCGGAATTCGAAATCCGGACAAAGCTGTTTGGATCGAGCCGTTCTTCCAGTTCGTAGAGCCTGAGGCGGACTCGGTATTCCCCCTGCCCGGTCACGGCGAAGACCTTCCCCGCATTCGCATAGAGATGGATCAAATCAGCCTGCTCCAGCACCTCGACTGCATCGCCTCTGCTCCCCGTAATAATCCGGGGAAGGTCATCGGACAGTCTTTTTACGATACGGCCGACCTCTTCCGTCATCGACGCTGTCATGATCACGATCTTCGGCTCGGTGCATGAGCTGTCGATCTGAATTTCGATTCGCATTGGATCATCGCCTCCTCGCAAAACTATCATAAAAAAATCACAGCCGAATTTCAACTGAATCACGACAACCGGTCGGTTTGAGGGGATGACCGGTTCAAAACCCGCCCGCCTGTCTCATCTTTTTTATGGAGGAAAGAACTATGGAGTGCAGCAGTCTCATCGACAAAGATTTCAGAGGAGTCGTATTCATCGTTCAGGATGGAACGGTTCTCTGCAACCGGGCCGGCGGCTTTGCCGACCTGCCCAACCGGATTCCGAATACCCTGGACACGAAATTTGCAACCGCTTCAGCCGGGAAAGCCTTTGTCGCCGCCGCGATATTACAGCTGATCGACCGCGGGAAACTGTCGTTTGAAAGCACGCTTGGAACGCTCCTTGACATCAACCTGCATCAGATCGATCCGGACGTGACCGTCAGGCAGCTGCTGACCCACACCTCCGGCGTTCCGGATTATTTTGACGAAAGCGTCATGGATGACTACGAAGAACTCTGGAGGGATTTTCCCAACTATAAGATCCGGCGCAACTCCGATCTCTTCCCGCTTTTCATAGAAAAGCCGATGGCTTATCCGAAGGGGGAATGCTTCTGCTACAACAATTCAGGGTATGTCCTCCTTGCGGCGGTCATTGAAAAAATATCCGGAACCGCCTTCGACCAATATCTGAAAGAGCAGTTCTTTGACCCCTGCGGGATGGTTTCAACCGGCTACTATGAACTGGACAGGCTCCCGGCCAATACCGCAAACCATTATATTCATTCTGAAGAAACAGGCGGTTTCCGGACGAACATCTACAGCGTCGATGCAAAAGGGACCGGCGCGGGCGGGGCTTTCACCACCGCGTCGGATGTCATCCGCTTTTGGGAGGGGCTGATCCACTGCAAATTTTTTTCTAAAGAATTGACATCCGAGATGCTGAGCAGGCAGAGCGGAGACGGCGCAGACCCCGAGGAGGGCTATTACGGTTATGGTGTCTGGATCATCGAGGACGAGCGGCAAGGCAGCATCCCTTATTTTCAGGGATGTGACCCCGGCGTGAGCTTTCTCTCCGAATACAACCCGAACAACCATATCATTTCCGTTTTGCTGAGCAATTATGGCGACAACGTCTGGCGGGAGATGCGAAAAATCAGACGGGAGCTCTATCGATGACAGCTATTTATGGTTGATCTTTTCACGTTTTCCTGTTATGCTGGATTCGAACTGTCCATCCGGACTTAAAAATCGCTGTCCCGTTCTTAACTGCCTGATTGAAAAGCTTCTGCTTTTCTTTTATCAAAGCCGCAAAACAACCTGAAAGGAGCCCTTACAATGGATGAAAACTGCAAAAAAGTCATGGAGCTTCGCATCCAAAAGACGATGAAGAACCTGGAAAAAAACAACATGAAGCCCTACTATGTGCCGACAAAGGAGGATGCTGTCAAGCTCGTTTTCTCCCTTCTCCAAAAGGGAGAAACGGTATCCTGCGGGGGAACGATGACGCTGCGGGAATGCGGCGTCCGTGACCTGCTCCTCTCCGGGGAATACCAGTTCCTCGACCGCGACCGCCCTGGAATCTCCACCGAGGAAATCCAGGAGATTTACCGGAAAACCTTTTGGGCGGACACCTTTTTGACCTCCGCCAACGCCATAACGGAAAACGGCGAGCTCTACAATGTCGACGGGAACTCGAACCGGGTGGCGGCAATCGTTTTCGGGCCGAAATCGGTCATCGTCGTCGCGGGATATAATAAGCTCGTCCCCAGCCTGGACGAGGCCATCCTCCGGGTCAAGAAAACAGCGGCTCCGGCCAACGGATGCCGGCTCCACACCGAAACGCCCTGTGAAAAAACAGGGGAGTGCGTCTCCTGCGCGCAGGGGTCGGGCTCCGGCATGACAGAAGGCTGCCGCTCCCCCGGGCGGATGTGCTGTAACTACGTGGTCTCCGCCATGCAGCGGAAAAAAGACCGGATCAAGGTGATTCTGGTCGGCGAAGAGCTGGGATATTGATTCATTTGTCGTCCTTCCCACACAAACCAAAACCGGGAGATGGCCTTTAAAGAGCCATCCCCCGGTTTTTCAGTTTTTAAAAGGCGCAAAACCTTTATTGATCGTTCGGGTCGTTTTTCCCCTCGCCCGGATACTCGTCGCTCTGCCTCCAGGAATACTGCTCATGATAGCCGAGCATATCCCGCAGCTTCTTGTCGCTGAAGAGTCCGCGATCCTCCGGCCCCTTGATGTCCTTCGCCATTTCGGCGATCGTCGGCCAGTGGGTTTTGGCAAAGTCGGCGGTGGATTCCTCATACCGTTTATCGGTGATGATGTTGAACGCTTCGAAGTCGTTCTCGAGGTCTTTCTCAATCGCAAGGCGCATGGCGTTCGCAACGTCGCGGGAATCGACATACTGCCAGGTGTGTCCCTCATAGAAACCGTCTTTGCACTTCTCCATCACCGGAATTTCGATCGGGGAGACGTGGGGGTTGGTCGGATAAGAGATCCCCTGCAAACGGAAGGAAACGGTCTTCATCCCATAGGCGCTGGCATAAGCCTTTAACAGCTGCTCGTCAACCAGCTTGGAGAGGCTGTAGGAATCCTCGGGGCAGCAATCGTAGTCCTCGGTGATCGGGAGCTTGTCGATCGGCCAGGGCTTGCCCGAAATACGATTGCCGATGCCGGTCGCAAAGAAGGAACCCGCCAAAATCACCTTTTTCACGCCCAGGCGTGCAGCGGCTTCAAGCAGATAATAAGTGCCCGCAATATTGGACTGGAAGGTATCGTCTTCGTGCTCTGTACGGGCCCGTCTGTAATTTGTTCCGGGAATGACCTCGGAGGGGAAGGGCAGGCCGCCGATGTGGAGAATGACGTCAGCCTTCGCAGTGGCAACGGCGCGCAGGCAATCGCCATAGTTGTTCAGGTTCCCTTTCACGAACGTCGCATATTTCCAGTTCGGCTCCCAAGCCTCCCTAGTGGATTCCATCGGGCTCACCTGATCAAAAAGCGTGCAGTTATAATCTTTGCAGAGATTATAATAGACGCGGCGTCCCAGACGGCCCGCACCCCCAGTAATCAATACGTTTTTATACTTTTCTGACATGTTGTGCACCTTCTCTTACTTGATTGATTTGACAGTAACAAACTGCCTATGCCGTCATTGTAGTCCATTTGGAAGGCGGTGTCAATGGCAGATGTGATAGGAATTCAAGCTGTTTTTTGGGGGAATTTACCAAACCTTTTTAAAAACAGAAAATCGATCCCTCGGAAAATTTTATTATTTGCAGCATATCTGCTCCTTTGACAGAAAAAAGCTCCTGCAAACTTGCAGGAGCTTTTTCAACTCGAAAGAATTAGCCATTGATCGCGGTGACAACGCCGGAACCAACGGTACGGCCGCCTTCACGGATAGCGAAACGGAGACCCTCTTCGATCGCGATCGGGGTGATCAGTTCAACATCCATGGTGACGTTATCGCCAGGCATGCACATCTCGGTGCCTTCCGGCAGGGTGATAACACCGGTAACGTCAGTGGTTCTGAAATAGAACTGCGGACGGTAATTGTTGAAGAACGGGGTATGACGCCCACCCTCTTCTTTTTTCAGGACATAAACCTGGCCTTTGAATTTCGTATGCGGATTGATGGAGCCGGGTTTGCAGAGAACCTGTCCACGCTCGATCTCGTTTCTCTGAACACCGCGGAGCAGAGCGCCGATGTTGTCGCCCGCCTCAGCGTAATCGAGAATCTTGCGGAACATCTCGATACCGGTAACGGTGGTTTTCGCTCTCTCTTCGGTCAAACCGATGATCTCAACCTCATCGCCGGTGTTGAGCTGGCCTCTCTCAACTCTACCAGTCGCAACAGTACCACGGCCGGTGATAGTGAAGACGTCCTCAACAGGCATCAGGAACGGCAGGTCGGCTTTACGCTCCGGGGTCGGAATGTAGCTGTCGACAGCGTCCATCAGCTCATGGATGCAGGCATATTCCGGCGCGTTCGGATCGGTTGCAGAGCTCTCGAGAACCTGAAGAGCGGAGCCTTTGATGATCGGGGTATCGTCGCCCGGGAACTCGTACTCGTTGAGGAGGTCACGGATTTCCATCTCGACCAGCTCAAGCAGCTCCGGATCATCAACCTGATCGGCTTTGTTCATGAAAACAACGATATACGGAACGCCAACCTGACGGGAGAGCAGGATGTGCTCACGGGTCTGGGGCATCGGGCCGTCAGCCGCGGAGACAACCAGGATCGCGCCGTCCATCTGAGCAGCACCGGTGATCATGTTCTTGACGTAGTCGGCATGCCCGGGGCAGTCAACATGCGCATAGTGACGCGCTTCGGTCTGATACTCAACGTGAGCGGTGTTAATGGTGATACCACGCTCTCTCTCTTCCGGAGCCTTATCGATATTCGCGTAATCAACAAAGTCCGCATCACCGGCGAGGTTCAGAACCTTGGTGATCGCAGCGGTCAAAGTGGTCTTACCATGGTCAACGTGGCCAATGGTACCAATGTTAACGTGGGGTTTCGTTCTTTCGAATTTCGCCTTTGCCATTGTATTTTCCTCCTTAAATGCGATTCTTTTTAAAAGCGTTCATTATTAGTTATTCTAACAATAAAATCCAAATAATTCAAGCCCTAATCATTCTTTTTTGCACGACTGGACACAATTCCTTCGGCAATCGATTTCGGGACTTCAACATAGTGGCTCGGCTCCATGACATACTGGCCGCGCCCCTGTGTTTTGGAGCGCAGGTCGGTCGCATAACCGAACATTTCGGACAGCGGAACAAAGGAATTGATCTGCTGCGCGCCCGGACGGGCTTCCATCCCCTGAATCTGTCCGCGGCGGGAGTTCAGGTCGCCGATTACGTCGCCCATATACTCCTCCGGAACAATGACGGTGACCTTCATGATCGGCTCCAGAATGACCGGATCACCTTTTCTCATCGCCTCTTTAAAGGCCATGGAACCGGCGATCTTAAACGCCATTTCGGAGGAGTCGACCTCGTGGTAAGAACCGTCGTAAAGGGTGACCTTACAATCTACAACCGGATACCCTGCGAGTACGCCGGCCTGCATTGCACCCTGGATACCGGCATCGACAGCCGGGATATACTCCTTCGGGATCGCACCGCCGACAACCGCGTTGATAAACTCGTAACCCTTACCGGATTCATTCGGCTCGACTTTGATCTTAACATGGCCATACTGGCCTTTACCACCGCTCTGACGGGCGTATTTGTGGTCGACATCAGCCGGCTTGCGCATGGTCTCTTTATAAGCAACCTGCGGCTTGCCGACATTTGCCTCAACCTTGAACTCACGGAGCAGACGGTCGACGATGATTTCGAGGTGCAGCTCGCCCATACCGGCAATGATGGTCTGCCCTGTCTCCTCGTCGGTGTAGGTGCGGAAGGTCGGGTCTTCCTCAGCCAGCTTGGAGAGGGCAATGCCCATCTTCTCCTGGCCTGCTTTGGTCTTCGGCTCGATTGCCACGCGGATAACCGGGTCCGGGAACTCCATTGACTCAAGGATGATCGGATGCTTCGGGTCGCAGAGGGTGTCGCCGGTGGTGGTGTTTTTCAGGCCGACCGCCGCGGCGATATCACCGCAGTAGCACTCCTCAAGATCCTTTCTGTGGTTGGAGTGCATCTGAAGGATACGGCCCATCCGCTCGTTATTATCCTTGTTCGCATTGTAGACCGTCGAACCCGCCTTGACGATTCCGGAATAGACGCGGAAAAAGCAGAGCTTTCCGACAAAGGGGTCGGTTGCGACTTTAAAGGCCAACGCAGAGAATGGGTTGTTGTCGTCAGCCGGGCGCTCTTCCTCCTCTTCGGTCTCAGGGTTGACGCCCTTGATCGGCGGGATATCAAGCGGGGACGGCATGTAATCGACAACTGCATCGAGCAGTTTCTGCACGCCTTTGTTTTTGTAAGAGGTGCCGCAGGTGACCGGGACAATCGTGTTGTCAATGGTGCCCTTACGGATTGCAGCCTTGATTTCATCAATGGTCAGCTCTTCGCCTTCCAGATACTTCATCATCAGCTCTTCATCCTGCTCGGCAACAGCCTCGAGCAGTGCGGCATGGTATTCCTCCGCCTTATCCTTGAGATCCGCCGGGATTTCTTCCTCGCGGATATCTTTTCCAAGGTCGTCGTAATACACATAGGCTTTCATCTCAATTAAGTCGACAATGCCTTTAAAGTCATCCTCAGCGCCGATCGGCAGCTGAATCGGGAGCGCGTTGCATTTTAAACGGTCGTGCATCATCTGCACAACGTTATAAAAGTCTGCGCCCATGATGTCCATTTTGTTGACATAGGCCATTCTCGGAACACGGTAATCGTCAGCCTGGCGCCAAACGGTCTCAGACTGTGGCTCGACGCCGCCTTTTGCGCAGAAAACAGTCACAGAGCCATCGAGGACACGGAGGGAACGCTGAACTTCAACCGTGAAGTCAACGTGCCCCGGAGTGTCGATGATGTTGAGCCTGTGTCCTTTCCAGTAAGCGGTCGTCGCAGCGGAGGTAATGGTGATACCCCTTTCCTGCTCCTGCACCATCCAGTCCATGGTGGCGGCGCCTTCATGCGTCTCACCGATTTTGTGGTTGATGCCGGTGTAAAACAGGATACGCTCGGTCGTGGTCGTCTTACCGGCGTCGATGTGCGCCATAATCCCTATGTTGCGAGTCATTTCAAGAGATACGTCTCTTTCCATAAACGGATAAACCTCCAAATATTTCGGAAATACAGCTTAACAGCAAAACCAGGAGGCAGCCAAAACGGTATATCCTGTTTCTGCATACGAAAACGGCTGGAATCCCATTACCATCTGTAATGGGCAAACGCCTTGTTGGCTTCCGCCATTCTGTGGGTCTCTTCACGCTTCTTGCATGCGCCGCCGTTTCCGTTGATCGCATCGAGAATTTCGTTGGCAAGACGCTCTTTCATTGTCTTTTCACTGCGCTGACGGGAGTACAGTGTGATCCATCTCAGCCCCAGGGTCTGCCGTCTTTCCGGGCGGACCTCCATCGGGACCTGATAGGTTGCGCCGCCGACACGGCGGGCTTTTACTTCTAATACGGGCATGATGTTTTCCATTGCGTCGGTAAACGCTTCCAACGGGTCTTTCCCGCTCTTTTCAGCAACGATATCGAACGCACCGTAAACAATTTTCTGGGCGACGCCCTTCTTTCCATCATACATGATGTTGTTGATGAGACGGGTCACCAGCTTGGAATTGTAAAGCGGATCCGGCAAAACGTCACGCTTTGCGATATTACCTCTTCTCGGCACTTCGCTTCCCTCCTTCATAAAATGATATCATCGGTACTCGAAAGGAATCAAACTTTCGTCGGCACCCATTAGAGGCGTTTATAATAAGCCACTAAGTGGTTGCACCTTCAAAAATTCCTTATTTCCCAGCCTTCGGTCTCTTCGCGCCATACTTGGAACGAGCCTGATTTCTCTTCGCTACGCCCTGCGCATCGAGAGTACCACGGATGATGTGGTAACGAACACCAGGAAGGTCGCGGATACGTCCGCCGCGGATCAAAACCACGCTGTGCTCCTGCAAATTGTGGCCGATACCCGGAATGTAAGCGGTTACTTCATTTCCGTTGGTCAGCCTAACCCTGGCGACTTTACGAAGCGCTGAGTTCGGCTTTTTCGGGGTCATGGTTCTGACCGAAGTACAGACGCCGCGCTTTTGCGGGGAAGCCTGGTCTGTGACGGTTTTCGTCTTGGCGTTGTAGCCTTTTAACAGGGCCGGCGCTTTCGATTTTTTGTTCACAGGGCTTCTGCCCTTTCTGACTAACTGGTTAAAGGTTGGCATTGAGGCACCTCCTTAGAAAAAATTTTATATACAACTCATGGATTTTCCATGATTATATATCGCATAAAAGCTCGCAAACCTGGCCCGCTTTTGACAGTTCGGCCAAGCATACCAATTTATATTATCACATTTGAGCAACGCTTGTCAAGAACTCTTTCACCACGGGCAGAGACAGTTCCTGGGGGCTGTCTAAAAGCCCTCGCTTTGAAGTGATCGAACAAAGCAGGCATCCAACATCTGAGCGCCGGATTTCTTCAGCGCCCAGATATCGGCACACCGCCAAAGCAGCGCTTTTAGAGAATCGACTCATACGACTCGGCAGAAGCCGGAACGACATCGACGTCGGTATAACACTTCATGCCGGTGCCGGCCGGAACCAGCTTGCCGATGATGACATTTTCCTTGAGCCCCAGCAGCGGGTCAACCTTGCCCTTGATGGCAGCTTCAGTCAGAACGCGGGTGGTCTCCTGGAAGGATGCAGCGGACAGGAAGCTGTCGGTTGCCAGGGATGCCTTGGTAATTCCGAGCAGGACCGGGATATAGGTCGCAGCCGTAAGCCCCTCCTCGCCGGCTGCGATTCTGGCCTCGACCGCCTTGTTGGCGTTGGCGACTTCGGAACGGTCGACCAGCGAACCAGCAAGGAGCTCGGTGGAGCCCGGGTTGTCGACCCGCACCTTCCGCATCATCTGGCGGACAATTACTTCGATGTGCTTGTCGTTGATATCGACGCCCTGCATCCGGTAGGTTTTCTGCACCTCGGCGATCAGGTAATTCTGCACCGCCTTCTCGCCTTTGACATCCAGAATATCATGCGGGTTGACGGCCCCTTCGGTCAGTGCTTCGCCGGCGGCGACCATATCGCCCTCCGCAACCTTGATCCGGTAGCCGTACGGAACCGGATAAGCTCTCTCGTCCCCGTCCGAAGAGGTGACGATGACGTTGCGGACCCGCTTGATCTCCTCCATCCGGACGATGCCGGCAATTTCAGAGATGATCGCGCTGCTCTTGGGGCGGCGGCCCTCAAAGAGCTCCTCGACCCTCGGAAGGCCCTGGGTGATGTCCTCCGCCGATGCAATACCGCCGGTGTGGAAGGTACGCATGGTCAGCTGGGTGCCCGGCTCGCCGATCGACTGGGCGGCGATAATGCCGACCGCTTCACCGACGGTGACCGGTTTTCCGTTTGCAAGGTTGGCACCGTAGCAGCGGGAGCAGATGCCGTGCTTGGCTTCGCAGGTGAGGATCGAGCGAATCGAAACGGACTCCGCGCCCGATTCGACGATTTTCTTTGCGTCGGCGTCGTCCATCATTTTATCCTTGGAGACGAGCACCTCGCCTGTAGACGGATCGACGAAATCCTCCACCAGATAACGCCCGACCAAGCGTTCCTGGAGCGGCTCAATCATCTCGTTCCCCTCTTTGATGGAGTAGACTTCGATGCCGTTGTGGGTGCCGCAGTCATCCTGATGGATGATTACTTCCTGGGAGACGTCGACCAGCCGGCGGGTCAGGTATCCCGAGTCGGCGGTGCGGAGCGCCGTATCGGCAAGGCCTTTACGCGCGCCGCGGGAGGAGATGAAGTATTCCAGGATGTTCAGGCCTTCTCGATAGTTCGCGCGGATCGGCATCTCGATGGTGACGCCGGCCGTATTCGCGATCAGTCCGCGCATTCCGGCGAGCTGACGGATCTGGTTCATGGAACCGCGCGCGCCGGAGTCGGCCATCATAAAGATCGGGTTGTACTGATCCAGGTTGTTCTTCAGCGCGTCGGCGACACTCTCGGTCGTCTTGCTCCAAACGTCCAGAATCAGGCTGCTTCTCTCTTCATTCGAAATCAGACCGCGGCGGAACTGACGGGTGATCTTATCGACCTGCGCGTCGGCATCCTCCAGCATCTGCTTTTTCTGCGGCGGGATCACCGCGTCGCAGACAGCGACGGTGATGGCGCCCTTGGTGGAGTATTTAAAGCCCTGCGCTTTAATCCGGTCGAGCACCTCGGCCGTCACGGCGGTGCCGTGCTGTTTAATGCACCGGTCGATGATCTGACCGAGCTGCTTCTTGCCAACCAGGAACGAGACCTCCAGGTCGAACTGACGTTCCTCGTCCGAGCGGTCGACATAGCCGAGATCCTGCGGAATCGGATCGTTAAAGATGATCCGCCCAACCGTCGCATCTATGATCCTGCTGACCGTCTGATCGCCGATCTCTTTTGTGACGCGGACTTTGATCGCCGCATGGAGGGAGACAACCCCATCCTGGTAAGCCATCAGCGCCTCGTTGAAGTCGCGGAAGACCTTCCCCTCGCCCTTTTCGCCTTCCTTGACCATCGTCAGGTAGTAGGAACCGAGCACCATATCCTGGGTCGGAACCGCAACCGGGCGGCCGTCGGAGGGCTTGAGGAGATTGTTGGCTGCCAGCATCAAGAAGCGGGCTTCCGCCTGCGCTTCCGCGGAAAGCGGGACGTGGACGGCCATCTGGTCGCCGTCGAAGTCGGCGTTATAAGCGGTACAGACCAACGGGTGGAGCTTGAGCGCCCGCCCTTCGACCAGCACCGGCTCAAAGGCCTGGATGCCGAGACGGTGAAGGGTCGGCGCGCGGTTGAGGAGAACCGGGTGATCCTTGATTACCACTTCCAGCGCGTCCCACACCTCGGGCTTTGCACGCTCTACCATCTTTCTGGCGCTCTTGATGTTGTTCGAGATGCCGGTTTCAACCAGCCGTTTCATGACAAAAGGCTTAAAGAGCTCCAGCGCCATCTCTTTCGGGAGGCCGCACTGGTACATTTTGAGTTCCGGCCCGACGACGATAACCGAACGGCCGGAATAGTCGACCCGCTTGCCGAGAAGGTTCTGGCGGAAACGGCCCTGTTTGCCCTTGAGCATATCCGAAATCGATTTCAACGGGCGGTTGTTCGGCCCTGTGACCGGACGCCCGCGGCGGCCGTTATCGATGAGCGCGTCGACCGCCTCCTGAAGCATCCGCTTCTCGTTCCGGACGATGATATCCGGGGCGTTGAGCTCCAGCAGCCGCTGCAAGCGGTTGTTCCGGTTGATGACGCGGCGGTAGAGATCGTTCAGGTCGGAGGTCGCAAACCGGCCGCCGTCCAGCTGCACCATCGGGCGGATATCCGGCGGGATGACCGGGATGACGTCCAGGATCATCCACTCCGGGCGGTTGCCGGAGAGGCGGAACGCCTCCACCACCTCGAGCCGCTTGAGGAGCCGAACCCGCTTCTGCCCGGCGGCGTTCTCCAGCTCGTCTTTTAACTCCTTGGAAAGCTTTTCGAGGTCGAGCTCGGCGAGGAGCTCTTTGATCGCCTCAGCGCCCATCGCCGCGCGGAAATCGTCCTCGTATTTTTCGCGCATATCCGCGTACTCTTTCTCGGAGAGGAGCTGCCCCTTCTCGAGAACGGTATCGCCCGGATCAATAACGATGTACTTCGCAAAATAGAGGACTTCCTCCAGCCGGCGGGGGGAGATGTCCAAGATCAGCCCCATCCGGGAAGGGATCCCTTTGAAATACCAGATGTGGGAAACCGGGGCCGCCAGCTTGATGTGCCCCATCCGCTCGCGGCGAACCTTGGAGCGGGTGACCTCGACGCCGCAGCGGTCACAGATCTTCCCCTTATAACGGAGACGTTTGTATTTTCCGCAGTGGCATTCCCAGTCCTTGGTCGGCCCAAAAATACGCTCGCAGAACAGGCCGTCCCGTTCCGGTTTCAACGTTCTGTAGTTGATGGTCTCCGGCTTTTTGACCTCGCCGTAAGACCATTCCATAATCTGTTCGGGTGACGCCAGGCCTATTTTAATCGACTCAAATACGTTAAATTCCATTCAGACGTCTCCTCCCTATATCTCCAAATCGTCGCCGGCATCCAAATCGTAATCCAGCTCTTCATCGTACTCTTCCTGCACCTCGTCTTCCGGTTCTTCCTCCAGCTCGGCATCCTCTACGCCGTAGCCTTCCAGGTCGCCTTCCACCTCCACGAGGTTGTTGAGGACTTCGTCGTCCATGTGCTGCAATCCGATGTCGTCATCATCGTCAAAGGACTGCTTGAGGTCGATTTCCTCGTCGTTTTTATCCAGAACCTTGACGTCCAGCCCGAGGGACTGGAGCTCCTTGACCAGAACCTTGAAGGATTCCGGAATTCCCGGAGTCGGGACATTCTGGCCCTTGACGATCGCCTCATAGGTCTTGACACGGCCGACGACGTCATCCGACTTAACGGTCAAAATCTCCTGGAGGGTGTAAGCAGCGCCGTAAGCCTCGAGCGCCCAGACCTCCATCTCGCCGAAGCGCTGGCCGCCGAACTGGGCCTTGCCGCCCAAAGGCTGCTGGGTGACGAGGGAGTACGGCCCGGTGGAACGGGCGTGGATCTTGTCGTCGACCAGGTGGTGGAGCTTCAGGAAGTACATATACCCGACGGTGACGCGGTTGTCGAACGGCTCGCCGGTGCGCCCGTCGTAAAGCTGCGTTTTCCCGTCTTCATTATAACCGGCTTCTTTCAGGCATTCGCGGATATCTTCCTCTTGCGCGCCGTCAAAGACCGGCGTCATGATCTTCCAGCCGAGCGCCTTGGCCGCGTAACCCAGATGAACCTCCAGCACCTGCCCGATGTTCATACGGGACGGAACGCCCAGCGGGTTGAGGACGATGTCGAGCGGGGTGCCGTCCGGCAGGAAGGGCATATCCTCCTGCGGCAGGATGCGTGAGACGACGCCCTTGTTTCCGTGACGGCCCGCCATCTTGTCGCCGACGCTGATCTTTCTCTTCTGCGCAATATAGCAGCGGACGACCATGTTGACGCCGGGAGAGAGCTCGTCGCAGTTCTGGCGGGTGAACACCTTGACGTCGACAATGGTGCCGGATTCCCCATGCGGAACCTTTAAAGAGGTATCGCGGACTTCGCGGGCCTTCTCGCCGAAGATCGCGCGGAGCAGGCGCTCCTCCGCCGTCAGCTCGGTCTCCCCCTTCGGGGTGACTTTGCCGACCAGGATATCGCCGGCATGCACCTCTGCGCCGATCCGGATGATGCCCCGCTCGTCGAGGTCTTTGAGGGCGTCCTCGCCGACGTTCGGGATGTCGCGGGTGATCTCCTCCGGCCCGAGCTTGGTGTCCCGCGCCTCAATCTCATATTCCTCGATGTGGATCGAGGTGAATACGTCGTCGCGGACGATCTTCTCATTGATCAGAACCGCGTCTTCGTAGTTATAACCTTCCCAGGTCATAAAGCCGATCAGGACGTTTTTGCCGAGGCTGATCTCCCCATTGCTGGTCGCAGGGCCGTCCGCCAGAACCTGGCCCTTTTTGACCCGCTCGCCCTTTACGACGATCGGGCGCTGATTGACGCAGGTGCCCTGGTTGGAGCGCTTGAATTTAATCAGCTTATAGGTCTGGCTGGCGCCGCCGTCCTCTTTCAGGACGATTTCGTCCGCGCAGACGCGCTCAATCACCCCGTCGTGCTTCGAAATCACCGCAACGCCGGAGTCGACAGCCGCCTTGTACTCCATCCCGGTGCCGACGATCGGCGACTCGGTTTTGAGGAGCGGAACAGCCTGCCGCTGCATGTTGGAGCCCATCAGCGCACGGTTGGCGTCGTCGTTTTCAAGGAAGGGGATCATCGCGGTCGCTACCGAGACCACCATCTTCGGGGAGACGTCCATAAAGTCCACCCGTTCCCGCTCGATTTCAAGGATCTCGTCCAGGTGGCGGGCGTTGACGCGGGAGCGGGCAAAGCGGCCCTGCTCATCCAGCGGCTCGTTTGCCTGCGCGATGACATAAGCGTCCTCCACGTCGGCGGTCATGTAAACCACTTCGTCGGTGACGACGCCGGTTTCTTTATCCACCTTGCGGTAAGGCGCCTCGATAAAGCCGTACTCATTGATCCGCGCAAAGGTCGCGAGATAAGAGATCAGGCCGATGTTCGGGCCTTCCGGCGTCTCAATCGGGCACATCCGCCCATAATGGCTGTAGTGGACGTCACGCACCTCGAATGAAGCGCGGTCACGGGAAAGACCGCCGGGGCCGAGGGCTGAGAGGCGGCGCTTGTGGGTCAGCTCCGCCAAAGGGTTGTTCTGATCCATGAACTGGGACAGCGGCGAAGAGCCGAAAAACTCTTTGATCGCCGCGACGATCGGGCGGATGTTGATCAGCGCCTGCGGGGTGACAACGTCCATGTCCTGCGCCTGAAGGGTCATCCGCTCGCGGACAACCCGCTCCATCCGGGAGAAGCCGATCCGGAACTGGTTCTGGAGCAGCTCGCCGACCGAACGGATCCGGCGGTTTCCAAGGTGGTCGATATCGTCCACCGAGCCGATGCCGTAAACAAGGTTATTCAAATAGTTGACGGTCGCAAAGATGTCGTCTTTGATGATATGCTTCGGGACGAGCTCATCCGCGTGGGCGGAAACCGCTTCCTTCAGCGCCTCTTCCCCCTCTGTGGTTTCGAGAATCTTTTTCAGAACCTTGAAGCGGACCTTTTCGTTGATGCCGAGAGCTTCGGCGTCGATGCCGGGGAGATAGTCGCAGAGGTCGACCATGCCGTTGGAAAGGATCTTAACCGTCTTCCCGTCCTCCAGGGTGACGAAAGCCGTGTCCACCCCGGCCTTTTCAATCGCCTCGGCCAGTTCCCGGCTGACCTTCTGGCCGGCATCGGCCAAAAGCTCCCCTGTCATTTCATTGACGACCGGCTGCGCGAGTACCTGTCCGATCAGCCGGCTTCCGATGGCGAGCTTTTTGTTGTACTTATAACGGCCTACCCTTGAAAGGTCGTACCGCCGCTCGTCGAAAAAGAGGTTGCGCAGATGGGTGACCGCGCTTTCAACCGTCGGGGGTTCGCCCGGGCGGAGCTTGCGGTAAACCTCCAGCAGCGCCTCTTCCCCGTTTTTGGTGGAATCCTTGTTCTGAATGGTGGTGAGCAGGCGCTCGTCCTCGCCGAAAAGGTCGTAAAGCTCGCTGTCGGAGCCGACGAATTCGGTAAAACTCTCGGAGAAATCGCCTTCCGTGTTGTCCTTGATCCGCAAAAGCGCCCGCAGGAAAACAGTGATTGGGATTTTGCGGTTTTTGTCGATCCGGACATAGAAGATATCGTTCGAATCGGTCTCGTACTCGAGCCACGCGCCGCGGTTCGGGATAACCGTCGTCGCATACAGAGGCTTGCCGGTTTTGTCAAACGACTCGCTGTAATAGACGCCCGGAGAACGGACGAGCTGCGAAACGATTACGCGCTCCGCGCCGTTGATGACAAAGGTGCCGCTTTCGGTCATGAGCGGGAAGTCCCCTAAGAAAATCTCCTGCTCCTTGACCTCCCCGGTCTCTTTATTGAAAAGGCGGGCTTTGACGCGGAGAGGAGCGGCGTAGGTGACGTCCCGCTCCTTGCACTCCTCAACGCTGTATTTCGGCTGATCGTCCAGATGATAGTCGACAAAATCCAGCACAAGATTACCGGTGTAATCGGTAATGGCGGACATATCTTCAAAAACTTCCTTCAAACCTTTTTCCAGAAACCACTGATACGAATTTTTCTGGATTTCGATGAGGTTCGGCATCTCCAAAACCTCGTTGATCCGCGAAAAACTCATACGGACATTCTTTCCGAGTTTCACCGGCTTGACATTTACCATTGATTCAACCACTCCATTCTTCCGATTCACTCTAACAACCCGCTTGTTAAAACGACCAAAATGCTCGCTGAAACAACACCCTATTTCTCTGTTTCAACCATTCTTTTTGTCCCTTGAATCCTGGCAAATCAGGCTTTATAGGCACAAAATCCCATTTTGATACAGTTTACCATTATAATACAACCCCCAATATTTGTCAAGCGAAAAATCGGTAAGACCATACGGCTCCCGCAGAAGGACAAAAATCCGCCTGCCTTTCCTGTCGAATGGGCGAACGGAAAACACGGCAAGCGGAAAGCCCATCCCTTTCTTTGACCGACGGATTTTACCGAAAACCGTATCCATCACGGAACGATCCGGCCCGCCGGCAGGGTAAAGCTTTTCCAAGACACAGGGAAAGCAAACCGTCCTCTGTTTCAATCGTACGAACGCTCCCGGGTGGAAGTTTCCCGCCTTTGATCCGGGAAATTTTTCCATCCCTCCTCCGACAGGATTTTGAACGGTTCTGTGCAAAGTTATGCAAAAAAACAGTTCAGACCCTCATTTCCGGTTACCTGAACTGTTTTTCATTTGATTTTATAGAGTCGTTTTAAACCAGCTGCGCCAGTGTGACCTGTTCCAGCCGCTCCCGGACAAGTCCGGAAATGGCATCAAAAACCGCCTGCGCTTTACAAGGGCCGCTGCATATGCCGGAACCGGTGCGGCTGCAGCCGCTTTCCGGTTTAAGACAACGGCTGAAGTAGTATGTACCCTCCACCGTCTCCACAATCTCTCTTAAAGTGATCTCCTCCGCGGGTTTCGCGAGCTCATAGCCGCCCTGGATCCCTTTAAAAGACTTGACGATCCCGCTCGCAGCAAACTTCCTCAGGATTTTCAATGCAAACCGGAGCGTCACCTCCGCGTTTTCCGAAATCGTCTTGGCATCAACCCGTTTCCCGGCCTGTGCCATGTAGACCATCATCCGGATTCCATAATCCGCTTCCAACGTAATATGCATACCAATCACCCAACCTTTTCGGCTTTCTAGCTCCCATTAGGGCAAAGCCGGAATGGCGCCATCAGGACGGGAACGGACAATAAAAGCAGAGCGCCCCGGCCATAAAATGAAGGATCATAACCGACCCGTGATTATTATACCATTTTGGTAGATTATTTGTCAACGGCAAAATCAGTCCAGAAAGTCCTTCAAGCGTTTGCTGCGGCTGGGATGGCGGAGTTTTCGCAGGGCTTTCGCCTCGATCTGGCGGATCCGTTCCCGGGTGACGTTGAATTCCTTCCCGACCTCCTCCAGCGTGCGGGAGCGCCCGTCCTCCAACCCGAAGCGGAGGCGAAGCACCTTTTCCTCCCGCTCGGTCAAGGTGGAAAGAACATCCCCAAGCTGTTCACGCAGCAGGGTGTGGGACGCGACTTCGGCCGGGGCAGGGGCTTCGTCATCCTGGATGAAATCGCCCAGATGGCTGTCTTCCTCTTCGCCGATCGGCGTTTCGAGGGAGACCGGCTCCTGTGCGACCCGGATGATCTCGCGCACCTTTTCCACCGGCATTTCGAGCTCGCCGGCGATCTCCTCCGCCGTCGGCTCATGCCCGTTTTTGTGGAGAAGCTGGCTCGAAACCTTTTTGACTTTATTGATCGTCTCCACCATATGGACCGGGATCCGGATCGTCCGGGCCTGGTCCGCAATGGCGCGGGTAATCGCCTGACGGATCCACCAGGTCGCATAGGTGGAAAATTTAAACCCCTTGGTGTGGTCGAACTTTTCAACCGCTTTGATCAGGCCGAGGTTTCCCTCCTGGATCAGGTCGAGGAACTGCATCCCGCGGCCGACATACCGCTTGGCGATGCTGACGACCAGCCTCAGGTTCGCTTCGCTGAGCCGTTTGCGGGCAAAGGCATCGCCCTGGGCCATCCGGGTGGCGAGCTCGATCTCCTCCTCGGTGGAGAGGAGCGGCACCCGGCCGATCTCTTTGAGATAGACCTTCACCGGGTCGTCGATGCTGATCCCTTCGGTGGAAAGGGAAGCTTCCAAATCGACGGCCACATTGTTGTCGAGCGTGATGTCCAGGTCGATATCCGGCTCAAA
This sequence comes from uncultured Oscillospiraceae bacterium, assembly GCA_964607135.1. Lineage (GTDB taxonomy): Bacteria > Bacillota > Clostridia > Oscillospirales > Ruminococcaceae > Metaruminococcus_A. The sequence continues at coordinate 51,592 of CAZSIV010000010.1, read as the reverse complement.
ATCCTCTACGATTTCAATATTCATGTTCTCGAGCGAATCGTAGAGCTTTTCCATCTGCTCCGGGTCGAAGTCCAATTCTTCCAGCGCATCGGTGATCTCCTTGGTGGTCAGTTTTCCCTTGATCCTGCCCTGCTCAATCAGATCGGCCACTGCGGGTTTTTTCTCGGTTGCTCCCATAAATCACATTCCCATTTCTCCGCTGCCGCCGCGGTTTTTTATGGTGGACGCCATGCGGCAAAATGTGATGACGCCTGTTTTTCTTCCTCTGAAAGCGGGTCTACCGCCTATTCTTTTTCTGCCTCTGCTGCTCATAAAACCGCTTCAGCTCTTCCTCTCCGCCGTCCTTGAGGTCGGTGGGCTTGAGCTGTTCCCGATTCTCTTTCAGCACCTGAATGGAGTCGAGCAGCTGCTGCCTGGAATTGTCCATTTCGCGGCTCTTTGCTAAAAGCCCCGATATTTTACCCATTTCTTCCGGGTTTAATTCACCGGCGAGGACGGAAAGGTCGACCTCCCTCGTTTCCTGTCCCTTTTGGATGAGCAGGGTAAAAACACGTCGATTGAAATCGGTGACGAAGTCTTCTTCCGAAAGGGCATCCGCCGCCTTTCCCAACGAATCCGGATTGCGGAGAAGGTAGATCAAAATCTGTTCCTCCGCCATCGCCGCCTTCAGGTGAGAGGCCTTCTGCGGGTTGATCCGGTCCTGGTAGAGCGCTCTTCCGCTCTGCACCTCGTTCCATTCCCGCTTTTTCGCAGTCCGCTCCTCCCGCCTGGCCATCCCGCCGGCCTGGTCTAAGATCGCCGCTTTGGAAACCCCGGTCTCCTCCGCGAGCTTCCCAGCGTAGATTTCCCGCTCCAGCGGATTTTTCAGCCTTGCCAGGACAGAGACGCCCCGCCGCAGGTAAACGAGCTTTCCCTCTTCGGTGTTGACGTCCACTTCCTTTTTGATCTTGAGGAGCTCAAAATCCATCGGGCTGTTTGCGCCCTCGAGCAGGAGCTTAAAGCGGGCCGCACCGTATTTTTTTATGTATTCGTCCGGATCTTTCGCCCCGGTCATCGCAAGGACGCGGGTGGTGATCCCCGCCTGGGAAAGGAGCGGGATCGCCCGCTCGCTCGCCTTCTGCCCCGGGGCGTCGGAATCATAGGCAATGACCACGTCGTCCGCATACTGCGCCATCAGCCTGGCCTGCTCTTCGGTCAGCGCCGTCCCCAAGGTGGCGACGACATTGTGAAAACCCGCCTGATAGATCGAAATTGCATCCATATACCCTTCCGCCAGAATCAGCCTGCGATGCTCAATTTGATTCTTCGCGAGGTTGAGGGAAAATAAGTTCCGGCTTTTTTTAAAGACCGGCGTATCGGCAGAATTGAGATACTTCAGCCTGGAATCGTCCATCACCCGTCCTCCAAAGGCGATGACGTTCCCGCGCAGGTCGATGATCGGGAACATCACCCGGTTCCGGAACTGGTCGTAAAACCGCGCCGTCCCGCTGCGGTCGCTCCGCGCGACAACGGCGGCGGCGATCATTTCGTCCATGGTGAACCCCTTGGAGCGGAGGTGATGGATCAGGTGATCCCACCCCTGCGGGGCAAACCCCAGCCCATAGGTTCTGATCGTCTTTTCGCTCAGCCCCCGCCCGGTCAGGTAATCGAGGCCCTCCCTCCCCGCCGGGGAAAGGAGACAGGCGTGGAAAAAGCGGGCGGCCTCCCGGTTGAGCTCATAAATCCGGGTTCGCATCCGGTAAGCACGGTCTTCCCCGCCGCCGTCCGGCACCTCCATGTTGTACCGCCGGGCGAGGAAGCGAACCGCCTCGACATAATCGAGGTTTTCGATCTTCATAATGAAGGTGATGACATCCCCCCCGGCCCCGCAGCCGAAGCAGTAAAACGACTGGGTGTCCGGATAGACGACAAGGGAGGGCGTCTTTTCAGAGTGGAACGGGCAGAGGCATTTTTGATTCCGGCCCGCCCGGGTGATCGAACAATAGCTCGACATAACGTCCTGGATATCGGCCGTCTGCCGCAGCTGCATAATAAAACTGTTCGGAATCGCCAAGCCCTTCCGCCTCCTCTCCGGTTTAAAATAATTTGAGATTCGCCCGTCCGCGTCTGACGGTTGCGCCGGTTTTGGGGTTGCCATCCCCACGGGACGGCAGCCCGAACAGCTGTTCACCCCCGGGCGCCGATCGTCAACGGCTGTTCACCGTGCCGTTCACAAGGTCACCGGCCAGGAACGCGGGACGAAAAGCCTTTCAAAAAGCTCGACTGCATAGCGGTCGGTCATCCCTGCAATATAATCGCAGACGGCGCGGTCGGCGCCCTCTTTTTCCTCAATCCCCCGGTAAAAGGGCGGCAGTTCTGCCGGGCGTTTGACAAAATGGGCGTAGAGAACCTTTACGATCTCCTCCGCCTTGCCCTCTTCCGCCTTTGCGACGGGGCTTTTATAGACCTGTTCAAACATAAAATCCCGCAGCCTGCTGTGGGCGTCCCAAACCGCCGGATCCATCCGGATTTCATCCGAGCTGCTGCGGATTACCGAATGGATCACAGTTGAAATCCGCTCCGATTTTGTCCGCCCCAATATGTAGGTACACTGGTAAGGGAGATCCTCCGCCGCCAGCACGCCGGCACGGAGCGCATCCTCGATGTCGTGGTTGATATATGCCACTTTGTCCGAAAGCTTGACCACACGGCCCTCCAGGGTGGCGGCCACCGCCTTCAGGGAATGGCAGGCGATCCCGTTTTTCACCTCATAGGTCAGGTTCAGCCCTTTTCCATCCTTTTCGAGCGCGTGAACCACCCGCACACTGTGGAGCGCATGCCGAAATCCCATGGGACAGACCTCGTTGAGCGCCCGCTCCCCCGCGTGGCCGAACGGCGTATGCCCCAGGTCATGCCCCAAGGCGATCGCCTCGGTCAAATCCTCGTTGAGCCGGAGGGCCCGGGCAATCGTCCGGGCAATCTGCGCGACCTCGAGGGTATGGGTTAAACGGGTGCGGTAATGGTCGCCCATCGGGGACAGGAAAACCTGCGTCTTGTGCTTTAGCCGCCGAAAGGAGCTGCAGTGGATGATCCGGTCGCGGTCGCGGCAGAAATCGGTTCGGACATCGCAGGGCGGTTCCGGGCGGAGCCTTCCCCTGGAACGGGAGGACAGCACCGCATAAGGGCTCAAAATCCGCTGCTCCAGCTCCTCTGCCTGCTCCCTGAACGTCATACCGCACCTCCGTCTAAAATTCGTTTCACTAATATATATACCAGTTCCCCTGCTCTATTACTCTATTTTTGACAAAATTATCATTGAGATGAAACAGCCGCAGGAGCAACGGCGTTTCTCTCCCGCGAGGCAGATGTGTTTTTACATCGTACGCCTCACAGGATAAACGCCTTTTGACTGGTAAAACACCGGTGTGTGAATTACCTTATCTGCACCTAAGCCTAGACGTTTCATCTATTCCATGTCCGCGTACCGTTCCTCCAGCACAAAAGGGGAGACCTGCCCGGCCGACAGTTCCTGCAATTCCTTTTCAAAGGCGGACAGCCGGTCGGAGCGGATCAACAGAACGAGCCGCACCTTTTCCCCAAAATCGCTTTCGAGAACCTGAATATTGTACTGCGGCAGAAGGTAGGAAAGCTTTCCGTAGAGTGCGTAATCCACTTCGGCTACAAAAGAGGTGCAGGGCGCCATGCGAAGGATTCCGCCCGCCGCGACCGCCAAACTGGCCCCGGTAGAATAAGCGCGGACGAGCCCGCCGGCCCCCAGCAGGACACCGCCGAAATACCGGGTCACGACAGCGCAGACATCCACCAGCTCATTGCGGAGGAGCACCTCCAGAATCGGCGTTCCCGCCGTCCCCTGCGGCTCCCCATCGTCGGAATACCGCTTGATCTGCCCCTCCCGCAGAACATAGGCATAGCAGTTGTGGTTCGCCTCCCGGTTGGATGCTCGTACTTCCTCTAAAAAGGCGATCGCCTCTTCCTCCGAGCCGACCGGTGCAATGTGGCCGATAAACCGGGAGCGGCGCTCGATGAACTCGTCCTCCGCTCTCGCCCTGATTGTTTTATACTCCAAAAATCACACCACCCAGAAAAACAAAAGCGGTGAGCCCCAGGCACACCGCTTTTTGCCGGATTATTTATCCATGTTGAAACGTCTCTTAAACCGATCAACACGTCCGCCCGTGTCTACCAGTTTCTGCTTGCCGGTGTAGAACGGGTGGCATTTCGAACAGATCTCAACCCTGATATCGCCCTTGGTGGAGCGCGTTTCAATCACATTTCCGCAGGCGCACCGGATGGTCGCAGCCTCGTACTTCGGATGGATTCCCTCTTTCACTTTCAGTCACCTCTTTTTTCACGAGTAAACCGCCGCCGCACGACAAACCTCTCATTTCCCGCGCGCGGGGCCATCGATTAATCATGATAACACATCCGCGGTTAAAATGCAAGCGTTTTTCGTTTCTTCTTTTTTCCGGAACCGATTCCGCAAAATGAACAAAAGCCGTCCGCCCAGCCGCCTCAGCACGGGCGGGCCGGTTTTCATTCATTGCAGCATCCGGTTTCTCAGGCGAGAAGGCCGGTAAAATCATCCGCCAGCTTTTTCTGAAGCGCCTTGGCTTCCTCTTCGGACGCGGCGGTCGTGGTGTAATAAACCTTGATCTTCGGCTCGGTTCCGGACGGGCGGATGATGACGCCGGCACCCTGCTCCATCTCAAAGACCAGAACATCGGACTTCGGCAGGGTGAGCGCCGTCTCCTCACCGGTGAGCAGGTCGGTCTCTTTGGAAACCTTATAGTCCGCAAATTTCAAAACCTTCAGCCCGCCGATTTCTTTGGGCGCATTTTCACGGGTGCGCGCCATGATTTCCGCCATCTTTTCCATCCCGGCGGCCCCTTCAAAACCGAAGTTCCCGATGCAGTTGTAGTAATAGCCGTACTTCTTATAAATCCCGCGGAAGGCATCCAGCATGCTGATCCCCTTGGATTTATAGAAGGCCGCCGCTTCGCAGATCAGCATCGAGGCGACAACCGCATCCTTATCGCGGACATAAGTACCGCTCAAATAGCCGTAGCTTTCTTCAAAGCCGAAAAGATAGCGGTCGCTCTCGCCCTTTTCCTCCAGCAGACCGATCTGCTCCCCAATGTACTTGAACCCCGTCAGAACATTGATCAGCTCCACGCCGTAATCGGCGGCAATTTTGTCCGCGAGCTTGGTGCTGACGATGGTCTTCACAGCGATCGGCTTCTCCGGCATCGTCCCCATCGCCCTGCGCTCCCGGCAGATGTACTCAAGCAGCAGCGCGCCGACCTCGTTTCCGGTGATCAGGACATACTCCCCGTTTTCGTCCGGCACCGCAATCCCCATCCGGTCTGCATCCGGGTCGGTCGCGAGCAGAAGGTCGGGCTTGACAGCGGCACAGTCGCGCAGGCCGAGGGTCAAAGCCTCCTTGATTTCCGGATTCGGGAAGGGGCAGGTCGGAAATTCGCCGTCCGGCTTCTCCTGCTCCTTGACCACATGAACGTCCTTGACGCCGATCCTGTCCAAAATCTTCCGGACAGGCTTATTCCCCGCCCCATTGAGGGGGGTGTAGACCACGCGGAGGCCCGCATCCGGGATCAGCTCCGGATGGATGCTCTGCGCCTGAACGCAGTCGAGATATTTTTCGAGCACCGTCTCCGGGATATACTCCACGTTCCCAGCCTCGACGGCGGCGTCGAAGTCCACCAGGCGGGGATCGGTGAACAGATCCAGTTTGTTGATCCGCTCCAGAACCGCATCGGCGGCCTCGTTGGTCATCTGGCAGCCGTCCGGCCCATAGACCTTATAGCCGTTGTACTTTGCCGGATTGTGGCTGGCCGTCACCATGATGCCCGCGTTGCAGTGAAGCTCCCGGGTGGCAAAAGACAGGCAGGGAACCGGGTGCAGCTCCTTGTAAAGATGGACGTGGATATCGTTCGCCGCCAACACCCGGGCTGCTTCCCTGGCAAAGACGTCCGATTTAATCCGGCTGTCGTAGCTGATGGCGACCGAAGGATCTTTAAAGGCCGAATTGAGGTATTCGGCGAGCCCCTGGGTCGCGCGGCGGATGGTGTAGATATTCATCCGGTTGGTTCCGGCTCCAATGACGCCCCGCAGGCCGGCCGTGCCGAATTCGAGGTCACGGTAAAACCGGTCTTTGACCGCTTCGTCGTCCCCGTTGATCGCGGCGAGCTCCTCGGCGAGATCGCTGTCCTCCAAGGACTGCGCAAGCCAGTGTTTGTACTTCAGATATTCCGACATAACAGTTCCCCCATCCTAATTCATGATAATCATTGCTCCTTACGGAGTCACATACTCCTCAAGCTGCAAAGCCGTCAAAGCCCGCAGCAGTGCATCCTTCGAGGATGCATCGGTAACTATGGGAAGAATTCTTTCGGCGCCGGGGATTTTCACCCGGTAAGCGCTCAGAATCTGCCTGGCCGCCTGTTCAGGCTCCGCGAAATCCACCGCGGTGTCGCCGATGGTCAAACGGCCTCCAAAGGCCGAAAGGTCGAGCTCGGGAGCGGCGTTTTTCACCGCCAGACCGGACGGATCCCCGCCGAACCAGGATTCGTTCACGCCAAAGGCGGCGGAAACCGGGTAGGAGATAAAGACCTTCGCATCGCTCTTCTCCGCTTCCGCTTCACAGCGCGCGATAAAGCTGTTCAGCGCCTGCTGCTGGGTCACGCCCTCCGCCTCGCTCCCCATATTGGCGTAGGAAAGAGTGCGGACCTCCGGGAACTCCACCTTGTGCCAGAGGACAACCTCGAAGCCTTTGGAAACCAGCTCATTCTGCAAAGCGATCAGGTAGTCGCAGGCCGCCTGCTTATACGGGTTGAGCCAGGGCTTTCCGCCGCTGTTGACAGCGTTGTCCCACCAGGCGGAGTTGGTATTTCCATAGAGATAGCCGTTGTTCCGCGCAGTAGACGGCGCCGTTTTATCCATAAACGCACTGAGCTTGACGACCGGCGTCAGTCCGGCGTCTTTAATCGTTTCAACGATCGGGGCGATTTCAACCGCGTTTTCAGAAACCGCTCCATACTCCTCCGCCTGCGCGACAGAGGAACGGTACCAAAGCGTACCTGCCGTATCCTTGAGCTCTAAAACCACAGCGTTTGCGCCGCCCGACTTGGCAGAGCTCAGGAAAGAGGAAAGCGCTGCCGGGTCGCCGGCTGTCGCGACCGGGAGATTCACCGCCTGGATGGTCTGTTTCTCGGCCTGCGTACCGCCGCCGGAGGAATCACTCGAAGAAGAGCCACTGCTGCTAACGCTGCTGACACTCGAAATGAGGCTTGAATCGTCAGAAGGGATAGACGGTTCGATCCGGCCGTTTATAAAATCCATAAAAGGCCCCGCCACGCTGTAGCCGACAAATACCACCGCAGCGATGACGACCACGAATCCCGCAATCTTCAAAGCCTTTCTTCCAGCGCCGCCCCGGCGCCGGTAAAGCTTATTATAACGCTTGATCTTTCTTGGCTTATTTCTCATCGAAACACCACCCTATTTTTTCTTCAGATTTCTCAAAAGGGAAGTTGATGCCCCACCAGGCCGTAAAACGCCAGAGACAGCAGCCCGATGTAGATCAGCAGCACGGGAAATCCCCTGAATGCTTTGGGGATGGCAGCGCTGTACAGGTAATCATACGCCACCGAAATAAAGAACGTTGCCAGGGTAAAACCTACGCCAACCCCCAGTCCGAACCCGATCGAGGAGCCAAAAGTCATCTGCTCCCCCGCCACCAACAAAAGTGTGCCCAAAACCACGCAATTAAACGCGCTGATATGCACCATCGGCTTCACCTTATCCTTGGTCTGCTCCGGAAGATAACCGCAGACAACCAACACCACAAGATAAATTGCACCGATGACCGCCACGTAGATGAGCGGCCGATAATACACGACGTTTGTGATTCCCTTGACTAAGGGCTCCAGCAGATAGGTCGCAATCCCCGCAAGAACGGTGATGACCGTCAGGATCGCACCAAAGAGAGGGAGGCTGTTTCTTTTGCGGATAATCACCAAAGCGGTGCTGGTGCCGAGCGCCCTGGAGAAAACCATGTTTTCCACCGCAATCATAACAAGCGCCATGGACAGGCAGTCCGCAAAGAAACCGCCTACCATATTTAAAAAATCATTCATCTGCCGTTTCCCTCCCCTCTAAAGGAGCCGCTTCGTCCTCCTCCACCGACCGGTCAGCGGAGAAATCGGGCGCCGTCTGGTATCCAAAATCCTGCGGTTCCGGCAACTGATCCTTGTCCATAGGTATTAACGCATTCCTGCATTTATGCAGAAGCGCCGCCAGAAAGCCGAGGATGACAAACCCGGAAAACGGGAGAAGGATGCCGCTCAGCGGGCTGTTTGCAAATGAGAGGGACTGGCCCCAGAGGGTCCCGCTTCCCCACATTTCCCGCACAGCGCCCACAAAGCAGATCACCACCCAGAAGCCGAGGATATGAAACAGAAGGTCGAACGCCATCCAGCCCTTTTTCTCCCGGTGAAAACGAGAATCGCTCCGCCAGACGATCAGGGAATTTGTGATCAGCAAGGGGAGAAAAACACCCAGCTGATAACTGACGCCCGGAAACCACAGGTCGATCAGCATCGCGGCCGGAATATAGAGCGCAGCAGCAAATAAAACCGCGATGATAACCCGCAGGGTATGCGGAATTTTTCTGGAAATGAAGGAGGTCGCAAAAACCGTAAAAAAGGTGAGGAAGCTGAATACGAGCGCAAGCGCAACCGCATTTTTCAAGCTGGTGCCCGCCACGACCACAGGCGCTACGACCAGCCCCTTTTCAAGCACCGTATTCTTTAAAAACAGCCCGTCGATCAAATCAAAAAGCTTTCTATATCTGCGGTAAACCCGACTACTCACCCGCCGTCACCCCCGGAACAGATTCTTCCCGCTTCTCTCCGTCGGCGCCTTTCTGCGTCGCCCTGGCCTGTGCAAAATGAGAGACAATCTTCAGTCCGACACGGTCAAAGAAGGGGGAGAGGGCGTTCGCAGCCAGCAGCGGGAAAACGACGCTGACCTCGCTTTCTGCCAGATGCCGGACAAGCATTGTCCCGAAACCGATCATCATGCCGTATAAAACCTGCCCCCAGCCGCTTTTCGGGGAAGTAACCGGATCGGACGCCATAAAGACAATGGCGAACAGGAAGATACCGCTGACCAGTTCGTATACGACCGAATGGAAACCGTCCGCGCCGGTTCTGGGGAACAGAAAGGCGGCGGCGGACAGCGACAGTCCGGCGCTGAGGATAATCCGCCAGGCCGCTGTTTTGCGAAGGACGAGATAAAGCGCGCAGGCTGCCAGCACAAAGATCGCCGTTGCACCGATCGGGCCGGAATATGAGCTCAAAAGGGCATTCATTGTGTTGATCGCAGGACTCCCCCCCGCCTGCAGCACCGCCCCGGGCGACGCCTGCATCGGCGCTGTCACCGGGTCAAGCCATGGAACCCAGGTATAGGGCGCGGGGTACTGGAACAGCAGCGCCGGAAAGCTGACCGCAGAAAAAGCAAGCCCTGCCGCCGCCGGATTAAAGATGTTTTTCCCGGTTCCCCCAAAGGGGAACTTTGCCACTACAATGGCCATCAACATCCCATAAACCGAAACCCAGTAAGGGGTGGCCGCCGACAGGCAGCAGGTGAAAATCACCGCGGTCAAAACCGTTTCGAGAGAAACCCGTTCCCCCTTTTTTTTACCCAGCAGGCACATGCACAGATATTCGAATACCAGGGCGATCACCACCGTAAAAGCTGTCATAAACAGCACCCGAAAGCCATACAAATATATCGACATTGCAAGTACTGCAAGCAGTGTCAGAAGCAAGTCCGTTTTCTGTGACTTCGACGCTTTAAAAAGCACAGCCGATGAACCTCCTTTCACAAAATAACATATAATAGATGACAACAGAGCTTTTTGCCGGAGAGCTTTCGAAAAGGGAACGGCTCCATCAGCCCCGCCCCGGAAGCACGGCCAAAACCGCGGACTGCTTTTAAGCCTTCGAAAAGGCAGCGCCACCATACCGCGCCGTTCGACTCACGCAGCCCGCCGCAGACAAAAAGAAAACAAACGCCGGCGCGGCAGCCCGCCGCCCGCAAGCAATGGAGCTGAACGCCTTGAAAATAGAGCTTGTAGACCAGAAAACGGTTAAGATCACCCTGGACGAAAACGACTTGGATGAAATGTCGCTTTCCTTCCATGACACCGACGGCGCCGCTTCAGAGACAAAGCGTGCAGTCCGGGGGCTCATCACCAAAATTAAAGAGGAGACCGAACTCGATCTGACAGGGGGAAAGCTGTTTATCGAAGCCTTCCCCGACGTAAACGGAGGATGCGTCCTCTACGTCAACGTCATCGACCGCAGCCGCGGCGGCCTCCATTCCAAAAAGAACAGTCAGGGGTTCAACCACCCTTTGATCTTTCGCTTTAAAACCCTCGACAGCCTGCTCGGCGCCTGCGAACACCTTTTCAAGCAGTACAGCCATCTGGTGCGCAAAAGCAGCCTTTACTTACTGGATCAAGAGTACTTCCTCACCCTCTGCTCCTACCTGCGGACAGACGACAAGCTGGTAAAGCTCTTGAGCGAATACGGACAGTACTTCGGAAAAGGGGAGATCAGACTCTCTTTTATCCGGGAACACGCCCGCTGCATCATCGAAGATGTGGCGGTCGAAACCCTGGTGGATTACGTCTGCTGACCCTTTAAAGAAGCTATCGCCTTTCCCGCGTCTTCACTGCGGAACAGATAAGAACCGGCGACCAGAACATTGGCCCCCGCATCCGCCGCCAGACGCGCCGTCTCCCCATTGATCCCGCCGTCCACCTGAATGTCCAGCGGAATTCCCGATTCCAGGGCATACTGCCGGACGGCGCGGACTTTTTTAAGCATCTCCTTCATAAATCCCTGCCCGCCGAAGCCGGGCTCCACCGTCATGATCAGCAGCATATCGATTTGAGGGAGCAGCGGGAGCACCTCCGAAACCGGCGTAGAGGGGCGGATCGAGATCCCCACCTTTTTCCCCAAGGCGCGGATTGCCTCGATCACCTTTTCCGGACAAGACCGGCTTTCCAAATGAAAGGTGATTCCGTCCGCCCCGGCAGCGGCGAATCGCTCCGCATAAGCCAACGGGTCACAGATCATCAGATGAACGTCAAAGAAAAGGCCGGTTGCTTTCCGGATGCTTTTGACAACCGGAAGGCCAAACGATATATTGGGGACAAACACGCCGTCCATCACATCGACGTGAAGCATGTCGGCCCCCGCTTGCTCCATCCTGGCAATTTCCCTGCCAAGGTTTGTAAAATCAGCCGCCAGGATAGAGGGTGACACCGAGATTTCCATAATTCCTCCAAAACCGCTGCCCTCGGGCGGCAGTCTTTCTGCGCCTTTGCGCACATAAGTATACGATTCTATTCTATAATAAATTTACCCGTTCGTCAATAAACCCAGGCCGGACAAGCGGCAATAAAAGACATTTTTTTCGCAAAGAACGGGGATTTTTTACCGTTTGCAGGCCGGAACCGCGTGTTTGGCGCCCTGTACGGAAAAGGCAAGATCTGTGTCTTGATTCCAACCGTTCCATAAAATTTCTTTTTTGCTGCAAATTTTATTTGACAATTTTATGGAGTGTTATATACTTAATATTATCAATACAAACCGCCCACCAAAAACGACGCAGGAGGTACGACTATGCAGCAAAAATTATTTCAAAAGATGGGGATCGAGATTTCCCGCCTGGGCTTCGGATGTATGCGCTTTCCGACGAAGGCAGACGGCAAAATCGACCGGGAAAAAGCCCTGGAGCTCATCGACTACGCATACCGCCACGGTGTAAACTATTTCGATACCGCCTACCGCTATCATGAAGGGGAGTCGGAGGAGTTCGTCAAAGAAGCCCTGTCCCGCTATCCCCGCGAATCCTATTACCTTGCAACCAAGTTCCCGATCGGCTTTATGCCCGAGGTTTCAGAGGAAGCTGTTGACAAAATTTTTGACGAGCAGCTCGAAAAAACAGGAGCCGGTTATTTCGACTTCTATCTGGTTCACGCCCTCAACGCGGCGAATTTCCAGAGGATGAAAGATTTAAAGGTTCTCGAAAAGCTCGAAAAACGCAAAGCCGCCGGGCAGATCAGGCATCTGGGCTTTTCTTTCCACGACACGCCGGCTGTTTTAAAGAAAATCGTCGATTATTACGACGGCTGGGAGTTCTGCCAGATCCAGCTCAACTACCTCGACTGGACCTATCAGGATGCAAAGGGCCAGTACGACGTCCTCACCGGCAAGGGAATCCCGGTGATCGTCATGGAACCGGTGCGGGGCGGCGCTTTCGCCGACCTTGGAAAAGAGTCCAACGACCTGCTGAAAGCCGCCCGGCCGAACGATTCCATCGCGTCCTGGGCGATGCGGTACTGCGGTTCTCTCGACAACGTCCACATCATCCTCAGCGGGATGACCGAAATGGATCAGGTTGTGGACAACGTCAAAACCTTCGAAAACTTTGAGCCGTTCACCAAAAAGGATTACGAGCTCATCGATGAGGTTCTGGAGATCCGGAAAAAAACCCGGACGATCCCCTGCACCTCCTGCCGCTACTGCGTAGAATACTGCCCGCAGTCGCTGGACATCCCGGAGCTGTTTTCGATGTACAACCGTTACATGATCACCGGTTCCACCTTCGCGCTCAACCAGGAGGTCGGCGGGTATGACAAAGAACGCCTTCCGGCGAGCTGCATCGGCTGCGGCGCCTGCGCGGAACACTGCCCGCAGAAGATTGGGATTCCGGACCGGATGAGCGATATCGATGGCATTATCAAAGCCCTATAAAAATGGTTTCACCGGATACAAGCCTTTTCCTATTTGAAGGGAAAGGCTTGTATCTCTCCTATCGGTGAATTGCCCCTGGCAGTTCACCGGATTAGAATCCCCAGGGGCACGGTTCTGTCGTTTCCGCATATTAAGAGGTATTTTCCCTTTCAGGCATTCAGAGAAGGTAGCAGTCTTCCCTGAAGCGCCGAATCTTCCCCGCCGCCGGGCATAGAGAGCCAAGCCGCTGGTTACTATGAAAAGATTGGATGTCAGCAATGGAAACAGCAATGATCGTTTTATACCAAGCCGCCGTCATGTTTTTGATGATTGTGGCCGGATATCTCTGTTACAAAATCCATATCATCTCATCTGCTACCAATATTCAGCTTTCCAACCTGCTTCTTTTGGTTGTCAACCCCTGCATCATCTTCATCTCGTTCCAGACCGATTTTGATGCCCGGCTGGCCGCCGGGCTGCTGACCGCGGTCGGGCTGTCGCTTATTTCGATTGTCACCATGCAGCTGCTGACCCGTTTCCTGCTCAAAAAAAGCCCGGAAAACCAATACAAGGTAGAGCGGTTCGGCTGTATCTACACAAACTGCGGTTTTTTTGCGACCCCGCTCGTTTTAGCCATGTTTGGCAGCGAAGGCGTGCTCTACATTACGGCTTACATCGCCATCACCAACTTCTTCATGTGGACGCAGGGGATCGGCGTTTTTACCGGAAAGATGAAATTCAAACAGCTGGTCAACTGCCTGAAGGCGCCCACCATCATCGCCATTTTCCTGGGGATCATCTTCTTTTTCTGCCGGATCCGGATTCCGGATTTCCTCTTTGAGCCGATCAGCCTGATCGGGAAGATGAACTCCCCGCTCGCCATGATTGTCGCGGGCGCTTTCATCGCCCAGACCGACATTGTGAAAGCCTTTGCCAAGCTGCGGCTTTACTGGGCCAGCGTCGTCAGGCTGCTGATCATCCCGCTGATCTGCATCGCCCTGTTCATCCTCCTCCCGGTTGACCGGACGGTGGCCTTGACGGTTCTGGTCGGCGCGTCTGCTCCCCCGGCCGTCTCTATTATGATGTTCGCCGCAAAATATCGGTGCGACGAGCTTTATGCAGCCGAATATTTCAGCGTCTGTACCCTGATCAGCATCGTTTCCATCCCGCTGATGTGCTTTTTATATGAGTGGGCCGGAAGCCTCGTCTCCCCGCTTCTTCCGTATTAAAGCGGCATTTCGATCCGGCTAAACAAGGATTCGCTGTAAAGCTTCTGTCAATGCACAAAGGCCGCCGGTCTTCCGGCGGCCTTCTCTATAAAAAAGCAGGCAAGTGCAGCAATCAGAAACGGCTGCGCGGAGGAGCTCTTCATAAGGACGGGACGGCCGTCACTCCCTGCCGCTCGCCCGCTGGTTTTCCTGCTTCATTTCATAGTATGCAAGGGAGCGTCAAAAGGCGACAGGGATTTTACATTCCGTTTCAGGAGACGCAGGCAGACAGGGGAACTCCAAAGCATCCGCTGCTCCGTTTCAGCCAAAAATCCTCCGCATTTACCCCGCTCCTCATTTTTATTACGCATGAGAAAAACAAGGGGCATCCGCCTCAGCAAAAAATGCAATATACCGCACTGCTGCGCGCAATCGGAGCTTTATCTTTTTAACAGCACCGTTCTATTCAGAACGACAAAAAAGCAGGGGCGGCTCTGTCTTCCGCCCCTGCTTTTTTCAATTTTCATTCATCGGAGGATGACTGCGGGGCGGACTGAGTGCCCCGGTCCTCCTGTAACTTTAACGTAGCGGAAAACGTCCGCCCTGTGCTGTCCGAAATCTGGCGGTACACATCCAGTGTAATGCTGTCCCCCGCCTTCTTTTCTTTCAGAATCGCAGAAAGATCGTTGAATCCCGTCATCAGTGTGCCGTCCACCTTGGTAATGATATCCCCCACCTGGAGCCCCTTTTGCAGCGCGTCGGAGGTTTCCTCGATCAGCACGATCCGCAGGCCTTCCGGGACTCCATACATCTTCGCCAGCACCTCGTCGATCGGCGTGACCGTTATGCCGATTTTTACACGGTCTTTGACATAACCGAAGGCAAGCAGGTCGTCAATGATCGGTTTCGCCTCGTTGATCGAGATGGAGAAGCCGATCCCTTCATACCCAGTCGCTACGATTTTAGAAGAGTTGATGCCGACTACCTGCCCATAAACATTGACCAGCGCGCCGCCCGAATTACCGGGATTGATCGCGGCGTCGGTCTGGATGCAGGCAACTGTGTAACCGGAATCCTTTGACGAAGTGACCAGGCGGTTGGTCGCCGAAACGATCCCCTGTGTAACGCTGCCCGCGTATTTAAGGCCGCCCGGGTTGCCGATCGCAATGACCGTTTCGCCCGTGACCAGTTTAGCCGAATCCCCAAATTCCGCTGCGGTCAGATTTTCCTTTTCGATTTTGACAATGGCGAGATCTGCTTTGGAATCCGCTCCGACCACCGACGCTTCGAAGTCGTCGCCGTTTTCCAGCACGATTTTGATGGCCTCCGCCCCCCTGATGACATGCTCGTTTGTGATGATATATCCGTCCGACGTCATGATGATCCCCGAGCCTTCGCCGGCCGCTTTCAATCCGCTTTCCTTGGTGTAAGTGACAACCCCGACCACCGACGGCTTCACTTTAGCCGCGACTTGGGGGACGGAAAGCGGGCCGTCCGTCTCCGCCGAATAGGTGTTTTCCGGCGTCTGGCCGATAATCAGGCTGGGGCTGTTTTCCCGGTCAGGATAGGATTTTTCCGAGGAAGAGAAACCCTGTGCAGGCGCTTCGGCCAGATTCCAGGTGTTTGCCACTACAAAAGCAAGCACCGTCAAAGTCACTACCAAAACACAGCTGACCACAACCGAAAATATTTTCAGTCCTCTGTTGTTTCCGGGATTTTTTCCCTTTTTTGCTTTTCCCTTTTCCCTCTGCCGGGACGGTTCTACATCCTCCCAGCTGAACGCTTCGGGAATAAACGGCTGCCCGCCGGATGAAAAATTTTTCTCTCCTTCCGAGCGTAAAATCTCTGCCCCGCTGCTGAAAGAACCGCCTTCACGCTCGCACGCATCGGCTTCGCCGTCAGGCTCCCGCAGTTTTTCCTCTCTTCGTTCCTGCGGACCGTATTCATCAAAGCTCATTCTGACTCCACCCACTCTGTTCCCTGTATTTTCACAGTAAAAGTATATCCGGAAACCAAGAATTAACTCTGGTTTTCCTCCGGCTTACCGCCTTTTTTTAACGCCTTTGACATCCGCCCGGCCGGAATGTAAAACTCAAACTCGCAGTACTCGCCCTCTTTAGACCGGACGACGATCTCCCCGCCGTGGATGCTGATGATCGAACGGACGATATAAAGGCCGAGACCAACCCCGTTTGTATCAAGACTCCTGGACTTGTCGCTTTTGTAAAACCGCTCGAAGACGTGCCGGACTTCTTCCCTGGAAAGGCCTGCGCCGCTGTTGCGGATGCAAACATGGATTTGTCCCGCCTCGGCGCGGAAATTAAACGAAATCGTCCCGCCCTCATCGACAAATTTTACGGCGTTCTCGACCAGATTATAGACCACCTGATGGATCAGATCCTTGTCGGCCTCGACGATGACCTTTTCGCGGTCGAGCCCCTCGATGCTGACCCGTTTCGACTCGATGACCGTTTCGAAGCTGAACAGCGTTTGGAGGATGACGTCCAGCAGGTCAAAATTTGTTTTAGACATCTTGACCTCGCCGCTCTCAAGCCGGGACATATTGAGCATCGCGCGCACCAGCCTTGAAAGGCGTTTGACCTCGTCCGAGACAATTGTCAGGTACTCCCGCTCTTTCTCTTTGGGGATCGTCCCGTCGAGCACGCCGTCTACAAACCCCGAAATGGTGGTCATCGGCGTGCGCAGCTCGTGCGAGACGTTTGCCACAAAGCTGCGCCGGGTCGATTCTATAACCGAAAGCGACTGCGCCATGTTGTTGAGCGCAAGCGCGAGCTCGGCAATCTCATCCTCCCCGCGCACCTCAATCCGGTCGGAAAAATCCCCGCTCCCAAACTTTTTCGCGGCAAACGCCATCCGCCGGAGCGGTTTGACAAGCTGCAAAGTGATGATGTAAAACACGATAAAGGACAGGAAGATGACAAAGACCGACGACAGGCAGAACATCTGGAGAACCTGAAGGACAAAGTCGGTCATGGCCGTGGCGGGGGTCGAAGCAAACAGAAACCCCACCAGCTGCCCGTCGTCGAGTCGGATTGGCAGACCATAGGTGTAATACTGAGAGTCGTAGATCCCGCCCAGCGTCCCCACTTCAAAATACTCCCCAACCTGAAGCATCCTGCCGAGGATCTTTTCAGAAACGGTATAGGCGGAGAAGCCGCTGAAGCCTTCCGCCGTCTCTCCGCCGTCCCGCATACTTCCCACCATGAGATTGGCTTTTCCGCTGCTTTCGACCAGGATCAGCTGTGCATCGATCGCGTTGGCGAGAAGCGCATAGGTATTCTGCACCGCCGGATCAATGGTCGCAGTTTTGCTGTCGCTGTCGTAAACACAGTTATCCACGGTAAAGGTGACAGCGCTGGTGGTATTGTTCTTTAAAAGGGTGTATTTTTCCGTTTTGAAATACTGCCCCGCCACCACCATCATAATCGCCCCCAGCAGGGTCAGCGAGATAATGACAACCGTAGAGCAGATTGCAAAATATTTGGTAAACAGGCTTTTACGCATCAAACCCCTCCAGAGGGAGCCGCTTTTTACTCTGCCACTTCAAATTTATATCCGACGCCCCAGACCGTTTTGAGCGACCACTTGTCCGAAACGCCCTCCAGCTTTTCCCGGAGCCGTTTGACATGGACGTCAATCGTCCTGGAATCGCCGTAATATTCGAAGCCCCAGACTTCGTCGAGCAGCTGGTCGCGGGTATAGACGCGGTTCGGGTTGGAGGCCAGGTGGAAGAGCAGCTCCAGCTCCTTCGGCGGGGTGTCGATCACCTTCCCGTCGACCTTCAGCTCATATCGAGTCATATTGACGCTCAGCTTATCGTAGTTTACCTCCTTGTGCTCGGTCGCAGGAGCCGTATTTCCAATCCGGCGGAGGACAGCCTTCACCCGCGCAATGACTTCCTTGGTGTCGAACGGTTTGACTACATAATCGTCCGCGCCCAATTCCAGGCCCAGCACCTTGTCAAAGGTTTCGCCTTTAGCGGTCAGCATGATGATCGGGACATTCGACGTCTTTCTGATTTCCCGGCACACCTGCCAGCCGTCCAGCGTGGGAAGCATGATATCCAACAGGATCAGATCGGGATTGATCGCATTGAACTTGGCAAGCGCCTCTTCTCCTTCATTCGAAATCGCCACAGTGTAGCCTTCCTTTTCCAAATAAAGCCGAAGCAGCTCACAGATGTTTTTATCGTCGTCCACCACCAGGATTTTTCCGATTGACATATCCGGTCCCTCCTATATTTTTTCTTTTCCGTCGATTTACACATCCAAAACGCTGTATCTTTCCATCAAGAAGCGAAGCGGCTGTAAAAGTCGATTTCGCGCCGCATATCCACCCTTTCCAGGCCGCTACAGCGCCCGCCGGAAGGCGGTAAAGCAATAAAACTCCTAGCCTTATTATAACCCATACGCCCCTGCAAAAGTGAATAAAATATAAACCTTTTGGCAACGGATTTAAAAAAGTCGAATCGACCCATGCTTTTGCCCGGCACAGCGCCGACCTGCATCATTCACCGGCCGTATTTTTGCGCAGAAGCTTAAAATATTTGACTTTCTGCTTCCTCTTTTCTTTTTCCGTGGTATACTGAAAGAAACCCGCACCAATCAATCACAACAAGTCAGAGGAGGAATCAAACGATGAACGAAGTACGAATTGGCATCGTCGGCATCTCCAATATGGGGCTGCAGCACGCGCAGTATATCGTCCGGGGCGAGATCGAAGGCGCCCGGCTGACCGCGGTCTGCGCCACCCGGCAATCCACCGTGGACGCCGCAAAAAAGGAGCTCCCGGAAAGCGTGGCGGGCTTTACGGATTACGACGCTTTCCTGCACAGCGGGCTGATTGACGCCGTCATGGTCGTCACCCCGCATTACACCCATCCCGAGCTGACCATCAAAGCGTTTGAGGCTGGGCTCCACGTCTTAGTGGAAAAGCCCGCAGGCGTTTACACCAAGCAGGTGCTCCCCATGAACGAAGCCGCCAAAAAAAGCGGAAAGGTCTATTCGATCATGTACCAGGAGCGGGCGAATCCCGTCTTTGTCAAGCTCCGCGAGATGATCGAAAACGGAAAGCTCGGCAAAATCCGGCGGATCGTCTGGATCGAGACATCCTCCTACCGCAGCGACTGCTACTTCACCAGCGCTCCCTGGAGGGGTACCTACGCATCCGACGGCGGCGGCGTTCTGTTAAATCAGGCCATCCATCAGCTGGACACCTGGCAGTGGCTGTTCGGGATGCCTCAAACGGTACAGGCCTTTTGTGAATTCGGGAAATACCACCCCATCGAGGTAGAGGACGAGGCTGTAGCTCACATGCGGTATGCAAACGGCGCAGTCGGGACCTTCATCGCATCCACAGGGGATGCGCCGGGGACAAGCCGCCTGGAGGTCACCTGCGACAGCGGAAAGGTGATCGTTGAGGGGCGGAAGCTGACCTTCCACAAGCTGAAAATCCCGGAGCCGGAGTACAACCAAAGCAACGACAAGCCTTTCGGCCATCCGCAGTCGGTCGTGACCACGGTGGAATATCCCCCGCGGGAAGGCTTTCTCCACCCGGAGGTCACCCAGAACTTCACCGACGCCATCCTCTACGGCGCGGAAAATCAATGGGACGGGCTGAGCGGGCTGAACAGCCTCGAGCTCGCCAACGCGATGGTGCTCTCCTCCTGGGAGGGGAACCGCGCCGTCTCCCTCCCGATGGACGCGGAGCGGTACTACAGCCTGCTGGAAGAGAAAATCGGGAAACAATAAACCACTCCCGCCGCCGGCTCTGTTCAAACACGTAGCAAAACCCCCGGGGCTCAAATGAGCTCCGGGGGTTTCCCTTATTCGTTTATGGGGATAACGACAGAACCGTACTGGATCGATTCGACCTGGCTGATATCGATGGGATAAGGGAATGTCACAATGACCTTTATCCTCATGCCGTCAATATCGAAAGGAGTGCTAGCATTCGAAACTGGAAAGTCCTGATCGAGTACTGTGCCGTCCCGCAGCTTTATAATAGGGCTGTATACCTGAGGAATATAGTCGTCTTCCGGGTCGACATTTAACAAAATTTTCAGCCCCAAAGAGCACTCGGTCAGTCGGTAGCTTTCGATCTTTTGCAGGTCGTTTACAATCATTGGGGAATAGAAGCTCCGCCGGATTCCCGCTTTGTTGTCAAGCCTCCAGAAAAGCGGCCATCTCCCTTCGATTCTGACCCTCTCTCCATTCCCGTCGAGACAGTTCAGATTTGAAAGTATAAATCCACCCCTGTCAAGAGAAAATTCTTTTCCGAGGATATCGTAGTCATTCGTTGCAAAAAACATCCACATCGACAGCACATTGTCGGTCGGGTCGTCGCTCTCTTTCAGAAACGTATCACTCGTCGCAGCATTGGCGCTGAGAACGCGATAAGCAATTTCCTCATCCTGCCGTTCAAAGCCCGGCATCCACTCACTGTCCCCTTCTCCAAGAGTTACCCCTTTGTACGGCGTAATCACGTCGATATCCGCGACTGTGAGATTTCCGTTGTAGTAAAGCCGGTTCAAACGAACCGTGACCCCGTTGTCGGAAACCTGAACCTCACTGGCCTGCCCTGCCGCCGCATATGCTTCTAGATTTTCTTCATTCCAACCGCTTTGAAAGATTCCTTGATAGTGGACATTTTCTTCAAACAGCACCGGCCAAAACACCTGAATGGCCGCTGCCGTCAGGCCGAACACCGCTGCAACGGCCGCTGCGAGAATTGCAACAACCCGTTTTGTCCTCCTCCGCGGTTTGCCTGTTTTTCCCTCTTTTTTTACACAGACCTGCCTAAAAATCCGTTCCGCTTCCCGCTGGCTCAGCGGTTCCGCCTCCAGCAGCTCCTGCTCTTGCAGGCCCGAATAAAGCTCTTCCTCCTGAATCTGGATTTCCATGTCATCCAATCTCTTCACATCCGATTCCTCCTTCCAGTAAAACTGCCTCTAAATCCTTTTTTCTCCGGGATAGAATATTCTCCACCTTTTTCGGCGGAAGCTCCAGGCGCTCCGCGATCTCCTTCACCTTGAAAAAATAGAAATACCGGAGCAGGAAGATGGTGCGGTCGGGCTCCTTCATCATTTCGACCGCCTCGTGAATCAGCCCCTCTTCCTCCTGGCGGGAAAAGACCTCCTCACTATCCTCTAAAAAAATAGTTTCCTCAAGCGGAAGCACCGGCTCCGCGCGGAGTTTTCTCCGCCTTGCGAGGGCTGTCGTCCGCGCGATTCCATAGCAGTAGCTCCGAAAGCTGGCGCCCTGGCTCGGGTTGAACCTGCCGGCCGCCTGCCAGACATTGACAAAGCACTCTGCGACCGCATCCTCCGCCTCCGCGCTGCCGCATCCCGCCAGGATATTCCGACAGATCGTCCGCACCGGATTTCCGTAAAGTCGGATCGCAAAGGTCATCCCCTTTTCCGGCTCCTCCCGAATCAAGCGCGGTAGTTCCCGCTCGTCGATTTCATATCGTTTCATCAGCCTCTCCCCCTTTCCGGGCCCTTCATCTATCTATTGTCTCAATCCGGCCCTTTTCCCTCACTATTTTCTAAAAAATACAAAATGCATCGAAAAAGCTCCGCAACTTCTGTCGCGGAGCTTTGCTGTTTCACCGTGTGAGCTTTGTGATCAAATCCTGCATCAGTGCGTCGCGGTTGAGCCAATACGCACAGCAGAAGGTGTGTTCGAGCGGCGCGTCTGCATACCGGTTTTCGTATTCCGGAAGAAGCACCGGAATGACCCGCCATTTCAAAAAGCGGTCGTTGTCGTTGAGGAGCCAAGCAATCGCCGTGACGTCCCAGATGATCCGCGTCCACGGCTTTCCGGCGGCATAGCTGTCCGCCTCGGCGATGGTGTTTTTCGCAAGATAGTCGGCAAGCGGGTTTTTGCCGGCCAGCCAATATTCCAGTTCCGGCTTGGAAATGGTGAAGCCGCCGGCGACGCCGAAGCCGGGAATCTGGACAAAACGCACGCCGCTGCCCATCACGACGCGGGCCGCCGCGACATCCTGCTGCATATTGAAATCGTATGGCTTTCCGTAATCATACGAATGCCCGCCGAGCCAGACCACGACGATCCGCTCCTTGATCTGAGGATTGAGCAGGAGCGCAGAGGCGACATTGGTGATCGCGCCGATCGCCACCACATAAAGGGGGCGCTCCGGCGTATACTGCATCGCGCGCGCCGCAAGATCCTCCGCCGCGGGGGAATGCACCGGGGTTTCCTCGTTCTCCAGGTAACGTTCCGACCCTTTGAAGACCGGATACGACTCCCCGGCAAGGCGGAGGAGCTTTAAAATCTCATCGTAGCTTTTTTCCATCCCGTCCTTCGGCCCGGAGGATTTTTCGTTGAAAAAGGGCGCCGCGTAAAAAGCAAGAGGATTCAGCCGGTCGGAAGAGCGAAGGAGATAAGAAATTGCAAACTGGTCGTCGATTTCGTTATAGGCATCGGTATCCAGTACAACATCCTTGACGCCGTCGATCTCAAAATTTTCCCGCATCATCATCGCCCATTTCTTTTTAAATTCTGCACTCAGCTTTTCCAGTTTAGCATCTGCCCGATCCCCTGTCAAGAGGACGGCTCTGCGATGCAAAAAAGCCCCGCAATTTGCGGGGCTTTTTTCCTTAAGCAGGTTTCGATTAATACATGCCGCCCATGCCGCCTGCCGGAGCAGCCGGAACCGGGTTTTCCTCCGGATGGTCGGCGACCAGGCTCTCGGTGGTCAGAACCATCGCCGCAACGGAAGCGGCATTCTGAAGCGCGCTTCTCGTGACCTTGGTCGGGTCGATGATGCCCTGGGCCATCATGTCGCAGTAGGCTTCGTTTGCAAAGTCGAAGCCGTAGCCGACCTTACCCGCTTCGATGATCTTGTCGACAATAACGGAGCCTTCCAGACCCGCATTGGCAGCGATCTGGCGAACCGGCTCCTCCAGCGCTTTGAGGACGATCTTCACGCCGGTTTTCTCATCGCCGGAAGAGGTTTCTAACAGAGCTTTTACCGCCGGGAGCGCATTGATCAGGGCGACGCCGCCGCCTGCGACAACACCTTCCTCAACCGCAGCCTTGGTCGCGGAGAGCGCATCCTCGATGCGGAGCTTTTTCTCCTTCATCTCAACCTCGGTCGCAGCCCCTACCTTGATGACCGCAACGCCGCCGGCCAGCTTCGCAAGGCGCTCCTGGAGCTTCTCGCGGTCGAAGTCGGAGGTGGTCTCCTCAATCTGGGCACGGATCTGGCCGACACGGGCTTTGATCTCGTTCGAATCGCCTGCGCCGTCGACGATGATGGTGTTCTCCTTCTGAACCTTGACCTGGCGGGCGCGGCCGAGCTGGTCGATGGTGGTGTCCTTCAGCTCCAGTCCGAGCTCCTCGCTGATCACTTCGCCGCCGGTGAGGATCGCGATATCGCGGAGCATCTCCTTGCGGCGGTCGCCGAAGCCGGGGGCCTTGACCGCTACGCAGGTAAAGGTGCCGCGGAGTTTGTTGACGATCAGGGTGGAGAGCGCCTCGCCCTCGACATCCTCGGCGATGATTAAGAGCTTCTTGCCGGACTGGACGATCTGCTCGAGGAGCGGCAGGATCTCCTGAATGACGCTGATCTTTTTATCGGTGATGAGGATGTAAGCGTCGTCGAGGACAGCCTCCATCTTCTCGGTATCGGTTACCATATACGGCGCAATATAGCCGCGGTCGAACTGCATCCCCTCTACAACCTCGCTGTAGGTTTCGGCAGTTTTGGATTCCTCGATGGTGATGACGCCGTCGGCGGAAACCTTTTCCATCGCGTCGGCAATCAGCCCGCCGACAGAATCGTCGGCAGCGGAAATGGTGGCGACGCGGGCAATGTCGTCGGAACCGTTGACCGCCTTGGAATTCTTGACGATCGCGTCAACCGCAGCGTCGACCGCCTTGGAAATCCCGCGGCGGATGACCATCGGGTTCGCACCCGCTACGACGTTCTTCATCCCCTCGCGGACCAAGGCCTGTGCAAGAAGGGTGGCCGTGGTGGTGCCGTCGCCGGCCGCGTCGTTCGTTTTGGTCGCGACCTCTTTGACCAGCTGGGCGCCCATGTTCTCAAACGCGTCCTCCAGCTCGATCTCCTTCGCAATGGTGACGCCGTCGTTCGTAATCAGCGGGGCGCCGTACTTTTTGTCGAGCACCACGTTGCGCCCCTTCGGGCCGAGGGTGATCTTAACGGTATCGGCGAGCTTATCGATGCCCGCCAGCAGAGAATTTCTGGCATCCGCGCCGTAAATAATATCTTTTGCCATAACGAATTCTTCCTCCTACGTTATAAAATATGATTGGTCGAATATCCATCCGGGGAATCCGCCCCGAAAGCGGCCCGCGTTATTCTACGACCGCGAGGACGTCAGACTGGCGGAGGATGGTGTACTCCTGCCCGTCGAGCTTGATTTCGGTTCCGGCGTATTTGCTCATGAGCACCTTATCCCCGACCTTCAGCTCCATCTTGATTTCTTTTCCGTCTACCACGCCGCCCGGGCCGACAGCCAGAACTTCTGCAACCTGGGGTTTTTCCTTCGCTGTTCCTGCTAAGATAATTCCGCTTTTGGTCGTCTCTTCCGCCTCTACCATTTTGATGACGATCCTATCGGCAAGAGGTCTGATATTCATGATGTACTCCTCCTAAATTTGGTAATGTTTTAGCACTCGTTTCTGCGGAGTGCTAACTATTACCTATTGTAATCTATTTTTGCAAAAAATCAAGAGGCGTCATATTTTTATAACAATTTTTGTATTTATTTTCTAAAATTCAATCTATTTCATTGTATATTATATGTAATTATGACCAAATCTCTCTCGGCTTGCAGATGAAAAAAATCTTTTGAGCCGAGCTGGGGATGGCTCTATAGTCTCTCAGGGAACTGTGTTACCGCCGCACGAGAAGGACAAAATAACGCCCCCGGCTCTTTTCCGAGGGCGCCTCTTTTATTCTACAGGGATTACCTTCAGGTAAACCGCCTGGTGACGGCTGGTGATCGCCTTGTCCAGATGGAGCTTCCCGAAAAACCAGTGCTTGAACTCCACCCTTTTCCCGACCTCTTCCAGGAAGTTGTTGATCCGGGAATTGACATCGGCCGGCGGGATGTTGAGAAACTCGCAGATGCTGATCGGCGCATCATGGGTCACAATATAATCCACCCTGTCCCGCTGCTCCTTGAGCCGCATCAGCGCCTGGGCTTCCTCCTCAGCCGTCGGCTGCTCTTCGGGCCACCAGAGGCTGTTTTCCTCCCGCAGCATCCCGTCTGAGCTTTCGCCGCCGCTAAAGGCAAAAAACGTCTTTCCCTCCAGGGTGTAGATTTCTCCGCGGACAAGCTGCATCAGCCTGCCGGAAAGGACGCGCACCTTGCCTCCGCACCACTCCTGCTCCGGGTATTGTTTCAGGAGCTCATAGTTGTCGTGGCAGCCGGTGACAAAAACGGTGCTGAACGGCTTTTTGCCGATTTTTTGCAGCAGCTTCTGCTCTTTGCTCCCGCCGTTCCAGACGAAGCCGAAATCCCCGCAGACGATCAGGGTATCCCCTTTTTTCAGCTTCTTGATCTCGGTTTTTGTAAAACGGCTGTATTCGCCGTGAAGGTCTCCGGTAACATAAATCATAACTTTCTCCCGCTGCTGTACGCGTTATTTCACCGCGCACTTGATAGCCTGCTCCAAATCGGCTATAATATCTGTAATGTCCTCGATCCCGATCGACAGCCGGATAGTGCCCTCCGAAATGTCCGCCGCTTTGAGCTGCTCGGCTGAGAGCTGGCTGTGCGTCGTCGTGGCGGGATGGATCACCAGGGAACGGACATCGCCGACATTGGCGACGTTTTTGATGAGCTCGAGGCTGTCGATGAACTTCGCCCCGGCTTCCCGTCCGCCCTTCAGCCCGAAGGTGAAGACAGACCCCGCGCCTTTCGGCAGGTACTTCTGAGCCAGCTTGTGGTAGCGGCTGGAGGGCAGGCCCGGATAGTTGACAAATTCGACCTGCGGATGCGCCTCCAGATACTCCGCAGCCTTAAGGCCGTTTTCGGAATGGCGCTGCATCCGCAGATGGAGCGTCTCCACCCCTTGCAGGATCATAAAGGCGTTGAACGGGCTCAAGCAGGCGCCGATGTCCCGCATCACCAAAGCGCGGAGACGGCTGATAAACCCAAGCGCCCCCATGTCGGCAAAGACGATGCCGTGGTAGCTGGGGTCTGGGTCATTATAAAGCGGAAAACGCGGGTTTCCCTTGAACTCGAATTTTCCGCTGTCCACCACGATCCCGCACATTGAAGTGGAATGCCCGCCCAAAAATTTTGTGGCGGAGTGGATGACAATGTCCGCGCCGAACTCAATCGGGCGGCAGAGGTAAGGCGTGGTAAAAGTCGAATCGGCGATGACCGGGACGCCGTGGCGGTGTGCGATTTCAGCGATCGCCCCGATATCCGCGACGTTGGCGTTGGGATTGCCAATCACCTCGAAAAAAACCGCGCGGGTCTTTTCGTTGACCGCCTCCTCCCAGGCTTTCAAATCGTCCGGATCGACAAAGCGCACCTTGATCCCGAGCCGGCCCAGCGTGACGCCTAACAGGTTGATCGCCCCGCCGTAGATGCAGGACGAGGAGACGATTTCGTCCCCGGCGTTCGCAAGGTTGAGGATGGTGTTGAAAATTGCCGCGTGGCCGGATGCAAAGGAGAGGGCCGCTGCGCCGCCGTCGAGTTCGGCCACCCTGCGCTCCAGGATATCGCTGGTCGGGTTGCTCAGCCGGCTGTAAATGTTCCCGGGCTCCTTGAGCTCAAACAGTTCTTTGGCATGCTCGGTGTTTTTAAACTCATAGGCATTCGTCTGGTAGAGGGGCGGCACGACCGAAAGGGTCGTCTGCTCCGTTTCATAGCCGCCATGAACAGCGACCGTATCAAAAGAAAATTTCTGTTCTGACATCGATATTCCCACCTGTCCGCCGGGGACTCCGGCTGATTCCTTTTGCGGCCGCCGTTTTGGACCGACCGCTTGTCTGACCTAAACAATATATTATCATACACTTAAATGGAGGAAATGTCTACATGCGCAAAGCGATCGCTTCAATTTTTTTAACTGCCTTTTTCTTCTGCACCGCCGTCCTTTCCCCGCTGGCCACCGCCTCCGCGGCCTATGAACCGGGGGGCGAGCTCTACAGCCAGACGGCCTATCTGGTCAATCTGGATTCGGGAACCGTCGTCTATTCCAAAAACGAAAATCAAAAAGCCTATCCCGCCTCCCTGACGAAAATTATGGTTGTCATGCTGGTGCTCGAAATGGAAACCGACCTTCAAAAAAAGCTGACGATGTCCCACGCCGTCCGCGACGAGCTCTATGGCACCGGGGCCTCGACAATCGCCTTGGAGCCGGGAGAAGAGCTCACGGTGGAAGACCTGCTCTACGCCTGTATGGTGCCCTCCGCCTGCGACGCCGCGGCGGTTCTGGCAGAGTACTACGGCGGCGGAAACCAGGCGGCCTTCGTCGAAAAGATGAATGCGAAGGCGAAGGAGCTCGGCGCTGTCAACACCCATTTTGTCAACTCCCACGGGCTGCACGACGACAACCAGTACACCACCGCCTACGACATGTACCTGATTACCAAAGCGGCTCTGGAGGTTCCGGGGTTTGAGAAAATCGCCACAACAGTCCGCTACACCTTTAAGGCCACCAACAAGCATCCGGAGGAGCGCACCTACTCCCACACCAACCTGATGATCAACCAGGCGATCGGCGGATCCTATTATTACCCTTACGCCAAGGGGATCAAGACCGGCACCACCGATGAAAGCGGCAAAAACTTAGTCACCATGGCGAGCAAAGACGGCTTCAACTACCTGCTCGTCACGACGGGGGCGCCGCTCCAGATCGACGGCGTACGAAACAATTACACCGCCATCTATGACCATCGGATGCTTTATAAATGGGCTTTTGACACCTTCTCGTTCAAAACCGTGCTGAAAACGGCCGAAGCGATTGAAACCATCAAGGTCAGGCTCTCTTCGGATACCGACACGCTCCAGCTCCGTCCGAAGGAAGACATTACCCTTCTCCTGCCCAATGACGTCGACCTCTCGAGCATCCAGCAGATTGTCGACATCCCC
Organism: uncultured Oscillospiraceae bacterium; assembly: GCA_964607135.1. Classification (GTDB taxonomy): domain Bacteria; phylum Bacillota; class Clostridia; order Oscillospirales; family Ruminococcaceae; genus Metaruminococcus_A. The sequence goes on along the minus strand of CAZSIV010000010.1, from coordinate 23,438 downwards.
GAATCCGTCGACGCGCCGGTCGAAGTTGGGGACGTCATTGGAACCGTCGAGCTCAAGCTGAACAATGAAACCATCGGGAAATGCGACCTGGTGGCAAACATGTCGGTCTCCAAAAATTTCATCTACGGCATCTGGGATACGGTTTCAACCGCTCTGAGCAGCATCTGGGCGAAGATCGCCATCGCTGCAATTGCCGTCGTGATCCTGCTTTACCTGGCCATCGCCGTTTTGTTTAACCGCAGAAAGAAGCGGCGTCGGCAGCTGGCCGTCAACAAACGGAGAAAAGGGCCGCGCAGGTAGTAATCCCAGGTTCTAGGTTTTGCAGAACGCCAATCGCCGATATCTTTTATATGTAAAAGGGAGCGCACAAGGACTTAAAAAGTCCCGTGCGTTCCCTTTTTAAAGTTCTTTCCTCCGTTGTTTCGAACAGAAGAAAAACGATTTCATCACTGGTCAAACCCTCCCTTTGGACGGACTTCCGGCAGCTCAGAATCTGCCGGCCCGGAATTGGGGATGCGGATCGTGACCACTGTTCCCACACCGACTTCACTGTGGACGGTTAATCCGTAGCCCGGCCCAAAATAAAGGTGTAGACGCTTGTGAACGTTCAAAATCCCGATATGGGTGTGCTTCCCGTCGTCCTCACCCTTTCGCAGATTTTCGTTGAGCAGGTTTCTTCGGATTTCCTCCGGCATTCCAATGCCGTCGTCCTCGACGGTCAAGAGGATATCATCCCCGTCACACCCGCCGAAAATCCGGATGCTGCCGCCGTCGATCTTCGAGTCCAGCCCATGCACCAGCGCGTTTTCAATAATCGGTTGGAGGATGAATTTCGGCGTTTTTGCTTCATAAATATTGGGGTCAATATTGATGCTCGTCTTGATTTTCTCGCCGTACCGGTACTGCTGGATCAGCAGATAATTTTCGATGTTTTTAATTTCGTCCCTGAGCTGCACAAAGTCCTCACCCCGCAGCCCTTCGCGCATCAAATCGCCCAGCGCTTTTGCAATTTCCCCCGCTTCCGGAACGCCGCGGATCCTGGAAATCCAGTTGATGGTCTCCAGCGTATTGTAGAGAAAGTGGGGATTGATCTGAAACTTGAGAAAACGGAGCTCGGCCTGCTGCTTGAGCAGCTCCTTCTGGTAAATCGTCCGGATGAGCTCGTTGGTGTTCTGGATCATCGCGTTAAAATTGTCGCTCAAAATCCCGACCTCGTCCTTGGACTGGTACTCGCTGCGGATATCAAAATTCCCGTTGCGGACCTGCTGCATGGTTTTTGAAAGATTGGTAATCGGGGTCGAAATGGATTTCGCCAAAACCACCGACACCCAAAGCGTCAGGATCAGGATCAATAGGGTGATCGCAAAAAAGGCTTGTGTCAAGGTGATAAAATCCCGCTCAAAATCGACTGCACTGATCTGGTAAAAAAGATACCATTCCTCATTATTGATCGCTTTGCAGGCAATGTAATAGTCCTTCCCGTCAATGCTTTGCAGGGAGAAGGGGACGTCGCTGGGGTTGTAAATCAGGTTCCGGTAGTCCTGGCTCACCTGCCTGTCCAAAAAGTCCTTATTCCCATGCGAAAGGATGATCCCGTCCCTGTTGGTGATAAAGATGCTGTTGTCCTGGTAGAGTGAAATTTGGCTGTAAAGGTTAAACAGTTCACTTTCGGAGAGATTGATAATCAGATAGCCCAAGGGCCGGACATCCTGAAGCGAGACGATCATCCTGCCGTAAGTGATGGCATCGCTGCTGCATTTCAGCCAGGTGATGTCATCGCCGTTTCGGTCAATTTCTTCCAGGTTTTTTTCCGATATTCCAGCTGTCACCTTGGGCGCCATAGAAAAAAGAGTGTGGTCGTCATAGGGGATCAGGTAAACAGACTCGATATTCGGATGGCCGTAATAGGCTTCGCGGAGAACCGCTTCCATCTGCGCCCTGTCGTCGGCCGGCACCGCCCCGCCCCCCGAAAGGTTCAGGGATATCCGAGTCAGAAGCTCCTGTACCTCCGGGTTGTTGTTGATCTGAGTAAAGATCGCATCCAGCTCGGATGCCGTATTTTCGATGTTTTTTTGAAGCTCCGCCAAGATATCCGAGGTGTATTCGGAAGATTTTTTTTCGAGGATATACTTTGAATTGCTCAAATAAAAAACAGCCATTAATGTAACCGGCAGGGCAATGAGCAGCGCAAAGGACAGCATCAGCTTTTTGCGGATCTGCAGGTTCAGAAATAACTGTTTTATCGTCCTGATGGGTGAACGCAGCTTCATGTTATAACACGCCCGTTTCTAAGGGGTTGGTATTGTTGAGCAGATTCTGCCGGAATTCCACCGGCGTCATACCGTAGTAGCGCTTAAAAATCTGGCTGAAATATTTGGAATCCTTGATCCCGACCGCCAGCGCGATTTCATAAATCTTGTTGTTGGGGTCGCGCAGCATATTGCAGGCCTGCTCCATCCGCACCCGGGTCAGAATTTCGAGGAAGGTGTTCCCCGTTTCCTTCTTGACAAGACGGCTCAGATAAACCGGGCAGAGGTGAACGATCTCGCTGGCGGAACCCAGCGTGATTTCCTCAGAAAAATGATTTTTCAGGTAGGTAATCAGCACCTTGACGGTTTCGTTGGTCAGCATCTCCTCATCCGGCAGAAGTTTGTTGACCAAAGCCATCTGGTTCTCCTTCACCTGGCGCTTTAAAGAACTCTGCTCATTGAGCATCATGTTCTGCTGCTCAATCTGGATTTTGGCCTTGTTGACCGCTTCGAAAATCTCACTCGGTTCAGACGGTTTCAGCACGAACGAAACGATTCCCAGCTCCACGGCTTCTCTGGCGTATTCAAACTCTTTATAGCCGGTGAGGAAAATGATCTTCGTCGACAGATCGCTCTCTTTCACCATGCGGGCGATTTCGGTCCCTTTATAGCCCTGCATATGGATATCGGTCAGCAGAACGTCCGGCTTAATCTTCTGCACCATTTCCCAGCATTCTGCGCCGTTGGATGCGACGCCGACCACTTTGACGTCGATCGACTCCCAGTTGAGGGACGCCAGCCCCTGACGGATTAAATGCTCATCGTCGGCAATTATCAAAGTTGTCATATTCAACACCTGCCTTTTTACAGCAATGATAACAAAAAATAAAGATCAGCTTGAGCAAGGGGGTTGCCGCGCCATCTAAAGCAGGCGGCGCGGCATCTCTCCCGCCTTGACAATCCTATCTCTCTGAGCGCCAAGGCACAGCAAATACTTTTCGGTCTTCACGCGGCATCGGCCGAAATCTCATCAGTCCAGAGCACGATAGGTAAAGCTGTGAAAATCGATATAGGAGCCCTCGTTGTACTCAAGATCGCTCGCGTACATCCCGATAAACGCCCCGGTGAAGCCGTTGTTGTACTCATCCGACAAAACTGTAACGTCAATCTCATAGTCGATTTCAGTGAAATGCTCGCCATCAAAAGAATAAGAGAAACGGGCCGTCTCTTTATGTGTGGTGACGCGGAGCCAGACCTTTTCCACATCCTTCGGGATTTCGATCTCTTTCCCGTCGAGCGGATACTCATAATCCCGCTGCTTGAACGCCATAATTGCAATCGTCTGGCAGTCCTTTTCCTCATCGTAAGCCACTTTCAGAAGGTACTGGCTGAACTCGTCATAACGGTAAAGCAAACCGCCGAATTTCTTGAAGTGCTTGTTCGGGTTGACAAGGGAGGTCGTCGCCTCGAAGTCCATATGCATCTGGCGGCGGACAAACATGTTCTGCCGCTGGTTGGAGTAGAGGGACTCTCCCCCATAAATCCGCAGGACGTTATCCGGGCCGATCTGGTGCTTCGCCGGGCCGCGGAGAGAACTGAATTCACGGTAAAACTCCGCAGAGCCAAAAACCGGGCTGAACAGCTTTTGCCTTCTCAGCTCGCCGTAGCCCTCAAACTCGAAGTCAGGGACGAGGGTGCCGTTTTTCAGGTAGGGCCAGCCGTCCTCTCCCCAGACCATCTCGTTGACCGATGTCTCGCGCCCCAGCGCACAGCGCTTGTTGTAATAGGGGCGGGCGGAAAGAAAACAGACAAACCACCGTCCGTCCGGGCCCTGGCACCAGCTGGCGTGGCCGCACTTCTGGATCGGGCACTCCGGCGCGTCCTTGGTGGTGACGAGGAAGGTATTCGGGTGGAGCTCATACGGCCCGTAAACGTTCCGGGAGCGGGCAACCGTCGCCGTATGGCCGTAGGAAGTCCCCCCCTCGGCGGTGACCAGGTAATACCAGCCATCCTTTTTATAGACGTGCGGGCCCTCCACAAAACCATGCCCGGAACCTTCGAAAATCTTGACCGGTTCGGAAATCGGCTTCAGGGTGACCGGGTCGAGCTCGGTCATCAGGATGCCGGAAAAAGTAGCCGGACGTTTTTTGCGGAAATCCCATTCCATGTTGACGAGATACTTCCGCCCGTCGTCATCGTGGAACAAGGACGGGTCGAAGCCGGAGGAATTGACATAGACCGGTTCGCTCCAGGGGCCCTCGATATCCCGCGCGGTGGTGATGTAGTTGTGGGTGTCCTTAAACGGTGTGTATTTCCAGGCCTTTACGTCGGTAAAGACCAGATAAAACAACCCGTCATGATAGCTCAGCGCCGGGGCAAAGATGCCCCCCGATTCGGGATTCCCCCGCATGTCGAGGTAATCGCTGCGGTCGAGCGGGGTGGCGACACACTCCCAGTTGGCGAGGTCTTTCGAGGCGCTGATCCGCACGCCGGGGAAGTACTCGAAGGTGGAATTTGCGATATAGAAAGTATCTCCCACGCAGATCATGCAAGGATCGGCGTGGAAGCCTGTTAAAACCGGATTCTGAATCATAAGTAACCGCCATACGGCACAGATACCGGGGCAAAGGCCGCCTCAACGATGGCCTTTGCCGCCCGGTACCGCCTTTCTTCTTTTTTAAGCTGTCATTCCCTTGAAGACGTTAGTCCAGAGCACGATAAGTAAAGCTGTGGAAATCGATATAGGAGCCCTCGTTGTACTCGAGGTCGCTCGCGTACATTCCGATAAACGCCCCGGTAAAGCCGGTGTTGAAATCGTCAGACAGCACGGTCGTATCGATGTCGTAGTCGATTTCGGTGAAATGCTCGCCATCAAAGGAATAAGAGAAACGGGCCGTCTCTTTATGTGCGGTAACGCGGAGCCAGACCTTTTCCACATCCTTCGGAATTTCGATCTCTTTCCCGTCGAGCGGATACTCGTAATCCCGCTGCTTGAACGCCATAATTGCAATCGTCTGGCAGTCCTTTTCCTCATCGTAAGCCACTTTCAGAAGGTACTGGCTGAACTCGTCATAACGGTAAAGCAAACCGCCGAATTTCTTGAAGTGCTTGTTCGGGTTGACAAGGGAGGTCGTCGCCTCGAAGTCCATATGCATCTGGCGGCGGACAAACATGTTCTGCCGCTGGTTGGAGTAGAGGGACTCTCCCCCATAAATCCGCAGGACGTTATCCGGGCCGATCTGGTGCTTCGCCGGGCCGCGGAGAGAGTTGAACTCACGGTAAAACTCATCCGTGCCGAAGGTGTAATCGTAGAATTTCTTTTCGTGCTTTTCGCCGTAGCCCTCAAACTCGAAGTCAGGGACAACAGTGCCGTTTTTCAGGTAGGGCCAGCCGTCCTCTCCCCAGACCATTTCATTGATGGAGGTCTCACGCCCCAGCACACAGCGTTTGTTGTAGTACGGGCGGGAGGAAAGGAACGCCGTAAACCACCGCCCGTCCGGGCCCTGGCACCAGCTGGCGTGGCCGCACTTCTGGATCGGGCACTCCGGCGCGTCCTTGGTGGTGACGAGGAAGGTATTCGGGTGGAGCTCATACGGCCCGTAAACGTTCCGGGAGCGGGCGACCGTCGCCGCATGGGTGTAGAAGGTGCCGCCTTCCGCCACCAGCATATAATACCAGCCGTCTTTTTTATAGATGTGCGGGCCTTCCACCCATTTGTGCTCGGAGCCTTTGAAGACCTTGACCGGCTCGGAAATCGGCTTCAGGGTGACCGGGTCGAGCTCGGTGACCAGAATCCCCGAGAAGGTGTCCGGATTGGGTTTTCTGAAATCCCACTCCATGTTGACGAAATACTTCCGCCCGTCGTCATCGTGGAACAGAGACGGGTCGAAGCCGGAGGAATTGACGTAGACCGGCTCGCTCCAAGGGCCCTTGATATCCCGCGCGGTGGTGATGTAGTTGTGGGTGTCCTTAAACGGAAGATGCTTCCAGGCCTTTACGTCGGTAAAGACGAGGTAAAACATGTCGTTGTGATAAGTAAGGCAGGGCGCCCAGATGCCGGCGGACTCCACATTCCCCCGCATGTTGAGGTAATCGCTGCGGTCGAGCGGGGTGGCGACGCACTCCCAGTTGGCGAGGTCCTTCGAGGCGCTGATCCGCACGCCGGGGAAGTACTCGAAGGTGGAATTCGCTACATAAAATGTGCCGTCGACGCAAATCATGGATGGGTCTGCGTGGAAGCCTGTTAAAACGGGATTCTGAATCATAGCAGTCATTTTCCTTTCTGATCTGTTACTTTAATGGACGTGAACAATTGCGCGAAAGAAATACAGCCCCATTGTACCACAAGAGAATCCGAAATTCAAATGTTTCTTTTAAAAAATAAACAAATCAATGGGAGAAAACAAACCAAAAAGCGACGAATTTTCTATTTTCAGCCTTAAAATTGAGGGGCAGAGCGGCAGGCCCTCGTCCCCGGCAGCTTGCTTTTCCGGCTCGTTCCCATTATAATAAGAGTACTGCGGAAAGGGTGAGGGATCAATGAAAGTTTTGCTGTATACCGAGGGACTAAAATACGTTGGAAAATCCGGGCTGGGCCGGGCGATCAAGCACCAGATCCGGGCGCTCGAATCGGCCGGAGTAGCATATACCCTCGACCCGAAGGATGACTACGATATTGTCCACATCAACTCCTATGGGTTGAAATCCCGCCGGCTCGCGCGGAAGGCGCACCGGATGGGGAAAAAGGTGATCTACCACGCCCACTCCACCGAGGAGGATTTCCGCAACTCGTTTATCCTCTCCAACCAGATCGCCCCTCTTTTTAAAAAATGGCTGGTCAGCTCCTACGAGCTGGGTGACCACATCGTCACCCCCACCCCCTACTCTAAAAAGCTTCTGGAGGGGTATGGGATCAAAAAGCCGGTGACGGCGGTTTCGAACGGGATCGACCTCGCTTTTTATGAGCGTCCGCAGGGGGAGGACGGCTCCGCTTTCCGCGAAAAGTTCGGCTTCTCCAAAGAGGAAAAGGTCGTCATGGCGGTGGGGCTTTACATCGAGCGGAAAGGGATCCTCGATTTTGTCGAGCTGGCCCGCCGGATGCCGGAATATCAATTCATCTGGTTCGGCTACACCGACCCGAAGCTGATCCCCCAAAAGATCAAAGACGCGCTGAAAACCGACCTGCCGAACCTCTCCTTCCCCGGGTATGTGGAGCCGGATGTTCTCCGCACCGCCTATTACGGGGCCGACCTCTTCGTCTTCCCGACCTATGAGGAAACGGAAGGGATCGTCCTGCTGGAAGCGCTCGCCGCACAGCAGAAGGTTTTGATCCGGGATATTCCGATTTACGCCGGCTGGTTCACCGACGGGGAGACGGTTTATAAAGCATCCTCCGTCGATGAATTCGAGGAAAAAATCCGCGGAATCCTGGATGGAACCCTTCCAGACCTTTCCGGGGCGGGCTATGAACTCGCAAAAGAAAAAGACCTGCGGCGCATCGGGCAGGAGCTCAAACGGATTTATGAGCTGGTATTACAGGGATAGTCCGTCCGTTCGGCAGAACCGTATTCAGAACCCCTCTTTTCGGATGGATTTCCACGAAGCTGCACGCCCCCTCTGCCTTGAAAGGCAGAGGGGGCGTTCCATTGACGGGCAAAAATCATTTTCACTCAACAGGAGCACGAATACTCCGAAGCCGATAAAAAACGAAACAGCGAATCGAAAAGCAACCCGGCTTTCACTGTCCCGAGCAAAAAGCAAGAGGTAAAGCAGAAAAACCGCTCCGCTGTATAAACCCCTCGGTGTTTTGGGCAGAATAGAGACGAACATGCAGCCAACACTCTGAGACAAAAAGGAGAATGAAAATGAAAGAGCTCAAAGGAAGCAAAACCGAGGCGAACCTGATGGCGGCCTTCGCCGGAGAATCCCAGGCGAGGAATAAATACACCTTTTACGCCAGCCAGGCCAAAAAAGAGGGGTATGAGCAGATCGCGGACTTCTTTTCCATGACGGCTGAAAATGAAAAAGAACACGCCGAAATCTGGTTCAAGCTCCTTCACGATGGGATGGGCGGGACTGCTCAGAACCTCGAAGACGGCGCGGACGGCGAAAACTACGAATGGACGGACATGTATAAACGGTTTGCCGCAGATGCGCGGGAAGAGGGGTTCGAAAAAATTGCCACCCTGTTCGACCTGGTGGCGAAGATTGAAAAAGAGCACGAGGAGCGCTACCGCAAGCTGCTCCAGAACCTGAACACCCAGCAGGTCTTCAAACGGGATGAAAAGAAATACTGGGTCTGCCGCAACTGCGGACACATCCATTACGGGGAGTCCGCGCCACAGGTCTGCCCGGTCTGCTCCCATCCCCGCTCCTACTTCGAACTCAAACCCGAAAATTATTGATCGATATGAAAACGCCCCGAAGCTGTCGAGCTTCGGGGCGTTTTTCTTTTCAATCAGGCGCCCGTGACCGGGCTGGACAAACGCGATTCTTAGGCAGTATAAGACTTGCAGGCCCGCAGCCCGCGAGGCAGATTGCACCTTTTTTATCTTAGGTGTCTCGCAGGATAGCCACTTAAAGACTGTTAAAACGTTTGGGTGCGAATTGCCCGCAGGGGTACCCTGCCTTTGAAGCTCCGGAGCGTGTTTGCCCTTGTCAACTAAGGGTAAGGATCGCCGATTGGCGAGTCTGGCTACAAACCGGCTACTTTACCGGGACAAACCCAACCTTGCGGTACACTTTGCTCAGCGTTCTCTGCGCGATCTGCTGGGCTCTGCGGGCCCCTTCGGAGTAAACCTGCTCCAGATAAGCTTTATCCGCCAGCAGGCGCTTGTGCTCCTCCCGGACGGGTCTGAGGTGATCGCTGACCGCTTCCCCAACGGCGAGCTTGAATTCACCATAGCCTTTTCCTTCAAATTCCCGCTCCACCTCATCCAGCGTCTTTCCGGTGACAACCGAGTAGATGGTCATCAGATTGTTGATCCCATCCTTCCCCTCCGCATAGCAGACGCGGGTGTCCGAATCGGTGACGGCGCGTTTAAATTTGCGGATGATCGCGTCCGGCTCGTCGAGGATGGTGACAAACCCGTTGGGGTTTTCGTCCGACTTCGACATCTTTTTCATCGGATCCGCCAGCGACATGATCTTTGCGCCGACCTTCGGGATATAGGGCTCAGGCAAAGTGAAAGTGTCGCTGTAGGCGTTGTTGAAACGCACGGCAACATCCCGTGTCAGCTCCAGATGCTGCTTCTGGTCGACGCCGACCGGAACCAGATCTGCCTGATAAAGCAGGATGTCCGCCGCCATCAGCGCGGGGTAGGTGAACAGCCCGGCGTTGACGTTGTCGGCGTGCTTGGCGCTTTTGTCCTTGAACTGGGTCATCCGGGACAGCTCCCCGAACTGGGTATAACAGGACAGCACCCAGGAAAGCTCCGCGTGCTGAGGAACCTGGCTCTGGATGAAAGTCAGGCTCTTCTCCGGGTCGATCCCGCAGGCGAGAAGGGTGGCAAACGCCGACAGAATCTGCTGCCGGAGCTTTGCCGGTTCCTGGCGCACGGTGATCGAATGCAGGTCGGCGATCATATAAGCGCAGTGGTATTCCTCCTGCAAAACCACCCAGTTTTTGATGGCCCCCAGATAATTGCCCAGCGTAAAGACGCCGGTGGGCTGGATGCCGCTGAGGATGACTTTCTTTTGATTCGTTGTTTGCTCCACAGTTTCTATCTCCTTTGGGGATGCTTCCAGCCGTTACAGCGACCGGGTCATCTCCCCCAGAATTTTAATCCCCTTTTCGATCTGCTCCTCGCTCGGCATCGAGAAGTTGAGGCGGAAGGAATGAGACACCATCGTCTCCTCATGGGGCAGGAAGGTGCTCCCCGGGACGACCGCGATTTTATTGGCGATCGCGTCGCGGGTAAACTGCATCATGTCGACTCCCTCCGGGAGCGTTGCCCAGAGGAAGAGGCCTCCCTGCGGACGGGTATAGCTGACGCGGGGATCAAAGTATTTATCCATCTGCTCCAGCATAAAGGTGCATTTGCGCCGGTAGAGGGCGCGCAGCCGCTCCAGGTGGGCGTCGAAGTCGTACTTCGTAACAAAGTTGTAAGCGATCATCTGGGCGAGTATATTGGTGTGGACGTCGTTGACCTGTTTTGCCACGACGACCTTGGCGCTGATCTCTTTGGGCAGGCTGAGGAAGCCGACCCGGATCCCCGGTGAAAGCACCTTGGAGAAGCTGCCGGAGTAGATGACGATCCCGTCCTTGTCCATCGACTTGATGGTCGGGACATCCTCCCCTTCAAAGCGGAGAGCGCCATAGGGATTGTCCTCCAGGATCAGAACGCCGTGCTGTTTGCACAGCTCGTAAACCGCCCGCCGTTTTTCCGCGGTGGCGGTAATGCCCGACGGGTTCTGAAAGGTGGGGATGGTGTAGAGGAGCTTGACGTTTTTTTCAGTTTTCAGCGCCTGCTCCAGCTGCTCTAAGTTGATCCCGTCCCCGTCGAGATCGATCCCGACCAGGTTGGTATTGTAGGCTTTGATGGCGTTGAGCGCGCCGACAAAGCTCGGGTTCTCGCACAGCACGGTGTCCCCCTCGTTGCAGAGCACCTTGCAGGTCAGGTCGATCCCCTGCTGGCCGCCGGTGACAACGATGGCGTCGTCCCGCTCAGGGGAAAAGCTGCCGATGTCGGGGAGCAGAGTCTCCTTTAAGTAATTTCTCAAAGGGAGATACCCCTCCGTGATGTTGTACTGAAGCGCCTCGACCGGCTGGTTTTTCAGGACGTCCGCCGTGATCTCCCGAACGGCCTCCACCGGAAAGGCGTCGGGCGAAGGGTTCCCTGCCGCAAACGAAATGACGGCGGGATCGGCGGTCAGTTTGAAGATTTCACGGATTGCCGAAGCTTTGATTGTTTTGATCCGCTCTGAAAATTGATATTCCATCAGTTGAGCTTCCTCCTTGTCTGATCCGGCGGCGCGCTAAGGACGCGCCTTTTCCTTTTTTTCGACGTTTTTTGCGTGTTCTGAAATTCTTTTTTTATCCGTTACCTGATTTTTGGCGATGGCGCCGTACACCTTCTGGACGTCCACCTTGTTGTCGGCCGCATAAGCCGGCTTTTTCAAGAGCTTTTTAAACTGCTTAAGGGTCATCACCGGGACGTTCCGCGGGCAGTAGAGGCTGACCTTCGACCCGGCGAAAACGACAGCGCCCTCCAAATTGACCCGGTAGACGTTCTCCTTCCGGAACAGGTGGCGGAGGTTGTCGATGTGGGTTTTGTTCTGTTTGAGGGGATTGTAGTGGTAATTCCGGTCGTTCCCCACCACTTGGAGCCATTTTTCCTCTGCGGGATCCCCGTAAATGGAGCCCGCCCAGTTCTTGGTTTCGATCACCATCACGCCGAACGGCGCGATCAGAATATGGTCGATCTGGGTGGTTTCGTCATACAGAGGAAGATAGACGTCGTTTAAAATTTTGACGTCGCTAAAGCGGGCGTATTTTTTTAAAACCCGGCCGACCTGCTTTTCCCCTTTTTTCCCCAGCTGCCGGGGGTGGTTTTTCCTTCGCCGCATGACGAGGGCGATAATCCCTCCGATTATGAGAATCACCGCGCAGGCGGCGACCGCGATCATCGTCGTTTGATCCATAGGCTTGCGGACACTCCTTTAACTGAAAATGGAATTTTTATGCAAAAATTTTACGTTTCATCCCGTACAGGATAAGAGTAACTTTTATTTTATCACAGATCCGCATAAAAGTAAAAGGGGAGAAGCATACTATTGTTGCGGAAATTCGCCGCCCGTGCGGATGCGGGCCTTCAAACGCCCGCCGCCGGGGGCTTACATCCCGCCCGTGAAAATAAAGCGGACTGTTCCGGTGCAGGAACCGTCCCCAAAGGAGTAAAAAATATGTTGGATAAAATTGCGTTGGCGCTCGTCATCATCGGCGCGATCAACTGGGGTTCCATCGGGATTTTCCAGTTCGATATCGTCGCCTGGATCTTCGGCGGCCAGGGCGCGGTGGTCAGCAGGATCATTTACACGCTGGTGGCGCTTGCCGGGCTCTGGTGTATCTCGCTTTTCTTCCGCCGCAACGACACCCTTCCGTCGGGAGACTAGAAGGATTTAAAAATTTACCACTTGACAGCGATTTTGGATTATGCTAGAATAAAGCAAATTTAAAACGCTGTGAGAAAGACAACAGCTTTACAGGTTCGTGTTTCAGAGAGCTGCCGGTTGGTGTAAGGCAGCCGCGGCAGTAAAGTCTGATCCCTTTTGAGCGGAGCGGCTGAACTTTGATTAAGCCGCTACGGTTTGCACCGTTATCGGCATAGGGCTTGTCAGAGCCTGAAAAGCGGGCGCGTTTGGCGCGTCAATTTGGGTGGTACCGCGGGAATTTGCTCTCGTCCCATTGTGGACGAGGGCTTTTTTATTTTTGTATCAGACGGCTTATTGACGGCATATTTTAGTGTTTACCGCCGAGGGGCTGTTTATAAACCATCAGTGAAAGGGGATTATTATGGAAAATCAGGTTGCGCAGATCGCGGAGCGAATTAAAGGGATGCGGCTCATTTTAGAGCTGACCATTGAGGAAATGGCGCGAATTACCGACACGACGGTCGAAGAGTACACGGCTGCAGAGAATGGAGAAAGTGATTTTTCGTTTACTTTCCTTTACAAGTGCGCCAAAGCTTTCCACCTCGATCTGTCGGAGCTTTTAACGGGGGAAGCGCCCCATCTGTCCCAGTATTCCATCGTTCGGAAGGGGCACGGGCTCCCGCTCGAACGCCGCGAAGGATTTACTTATCTCCACCTCGCCTCATTTTTTAAAGACAAGGTAGCCGAGCCGTTCTTCGTCACCGCGAAGTTCGACCCGAGCCAGGACAGCAACAACATCGAGTTGTCCACCCATGTGGGGGAAGAGTTCGACTACATCCTGAAAGGGACTTTGATTTTCCGGTATGAGGAGCACATCGAAGTCCTGCACGAAGGGGATGCGGTTTACTACAATTCCGGGCGCGGCCACGGCATGATCGCCGCCGACAACGCCGACTGTGAATTTTTGGCGATCATCCTGGAAAAGAAGGAGGACTGATTCATAAATGGAGAGAATCTATGAAAAATTTGTCACGGTGGAGGAGGACAGCCAGGGCCATCTGGTAAACCTGACCTTTCACCCGCCGGAGAATTTCAATTTCGCTTTCGATGTAATGGACGCCCTGGCGGAAAAGAACCCGGACAAAAGGGCGCTGATCTGGGTGAGTAAAAATAAAGAAAATTTAAATTTCACCTTTGAGCAGCTCCGCGCCTACTCATCCAAGGCGGCGAATCTTTTTAAGGCGAAGGGGATCAAAAAAGGCGACCGGGTCATGCTGGTGCTCAAGCGCCACTACCAGTTCTGGTTTGCGATCCTCGGGCTCCACAAGCTGGGCGCGGTCGCTATCCCTGCGACCAATCAGCTGATGAAGAAGGACTTTGCCTACCGCTTCAATGCTGCGGGAATCTCCGCCGTCGTCGCCACCCAGGACGACGGCGTGCCGGAACACATCGAAGCCGCCCTTCCCGAAAGCCCGACGGTGCACACTAAACTGCTGGTCAACGGCCATCGGGACGGATGGGAAGACTTCGACGCCCTGCTGGAAGCCCAGTCTCCCGTTTTTGAGCGCCCGGCCGGGGAGGAAGCGACCGTGATCTCCGACCCTATGCTGATGTACTTCACCTCCGGCACCACCGGGTATCCGAAGATCGCCACCCAGAGCTTCGATTACGCGCTGGGGCACTTCGTCACCGCCCATTACTGGCATAACGTCGACCCGGACGGGATTCATTTTACCATTTCGGACACCGGCTGGGGCAAGGCGGTCTGGGGCAAGCTGTACGGCCAGTGGCTGAGCGAGACGGCGATTTTTGTCTATGACTTCGACCGCTTCCACGCCGACGACATTCTGCCGCTCTTCGCCCAGTACAACATCACCACCTTCTGCGCGCCGCCGACGATGTACCGTTTCTTTATCCAGGAGGATCTCGGCAAATACGACCTGTCCTCCCTCAAATACTGCACCATCGCCGGAGAGGCCCTCAACCCGGAGGTCTTCAACAAGTTTTACCAGTACACCGGCCTGAAGCTGATGGAGGGCTTCGGCCAGACTGAGACGACGCTGGTGATCGCCAACCTGGTCGGGATGGAGCCGAAGCCCGGCTCGACGGGCAAGCCAAATCCCCAGTACGACGTTGATCTCGTCAACGCGGACGGTGAGACGGTGCCGCCGGGCGAGGTCGGGGAGATCGTCATCCGCACCGATAAGGGAAAGCCGTTCGGCCTTTTCTCCGGCTATTACCGCAACGAGGAAAAGACAAAAGAAGCCTGGCACGACGGCCTCTACCACACCGGGGACATGGCCTGGCGGGATGAGGACGGCTATTTCTGGTACATGAGCCGCACCGACGACGTGATCAAAAGCTCCGGCTACCGGATCGGGCCGTTCGAGATCGAAAGCGTGCTGATGGAGCACCCGTCGGTCGTCGAATGCGCCGTCACCGGCGTGCCGGATCCGCTCCGCGGCTACGCCGTCAAAGCGACCATCGTTCTGGCAAAGGGCTATACCCCTTCTGAAGAGCTGAAAAAAGAGCTTCAGAAGTTCGTCAAGGACGCGACCGCGCCCTACAAATACCCCCGTGTGGTCGAATTTGTCAAGGAGCTGCCCAAAACCATCAGCGGGAAGATCAAACGCGCTGAAATCCGCAGCAATGACCAGGCGGATCAATAAGACCGGAAACGAAACCCCGGACAGCGGGAATTTTTGGCTCTGTGCCGCCTCAAGCGCAGATTGTCGAAGAATCCCCCGCTGTCCGGGGCTTTTCCTTTTCCGTTCGGCTTCCCTCCCCGCTCGGCGGTTTACCATCCCGGGCGCCCAATATTTCCGCCCAGATTTAAAAAGTTGATATCCGGGCGTAATATTTTTTGAAAAACAGCGACTCAATAACAGAAAGGGGGACAGGCCGATGTGGGAAATCGAGGAACTCTACCGCGCGCACCGGCAGGCGGTTTACGGCTACCTGCTCAGCCTGTCCCACGATCCCCTGCTCGCCGAGGATCTGCTTTCCGAAACGTTTTTGCAGGCTCTCCGGTCGATTGGGCGCTTCAAAGGGGAATCCTCCGTCCGAACCTGGCTCTGCGGCATCGCCCGCCACCTCTGGCTCCGGCAGCTCAAGGGGAAACGGGAGCTTTTAGAGTACGACGACCGGTTGATCTCCTTTGCAGGGGAGGATCTGGACGACTGGATTGCCGCAGGCCAGGCGGTCGGGCGGATCAAGGAACTCCTTCTCGAAAAAGACGAGCGGGTCCGAACGGTCGTTCAGATGCGGCTGGAGCTCTGCTCCTACAGCGAGATCGCCGAACGGCTCGGCATTTCGGAGAATTCAGCGCGGGTGATCGAGTTCCGCACCCGGAAATGGCTGAAAGAAATTTTAGTAAAGGAGGGACTGCTGGAATGAAAGAACCGGCTCGGATTTCCTGCGACGTCTGCATGGACTTAATCCCCCTGGTTCAGGATCAGGTGGCGAGCGCCGACAGCCAGGCGCTGGTATCCCATCACATCGAAGGCTGCGCCGCCTGCCGGAGTATCTTAAAGGGCGAAGAAGCGCAACAGCCGGCGGAGCCGTGGGATCAAAAAATCCTGCGGCGGATCAACCGAAAATTTTTCTGGGCGGGGGTGGCCGCCCTTCTCGCCGCCGCAATTTTCGGCGCGGCGCAGACCTTTTCCTTTGGGATATTCTACAACATCCTGATCATGCCGCTGATTGGCGGGCTGGGGAGCTTCCTGTTCGGGAAACGGTGGTATTTTCTCCCCACAGGGGTTTTGCTTTTGACACCGCTCTTCGCGGCCGTGTTCGAACTGTTCGAAAACGGCTGGAAAGCGGCGATGGAACAGTTCCCGGAAGCTCTGTTCTTCGCGCTGATCTACGCCCTGCTGGTGCTGGCCGGCATCGCGATTGCGGCGCTGTTCCGCTTTGCTTTCCGAAAGGAGGAAAAACAATGACGCAAAAGAAACGTTTACTCAAAATCGGCGCGGGAATCCTGGGCGCGCTCCTGGCCGTGGGAATTATAGCGGGAGCCGATTATTTTTTCGGCGGCCCGGTTTCCGAACAGCTCGCCGGCGAAAGGATGCAGGGTTACCTGAACCGGGTCTATCCTTATAGGCAGCTTCGGATCAGGGAAGTCTCCTGCACCGCGGCTTTTAAAGAATATTCCGCGGAGGCATTTGCCCCGTCGGATGAAAACGTTCGGTTTACGGTGTATTATAAGAACGGGAGCTTCCGCGACACCTATGAGGAAGACGTCGAGTTCGGGCGGGTTCTGCTCTCCAGGCAGGAAAAAATCTGTACGGATTCGATCGGCCCGCTGTTTGAAGCGATGCCGGAGATCGACCGTTGGGGCGTTTCGGCGCTCGATCCCCAGGGAGAGGGCTTTAACCTCGACCCGCCTTACCGGTGGGAGATGACGCCGACCTTTGAAATTTCTCTTCGCAAAACGGTGGAAGATCCAACGCCGGAAGAGGCGGCGCGGCTGCTGCAAAAGGCCTGCGAGCTGATGAGAAAAAGCGGTTATACATTCGAATGTTACAGAATCCTACTCGACAGCAAGGACGGAGGGGACAGCGGAATCAACGCTTATGGATTCACGCCGGAAATGATCCGGTCTCCGGGCTTTGTCGATTCCTTTGCACATTTCTACATCCTGATGGAATTTCCAAAGGGGAGCGGAGATTTCTTCCCCGTTTACACGCCTGAGGGAGCCAGAGAGGGCGCCGAACAGCGCTAAAGGGGGAAAGGTAATGAAAGCAAAAAACAACTGTTTCTCAAAATCGGCGCGGCTCTGCTCGGCGCCGGAATGGCGGCCTTTCTGCTTTTCCTAGCCGGTTCCTTTCTGGGGAACCCCGTTTCCGGATATCTGGCAAAGGCGGCCATCCACAAATATGTGGCGCAGCATTACCCGGAGCGGGAATTCGAAATCGGGGAAATCAAGTACAATTTCAAATTCGATGTATACTCTGCGAAGGTGTCCGACCCCGCGAGCAGGGACACCCAGTTTCTTGTTTCCTGGGAAGGAAACGGCTGCTCTGACAACTACGAATACGCGGTGCTGGACGGCTGGAACACAATGGATCGGCTGACAGAGGAGTGCGCCGAACAGATCAAGCTGCCACTGTCCTCTGCCGAAGGCTTGGAGCAGGCGGCTTTCACCGTGACCCTTTCCGATGAGACGCAGGAAAACGGGATCAACCAAAAGCCGCCACTCGATGTTTCGTTTGAAAAGGAAATGTCTTCGGACTTTGCGCTGATCATTCGGGCCGATTCCCCTAATCCCTCGATCGAAGAAGCCGCCCGGATGCTGGAAGCGGCGGATCAAACCCTGAAGGCGAACGGCTACTTTCTGGCTGAATATACGATTGATCTCCAGGATTCGGAACAAGAGGATCATTGCCTGCTGATCAGCGACGTCACACCCGAATTAATCGAAGAAGGAAATTTAGTAAAACGGTTTTACCAGTGTGAAAGCAGCGATCTTCCCCAGGAGGGAGAACCGTTCGTCAGGTTTTATCCCGTCACGAACTGATTTTCCCTTTACAAATTTCGCAGCTTCTTTATAATAAAAGAAGGTAAACCATGACTGCTAATTCAATCAGGATGCTGTGAAAATGGAAGAAGTATACGAATTTTTAAAGGAATGCGGAACGTATTACCTCGCCACAATGGATGGAGAGCAGCCAAGGGTGCGTCCCTTCGGCACAATCGACCTCTTTGAAGGTAAGCTTTACATTCAGACTGGGAAAAAGAAAGAAGTTTCCCGGCAGATGATGGAGCATTCCAGGATCGAGCTCTGCGGTTTTAAAGACGGAAAATGGCTCCGGGTGGCGGCCGATGCAGTAGAGGATGACCGGGTCGCCGCACGGCAGCATATGCTGGACGCTTATCCCAGTCTCGGAAAAGTTTACAAGGCAGAGGATGGAAACACGCAGGTTTTCTATCTGGAGCATGTGGAAGCGACTTTTTCTTCCTTCACGGAAGACGCCAGAACCGTGCGCTTTTAAGTGGTAAAGTAATGGTTTTGGAAATAACAGGCAACGAAAAAAGCCGCGGGAAATTTTTATAAGATTTCCCGCGGCTTTTTGTCTGTAACGAATCATGGGCTCAGCAGAAGGAGAGGGCCGCCTCTGCCGCCGCGGACGCGTTGTCGGTATAGCAGTCGGCGCCGATTGTGTCGCAAAAGCTCTGGGTGACCGGCGCGCCGCCGATCATGATCTTGCAGTCCATCCCCTTCGCCTTCACGAGGTCGACCACCTCTTTCATCTGGCCCATCGTGGTGGTCAGAAGTGCGGAGCAGCAGATGGCGTCGGCGTTGTTTTCCTGCGCGGCCTCGATGAATTTTTCCGGCGCCACGTCGACGCCGAGGTCGATGACATTCAGGCTCTTGCTCTCCATCATCATCTTGACCAGATTTTTGCCGATGTCGTGCAGGTCGCCCTTGACCGTCCCGATGACTACGGTTCCTTTCGGCTCAAAGCCCTCCGCAATCAGCTTCGGCTTGAGCACCTCGATCCCCATATTCATCGCACGGGCAGAGATCAGCACCTCCGGGACGAAAACCTCGTTGTTCTTAAACTTTTCGCCGATGATATTCATCCCGGCGAGAAGTCCGTTTTCCAGGATATCCTGCGGGGAAATCCCCTCGTCCAGAGCCTGGGCGACCAGTTCCTTAACCTTCGGCGCACGGCCCTGCTGCAAAAATGTGCTCATTTCCTCCAAAATGCTCATATTGATTCTCCTTTTTTCATGAAATTGGATTCTATTTAGAAAGGCGGCGCTCCCCGCCCGGATGACAAAAGACTTGTACCGGTCTTGGCCGGTCTGTCGATTTACAGGTTCCCGCGGCTTTCCCGGTATCGTTTTGGGGAGACGCCAACCAGCTTTTTAAAAACCTTGGTGAAATAGCTCTGATCCTCAAACCCGCAGAGGCTCGCCACATCGACCAGAGGGCAGTCTTTGTCGAGCAGCATCAGCTTCGCCTTGTCGATGCGCACCTTGTTGATATAGGCGGAGAGGCTCTCCCCCGTCTCTTCCTTGAAAATCCGGCTCAGATACGACCGGCTGAGCGAAACGTGTTCCGCAATTTCATCGAGGGTGATTTTATCGGCAAACTGGCTTTTGATGTATTCCGCCGCTTTAAAAACGACGTCCGAATGCTTGATTTGGGAAAAGTCGAAGGAATAATCGATAAACCGATGGAGCAGCGCGGACAGCCACGCCCCGATATCTTCGACCGACCGCAGATTCTCAACCTCGCGGATAAAGCTTTCGTTGCAGACAAAAATCTCGTTTAAATCGGCCCCAGCCTCGATCGTCGCCCTGGATATCACCACCGCCAGTTCCAGAGCACGGGCCTTCATAATCTCCAGGTCGTACTCCGCCACAAAATAGATGTGCCCCAAAAGCTGGTTGAGCAGCTCCTGCGAGCCCTTTTTATCCCGCCGGTAGATCATCGCCTGGAGCTTTTTCTCGGTCTCGATCGGATAGCTGTACCCCGGCCCCTCAAACTGCTGACGGACAGAGTAAAGCTCCCCCAGCACCTTTTCCTGCTCGTATACGGCGGAGCCCATCACACTGTGGGCCCTCCCGGAAATCCCTGCGGTGAGGAGCGCCATTGTTTCGGCGAGATCATTTACACGCCCGGTCGAAAAAACAGGAAGGAGCTCAAGGCGGTCTGCAAACACCGCACCCTGCGCGGCGTAATCCTCCGCTTCCCCCATCAGAATCGGCCCCGCGACCAGACCTGCCGCCAGCCTTCCCCGCTCATCAGAAACCGAAGAGGCCGCAAAAACCATCCCTGCCGGACAATAATAGATGTATTTTCCATTCCAGCGATAAGCCTCATGGCAGCCGTAAAGATAGGTGTTGAGGACGACACAGTCCTGATTCCCGCAATAAGCGCAAAACGACTTTTCCCCCGGCGGCTCCATCAGGAACTTCTTTTGGAGAACATCGAGACAAGACACTTGAACCTGAGCCAACCCCGCAAGGTGACCCGCGCAGGAAATACATTGTTTCACCAATACGGCTCATCCTTTTCCTCAGATGTAATTTATTATATCCTTTCCCCCAGCAGAAAATCTAGTAGAATTTTTTACTTTTTGGTATATCGTTATCATACAGCAGCTTGGGCAAAAGGTCAACCGATCTGAGACGGTTAAAAAATTGACAAACTTGCATAATAATTAAAGTTCATGTATAATAAAAAATACGGGGTTCAAAATGCGTCTGCGGACGCAGGAATTTTCGGTGTATTTTTTGTTGCCGGGGTGAGAAAAGCCTTTGCTTTTCTTCTGGTGCAATAAAAAATACGGGGTTCAAAATGCGTCTGCGGACGCAGGAATTTTCGGTGTAT
>CAZSIV010000010.1:0-2653 GCA_964607135.1 uncultured Oscillospiraceae bacterium | reverse complement strand
TTTTTGTTGCCGGGGTGAGAAAAGCCTTTGCTTTTCTTCTGGTGCATTATTAAAACGAAACAGGCCCTAAAATCACAATCTTACATATAAGCAAGGTGTCAACATGGTATTCTTTAACGCTCAAAAACTGCTCCGGGGGGAATCCCCGTCCGGCGAGATTCCATCCGACGGAGAAATCTTAAAAAAGACCCTTACAATCGCATGGCCTTCTATTGTAGAATCCTTTCTGGTCCACCTGGTCGGTTTTATCGACACGATCATGGTCAGCAGTCTCGGCTCTGCCGCAATTGCCGCAGTGGGGCTCACCACTCAGCCGAAGTTTATCGGTCTGGCTTTTTTTATCTCGCTCAACGTGGCGATCTCCGCAATCGTCGCCCACCGGAAGGGGGAAGGAGATCGGGGAACCGCCAACCGGGTTCTGATGCAGGCGCTGATGATTACCCTCGGAATGACGGTTATCATCAGCATTCTCTGCGTCCTTTTTGCCGACCCGATCATCTCCCTCGCCGGTTCCAACGCCGACACCCACCAGGACGCGGCGGATTATTTCCGCATCGTCATGGGCGGAATGCTCTTCAATACCGTTTCCCTCTGCATCAATGCCGCCCAGCGGGGCAGCGGCAATACCAAAATCGCCATGCGGACAAATATCGTCTCCAATCTGGTCAATGTGGTCTTTAACTTCCTTTTGATCGGCGGCAATTTCGGGTTCCCCGCTCTCGGTGTAAAAGGGGCGGCGATTGCCAGCGTGATCGGCACTGTCGTCGCGATGGTCATGAGCATCGCCTCGGTCATGCATCGGGACGGTTACCTCTCCTTCCGGCATATCACTAGGCGGGACATCCGGTTCGACCGGCGCTCCATCCGCTCGATTGCCAATATCGGTTCGAGTGCCTTAGCAGAACAGATTTTCCTGCGGATCGGCTTTCTCACCTTTACCATCGTCGTCGCCAACCTCGGAACCATCGCGTTTGCCGCCCATCAGGTCGGGATGAATATCATGAGCCTTTCTTTTTCCTTCGGGGACGGTTTGTCAGCCGCCTCAGTCGCGCTGGTCGGCCAAAGCCTCGGCGCAAAGCGGGTCGATATGGCGCGGATTTACGGCGGCTTCAGCCAGAAGCTCGGCCTCGTCTTCGCCACCATGCTTTCGGTGATCTTTTTAACCCTCGGCCGTCCGATCTTCATGTTGTTTTCAAACGAGGAGGAGATCCTTGATTACGGCGTCATGATCATGACCATCCTGACCGTCGTGGTTTTCCTTCAAATTTCACAGGTGGTCTTCTCAGGCTGTCTGCGGGGCGCGGGCGATACAAAATTCACCGCCTTCGTTTCGCTGATCAGCGTCACACTGATCCGCCCCGGCGCCGGCTGGCTTTTCTGCTACCCGATCGGCTGGGGGCTCTTCGGCGCCTGGGTCGGCTTGGCGGTCGACCAGCTTTCGAGATTCCTCTTCACCTATATCCGCTTCAAAAGTGGACGGTGGACAAAATACGAGGTATAGCGCCCTTCAATGCCAAACGTCGCCCAAAAAATGGGCGGCGTTTCTCTTTACCTGAACTGCGGCGGATCGTTACACTTTCGGCAGCGCGTACAAGCAGCAAATACAGCGGGCAACTTGCGTTGTTTTAAAAATACTTCATGGCAAGCACGATATCATTGATCTTTGAGGCTTTTTCCTCATCGGATTCGACGTAAACGAGCGTATTCCCCACACGAATATTCACTGTATACATTCCACCGGCCTTTATGGTGTAGATCACATAGTTGGCCGTTCCTTCCTTGATTTCAGCATTGGGAATGCAATACCTGTTGTCCCGAATATAAGACTGGTAAAGTCCGCGGATAAATTCCGCACTTTTGTCACTGTCGAAAACATAAAAATCGAACTGTATGTTCTCTGTTTCCGCACTGACCGCTTGAACCAGAGAATAGCCGTTCTTCCCCCACTCTTCCTTATAGAACTGCGTTGTGTCGGCGGGTTCAAAGCCCTGTGACACCAGAATACCCCATACCTGCTCTGCTGTTATCGGGGGCTTTGGATGGCCCGTTGTGGCGAGAACGAGCAGAAGCACCCCAATCAGTGCGCCCAGTGCAGCGGATACTTTAACGATATTTTTAAACATCAGCGTTTCTCGCTTTCAAGTTTTTCACGGTGAATGAACAATCCACGATTTCCGGCACTTCCATGCATCCCTGTTGGCGAATGAAGGGATCAACATCCAGAAGATTGCGCGGCGGCTGAGGCACTCCAAAATCGAGATCACATGGAATCATACAGCCACCTTTACCCCCGAGTAGAGGAGCGGGTGATCGTCGTCCTAAATAAAATCGGGTGAAAATTCGTGGATAAAAAAGAAAAAACCACCTATTTTAGGCGGTTTTTTGCATATTGGTGGAGACGAAGAGGATCGAACTCTCGACCTTACGGATGCGAACCGTACGCTCTCCCAGCTGAGCTACGCCCCCAAAAATTACTTTATCATTATAGCATCTCTTTTTCGAAATTTCCAGTCTTTTTTTCAATTTTTTTTAAAATATCTCTTTTCCGCTCTTCGCACGATAAAAGTGGACGAATTCTGTTTTTTTTGGTATAATAAGAACCTGACCCGTTAGCGAAATCGAAGATTTCGAACGGGTGCCCCAGAACCTTGTT
>CAZSIV010000009.1:0-79061 GCA_964607135.1 uncultured Oscillospiraceae bacterium | reverse complement strand
ACCATATTCGCTGTTTTCGGGCCCTATTTTTTCATCTTTACTTTACAGTGCCAAAATTTTGCAAAATCAATAGTACCATAAACCGTACTCTGCACTAATTATATCACAAAAAATTCAGAAGCGAATTTTTGCAATCACGGAATAACATGTATTTTTTCAAAAAACAGAGATTTATATAGTGAGGGTAACCTCAACCGAGCCGTACTGAAAGGTGCGGCTTTTTCTTTTGCTCAAAATTTTTTGAAAAGGTAGGTGATTATCTATGAGCGAAAAGAAAAATAAACTCACCGTTATAGACGGTGAAACCCTAATGAATACAAGACTGGAGCCGACCAAATTTTGTATCGACACTCTGCTGCCGCAAGGAATAACAATCCTCGGCGGCGCACCTAAAATCGGCAAATTGTGGTGGGTGCTGGATATATGTATCCGCATCGCAAAAGGAGAAAGCGTGTGAGATACGCCAACCACCAAAGGCACAACGCTGTATCTTTGCTTGGAGGATACGCTCAGGCGTGTACAGGAACGACTGTGTTTAATCACAGACGACATCCCCTTCAACGCTTTCTTTGCAACGGCGGTGCACACACTTGCCGAAGGTCTCTGCGATGAAATCCGTACGTTCGTGAAAAAGCATCCCGACACCGTTCTCGTTGCAATCGATACTTTTCAGATTGTGCGTAACGGCGGTGTGGATACCTCTTACGGTACGACTACGATGAAACCCGTCAGATGAAGCAGTTGGCAGACGAGCTTAATATCTCTCTTCTGCTGGTGCATCACCTTCGTAAGCAGGGCGACAGCGATCCGCTGAACAAGCTGTCAGGTACGACCGGAATCGTAGGCGCAGTTGATTCGGTGTTCGTGCTTGACAAAAGCAAACGCAGTGAAAACCTTGCCACTCTCGTTTGCGCAGGCAGAGATATTGAGCATCGGCAGTTTGAACTCAAGTTCTCAAGCAAGGATTTCGTATGGAAACTGAAATCCGAGAGCCGAGAGCAACCCGAAAAATTGTTACCGCCGGAGATGGAATTGTTCATTCAGTTTATGAAAGAGCAAGAAAATTTCGTGGGCGGTAACAGTGAGTTCGTGGAACTGTTCAATAAGCTCACTGACAGTGAGGTAACGGCCAAAGGTTTCAAACAGATGATGAACCGTTGGCGGTACGACTTCGAAGAACTTGGTGTGCATTATCGTGACTACCGCAGTAACGGTACACCGCTATTGAAGGTGAAATATATTCCTTCTTCTGCTGTGGGCAGTGACGAAAGTGCCGTAAGTGACGAAACAAATTCGATGTGAAAAATATTCGTCACTTTCGTCACTTTCGTTCCTGTGAAGCGATTGTCCGCCCGTTTGCCGAAAAGTTTATAAAGTTGGAGTAAAGCCCAACCGCCTCGATTAAAACGCAACGCAGGGCGAATGTGAACCAAGTGTACGGAAATTTGTCTACATTAAAATTATTCGTAAAGCAATAAAAACTGCCGCATTTTACTTCTCTCCTTTAGAAGAGAAAAAGAATCAGCATCGCCTTTGGCTGTACGACCACCGCTAAAGCGGCGACCGCACCAAACGCAAACTGGGCGGGCAGAAGCTCTGCACCCACTTCTTGCCTTCTTTGAAAAGAGGATAAGCCAAGAAACTTTAAAATAAAAAAAGGATGTGTTTTTATGAAAACCAAGCGTTTCAATTTCAGAGTCTCCAATACAATGGACGCGCTGATAAGGGAAAAGGCAAAAAGCGCGGGAATGAGTCTTACCGACTATATTATTCTCTGCGCAATAAATAAAAAGGTCATAAATTATGACGGGCTTAAAGAACTTACAACTCAGGTAAAAAAGCTTAGCAATAATGTTTAATCAGCTTTTGATTTTATCCCGTCAAGGCAAAATTAAAGCCGTAAATCTTACCGCGACGCAACTGGAACTTAAAAAGATTTACGAATTACTTTCCGAGCAGCTTCCAAGGAAGTAACTATAGCTATTGTTCATTTCGTAAATTACAAAAAGCTACAGACCGTGGGCGGTATGCTCTATGTTTTGCGCTACACCATGCAGGACAAGAAAACCGTTACTGATGACGGTAAAAAGTACGTGACCGGTGTAAACTGCACACCGCAGTCAGCCTACACCGAATTCAACAATACAAAGCGGTTACACGGTAAAACCGACGGCAGACTGTTCTATCATTTCGTGCAGTCCTTTTCGGTGGACGAAAACATCTCGCCCGAAACAGCCCACGAAATTGCATTACGGTTTGCAGAGGAGACCGAAAAGTTTGGCACCTTTGAAATTGTAGTTTCAACCCAATGCGACCGTGACCATATCCACTCGCATTTTGTTATGAACAGTGTAAATTCCAAAACAGGTAAAAAGTTTCATATCAGCGAAAGTGAAGTGGAAAAACTGATGCAGGTATCGGATAAAATTTGCCGCGAATACGGTTGTCGATTGTAAACCCCAAGCCGAGTTCCAAGCGAGTCAAACCGATGTCGGATTGAGAATATCGGTCTGCTGAAAAGGGTGAGAGTCGGAAGATACGGCTTGAAGCCGTTGTCTCAAATGCAATGCAGACCGCCGCTGACAGAGAACATTTTATTATGCTGATGGAAGCGGAAGGTTACGGTGTAAAGTAGACCGACACTCGTAAGAATATAACCCACACCACACCCGAAGACAAAGCCTGTCGGGACAGCAAATTACATTATCAAAAATTCTTAAAGGAGAGTATGGAAAATGAGTTCTGCTACAGAACGCAAATCACCGCAAGATTTTATAACCAAAACACAACAGCAACTCACCGCCGCCGAAAAGGTTCATCCTTGCGTGGCAGTGACCGAGCCGAATTGGTCGGCACTGATATCTATGCAGAGAGCTCAGATAGAACCGCTGAAAGATATTCAGGAAACCCTACCTACGCTTACGACAGGCAAGGAACTGAAAATGTATATGGACGATCAGTTGAAAGTACTGATGCAGTACACCGAGCAGACCGAAGAAACGACAGAATAGTTTCAGACTGCAATAGAAACATCGGCGGAGGAACTGACGGGGAGTATCAGTCGTCTGATAACGGATACCGAGAAACAGGTTGGGAGAATGAGCGAGGACTTTTCGAGCAATCTCTCTATGCTTCGCAGTACGGCGGAGGGCAAGCTGGAAAGGCACATGAATAAACTGTTTTGGATATCTCTGATCCCTTCGGCGATACTCTTGATATTGGAATTGGTGCTGCATATCTTATCGGCAACCTCAGCAATATTATAGACGAGGAGACACCGGTGGATGACTGCACAACAAAATATTATCCCGCCGAACGGAAGAAAAATCACGGCCTCATATGGGCGGAATATAACAAAAAGATCAATTTTTATGAAACAAAATTTAGATTTTAACCTATTGCGCAAACGCCGAGAGCAAATGTTGGAAACAAGAAAAAAGATTGAGTTGCACAGCGAACAGCAACTCGGTCTTACGTATTTTGAAAAGGTCGGCGGACATCATTACCCCGTGATTGCCTTCTTTCCTGTAAGCGGTCAAAGTGAGGCGGCACAGGACAAGCTCCGCTACCTAATAAACGGAGAAAAGCAATAAAGATATTTCGGCAGTTTTGCTGAACTTTCAAGCCGGATAGTGATATGTTGTGTATGTATCCTATTCGGTTTGGTTTACAGATCCGCATACGGCTCGGAAAGGAACAAAGAATTATGAAATCAACCGAAAATACAAATCTATTAATTACTGTGCTCTATTGCCGTCTGTCCCAAGAGGATATGCTGCAGGGTAAGTCAAATTCTATAACCAATCAACGGCTTATGTTGCAGACCTACGCAGACGATCATGGTTTTCGCAACTGTCAATTTTATGTGGATGACGGATACTCCGGTGCCAACTTCAATCGTCCCGCTTACAAGCAGATGATGCAGGATATTGAATGCGGCAAGGTAGGAACGGTTATCGTTAAGGATCAGTCAAGACTCGGCAGAGGTTACTCCAAACCGGAATACTGATGGAGACCATTTTTCCGCAATATGATGTGCGCTTCATTGCCGTGAATGACGGCGTGGACAGTGAAAACGGCATCGGCGATTTCTCCGGCATTAAAAATTATTTCAATGATTTTTATGCCCGTGACACCAGCCGAAAGATACGAGCTGTTTTGAAAGCCAAAGGTGAAAGGGATGAAAGAGTCGGAAGCACTGTACCGTATGGGTATATGAAATCGCCGGACGATCCGAAACTGTATATTCCCGATCCACAGGCGGTACCTGTTGTAAAACGGATATTTGATAGGAGTGCCGCAGGACTTGGCATAGTTAAGATATGCGATACACTGAGCAAAGAAAAAATCACCTGTCCCAGCGTGTATGTATTTCAGAAAACAGGCTGCCGTTCCGAAACTTCTGGCCTTAACAAGCCATATCTCTGGGCGCAGACAACTGTCAGACGGATTTTGGAAAACCGCACCTACTGCGGAGATACGGTGAACTTCAAAACCTATTCAAAATCCAATAAGCTGAAAAAGCGGATCAAAAATAAACCGGAAAATATGCGTATCTTTGAAAATACACACGAAGCCATTGTAAGCCGAAAAGTATTTGACCTTGTACAAAAGCATTTTGCAGGATGAAAGCGTCCGGATGTGCAGGGCGAAACAGACAAATACGTCGGATATCTCTACTGCGGCGAATTCGGTTTCCGACTGTATCTGCACCGAGGAAAAACCGTAAAATTGGAAGCAAACAATTTTCAGTGCGGATGATTTCAAAGAAGAACAACCGACTGCAGCGCACACCATATCCGTGAGCAGGTGCTTGATCGTATTATACTGAACAACCTCAAAACGGTTACGGCGTTCGCAAGGGAAAATCCGGATGAATTCTATGCTATGGCAACAAAGAACGGAAAACCGAAGCAAAGCGGTTTTGTAAAGCTGCCACCCGTGAAAAAGAGCAGATTGAAAAGCGTATCTGAGAATTGGATAACATTATCCGCTGCCTGTATGAAGACCGCGTCAGCGGCAGAATAACACAGGAACGGTACGATGCTAGGTCAGTCGGTTATGAGCAGGAGCAGGAGCAGGCAGACTTACGGCAGAAACTGAAATCCATCTCGGAAAAGGTTGCTGAAATGGATATGCGAAAGGCCTGCATACGGGAGTTTATACAAAGAGCAAAGGAATATATGGAGATAATGAAGAAAAGCAACTTTCTGTCAGCGCAGGCCAAGGAGAATCTGCCCGAATCAGAAACCGTGACCATTTTCACGCCGGAAGAGATCGAAAAATTCAAAGCCGAGACATTCAGTATATTCAAAGACAGCAAACGGAAATACCAGCAGGCGGCTGCGTATATTCTGATGCTGAACACCAGGCTAAGAACCGGCGAACTGCTGGGCTTGCTGAACAGCGACATTGACTTGAAACACAAAACGCTGACAGTTCGGCAGGGAGTGAAGGAAGCTTACAGACGTAGCGGCGCTGAAGCCGAAAGCGATCGAGAAATCAAAATTGGCAAGCCCAAAAGCGCCACCGTAAGCGCACGGTGCCGATGAACAGGACGGCGGTGGATGAATCGAGAATTTACGCGGGGAAGTGCTTTTCAGCGAAAATACCCCCTTATATGCGACGGAAACGGCGGCTATATGGAACCATCCGAGCATTATCGCCCAGACAGATCGCCGACCTGGTGGGACACAGCACTTCGCAGATCACCGAACTTCATTATGTAAAGAAAGATACCGAAAGGCTCAGCGGGATTACCGAAGGCTTTGAGATGTAACCGAAAAGGCCGCCCAGACGAAAATCTGGGCGGTCAAAATTTGCGTTGCAGTAAACAAAGAAAAGGACGGAAAGCCTCCGAAAGCAACGCAGCTGAATGATGCTTTATTGATGATGTACCAGACGGAATCGTTGCAAATGGTTGCCACCGGATACCAAATTGACGCCAATTTTAGCGCACCAAACCGGGTAAAACAGACCGTGCGCCGACCACGAAAAATCAAAACTACCCGTTGAACGGGTGGTTTGAACAGGCCCTATAAGGGCCTATCCTCTGTGGTAGCCCCCTAAAGGGGGCACCGAAAGAATCTGGCAATCACACTTTTACTACGGGCAGCCCCTACTCGGGGGCTGTTTTTATTTGCCCTGTTTTACCGGCTCACCCGTAAACGGGTCGATTTCACTCATCGTGAGTTGTTCACCCAGTTGGTCCTCTTTCAGCTGATTCTTAATGTATTCCGCAATTCGGCTCGTGTTCTTCCCCGCCATATCTACATAATACCCTCTACACCAGAATTCCCTGCTTCGATACTTGTATTTGAGCTCGCCGAATTGCTCATACAGCATTGTACTGCTCTTGCCTTTCAGATACCCCATGAAGCTCGACACTGACAGTTTCGGCGGTATCTCAACCAGCATATGCTCATGGTCTGGGCATACTTCTGCTTCAATAATTCTTACGCCTTTCCATTCGCATAGTTGGCGCAATATCTTTCCTACTGCAACTCGTTTTTCACTGTAAAACACTTTCCGGCGATATTTCGGGGCAAACACGATATGATATTTGTAATTCCACTTCGTATGAGATAAACTATTGATGTCATTCAGGCTCATTCTGAATGTCTTCCTTTTGCTTTTTCAGATGCAGTTGGCAGACCGCATCTTCATTATAGCAAAAGGAGTTTTTATTTCTTCCCCTTCGCTTAAGCTCTTTTCAACCTCGCGCCTAGCGAGTAGTTTTACTATACAATAAAATTCCCCGCGGAATTTGCCGCGGGGAATCGAAAGGATCGAATCGATCAGCCTTTGATTACAAAATCGGCGTAGGCTTCTGCGCCGTGTTCGTGGACGTCCAAGCCCTCGATTTCCTCAATCTTGGAAACGCGCAGACCGATTGTCTTTTTAATGATCAGGAAGAGCGCGCCTGTCGTTACAATCGTCCAAGCCGCAACCGATACGACGCCGAGCGCCTGAACGCCGAGCTGTCCGGCTCCGCCGCCGAAGAAGAGGCCGAGCACTTCGTTCTCTCCGCCGACGTCATAGCAGGCAAACAGGCCAACCGCCAGCGTGCCCCAGACGCCGTTCATGCAGTGAACTGCAACCGCGCCGACCGGATCGTCGATCTTCAGTACTTTATCGAGCAGTTCGACGCCGAAGACCACGATGAATCCCGAAACAAAGCCGATCGCGATTGAGCCCCAGAGGGTGACGACCTGACACCCCGCCGTAATTGCGACCAAGCCGGCGAGAACGCCGTTCAGGGTCATGGATACATCGGGTTTTTTATAACGAATCCAGGTGATCGTCATCACCGTACAGGCAGCCACAGCCGCGGCGAGGTTGGTCGTCATCGCAATGTGGCCGATTTCACCGTTGGCCTCAAGGGTCGAGCCGGGATTAAACCCAAACCATCCAAACCAGAGGAAGAAAACACCGAGCGCGCCGAGGGTAAGGCTGTGGCCGGGAATTGCGTTGACCGATCCGTCCCTGTTGTACTTTCCAATGCGGGGCCCGAGGATTGCCGCACCGATCAGAGCCGCCCATCCGCCGATCGAGTGGACAACGGTCGAGCCTGCGAAATCGACAAACCCCATCTGGCTGAGCCAGCCGCCGCCCCAAATCCAGTGGCCGACGACCGGGTAGATAAACAAACTGATGACCGCCGAGTAGATGACATACGAAATAAACTTGGTACGCTCTGCCATCGCGCCGGATACGATCGTCGCGGCAGTCGCACAGAAAACCGTCTGGAAGAAAACAAAGGTTCCAGGGGTCAGGTCTTTAAAGGCGGTCAGCTCCAGCGAGGTGGGATCAAAAAAGCCGCTGGTCCCGATCAGCCCGTTCCAGTCCGCCCCGAACATCAGCCCAAAGCCGATGACAAAAAAGACGAAGGAACCAATTGAGAAATCCATTAAATTTTTCATGATAATATTGCCCGCATTCTTGGCGCGGGTAAAGCCTGTTTCCACCATTGCGAAGCCCGCCTGCATAAAGAAAACGAGCATCCCCGCGATCAGCGTCCAGACAATATTTAATGCCTGCTGTACATCCATTTTTCTTTCCTCCTCATCAAAACGGCCGTCAGCACAGCTGACGATCTGCTACAGACAGATCAAACGCTTCTGCATTCCGCCGTCTTTTTCCGCTTTTACGCCCGGAAATATCATGGTTTTTCGAGCCGCTCAAGCGGATGCCGGAAATCAGGGCCTCAATTTTAACGCTAAAAAGGACAGCGGCATCTAGTCGACCTTGACCAGCGCCGCTGTCCCCATTGACAGCGTAAAATTGATTCAATAAAAGCCCTTTTATCTCACCCGGCAAGGTAAAATTTCTTTCTCCCCTCTCTGCAAAAAAGAGGAATTGCCCTTACCGGATTGGTCATCACAATGCCGTTTGACCGCGCTCCCCCGTGCGGATCCGGACGACGTCCTCAACCGGTGAGACAAAAATTTTTCCATCGCCGTATTCGCCGGTGGACATTTTGTCCGACACCAGCTTGATGATAATCTCGGCAGTTTCATCGTCTACAACGGTTTCCACCTTCATCTTCGGCAGAAGATTTACGGTGAATTTGGTGCCGCGGTAGGAACGGGTATAGCCCTTTTGGTTGCCAAACCCCATGATGCTGCCGATCATCATACCATTGACGCCGCAGGAAGTCAGGATCGACTTGAGTTCGTCGAGCCGTTCCGGTTTGATGATGATTTCGAGCTTTTTCATCAAATCAACTCCTATGAAATTTTATCCTTTCGGCCCGGCCGGGCCGAAGCCCGCTCCATTTTCCACTGCGGAGCCTCATTGTCAGGCAATAGAAAACAGCGGGCGGGGATGCTTTAATACAGGAGATCCGAATAGGTCGGAATCGGCCAATATTCCTCGCCGACCATTGTCTCCAATTCGTCTGCAATCGCACGGAGCGCCTGCATGTCGGCAAAGACCGGATCATGATAATACTGCGCGCATTCCAGAGCGTCACAGACCCCTTTCGCAGTGATTACATCCTTTTCGAGTTTATTCAGCGCTGAAACGAACTGTGTTTCCAAGCAGGAAAGCTTTTTGGCGAGCTCTTCCTCGACCGAGAGATCCAATCCCAGATCCAAACACTTTTTAGCCGCCAGTGCATCGCAGACCATACGGGTGTACTCGATCACCGCGGGCAGGAGCTGCTTTTTCGCCATATCCAGCATGGTGAGCGCTTCGATATTGATAATTTTGGCGTAATTGTCGAGCAGGATCTCGTAACGGGAGTGAATTTCAGCTTCCGAGAAAACATGGTTCTTGACAAAAACCTCGATATTTTTCGGCTCGATAAAGGACGGAAGCGCATCCACTGTCGAGGTGAGGTTTGGAAGGCCGCGCTTTTCCGCCTCTTTCACCCATTCGTCGGAATAGTTGTTCCCATTGAAGATAATCCGTTTATGGTCACGATAGGTTTCTTTCACAATGTTGTGGAGCTCGTTTTGGAAATCCTCCGCCTGCTCCAGCCGGTCGGCAAACTCCCTGAGCTCTTCTGCAATAATGGTGTTGAGTACGATATTCGGGCCGGCGATATTCAGGCTGGAGCCGAGCATACGGAATTCGAATTTATTGCCGGTGAAAGCAAAGGGAGAGGTGCGGTTGCGGTCGGTCGAATCCTTGGAAAACTTCGGCAGAGCAGAGACACCGAGCTTGAGCACCTGTTTCTCAGCCTTCTCCCCTACTTCGTCCACCTCGATCGCCTTTAAGATGTTTTCCAGCTCCTCTCCGATAAACATCGAAACGATGGCCGGCGGCGCCTCGTTCGCGCCGAGACGGTGGTCGTTTCCTGCGCTCGCCACAGAGACGCGGAGAAGCGGGGCGTATTCATCGACCGCTTTAATGACGGCAGAGAGGAAGAGCAGGAACTGCGCGTTTTCCTGCGGAGACTTGCCGGGGTCGAGGAGATTCTGGCCGTCGTTGGTGGAAATCGACCAGTTGTTGTGCTTTCCGGAGCCGTTGACTCCGGCAAAGGGCTTCTCGTGAAGAAGGAGGGCAAAGTCATACCGCTGCGCGACACTGCGCATAATCTCCATTGTCAGCTGGTTGTGGTCGGTTGCAATGTTGGTCGTCTCAAAGATCGGCGCCATTTCATGCTGGGACGGGGCGACCTCGTTGTGCTTGGTTTTGGAGTAAATCCCCAGCTTCCAGAGCTCCTGATCCAGCTCGATCATGTAAGAGGCGACACGGGGTTTGATGTGCCCGAAATAGTGGTCGTCCATCTCCTGCCCTTTCGGCGCCTTGGCGCCGAAGAGGGTGCGGCCGGTCATCATTAAGTCGCGGCGCTGCTTAAACAGGTCCCTGTCCACAAGGAAGTACTCCTGCTCCGCCCCGACCGTAGTCATCACCCGGGTCACCGAGGTATTCCCGAACAGACGCAGAATTCTCAGCGCCTGCTTGTCGATCGCCTCCATCGAACGGAGGAGCGGCGTCTTCTTGTCGAGCACCGCGCCGGAATAGGAGCAGAACGCCGTCGGTATGTAGAGGGTGCCGTCCTTCACGAATGCGTAAGAGGTGGGATCCCAGGCGGTATAGCCCCGCGCCTCAAAGGTCGCGCGCAGACCTCCCGACGGGAAGGAGGATGCATCCGGCTCCCCCTTGGTCAGCTCCTTGCCTGAAAAATCCATCAGTGCTTTGCCGTCGCCGCTCGGGGCGATAAACGAGTCGTGCTTTTCAGCGGTGATTCCGGTCATCGGCTGGAACCAGTGGGTGTAGTGGGTCGCACCCTTTTCAAGCGCCCAGTCCTTCATCGCGCTCGCCACGACGTCGGCGATGCTTTTTTCGAGCTCCGTGCCCTCATTCATGGTTTTTTTCAGCGACTGATAAATATGCTTTGGCAGCCTCTCGCGCATGACGGCGTCGTTGAAGACCTGTGACCCAAAGCTTTCAATGACATTAAATTTCTCAGACATGCAATAGCCCTTCTTTCCGCGTTAAAACGCTATGGTGAGTAACGTCTCTCCCAGCTGCACGCCTTCGTGCGGGGGAAGAAAAACGAGATTGGCGGCCGGTGTTCCGAAGAAGCCGGCAATAACAAAAAGGCGCATCAGTATCAATCGATCTTTTTGTTTCTCGACAAATACCGAAACGCCCTTGTTTCGTAAATTAAGGATCCAGACGGGTGACGTCTCTGGGGAACATGCTGGCCTCACGGATGTTGGCCCGGTCGAGCAGCTTCATCACAAGGCGCTCCAGACCGATGCCAAGCCCGCCGTGGGGCGGCATCCCGTACTTATGGATTTTCAGGTATTCCTTCAAATCGTCGGGGTCCATCTTCATCGCCTTCATCTTTTCCAACTGCTCGGCGTAATCGTGGATTCGCTGGCCTCCCGTGGTGATTTCCAGCCCGCGGAACAACAGGTCAAAGCTGAGGGCAAAGCGGCTGTCCTCCCTGTCGTTCATCGCATAGAACGGCCGTTTTGCAGCCGGGAAATGGGTGACAAAGATAAAATCGCTGTCAAAGTTTTTCTTGGCGTAGTCACAGAGAAAAACCTCGTCGTCCGGGCTCAAATCCGCCCGTTGACGGCCGCCGAGCAGCTCCACCGCCTCCATGAAGGTGATGGACGGAATTTCCCGGATTTCCGGAAGCTCCGGCGAAAGGATCATCAGTTCGTTCTGGTAATGCTCTTTTAAGTAGGCGACCACATACTTGAGCATTGCGGTTTCCATTTCCATGACGTCTTCCATCCCGTCGATGAAGCCCATTTCGAAATCGAGCCCGGTATATTCGTTCAGATGGCGGGAGGTGTTGTGCCGCTCCGCCCGGAAAACCGGCCCGATCTCAAAAACGCGGTCAAAGAAGGCAACCGCCGTCTGCTTGTAAAACTGAGGGCTCTGGTTGAGGAACGCCTCCTGGTCGAAGTAATCGAGCTTAAAGATATTCGCTCCGCCTTCCGCCCCCGCCGCAACGATTTTCGGGGTGTGGATTTCGGTAAAGCCGTGATCCAGCATAAAAGCGCGGAACCCGGATACAACGCCCTCCGTAAATTTAAACACCGCCCGTTCATAAGGGTTGCGCAGGGCCACCGAGCGGTTATCCAGGTTCGCATCCAGCGAACAGCCCAGCCGGCGCTGGCCGACCTTCAAGGGATATTCCTCCGCGGGCGCAGAAAGGAGCTTCACGGAGCGGATCGAAACCTCGAGGCCGTAAACAGCCCGCGGCTCCTCCCGGAGCAGGCCCGTCATCCGGACATAGCAGCCCACCTTGACATCGTCGACCGAGCAATCGCACTCATCGGCGGCATAAACCGTCTGGAGGAGGAATCGCCCTGTACGAAGGATAAAAAAGCGGATCGACCCCATATCGCGAACCCGGTGGACGCAACCCTCTACGGTGACCGTCCCGCCGGCCTTCGCTTTCAGCTCCTCTATTGTCACCGAAGCCTTGGCTCCATCGCCACAAACTTTGATCAAAATTTTCACCTCATTGTTTCTACGACAGTTTTTTCTCCAATGCCGTTTTGATGTCTTTAGGATTTGCAACGCCCTTCAAGCGGGAGGTGCACTGCCCCATCAGGAAGCCAAACACCTTTTTCTCCCCCGCCCGGTACTGTTCCACCAGGTCGGGACGCTCCGCCATCACCGTATCGATCACTTCGTCGACCGCTCCCATGTCGTTTGCGACCAGGAAGCCGTTCGCCTTGGCGATCTCCTCCGGATGGGCCGGATTTTCAAGCATATACCGCAGAACCGTTTTTCCGTCGTTCCGGCTGACTTTTCCCTCGTCGACCATCCGGACGAGAACCGCGAAGTACTCGGCGGAGAAGGGGATCCCCTCCGTTTCCGTTTCTTTCAAGCGGCGGAGAAGCTCTGTCAGAACAAAATTGCAGATGTTTTTATAATTGGGATAGACCGCAACCGCGGCGTCGAAGAAGTCGGAAAGCTTCACATCGTTTACAATGATCTTCGCATCGGTTTCGGTGAGACCATACTCGCCGATATACTGCTTCAAGCGCTCATCCGGCAGCTTCGGCAGAGAGCTGCGGATCGCTTCCAAATCCTCGTCGGTAAAATTCACCGGCTGGATATCCGGCTCCGGGAAATAGCGGTAATCCTGCGCGTCTTCCTTGCTCCGCATCGACTTGGTCGTGCCGTGGTTGTCGTTAAAACGCCGGGTCTCCTGGATCACCTTTTCGCCTTTGTCCAAAAGCTCGGCCTGGCGTTTGATCTCGTAATCGATCGCCCGGGTAATCGACTTCAAGGAGTTTAAGTTTTTGATCTCCGCCCGGGTGCCGAATTCCTTCGCATCCGGGGGCATGATCGAAATATTGACGTCGGCCCGGATGGAGCCCTGCTCCATCTTGCAGTCGCAGACCCCCGCATACTGGAGCAGAAGGCTTACCTGCTCTACAAACACCCGGGCTTCCTCCGCAGAGGCAAGATCAGGCTCGGTGACGATCTCGATCAGCGGGACGCCGCAGCGGTTGTAGTCCGCAAGGCTGGTGGCGTTGATGTCGTCGTGAACCAGCTTGCCGGCATCCTCTTCCAGGTGGATGCGGTTGATCCGGATCCACTTCTCCCCCTGCGCCGTCTCAATCTTCACCTTTCCGTTGATGCACAGCGGCAGGTCGAGCTGAGAAATCTGGTACGCTTTGGGAAGGTCGGGGTAAAAGTAGTTTTTGCGGTCAAATTTAGAATATTTATTGATCGAGCAGTTCATGGCGAATCCGGCCTTCACCGCATATTCCACCGCCCGCTGGTTGAGCACCGGAAGGGTTCCCGGAAAACCGCTGCAAACAGGGCAGCAACGGGAATTCTGGTCGCCGCCGAACTCGGCGGAACAGGTGCAGAACACTTTTGAATCCGTTAAGAGCTCCGCGTGTATTTCAAGCCCGATCACGGGGATATACTGCATTGTCGTTCACCGCCTCATTCTTTATAATACCGGCGCCGTGCGCTCGAAATCCCGTTCAAACGCATCCGCCATCTGAATCACCCTCGCTTCATCGAATGCCTTTCCGACAATCGACATTCCGATCGGCATCCCGTTTCGGTCGTAACCGCAGGGGGTGGAGATTGCCGGAAGCCCTGCGATATTTACCGTGACGGTGCAGATATCGGCAAGGTACATCTTTGCCGGATCGCTGATCCCTTCGTCGAACCCGAAGGCCGTGCTCGGCGCGGTGGGGGTCACGATCACATCGCAGTTCCGGAAAATCGCATCGTATTCTTCGCGGATTTTCCCCTTCAGGTAAAGGGCCTTTTTATAATAAGCGTCATAATAGCCGCTTGCCAGAGCATAAGTACCAAGCAGGATCCGCCGCTTCACTTCGGTTCCGAAGCCTTCATCCCTGGTTCGCCGGATCAGCTCGTTGTAGTCCCCTTCCCCTTCGGCACGGTATCCGTACTTGATCCCGTCGTACCGGGAAAGGTTGGAGCTCGCCTCGGCCGAGGAGATCAGGTAATAGGCCGGGATGGCGTATTTCAAGCTCGGCATCGAGACCTCAACGGGCTTTGCGCCCATCGCCTCATACGCCTTGACCGCGCTGTAAACGCTTTCTTTTACCTCGTCGTCGATCCCCGCCTCAAAAAACTCCTTCGGGACGGCGATCTTCAGCCCGGAAACACTCTTCCCGACCAGGCCGACCGCATCCGCGTGAGAGCGGCGGGATGTCGTGCCGTCATGCGGATCGAACCCGCAGATGCTGTTAAAAATCACACCGCAGTCATAAGCGGAATTGGCAATCGGCCCGATCTGGTCGAGCGAACTGGCAAAAGCCACCAGGCCGAAGCGGGAAACCGATCCATAGGTCGGCTTCAAGCCCGTCACGCCGCAGAAGGAAGAGGGCTGGCGGATCGACCCGCCGGTGTCCGAACCCAGGGCAGCCGGCGCAAAGGAAGCGGAAACACAGGCGGCCGAGCCGCCGGAAGAACCGCCGGGAACCTTGTTCCGATCATACGGATTGACCGTCTTGGCAAAATACGAGGTAGCGGTGGAACCGCCCATCGCGAATTCGTCCATATTGAGCTTCCCGAGGATGACCGCATCCTGCCCGGCAAGCTTTTTCATGACGGTCGCCTGATAAGGGGGGACAAAATCCCCCAGCATTTTGGATGCACAGGTCGTCCTGACGCCCTCTGTGCAGATGTTGTCTTTGATCCCAAAAGGAATTCCGGTCAGCGGGGCCGCATCCCCGGCGTCGATCCTCTTCTGGGCCGCTTCAGCCTGCTTGACGGCAGAATCGCCGCAGACCGTAATAAAGCTTTTGATCTCAGGATCCTTTTCCGCAATCCGGTCAAGGTAAGCTTTCGTCAGTTCGACCGCGGAAATCTCTTTCCGATCCAGCTTGGCGCGCAGCTCCTTCACCGTCAGATTTTGAAAATCCATTTTTTCGCCCTTCCTTTAAAAAACTTTGGGGACTTCAAAGTAATGATCCTCTTTTTCTTTGGCGTTTTCAAGGATTTTTTCCGTCGGATAAGACGGCGCAGATTCGTCCTGCCGCACCTCTGAAAAAGGAACGCCGGGATCCCTGCGGATCTCCCCTTCGATCGGCACCTCTTTAATCGAATCCATAATCCCTATAATAACTTCCATATCCGAGGTGAAGCTTTCGAGCTCCTCGTCCGTCAGCGTCAGCTTGCTGAGATTGCAAAGATGCTGCACCAGCTTAACGTCGCCCATCTTGTCACCTTCCAATCATCGTAACGATCTGTATTTTTAACCATGACAGAATTATACTACATTTCCTGCACCTTTTCAAGTGTGCATGTTATACATATTTGATCTTGCAAATCATCTGTTTTTTATCGAATCAAGCAAAGTGGGCCAAAAAGCCTTTTCCGCAAAGCTTTTTCATTATTTTATTGGATAAAAACATCTTTTTTAAACCTTCTACTCACGGATAAAAAAAATAGAATTTCTTAAAAAATATGCAAGTTAAAAATAAAAAACTTGCAAAATTCTATTGACAGAAGTCTTTTTCGTGTGTTATAACTGAATTACCGACAGCAGCCGTATTAGTATATGGCGCTCAGGCCGACTCATTCAAACGCCTGTGCTGTACTGATAAAGGAGTGAGAATATGTTGCAGAAAGAAGGTCAATTCCGGAACCCGTCCGGGTGCGCTATTTCCGGTATGATCCACCGAAAGGGAAAACGGATGGCGGGGGATCGGATCGTCGCATCCATCTCTTACATGCACGACCGGTCGAACGGCCTGGGAGGCGGTTTTGCGGGATACGGCATCTATCCCGAATATAAAGACCAATATGCGCTCCATCTATTTTACGACGACGAGGGTGCAAAAAATGAAACCGAGCGGTTTCTGGAGCGGCATTTCGACGTTTACGACATCAACCGGATTCCGACCAGGCAGCATCCAAACATCACGAATCAGCCGCTGATCCTGCGCTATTTCGCAAACCCGAAGAAATCGAAGATGGAACAGTCCGCGCTGGACGAGCGGGAATTCGTCGCCCGGTGCGTCATCAACATCAACCACAATATCAGCGGCGCTTACGTATTTTCGAGCGGAAAGAACATGGGGGTTTTCAAAGCGGTCGGCTTTCCGGAGGATGTTGGAGAGTTCTATTGCTTGGAACAATACAAGGGGTACTGCTGGACGGCGCACGGCCGTTATCCGACCAATACGCCGGGCTGGTGGGGCGGCGCCCACCCATTTGCGCTCCTCGACTATTCGGTCGTACACAACGGGGAGATTTCCTCCTACGACGCCAACCGCCGTTTTATCGAGATGTTCGGCTACAAATGCGACCTTTTGACCGATACCGAGGTCATCACCTATATGATCGACTATCTCGGCCGGAAGCAGGGGCTCGGCCTCCGGGATATCGCCTCTGTCCTCGCCGCGCCGTTCTGGAGCGAAATTGAGCGGATGCCGAAGCCGGAGCGGGAAAAGCTGACCTATTTCCGCAACGTATTTTCCAGTATGCTGATCACCGGGCCCTTTTCGATCCTGCTCGGCTTCGAAGGCGGGCTGATGGCTCTCAACGACCGCTTAAAGCTCCGCTCGATGGTCGCCGCCGAAAAAGACGACGTCGTTTACATCGCAAGCGAGGAATGCGCGATCCGCGCCATCTGCCCGGACGCCGAAAACGTCTGGTCTCCCCGCGGCGGGGAGCCGGTCATCGTGACAGTGGAGGGATAAGCTATGCCAGTCAATTACATCTATCCGGGCTACGAAGTGGTTCGGAATGAAAGCAGGTGCATTCACTGCCGCGTCTGCGAACGCCAATGTGCGAACGAGGTGCATCATTACGACAGCGAGCTCGACCGGATGATCGCCGACGAATCCAAATGCGTCAACTGCCACCGCTGCGTCTCGCTCTGCCCCACCCGGGCTCTGAAGATCGTGAAAACAGAGCACGACTTCCGGGAAAACGCCAACTGGAATAAAGACCTGATCTACGATATCTACCGCCAGGCGGAATCCGGCGGCGTTCTCTTATCCAGCATGGGGAACCCAAAGCCGTTTCCCGTTTACTGGGACAAAATCCTGATCAACGCAAGCCAGGTCACCAACCCCTCGATCGACCCGCTCCGCGAGCCGATGGAAACCAAGGTGATCCTGGGCAAAAAAGCAGAACAGGTAAAATTCAACGCAGACGGAACAATCGACACCAAAACCGACCCGCAGATTACATTGTCCACCCCGATCATGTTTTCGGCGATGTCCTACGGCTCGATCAGCAAAAACGCGCACGAAAGCCTTGCCCGCGCCGCCACCGAACTCGGCATTCTCTACAACACCGGCGAGGGCGGCTTACATAAGGACTTTTATCAGTACGGCCCCAACACCATCGTGCAGGTCGCTTCCGGGCGGTTCGGCGTCCATTCCGACTACCTCAATGCCGGTGCGGCGGTGGAGATCAAGATGGGCCAGGGGGCAAAGCCGGGGATCGGCGGCCATCTGCCGGGTGAGAAGATTCAGAAGGACGTCTCCCAAACCCGGATGATTCCGATGGGAACCGATGCGATCTCCCCTGCCCCGCACCACGATATCTACTCCATCGAGGATTTGAGGCAGCTGGTCTTTTCTTTAAAGGAAGCGACCAACTACGCCAAACCGGTCATCGTCAAGATTGCGGCCGTCCACAACGTCGCCGCCATCGCCTCGGGCATCGCCCGCTCCGGCGCAGACATCATCGCCATCGACGGGTTCCGCGGCGGCACCGGCGCTGCGCCGACCCGGATTCGAGACAACGTCGGCATCCCGATTGAGCTCGCCCTCGCGGCGGTCGATTCCCGCCTGCGGGAGGAGGGCATCCGAAGCAGCGTCTCGGTCGTCGTCGGAGGGAGCGTGCGCTGCAGCGCCGACGTCGTCAAGGCAATCGCCCTTGGAGCCGACGCCGTCTATATCGGCACCGCCGCCGTCATGGCGCTCGGCTGCCACCTCTGCCGGAGCTGCCACGCGGGCAGGTGCAACTGGGGCATCGCAACCCAGCGACCGGATCTCGTTAAACGGCTCAATCCAAACGTCGGATATCAAAGGCTCGTCAACCTGGTTCACGCCTGGGATCACGAAATCAAAGAGATGATGGGCGGGATGGGGATCAACTCAGTCGAAGCGCTCCGGGGAAACCGGCTGATGCTCCGCGGCGTCGGCTTAAACGACCGCGAGCTTTCCATCCTCGGCATCAAGCACGCCGGAGAATAGGAGGAAGGCGGAATGAAACGAGTATATGTAAACGAAGACTGGTGTCTTGGCTGCCATCTCTGCGAATACTACTGCGGCCTTTCAAGCAGCGGCATGACCGACATGGTGAAGGCGTTCAGCGGGGAGAAAAAGCCCCTCCCCCGGATCAGGATCGAGGAGGGCGACGGAATCAACTTCGCAGTCCAGTGCCGCCATTGTGAAATGCCACTCTGCGTCAAGGGATGCATCACCGGCGCGTTATCGGTCGGCGAGGACGGGGTCGTCAGCATCGACGAGACCCGCTGCGTCGGCTGCTACACCTGCATCCTCTCCTGCCCCTACGGCTGCATTGTCACAAGCGAAGATGAAAAAGCGGTGAAAAAATGTGACCTCTGCTTACAAAGCGGCGGCGACCCCGCCTGTGTC
Source organism: uncultured Oscillospiraceae bacterium (assembly GCA_964607135.1). Lineage (GTDB taxonomy): Bacteria > Bacillota > Clostridia > Oscillospirales > Ruminococcaceae > Metaruminococcus_A. The sequence continues at coordinate 60,027 of CAZSIV010000009.1, read as the reverse complement.
AAGGGCTGCCCAAACAAGGCGATCGTATTTGAAGAAAGGTAGGGCCTCAGAATGAACTATGTAATAATTGGAAATTCTGCCGCAGCTGTGGGCGCGATTGCCGGGATTCGAACCAACGACCAAACAGGGAAAATCACCGTCATTTCCGACGAACCATACCACACCTATTCCCGGCCGCTGATCTCCTATTGGCTCCAGGGGAAGGTGACGGATGAAAAGATTTATTACCGCGAACCGGATTTTTACGAAAAAAACCGCGTTTCCGCTCTTCTTGGGAAAAAGGCGGCGGCAATCCGCCCGGAGCAGAAAGAGGTTATTTTGGAAGACGGAGGCCGCATCCCCTACGACAAGCTCCTGGTCGCCGCCGGCTCTTCCCCTTTCATCCCGCCGATGAAAGGACTGGAGACCGTCAAAAATCAGAGCGCCTTTTTATCCTATGACGACGCCAAAAAAGTGAAAAAGATGGTTTCGGAAGATTCCAGGGTGCTGATCGTCGGCGCGGGTTTGATCGGTTTGAAGGCCGCCGAAGCGCTGGAAGGAAAATGCGCCGAAATGACGATCGTCGACCTGGCCGATCGGATCCTCCCCAGCATCCTCGATCTCGAGGGCTCCGCGATCATGCAGAAGCACATCGAAGGCAAAGGTGTGCGCTTTATCCTAAGCCAGTCGGTTTCCGAATTCAACGGAGACAAAGCGGTTTTAAAAAACGGCGATGCGCTCGAATTCGACATCCTGATCATAGCGGTCGGCGTCCGCCCGAACACCGCGCTGATCGCCGATGCAGGCGGAAAGGTCGACCGCGGCATCCTCACCGACGACCGTCAGCTCACCTCTTTAAAAGACGTTTACGCGGCGGGGGACTGCACCGTCAGCCATGATATCTCCAGCGGCACGGACCGAATCCTCGCCCTTCTTCCCAACGCCTATCGGCAGGGGGAAGTTGCGGGGTACAATATGGCAAAAGAAGGGTCTGCGGTCTATGACAAGGCGATCCCGATGAACGCCATCGGCTTTTTCGGGCTGCATATCATCACCGCCGGAACCTACCGGGGGGAGTGTTATGCCCGGCAGACCGAAAAAGGGTACAAAAAGTTGTTTTATCAGGACAATCTGCTTAAAGGTTTTATTTTAATCGGCGAGGTCGACCGCGCGGGAATTTATACCGCGATAATCAGAGAGCAAACTCCGCTCGACTCAGTCAACCGGGAGCTGCTGTTTGAATCGCCCGCGCTCATGGCGTTCAGGAAGCCCTACCGCCTGGAAAAACTGGGCGGCATCAAAGGCGAATAAGGAGGGGCCCAGATGAAAATAGACGCGACGAATCTCCACTTTAAAACGCTGAACCAGATGATAAAAGAAAGCGGAGAAACAGAAATAGAAGTGACAAATCTGCTCGGCCAGCGATATATCGGAGCCGGAATGAAGCCGGGAAAGACGCTGACGCTGCACGGAATCCCCGGAAACGCCCTGGGGGCTTACCTGAAGGACAGCACGATCATTGTCCGCGGAAACGCTCAGGACGCAGTTGGCGATACGATGGACGCCGGAAAGATCGTCATCCACGGGAATGCCGGCGATACGACCGGCTATGCAATGCGCGGCGGCGAGATTTACATCAAAGGAAACGCAGGATACCGGGTTGGCATCCATATGAAGGCCTATGAAGAGCATTTCCCGGTCATCGTCATCGGCGGAAAGACCGGGGATTTCTTAGGCGAATACCAGGCGGGCGGCATCATCGTCGTCCTGGGCATCGGCTGCGAAGGAGCTCCGGTCGGCGGATACTGCGGCACCGGGATGCACGGCGGCCGGATCTATATCCGCAGCGAGGAGCCCCCCGAAAATCTTCCCGCTCAGGTAGCCTGCTCCGCGTGCGGTCGGGAAGAGCTGGCGCAGATTGAACCTTACGTCGCTGAATTCGGCGCTCAGTTTGGCTGCGATGCGGGAAAACTTCTTCAGTCAAAATTTTACAGGCTGCTGCCCAACTCCAACAACCCTTACCGGCAGCTTTACGTTCACAATTAGGATCGAAACCAAGGAGGTCGGAATGATGCTGAAACTGTTGATCGTATGCCGCAGCGGTGAAATGCTGGATGCGCTTCAGGATTCGTCAAACGCGCTGACCACTCCCACGGAGCGCACCGTTTTTCACTCCGCTGCCGACGCGCTCTGCCATTTTTCCGGGGAAGCTCCCCCAATTTACGATATGGCTGTCATCAACGCGCCTCTGCCCGACGGATTTGGAAACGATCTGGCGAAAAAGCTGTATGACTCGTTCGGAATTCCTTCAGTTCTGCTGACGCCCGGCGAATACATCGAAGAGATCGAGCAGTATTTTGAGGGAATCCCCTGCTTCCCGCTCGCAAAGCCGATCGGGAAAAGCGCGCTCACACAGGGAATTCAGCTGGCCTGCGGCGCTTTCCGGCAAATCTCCCGGCTCTCCACCGAGAACGAAGCGCTCCAGCGAAAAATGGAGGATTTCAAGGTGATCGACCGGGCGAAATGCACGCTGGTCGGCGTTTTGAAGATGAACGAGAAGCAGGCGCACCGCTATATTCAGAAGCAGGCGATGGATCAGCGGGTAAAGCCCCGCGTCATCGCTGAGAGCATTTTAAAAACCTATGAATTTTAGGATGGAGTTTTTGGATGGAATTACAGTTTTCAAAGATGCACGGGGCAGGCAACGACTACATTTACGTCGACTGCTTCGCCCAGGAAGTCCCAAACCCGGAGAAAACGGCGCGATTTCTAAGCGACCGGCACTTCGGGATCGGCTCGGACGGGCTGGTTCTGATCCTGCCCTCCGAAACCGCGGACGTGCGGATGCGGATGTTCAACGCCGACGGCTCCGAGGGGAAGATGTGCGGAAACGCCTCCCGCTGCGTCGGAAAATACGTCTATGAAAAAGGGATCGTCCACAGGCCGGAGCTCACCCTTGAGACCCTCAGCGGAATCAAAAAACTCTTTCTGGAAATCGAAGACGGAGAGGTCAAATCGGTGACGGTGGACATGGGGCGGCCGGTCTTGACTCCGGCCGAAATCCCGGCGGCCTGGAGCGGCGAGCGCTTGATCGACCGGCCGGTGATGGTCAACGACGCCTGCTACCGGATCACCGCCGTTTCGATGGGCAACCCGCACAGCGTCGTCTTCTGTGGCGAGGTCGCATCCCTTCCCCTCGCGGAAATCGGGCCGGCGTTTGAGAACCTTCCGATCTTTCCCGAACGGGTCAACACCGAATTCGTCCGGGCGATCGACAGCCGGACGCTTGAAATGAGGGTTTGGGAGCGCGGCTCCGGCGAAACGCTCGCCTGCGGAACCGGCGCCTGCGCCAGCGTGGTGGCCGCCGTCCTCAACGGCCTCTGCCGGCAGGGAGAAGAAATCACGGTAAGGCTTCTGGGCGGCGAGTTGAAGATCACCTACACCCAAAGCGGCTCCGTCCTGATGCGGGGGACTGCCACCCATGTATTCGACGGCGTCGTTCATCTTATCTGACAATGGAGGGGAATATACATATGGCTGAAATCAATGGGAATTTTCTGAATCTGGAAGAAAGCTACCTTTTTTCCGACATTGCGAAAAAGGTGGCGGCTTATCAAAAATCCCACCCGGAAAAACGGGTGATCCGTCTCGGAATCGGCGACGTCACGCTGCCGCTGACTCCTTCGGTCACTTCCGCCCTCCATGCGGCCGTGGATGAAATGGGGAAAGCGGAGACCTTTCACGGTTACGGCCCGGAGCAGGGGTACGATTTTCTCCGAAACGAGATCGCGGCCTATTACCGGCGCCGCGGCGTCGAGCTCAACGCCGGCGAAATCTTTGTCAGCGACGGCGCCAAAAGCGACATCGGGAATATCACCGACCTGTTTTCGTCCGAAAATACGGCGTTGATCCCCGACCCGGTCTACCCCGTCTACGTCGATACCAGCCTCATGAACGGGCGGAAGATCGTCTATCTAAAGGCCGACGAATCGAACGGATTCCTGCCGATGCCCCCGGCGGAAACCAAAGCCGGGCTGGTCTACCTCTGCTCCCCGAACAATCCGACCGGAGCGGTCTATTCCAGGGAACAGCTCGAAAAGTGGGTTGAATACGCATTGGACTGCGGCGCGGTGATCCTCTTCGATGCGGCGTACGAGGCGTATATCGCCGACCCATCCCTGCCCCGCAGCATCTATGAGATCAAAGGAGCGGAAAGGTGCGCGGTCGAGTTCTGTTCCCTGTCAAAAACGGCCGGCTTCACCGGCACCCGTCTGGGATACACCGTTGTCCCTCACGCGCTGACGATGGCGTTCGATGGAAAAGAGGTTTCACTCAACCGCCTCTGGCTCCGGCGGCAGACGACGAAGTTCAACGGCGTCCCCTACATCATCCAGAAAGGCGCGCAGGCCGTTTTCTCCCCGGAAGGGCAGAAGGAAACCCGGGAGCTGATCGCCTATTATATGAAAAACGCCTCTGTCATTGCAGAAGCGCTTTCGGCAAAAAACATTCCCTATTTTGGCGGGATCAACTCCCCTTACATCTGGATGAAATGCCCGGAAGGACTAAAATCCTGGGCGTTTTTCGACGAGCTCCTCAACCGATGCAGCGTGGTGGGCACCCCCGGCGCGGGCTTCGGGGCCAACGGGGAAGGCTTTTTCCGTCTAACATCCTTTGGCAATCATCAGGACACCATAGAGGCGATGGAGCGCTTTTCCGCCGCCTTTTAGAGACGCTGTCCAAAAAAGCAGCCGAAAATCGGCTGCTTTTTTATCTGCTCTTTAAAAGTTTCAGCTTTAACAGAGAAGCCTGTCAGATTAAATTCCCGCCCCTGCAATCCGGTCAAAAATTTTTTGAGAACTCCCCGAACGCAGCTTTGAGAAATTCTCAGCGGCTGTTCGACCACTCCTTCAGGTCGCTGCCATCCTGCAAAAGCCGACGAAGCAACGCGGGATTTTCTTCACAGAGAGCCGCCCGGTATTCGGCCAGATGCGCACTGAGGACGTCGAGCTCATGCAGGAGCGCATCCTTATTGTCCAGAAAAAGCGACGCCCACATTTCGGGATTGCATTTCGCCACCCGGGTGAGGTCTTTGAAGCTCCCCGCGCTGAACCCTTTTTCCAGCGTTAAAGTGGGGCTTTTTATATACGCATTGGAAACGACATGGGCCAGCTGGGAGGTATAAGCGATGATTTGGTCGTGCTCCTCCGGGCTTGCGGACACCACTTTGCCGAATCCGATCCGGCGGGCAAGACCGGAAAGGACTTCGACCGCATCCGGGTCTGTCCGGGCGGTGGGGGTTACAATGAAGCTCGCTCCCCTGTAGAGATCGGCCCTGGAATAATCGATCCCCGAAAATTCCCGGCCCGCCATCGGATGGGTTCCCACATACCGAATTTCCGCCGCGGCCAGGGGTTCATCCAAAGCGGATACCACCTTTGTTTTGACACCGCAGACATCGGCGGCAATGCTCCCCTTTTTTAACCGTTCCTTATGATTTAAAAGGAAAGCGATCGCCGCATCCGGATAAAGGGCGATAAGAGTGAGATCCGCCTCCGCCAGTTCATCCGGTTCGATCATCCGGTCGACAATCCCCTGGTTTATCGCCTTTTCCGAAACTTCAGGATTCCTGTCGATCCCTAAAACGGTATGGTAGCCCGTTTGCCGGAAGGCCTTTGCAAAAGATGCCCCAATCAATCCCAGCCCTACGATTGCAATTTTCATAACAGCAGCGCCCCATTCGCTTTAACGATTTTAACCATTAAAGTTTAGCAAAAATATTTTACCCTGTCAAGCTGCGGAAAATCTAAAAAACCGGTTGTGGTAAATTGCTTTAAAGGCTCTCGACTTTTTATTTTGTTTCTTATGGAAAGATACAAAAATACGGTCTGGGCGTTAATTTTTTTACAGTTTCATGCTATAATGAGATTGCTTTTTGACTATAGCAGGTTAAAGCGTTTCGATTGCATCTGCTTTTCAAAAAGGCGGCGCTATGAGTCGTGCAGGCTTTCCCGGAGCAGCACATAATTGATCTTTTTGACGGGCTGTCATCTGCCGGCGCCAAATCCGCAGAGGGTTGTGCCAATCGGCGCTCCTCCAACAATTTCCGCGAATATAAGAATTGCTGCCGATTCTTGAAATAAATCGCCCATTCCTGTATGATAAAGATAGGTGAATCACATGAAAAAGATTTCTGTCTTTGACTCAACCCTCCGAGACGGTGCACAGGCGGAAAATATCGCCTTCACCGTAGAGGACAAACTGAATATCGTCAAGGTTCTGGATAGATTGGGGATTTCTTATATCGAGGCTGGAAACCCCGGCTCCAATCCCAAGGATCTGGAGTTTTTTGCCCGCGTCAAAAAGCTGGAGCTGAAAACCGCCGAGCTGGTGGCCTTCGGCTCCACCCGGCGCAGAGACCTCCCCGTGGAGGAGGACAAAAATGTGCAGGCTCTGCTGGCGGCGGGCACCGGGACGGTGGCAATTTTCGGCAAAAGTTGGAACATGCACGTCACCGATATTCTCCGTGCAACGCTGGAGCAGAACCTCGAAATGATCTTCGACACCGTCTCGTTTCTGGTGTCGAAGAAAAAAACAGTTTTCTTTGACGCCGAGCATTTCTTCGACGGCTACAAAGAAAATCCGGCCTATGCGCTGGAGACCCTTTTCACGGCGGAAAAGGCGGGAGCCGCCTACCTAGTCCTCTGTGACACCAACGGCGGCTGTTTCCCGGATGAAATCGGCGGGATCGTCGCCGACGTGGTCTCGAACGTCCGCGTGCCGGTCGGCATCCACTGCCACGACGACATGGGATGTGCGGTTGCAAACACCCTTGCGGCGGTAAAAGCAGGAGCCAGACAGGTTCAGGGGACCTATATCGGCTATGGGGAACGCTGCGGCAACGCAAATCTCTCCGCGATTCTTCCGAGCTTGCAGCTGAAGCTGGGCTATGAATGCATCCCGGACGATCAGATCAAGCGGCTGACCAAGACAGCCCGTTACATTGCCGACCTCTCCAACATGATCCTGCCGAATTCCCTGCCCTACGTCGGGAAAAGCGCGTTTGCCCACAAGGGCGGGATGCATGTGGACGGGGTGAGTAAAAACCCCCGCTCCTTTGAGCACATCCCCCCTGAAACGGTGGGAAACCGGCGGAATGTTCTTCTGAGCGAGGTTTCGGGGAAAGCCGCGCTCCTCTCCAAGCTGGAGCTTCTGGGGGACGAAGTCTCGAAGGATTCGCCAGAGGCCGGTTCCCTGGTGGAGATGGTCAAAGAGTTCGAATACAACGGCTATCAGTTCGAATCCGCGACCGCCAGCCTGGAGCTTCTGGCCCTCAAGCACCTCCACCGCTTCGAGCCTTTTTTTGAAGTGACCGACTTTAAAGTCATCGGGGAACGGAGCCAGGAAGGGGCGCACAACCGCGACTATGCGATGATCAAGATCAAGGTCGGCGAACAGTTCGAAATCACCGCCGACGAGGGCGACGGCCCGGTTCACGCCCTCGACATCGCCCTGCGGAAAGCGGCGGGGAAATTTTATCCGGCGATCGAAAAAATCCGGCTGATCGACTACAAGGTTCGCGTCATCGAGCCGCGGGATGCGACGGCGGCGCAGGTGCGTGTCTTTATCGAGACCACCGACGGCGACAGCACCTGGACGACGGTCTCGGTCTCCTCCGACGTCATCAATGCCAGCTTGAACGCCCTGGTGGATTCGATTGAATACAAACTGCTCATGGATTCAAAAAAGTAAGATAAAAAGGAGTGTTCTGAACAATGGGAATGACGATGAGCCAGAAAATTCTGGCGGCTCACGCGGGCCTGGAGAAGGTGGAAGCCGGGCAGCTGATCAACGCAAAGCTCGATATGGTGCTCGGGAACGACATCACCGCCCCGGTTGCGATCAACGAATTCAGCAAAGCCGGCTTTGACCGGGTTTTCGACCGGAATAAAATCTCTCTGGTGATGGATCACTTTGCGCCGAACAAGGATATCAAAGCTGCGACTCAGTGCAAACAGTGCCGGGAGTTTGCGGATGAGATGGGGGTCGTCAACTTCTACGACGTCGGCGAGATGGGGATCGAGCACGCGCTTCTCCCGGAAAAGGGGCTGGTCTGTGCGGGCGAGCTCGTCATCGGCGCCGACTCCCACACCTGCACCTACGGCGCGCTGGGCGCCTTCTCCACCGGCGTCGGCTCCACCGATATGGCGGCTGGGATGGCAACCGGGGATGCCTGGTTCAAGGTTCCCTCTGCCATCCGCTTCAACCTGACCGGGAAGCTGGGCAAATGGGTCAGCGGCAAGGACGTCATCCTCCACATCATCGGGATGATCGGGGTGGACGGCGCCCTTTACCAGTCGATGGAATTCGGCGGTGAAGGGCTCAAAAACCTCTCGATGGACGACCGCCTCTGCATGGCGAACATGGCGATCGAAGCGGGCGCCAAAAACGGCATCTTCGAGGTGGACGACGTCACCATCGCCTACATGAAGGAGCGGGTAAACCGCGAATTCAAAATTTATACGGCCGATCCGGACGCAGAATACACCCGCGTCATCGACCTCGACCTCTCCCAGATCAAATCGACCGTCGCCTTTCCCCACCTGCCGGAAAACGCGCGGACGATCGACCAGGTCGGTGATGTGAAAATCGATCAGGTGGTCATCGGTTCCTGCACCAACGGCCGCCTTTCCGATATGGAAACCGCCGCTGCAATCCTCAAAGGCAAAAAGGTGGCGAAGCATGTCCGCTGCATCATCATCCCGGCCACCCAAAAAATCTGGATGGAATGCGTCAAGCGGGGTTACATGGACATCTTTGTCGAAGCGGGCTGCGCCGTCTCCACTCCAACCTGCGGCCCCTGCCTCGGCGGGCATACGGGAATTCTCGCGGCGGGCGAGCGGGCTGTCGCCACCACCAACCGCAATTTTGTCGGGCGGATGGGTCACACCGAAAGCGAAGTTTATCTGGCGAGCCCGGCGATCGCGGCGGCATCCGCCATTGCCGGAAAAATCGCCGACGTATCAGACGTACTGTAAAGGAGGAAAGCAGCATGAAAGCACACGGCACTGTCCATAAATACGGCGACAACATCGACACCGACGTCATCATCCCGGCGCGGTACCTGAATACTGCCGACCATAAGGAGCTCGCCTCCCACTGCATGGAGGACATCGACAAGGAGTTCCTCCACAGGGTAAAAGAGGGGGACATCATGGTCGGCCAGGCGAATTTCGGCTGCGGTTCCTCTAGGGAGCACGCGCCGATCGCGATCAAGGCGAGCGGCATCTCCTGCGTCATCGCCGCAACCTTTGCCCGGATTTTTTACCGCAACGCCATCGACATCGGGCTCGCCATCCTCGAATGTCCGGATGCAGCTGAAAAAATCCAGAACGGCGATGAGGTCGAAGTCGATTTCGACACCGGCGTCATCACCAATCTTACCCGGAATGAGACCTACCAGGCCCATCCCTTCCCTGACTTTATCAAGAAGATCATCAGTGCGGGCGGCCTGCTCAACTCCTTGAAGAAATAGGAGGCTTTACCATGGAAAAGAGGATTGCGGTTATCCGCGGCGACGGGATCGGGCCGGAAATTGTACAAGAGGCGCTCAAGGTGCTGGGCGCTGTCTGTGAACGGCACGGCCACACATTTTGTTACACCGATCTCTTAATGGGCGGCGTATCGATCGACGCCGCCGGCGTTCCCCTGACCGATGAAGCGCTGGAGACAGCAAAAAGCGCCGATGCCGTCCTGCTCGGCTCGGTCGGCGGTCCGAAATGGGACGGGCTGCCCGGCCGTCTCCGTCCGGAGGCGGGGCTGCTCGCCATCCGCAAGGGGCTGAACCTGTTTGCAAACCTGCGCCCCGCGGTGCTCTACGACGAGCTTCGCGCTGCCTGCCCGCTGCGGGACGAGATCATCGGGGACGGCTTTGACTTCGTCGTCATGCGGGAGCTCACCGGCGGGCTTTACTTCGGCGAGCGGGAGCAAGGTGAAAAGGACGGACTTCGTTATGCGAAAGACACCCTTGTTTACACCGAGGAGGAAATCCGGCGGATTGCAGTGAAAGCCTTCGAGATCGCCCGGAAGCGGCGCGGCAAGGTGACGAGCGTCGACAAGGCGAACGTCCTCGACTCCTCACGGCTTTGGCGGGCGGTTGTCCACGAGGTTGCGAAGGATTACCCCGACGTAGAATGCATCGACATGCTGGTGGACAACGCGGCGATGCAGCTGGTGAAAGACCCGAAGCAGTTTGACGTCCTTCTGACCGAAAACATGTTCGGCGATATCCTTTCGGACGAGGCGAGCATGGTGACCGGTTCGATCGGGATGCTCGCATCCGCCAGCCTGAACGAGACCAAATTCGGGCTGTACGAGCCGAGCGGCGGCTCCGCCCCCGACATTGCAGGGCAGAACAAAGCCAACCCGATTGCGACCATCCTCTCCGCGGCGATGATGCTCCGTTATTCGTTCGACCTGGACAAAGAGGCGGATGAAATCGAAGCGGCGGTAAAAAAGGTCCTCCAGGCGGGATACCGCACGGGGGATATTATGAGTGAAGGCGGCAGGCTCGTATCCTGTTCCGAAATGGGCAGCCTGATCGCCGAAGCGCTGTAAATTTTTAAATGACAAAGATTCCTGAACCCTCTCGGGGATTTGCGGCAATCTCCCCAAATGGAGAAATAGTGAACAGTGTGTGCCCGGAAGGCATAAAGCCTTCCGGGCACACTCGATTGAAAGGATAGATATGGTTTTGCTTTTTAAGCAGTCTTTTGCGGCAGCAGAATCTTTTTTAATTGCAGGCGGCGATGATTCCGTCAAACAGATCGACATCTCGAGCTCCAAACCCTATATACGTCCGATCTGCTCACCTTCTTTTTCGATCTACCCGATTATGCCGAATTAGCAGCAAATCCATTATCATGTAAAATCCATATAAAATAAAAAGAGCCTGGTCTAACCAAACTCTTTCAAATCGTTTCTGTTATTTTTCGGAAACTTCACCGTAACAGCAGTGCCGCCATCGACAACACTTTGCAGTTCAATTTCGGCATGATGAAGCCTCGCCGCGTGTTTTACAATGGAAAGCCCCAGTCCCGTGCCGCCGATTTCTTTGGAATGGCTTTTGTCTACCCGGTAGAAGCGCTCAAAAATCCGTTCTTTGTGCTCCTCCGGGATACCGATTCCAGTATCGACAACCGAGAGAATGACAAGCTCTCCTTCATTTTTGACTGTCACGGAAACAGACCCGTCTTTGCGATTATATTTGATTGCGTTATCGCAGAGGTTGTATACGATGCTTTCGAGCAGCTGCGGAATACCGCAGAGGACAGCATTTTCCCCGCGCAGTTCTATTTTGACTCCGGCCTTTTCCGCTTCCGGCATCAGCGCTGTTACCACATGATCGGCAAGTATGAACAGATCGGTTTCTTCCCGCTTCATATCGTCCGCACCCTCGTCGAGGTGCGAGAGTTTGATGATATCCTCCACCAACCGTATCATGCGCCCGGCTTCCGTATAGATTCGCTTTGAAAAATTTACGATATCCTCCTGTTTCACCATATTGTTTGATAAAAGCTCCGCGCAGCCGGAGATGGTATGAAGCGGCGTTTTCAGCTCATGCGAAACATTCGCGGTAAATTCCCGCCGCATTTGTTCGGCTTTTTCCTTTTCCGTTACATCCAAAAGCAGCACCACGATACCGATCACTTCATGATTTGCTGTTACCGGACTTGCAGCCAGCTGATATTTTTCGTTTTCGAATTCCATAACCGCTTCAGCGCGTTTACCGCTCTCCGCTTTATGAAGAAGCTCTGTCAATGCCAAACTGCGGTTTACAGATAAAATGTCTTCTCCGACGGCAAAAGAGCCTGCATCAAAAAGTTTCGATGCTGCACGGTTGATACTCAGAATCGTACCCTTTTGATTTAACAGAATGATTCCTTCCGTCATTCCTCCTGTTACAGCTTCAAATTCACTTTGTTTCCGCTTCAACTCCCCCTTCTGCCGTCTGATCTGCCGTTGCTGCGTATCAATACGGCGAAGCAGGGGGGAAAGCTCGTCATATCCGTCATTTTCCAGCGGCTTGTCTAAATCCAGTTCATTCAGCGGCTTTACGATTTTTTTGGATAATCTGGATGCTAAAAAAGCGGACAGTACAATTGTAGCCGCAAATATAACGCAAATCGGCTGAAGCATCCCAAGCGTCAGCGCCAGCATAGAATTCTGTGTAACGGAAAGCCGGATAACCGTCCCGTCCGGCAATCGTTTGGCGCTGTAAAGATAACGCTCGGTTAAAGTAGAGGAATAACGGGAGCTTTCGCCATATCCCTCGGCAAGCGCTTCTTTTATCTCTTCACGCTCAAAATGATTTTCCATATTGCCCGCATCGGAAATACTATCATAAAGCACACTGCCGTCTGTTCCGATCCATGTAATGCGGTAATTTTGTGATTCAAGGTCGTCAAAATATCGGATCCCTTCATTGGAAACGCCCTGCGCGGCAAGATCGATTTGTGCGTGCAATTGACCTTGACCGACAGCGGAAAAATAGTCGTAAAGAACCGTCATGAAAAGAACAACGGAAGCAAGAAACACCCCGACTGCCACAACGAAAATGGTTCGGAAAATCCGCCTTGTCATAGCTTTACCTCCATGCGGTATCCGACTCCGCGTACCGTCTCAATATACTCTCCACAGCCGCCGAGTTTCGTTCGGAGCGTGCCGATGTGCACATCGACGGTTCGGGTCTCCCCAGCATATTCGGCCTTCCAAATTTCATGAAGGAGCTGATCTCGTGTAAAAACCCTGTCGGGATTTTCCATAAACAAACGAAGCATTTCGTATTCTTTCAAGGTGAGTTCGACACGCACACCGTCTGAAAAAACGGTATGATTACTCATGTTAAGCTCTAATTTCCCCAATCGCAGAGTACGCGGTATTTCATTCTTCTTTGTCCTGCGAAGCACCGCCTTTACGCGGGACACCATTTCCATCATGCCAAAGGGCTTTGAAAGATAATCATCCGCACCAAAGTCAAGACCGATCACCTTGTCGTACTCCGTTCCCCTGGCTGTTGCCATAATAACCGGAATATCCGATGTGGCGGCGCTGCTCTTCAGCCGTTTCAATATTTTAATGCCGTCTTCTCCGGGCAGCATAATATCAAGCATGATAAGCTCCGGCCTCTCGTTTTTCAAAGCGGAAAAGAACAGGTTTCCATCCGCAAATCCCGTTGCCTGAAATCCGGCAGAATTTAGTGTGTATATCATTAAATCACGGATTCCACTGTCATCTTCCACACAAAAAATCATTCCGAATCACTTCCCATATTGTGATTGATTCTATCTCTACAATTTGTATTGTAAAATAATCTCCTCACTTTATGTATATACTGCCATTGCCAGAGTCCCGCAGAGCATAAGGCAAAGGCCTATAAACGCTTTTTTACTGAGTTTTTCCTTAAACACAAAATAAGAGAATACGACTGTTACAATAATACTCAATTTGTCAATTGGCACAACTACGCTGACAATGCCGTTCTGGATTGCATAGTAATAACAAAGCCACGATGCGCCGGTTGCAATTCCGGACAGGGCAATAAACACAAACTCCTTTTTATTGATTTCCCTGATTTCTTTCTGCTTGCCTTTCATCAGGACGATGAGCCAAGCCATAATCAGCACAACGCTTGTTCGAATCGCCGTTCCGAGATTCGATTCCACGCCTGATATACCGATTTTTGCAAGAATAGATGTGAGAGCGGCAAACACTGCGGACAATACGGCATAAACCATCCAGCCCTTCTGTTTTGCTTTGTTCTGCGGCTCTTTTTGCTCAATCATCAGAAAAATTCCGACAGCAAGAATTGCCGTGCCGAGCAGCTTGACAGTAAGGCGATCCGTTTCGCCGAATAAAACGATGGCGAGCAGTACCGAAAGAACCGTGCTGGATTTATCAACCGGCACAACCTTGTTGACATCTCCCATAGACAGCGCTTTGAAATAACAAATCCACGACGCGCCGGTTGCAAGTCCTGACAGTATTAAAAATACAAATGATTTTATAGTAATATCCGATATTGTTTCTATAGAACCGACTATCAGCGCCATAGCCCATGAAAATATCAACACAAATACAGTCCGCAGCGCTGTTGCTATATCAGAGTCGGTTTTTCTGATGCCGCATTTTGCAAGGACAGAAGTAAGTCCCGCAAACACTGCGGACAGAGCAGCCATAATCAGCCACATAATTTTGCCTTTCTAAAATGCATAATAATTCAAAATAACAATAGCACAAACAAATATGTTTTTCAACACGATGTTAATTTTCCAATGGACAAGCGGTGGAGCATTAAGTATTTTACGCTGCTTCATACGATTCTTCTACCCTTCTTTATTCCCTGTAATGGAGAACAGCACCCATTTTGCAATCTCCGCCGCATGATCTCCCATCCGCTCAAAATACTTGGCGATCATCAAAAGATCGAGCACCTTTTCTCCGTTTGAGTCGGGACTGCCGAACTGTTTAATCAAGTCCGTTTTGATTTCATCAAAATAGCCGTCCACCACATCATCATAGTCAACCACCTTTTTTGCAAGGCTCACATCCCGTTTCACAAAAGCGTCGAGGCTGTCGGTCACCATTTTGATCGTGGCTCTCGCCATATCCTGAATATGCACCGTATTGTCTGATGCTGAAATATTTGCCATCGTCACAATTTCTGCAATGTCTCCGGAATTGTCTCCGATGCGCTCCATATCCGTAACCATTTTCAGTGCAGAGGAGATCACACGCAGATCCTTTGCCACAGGCTGCTGCTGTAAAAGCAGCCTCATGCACATGGCTTCGATGTCCCGTTCTTTCCTGTCTATCTCAGCGGACAATTCGGGAACCCTGCCTGCCATCCTGGTATTTCCCTCAGCCAGTGCTTTTGCTGCCATAGCAATGGCGTTTTCGCAAAGAGCGCCCATTTGAATCAGTTCTTTATGCAACAGCTCCAACTGTTCATCAAATCTTGACCGCATTTATCCGAACCTCCCTGTAATATAGTCCTCTGTGCGTTTGTCCTTCGGCTGTGAGAACATGGCTTCTGTTTCTGAAAATTCAACCAAATCTCCCAGCAGGAAGAAAGCGGTGTTATCCGAGATGCGGACAGCCTGCTGCATATTATGTGTGACGATAACGATGGTATATTTTTCCTTTAGTTTCATTGCCAACTCTTCAATATGGGACGTAGAAATCGGATCGAGGGCAGAGGTCGGCTCGTCCATCAAAAGAATTTGCGGCTCTACCGCAAGGGCGCGGGCAATACAGAGCCTTTGCTGCTGACCGCCTGAAAGTCCCAGCGCATTCTTTTTCAGTCTGTCCTTGACTTCCTCCCAAATCGCCGCGTCCCGGAGCGAGCGTTCCACGATATCGTCCAGCTTTGCGCGGCTTTTGATTCCGTGTGTACGGGGACCGTAAGCGACGTTGTCGTAAATACTCATGGGAAAAGGATTCGGCTTCTGAAACACCATGCCGATATTTTTCCGAAGCTCGCTTACATCGACAGAGGAATCGTAGATATTTTCACCATGATAAACAACTTCTCCCATAATCTTTACACCAGGAATCAGGTCGTTCATTCGGTTCAGCGTTTTCAGAAAAGTAGATTTTCCACAGCCGGATGGGCCGATCAGCGCAGTAATACTTTTTTCGGGGATGTCAATATTGATATTTTTGAGTGCCTGACTTTTTCCGTACCACAAGCACAGGTCATTTACTGTTATAATAGGCTTCATAGGCTTCTCCTTTTCCCAAAATATCTGCTGACAAGCGCGGCGGCAAAATTGATAATCAACGTCATAATCATTAAAATAGCGGCAATAGAAAATGCTACTTCAAACTCGCCCTGTTCCTTCGCATAAACATACAGTGCAACAGTCAGCGTACAGCCTGAGCTGTCCAGTCCGTCAAAAAATCCGTTCAAGGCATGGGCAAATCCTGCCGTAAAGAGCAGCGCCGCCGATTCTCCGAGGATTCTTCCGACAGAAAGAATACACCCCGTAATTACGCCGTCCACACATCCGGGAAGCACCACGGTGCGAATGACCCGCCATTTGCCCGCGCCGAGGCCGAACGCTCCCTCACGATAGCTCTGCGGAACGGTCTTCAGGCTTTCCTGCGTGGTACGCATAACGGTCGGTAAATTCATAATAACAAGCGTGAGAGCGCCGGCTATGAGAGAGGTTTTCATATTCAGAAACTGACAGAAGAACAGCATCCCCACAAGCCCGTATATAATAGAGGGAATGCCCGACAGGGTTTCAGCCGCATACTCGATCATGCCGACAAGCTTTTTATTCTTTGCATACTCCGTCAGATAAATTGCCGCTCCTACTCCAAGGGGAATCACAAACAGTAAAGTGGCGATAATGATGTAAAGCGTATTCAGAATATCCGGGAGAATACCAATTCGCCCCGAAAGATAGCTCGGCTCTGTGGAAAGCAGCTCCCATGAAATGTGCGATGCCCCGTTAAGCAGAATGTATCCTACCAAGAACAGCACCAGCGCAGCCGTAATTCCTACGGAAAGCCACATCAGGAGTTTCATTGCAAAGATAGAACCTTTTCGTCTGTTTGACATTTGGTGATTCATCTCAGCCCTCCTTATCCCGCTTCAAAAAGAAATTGAGAGTCGCATTGATCAGCATAATAAAGAGGAACAGAACCAGCGCTATGGAAAACAGCGCCTGACGCTGTAATCCGGCGGAATAGGACATTTCGGATGCGATCGCTGTTGTGAGAAACCGCACGCTTCCAAACAGAGAGGGCATATTGGCTACATTGCCGGCAACCATCATCACCGCCATTGCCTCGCCGACGGCGCGTCCGACTCCAAGAACGACAGCCGCCGCGATTCCGCTTTTCGCTGCGGGGACGGAAACGCGAAAATAGGTTTCAACAGGCGTTGCGCCAAGCGCTAAAGACGCGTCCTCATATTCTTTTGGGACGGCTTCTAATGACGTAATTGATACTTTTATGATAGACGGCAAAATCATGATCGCTAAAACGATGATCGCTGCAAACAGGCTTGCGCCGTCCGGCAGGCCGAACACTTTTCGGATTGCGGGAACAAGCACGATCATGCCGACAAGGCCGTATACGACCGACGGAATTCCGGCAAGCAGGCTGATCGCTGATTCCATGACGGTTTTCACTTGCTTCGGAGCAAGCTTAGCAAGATACACGGCGGTCAAAAAACCGATCGGCACGCCTATTAGTATTGCTCCTGCCGTTCCGTAAACACTGGTCAGGATAAACGGCAGAATACCGTAAGATGGTTCCGCTGCCGTCGATGCCCATTCCTTGCCGAAAAGGAACTGAAAAATACCAATCTCATGGATAGCCGGAATACCGGATAGAACAAGGTAAACCGTAATCAGCAGAACAAATCCCACCGTAACAAGCCCCAGAACAAGGAATACACCATGTACAACATTTTCAAATAATCTCTTTTTCTTCATCACTGCATTCCTTTCGGTGTGTGAAAAGCGGCAGACTTTGCCTGCCGCCGCTTATTTCACTTATTTTACAGGTACGGCTCCTGCCTTTTTAATCACTTCCGAGGCGTCTGCCGAGGTAATGTAGTCGAAGAATTTTTGTACTGCGTCAGATAACTTACTGTCTGTTTTCGTAACCAGTACGAAGTTGCGCTGCACTTTGTAGCTTCCGTCTTTAACCGTAGCTTCGCTGGGTGCCACGCCATCTATCTTGAGCGCCTTAACGCTGTCTTTTATAGCGGCGAGAGAGGCGTAGCCGATGGCGGCGGGATTTCCGGCAACCGTGGTAATCACATCGCCTGTGGATGTCAGTTCCTGACGGTATTTGCATTCTTCCGCGGTTTTCGTGATCGATTCAAACCCGTCGCGGGTACCGCTTCCGGCTTCACGCCCGATCAGTACGATTTCAGCGTCGCTGCCGCCGACATCTTTCCAGTTTGTGATCTCGCCGGTATAGATTTTTGCGATATCTTCAAGGGTGAGATCAGATACGGGATTTTCAGGATTAACGATTATGGCGATACCGTCATAAGCAATAACGGTTCCTTCGAGTCCCTTTGCCTTTTCCTCATCCTTCAGGTCGCGGCTGGAAAGGCCGATATCACAGCGCCCTTCCGCTACTGCCGTAATACCCGAACCGGAACCGGTGGGATTATATGTAACGGCGATGCCTTTGTTGTCCGCTTCAAAGGTTTCTTTCAGCGAGCCAATTACCTTTTCCATTGAGGTAGAGCCGTCCGTTACCACCGTTCCTGTTACCTCATTGCCGGACTGTTTTCCGCACCCCGCAAACATAGATACGGCACACGTCAAGGCAAGCGCCAATGCAAATATTTCTTTTACTTTCATAATCAAAATCTCCTCTGATTTTTTGATAACCTTTTCGGTTACGGCTTCATTATACTGTCCGAACGTCAAATCCGTAATCATGACGATGTAAAATCGAAGTAAAACCTCAGGCACAGTCTATTCAGCTGCGCCTGAGGTGTGTATGGGGTGATATTTGCCGCATTTATATCCTATTCGGTTTTTTATTTTTCCGTTAAGGACATCCCGCTTTTATCAGGGGGTTATTCGAATCCAATACTGCAAAGTATCCTGGTCTTCTTCACGGAAAGCCAGCGCTTGATAAGAACAATTGAATATGATAAAATAACATTAAAAATAAAAATTTTCCTCAAAAAATGAGATGTCTTTTGATTTTTAAGGAGCGGTTTACCTTGAATTTCAAAAAGCTTTCGGCAATACTTTTGTGTTCGATTTTCTGTGTCGCGGCTCTTACAGGCTGCAACACGTCTCAGCCCGCCGGCCTGTCTGAAAATTCGACATTGTCTGAGGAGACGAGTTCCGATCAGTCGTCAAGCGAAGAATCCTCGGACGGTTCAGTCGGCTCCGATCAGTCGACAGATGAAAAGGATCCAAACAGTTCGGACGTTTCCGGTCAATCTTCAGATGCGGCCGCTTCGAATCTTCAAAGCGGTTCCCCGGAGCAGTCTCCGGCGCCGCCTGCCCAGTCGAAATCCGAATCGCAACCGGCACACCAGCACAATTACTCCGCGCAGGTCGTCGCCCCAACTTGTACGCAAAATGGTTACACGGTACATACCTGTCCCTGCGGCAGTCAATATACCGACGGCAATACAAACGCTTTGGGACACAGCTGGGGCGATTGGAAGGTGATATCTCAGCCGACGACCGCCAACGAAGGAAAAAAGCAAAGAGTCTGTTCGCGCTGCGGCGTTTCGGACACTGCGTCTATCCCGCGGCTTGAATCGGATCCCAGCACATTTGCCGCGGAGGTGATCAGGCTGGTAAATGCTGAGCGCGCAAAAGCGGGGCTTTCACCTTTGTCCGTGGTCTCCGATTTGAACAGTTATGCACAGCTTCGCAGCACAGAGATCGTGAGCAAGTTTGCCCATGAGCGCCTCGACGGATCGGATCCTCTGGACTACGTGATGAATACGGGAAAATACTTTACATGCGGCGAAAATATCGCGATGGGACAGCGTTCGCCTGAAGAAGTTATGAATTCCTGGATGAACTCTCCCGGACACCGCGCGAATATTTTAAACGGAAACTTTTCCTGTATCGGCGTAGGCTGCTGCAATTCAAACGGAAGGCTTTACTGGGTGCAGATTTTTGGGGGCTGATCTTTGCAATCTAATGATGTGCAGATGATGTGCGTTTTTTGAGCAACTTTCAATTAACGGCAGAATCTTTAAATAGTAAAAAAGAAAGGCTGGGCTACAGTACAGCTTGGTCTTTCTTTTTTATTTGATTTTGTTCTACATTATAATCGCTATAACTTTTTGAAGGTGAGTCAAAAAAACGGTTTGGAAAAACATCAGCATTGATTCCCGTGTCATGTCTTATTTTTCCCAAACGGCAAGACTCATCATCTTTTGAAAGCATATCGGCGACAGAATAGATGAAACAACTCGTCGCAGGGCAAAGCGCCTTCCGTGCCGGGTGATCTCGGCTGAACAATACGCGATATCCAAATCGTAATCCGCGGGATTCATTGTACCTATTTCGTTAAGGGGCTTCGCGGGACATTCGCTTAAAGCTGGAAAAAGGCTTATGCGCGAATTGAAGGCGGATGCTCTCCGCGCGCCGTCGCATAGTGAAACAGCACAGCATGTCCTGGTTCAAGACTTCTGCGAAAAATGCGCTGCCCCCGACCGTCTGGTTTATGTATTTTATATATGGCCTGCATCTCACCGACGAATGAAAGAGGATAGAAGGTGCTGGAAAATCTTTATCCACCGATGAGTAAAGCAAAACCAATTTGGCAATGTCCAATCCGCAGCTGTCAAAGCGACTAAAAGGCAGAAAACAGGGGCTTTGGTATTCATTACACCAAAGCCCCTGTTTTGTTAAAAATCATTATTTTCTGCGCCTTGCGCTTTATTTGTTTGCCTCTTCAACAGCAACCGCACATGCAACGGTCATACCAACCATCGGATTATTTCCCGCACCGATCAGACCCATCATCTCAACGTGAGCCGGAACGGAAGAAGAGCCGGCGAACTGCGCATCGCCATGCATACGACCCATTGAGTCGGTCAAGCCGTAAGAAGCCGGGCCGGCGCCCATGTTATCCGGGTGCAGGGTGCGTCCGGTGCCACCGCCGGAAGCAACGGAGAAGTACTTCACACCGTTTTCCATCGCCCACTTTTTATAGGTGCCGGCGACAAGATGCTGGAACCGAACCGGGTTGGTGGAGTTTCCGGTGATCGAAACATCGACCTTTTCAAGCTTCATGACCGCAACGCCCTCAAGAACGTCGTTCGCGCCATAGCAGCGGACTTTGGACCGCTCCCCGCTGGAGAAGGAAACTTCGCGGACGATCTTCAGCTCACCGGTGTAGAAATCATAATCGGTCTCCACATAGGTAAAGCCGTTAATTCTGGAGATGATATAAGCCGCGTCTTTACCCAGGCCGTTGAGGATAACCCGAAGGGGTCTCTTCCTCGCCTTATTGGCAGTGCGCGCAATCCCAATCGCGCCTTCGGCGGCCGCAAAAGACTCGTGCCCCGCGAGGAAGCAGAAGCAGTCGGTCTCTTCTCTCAAAAGCATAGCACCCAGGTTTCCATGCCCCTGTCCAACGTTGCGCTGCTCTGCGACAGAACCCGGAACACAGAAAGCCTGAAGGCCGATTCCGATCGCTTCAGCCGCGTCGGCCGCGACCTTGATCCCTTTTTTCAGGGCGACCGCCGTGCCGAGAGTGTAAGCCCAGACAGCGTTTTCAAACGCGATCGGCTGAACGCCTTTTACAATTTCATCTACATTAATGCCTTTGGACAAGCACAAATCCCTTGCATCCTCGAGGGTGGCAAAACCATACTCAGCAAGGCATTTTTCAATTTTAGGCATTCTTCTTTCTTTTCCTTCAAACTGTGCCATCTACTTATCCCCCTTCAATTATTCTTCACGAGGATCGACATATTTGGCAGCTTCGTCATAGCGGCCATATGTACCGATATTTTTCTCGTACGCGGTGGTCGGGTCGACGCCGTGGCGGATATCCTCCAGCATTTTGCCGAGTTTGACGAACTTATAACCGATCGCCTCGCCGTTTTCGTCGACTCCCATAGAAAGGACATAACCCTCGGCGAGTTCGAGATAGCGAACGCCCTTGTCCTTCGTGCTGAACATGGTGCCGACCTGAGAACGCAGGCCCTTGCCGAGATCCTCCAGACCGGCGCCGATCGGAAGGCCATCCTCCGAAAAAGCGGTCTGTGAACGGCCATAGGCCAGCTGCTTGAAGATTTCACGCATCGCAACGTTAATCGCATCGCAGACAAGGTCGGTGTTGAGCGCCTCCAGCATCGTTTTTCCCGGCAGGATTTCAGCAGCCATCGCCGCGGAATGGGTCATACCGGAACATCCGAGCGTCTCGACCATGGCTTCCTCAATAATACCGTTTTTGACGTTCAGAGTCAGCTTGCAGGCGCCCTGCTGCGGCGCGCACCAGCCCACGCCGTGAGACAGGCCGGAAATATCCTTTATCTCATATGCTTTTACCCATCTGCCCTCTTCCGGAATCGGTGCGGGACCGTGATGCGGGCCCTTTGTCAGAACACACATTTTCTCAACTTCATGAGAATAGTTCATATCAATGCTCCTTTCGGTTTCGCTGTTAACATATATCAGTTATTATACTCGAATTTTCAGGGAAACGCAAGAGTTTTGGAACGCATTCTTTAAGATATCCGAGCGGTCAGGCTAAAACCAAGCCGTCTTTCCATCCTTTTCCAGACGCTTCCCTTACCAATATAATGCGGAAAAGATCGCCCGATCGTTTGACTTTTGACAGGGAAAGCTTTAAAATATAGATTGAAATATTATTGAAGCCGGACGGCTCAGAGAAAATATGAGGTGAACCTGATGGGGATTCTTGATAAAATCATCGGCACATACTCCACCCGGGAGATGAAGCGGATCAAGCCGATCATGCAGCAGGTGCTGGATTTGGAGCACATCTACTCGGAGATGAGCGACGCCGAACTGAAGTCGCAGACCAACATCCTGCGCCACCGCTATGAAGGCGGCGCCAGCCTCGACCTGCTTCTGCCAGAGGCCTTTGCCACCTGTCGTGAGGCCGCATGGCGTGTCCTCGGGATGAAGCACTTCCCGGTGCAGATCATCGGCGGAATCGTCCTCCATCAAGGGCGGATCTCCGAAATGAAAACCGGTGAAGGAAAGACGCTGGTCTCCACCCTTCCCGCTTACCTGAACGCTTTGACCGGCAAAGGCGTCCACATTGTAACCGTCAACGACTACCTCGCCACCCGCGACTCGGAATGGATGGGGAAGGTCTACAATTTTCTCGGCCTCACCGTCGGCCTGATCGTCCACGATATGGACAACGACCAGCGTCGTGCCGCCTATAACTGCGACATCACCTACGGAACCAACAACGAGCTCGGGTTCGACTATCTGCGAGACAACATGGTAATCTACAAAGAAAACAAGGTTCAGCGCGGCTTCCACTATGCCATTGTGGACGAGGTGGACTCCATCCTGATCGACGAGGCCCGCACCCCGCTTATCATTTCCGGCCAGGGCGACAAGTCCACCGAGCTCTATAACGTTGCCGACAGCTTTGCAAAGCGGTTGAAAGTCCATAAAGTCACCGAGCTCGACGACAAGGAAGAGATCGACGAAACCATCGACGCCGACTATATTGTCGACGAAAAGGCCAAAACCGCCACTCTCACCCCCCGCGGCGTCAAAAAAGCAGAAGAGTTTTTCCACGTCGACAATCTGATGGATGCGGACAACATGACCGTCCTTCACCACGTCAACCAGGCGATCCGCGCTTACGGCATCATGCACCGGGACGTCGACTATGTCGTCAAGGACGGCGAAGTGATTATCGTAGACGAGTTTACCGGCCGTTTGATGATGGGGCGCCGCTATAACGAAGGGCTCCATCAGGCGATCGAGGCCAAGGAAGGCGTCAACGTCATGCGGGAGTCGAAGACGCTTGCGACCATCACCTTCCAGAACTTTTTCCGCCTGTATGAAAAGCTCTCCGGCATGACCGGCACCGCGATGACGGAGGAAAACGAATTCCGCGAAATTTACAAGCTCGACGTCATCGAGATTCCGACCAACAAGCCGGTGATCCGAAAAGACAATCCCGACGTCATTTATAAAACCGAAAACGCCAAATTCAGCGCCGTCATCGACCAGATCGCCGCCTGCCACGAGAAGGGGCAGCCGGTTTTGGTCGGCACCGTGTCCATCGACAAATCGGAGCGCTTGAGCTCGATGCTCAAGCGCAAAGGGATCAAGCACGAAGTCCTCAATGCGAAATACCACGAAAAAGAGGCGGAGATCATCGCGCAGGCGGGCAAAAAGGGCGCCGTCACCATCGCCACCAACATGGCGGGGCGCGGCACCGATATCGCCCTGGGCGGAAACCCGGAATACCTCGCAAAGCATGACATGCGCAAGCAGGGCTATACCGAGGAGCTGATCGCCCAGGCCACCAGCTTTGCGGAAACCGACAGCGATGAGATTCTCGAAGCGCGCAAAACCTACCAGGAGCTCAACGCCAAATACAAAGAGGAAATCCGGCCGGAGGCAGAGGCGGTCAAAGAAGCCGGCGGCCTGTTTATCCTCGGCACCGAGCGGCACGAATCCCGGCGGATCGACAACCAGCTCCGCGGGCGGTCGGGGCGTCAGGGAGACCCCGGTGAAAGCCGTTTCTTCCTCTCTGCCGAAGACGACCTGATGCGTCTGTTCGGCGGCGAACGGATCCAGAACGTGATGAACGCGCTGAACATCGAAGAAGACCAGCCGATCGAAAACCGGATGCTCAGCAACTCCATCGAAAGCGCGCAGCGCCGGGTGGAGGGGCGGAACTTCTCGATCCGCAAAAGTGTTCTCCAGTACGACGACGTGATGAACCGCCAACGTGAAATCATCTATGGGCAGCGCGCCACCGTTCTGAACGGCGACGACATCCACGAAAGCATCCTCACCATGATCCGCGAAACGATCGAAGAGACGGTCAACCACTACCTCCCCGACGCCGAAGTGCATGACAACTGGAACATCACCGGCCTGCGCGACCATTACATGGGGTATTTGACCGAGCCGGGCGACATGAACTACACCGTCCACGAGCTGGCCGATATGGAGAAGGCTGACCTTTCCTCCCAGCTGGTCGACAAGGCTCTGAAGCTTTATGAAGAGCGGGAAAAACTCTTTGGCCCGGAGCTTCTTCGGGAGCTCGAGCGGGTGATCCTGCTCAAAACCGTCGACACCAAGTGGATCGACCATATCGATGCGATGGACGAACTCCGCCGCGGAATCAATCTGCGCGCCTATGGGCAGCGCGACCCGGTTGTAGAATACCGTCTCGAAGGCTTCGACATGTTTGACGAGATGGTGGAATCCATCCGCGCGGATACTGTCCGCCTCCTGCTGACGGTTCAGCTCAGGTCGAGTGAAGAGCCCAAGCGCGAACAGGTGGCAAAGCCGACCTCCGTTTCCCTGGGCGGCGGAGATAAGACAGTCAAAAAACAGCCGGTCAGAAAAAAGAAGGTCGGCCGGAATGATCCTTGCCCCTGCGGCAGCGGCAAAAAATATAAAAAGTGCTGCGGGCTGCACGAAAACGACTGATTGAAGGGGCAGAAAATGGATTTAACATCGCTCAGAGACGACATCGACCGGATCGACCGGCAGTTCCTCTCGCTTTTTGAAGAACGGATGGAGACGGTTCAAAAGGTCGCACAGTATAAAAAGGAACAAGGGCTCCCCATCTTCCATCCCATCCGGGAGCAGCAGGTGTTGGACCGGGCGGCTGAACGGGCGAAAGAACCCTACAAAACCGATGCCCGCGTCCTTTTCACGACCCTGATGGAGCTGTCCAAATTCCACCAGAAAATCCTGATTTCGGAGCCAGGGCCGATTGCGCTCCAGATTCGGAAAACCCTCGATACACCGCCGATCGTCTGCCCTCATCCCAAAATTGCCTGTCAGGGCACCGAAGGGGCCTATTCCCACATCGCGGCGGAAACGCTCTTTCCCGAAGGCGAAATCACCTTTACCCGGGAATTCGAGGACGTGTTCAAAGCGGTGGAAAGGGGCACGGTCGACTGCGGGATCCTTCCGATCGACAACTCGAATGCAGGCTCGGTGACCGCCGTCTACACCCTGATGAAACGGTACGATTTTTACGTCAACCACGCCGTCAAGGTAAAGGTCGATCACTGTCTTGCCGCAAAACCGGGAGCTTCTTTAGGGCAGATCAAAAATATCTATTCTCACGAGCAGGCGCTTCGGCAGTGCTCCGGCTTTTTTGAGCGTCATCCGGAATACGCACCGAGGGAGTATATCAACACGGCGGCGGCGGCGAAATTTGTCAGCGAGTCGGACGAGCCGGCGGCGGCAATCTGTTCTGTGAAGTCCGCCAAACTCCACGGCCTGGAAATCCTCGAAAGAAACATTCAGGATACCGATGAGAATTACACCCGCTTTCTGTGTATCTCCAAGACGATGCAGCTCCACGAAAGCGCGGACAAGGTTTCTATTGCGGTCGCTATCTCCAACCAGCCGAACAGCCTTTACCGGCTTCTGACCGCCTTTTCCGCGGCGGGGGTAGACCTGACCAAGATCGAGTCGAAGCCGATCGGCACCAAAAACTTTGACGTGATTTTTTATATCGACTTCTTGGGAAATCTCCGCAGGCCGGAAATCTGTCATTTAATCAACAGTCTATCCGGTGAATTCGAGTATTTCAAATTTTTAGGGAATTACCCTGAAACAGAAGGATGAGGAGAAATCATTTATGGCCATCAATCTGCATCTTTTCAGCGAAAAGCCCACGTTCATCCCGGATCCTTTTGACGTCAAGGAAAACAAATACCTCTGTATCCTCTGCTATATCGGGATTCTTTTTATCATCCCGCTGATTGTCAAGCCCAATTCGAGATATGTAAAATATCACTCCAACCAGGGGCTGATTTTATTTCTTTTCGAAATTGCAACGAGCATCGTGACTTCCTTCCTCTCTGTTGTTTTCGGCATCGTCTACCTGAGGTTGATCGCCTGGACGATCGGCATGGTTTTCTCGATTGTCAGCCTGTTTTTGATCCTATACGGCATCCTTTCGACTTGCAGCGGATACATCCGGCCCTTGCCGGTGATCGGGGACATCTTTGTCTTGATTAAGTAAAATCATTTTCATTTTTTGAGATTAAAAAAACAGCGAATTTCCCCGTCGGGTAAGTTTTCGCACTCACGGTATAAGGATTTTCCAAGGGAAAAGGCCGGCTTGAAAGCCGGCCTTTTCCTTTTTTGGGGGCTATTTCTTCAGAACAAAGGATTCACAGTCTGTACACTGAACGACGGTGGGGTTCATCTCATGTGTGCCGACGGTGATGCTCCGAAGAGAACAGTAGTCCTGGGACTGGCAGTGGTTTGCACACTGCTGTACTGTACATTTGATGCTCTGGTTTGCCTGATTATTCTGATGCAACTTTCATTCCTCCTTTTTGATTACAGTTTTATTTTGTCCGTTTTAAAGCTCATTATGAAAAAATAAAACTTTTCCATTTAAACGATTAGACGGCTCATATTTAGTTTCTGTCAAACATTACAACGATTTTTTTCTGAGAAACCGTAAAAAATAATTCCGGAGGTGAAATCGATGAACCTGATGATTCAAAAAAATCAAATGCCCGATCCCGCCAATTCCAGCACCAACGAGGAAATAAACCAGTGTTTTAATGCACTGCCGGCCTTTTTGCAGGAAAATATCAAACAGTCCGGCGTCCATTTCAACAGCGTTCAGGAGATGCAGCAGATCGCAAACCAAATGCTGAGCCACGGGAATTTCCAGCAGTAAAAGCAAGTCGAGGACAGTGAATCCACTGTCCTCGACCATTGTTAAACCATATCCAGATAAGTCTTGTGGCGCGGCGGCGGAAAAGCACGATCCAAACGGTCGGTCTCCTCTTGTGTCAGCTCGATTTCTGCCGCTCCCGCATTTTCGAGCGTGTGCTCCGCCCGCCCGGATCTTGGGATGGCAAAGATATTTTTCCTCGTCAGCAGAAACGCAAGCAAAATTTGAATCGGCGAAGCGCCGTGATTCCCGGCGAGTTCCAGCACCGCCGGATGGCTGAGCAATCCCCTGCGCAGCGCGCCTGCCTGTGCCAAAGGGCAGTATGCCATCAGCGGGAGGCCGTGCGATTCCATCCAAGGCAGAAGGCTGTATTCGACTCCACGGGAACCCAAATGATAGAGCACTTGGTTTACGGCACAGTTTTCTCCGTCTTTGATCTGGAACAGCTCTTCCAGATCGTCCGTATCGAAATTTGAAACGCCCCACCGCCGGATCATTCCCCGCTCGATCAGCTCCTCCATACATAAAACAGTCTCTTCCAAAGGAACTGACCCACGCCAATGGAGCAGATAAAGGTCGAGGTATTCTGTATTCATCCGCCGGAGAGAGGCTTCGCAGCTTGTAAAAATATGCCGTCTGTCCGCGTTATGCGGATAAACTTTCGAGACCAGAAAGAGCGACGATCTGGGATAAGCAGAGACAAGCTCCCCCACCAGTGACTCGGCGCGCCCTTCCCCATACATCTCGGCGGAATCAATCAAGGTCATTCCTTTGCCGATCCCTGCTTTGAGTGCGGCGAGTTCTTCAGGACGCCGCCGGGGATCATCCCCCATATACCAGGTTCCCTGCCCCAGACGGGGAATCTGCGTTCCGTCCTTTAATTTTAAAAACTTCATTGTTTTACTCCTCCTGCCACCGGCTGATTTTTATCCAAACCGCAGGCCAAACATACAGTCCCAGCAATTCAAACCGGGAAAGAATGCCTTTTCTTTTCCGGTTTAATTTTATACAGCTGTCGTCATCGCGCTCATTTTGACACAGCCATCTGTACTTTGAAAACAAAGCTGCCTACATCCGTTTGATGACGCCGCAGGCGATCTTTTTTCCTGAATTCCCGGAAGGCTGGCTGCGGAAATCATCCGGAGCGCAGTGAATCACAACCGTCCGGCCGATTACTTCCGATATTATTATACGTTTAGTATAAAATATCATCCAAGCATAGCCTCCGCCGTCGGTCATCAGCGGCGGCAGATCCCCGGCATGGGCGGGGTGAGGGCAATTTCCGGGATTATAGTGCATACCGGAAGAAGAAAAAGGATCGTTCTTTGTACCGGAACAACTTTTTCCCTCATGAATATGAAATCCAAAGGTTTTTCCCGGGCAATCCCCCTTCCCTTTCGGAAGGTCAAATATTTCGGCGCAGATCAGCACGCCTTCAAAAGCGGGATAAAAATTCACCTTTCCATATAACCTGGGGGCTTCCTCCCCGCCTTTTAAAATTGCCTGGGCCATCGGTTGATTTCGGCGAATCAGATCGCCAAAAAGCTTTGTTTTTGAGCCAAATCGAAAGATCAAACGCACACCTCCTTTCCCTTTATTTTATGCCAAAAGGAAAAAAGGTGAAAATAACTGCTAAAACAAAGGCAATCGCACTGATTCGATCAAACACTCTGGGAAGCTTTAGGAAACAGTCAGGCTAATATATGGGCATTTTAACATCCGCTTCCACTTAAAAACTGCGCTTTAAAATACCGGGAGCCTGACGCCGTCTCAAAATTTTTCTTTAAAATTTCCGAAGCCGAGGCCTGCATGGAAGGCGTTTCATAGACATTGACTAGAAAATCGGCTTCAATTAAAATGCGGTAATCCAACCCTTCGACCCCGCTGTAGGTGTGGTGATGCGCGATCAGGAAACAAACCCGTTCGATAAAAGACGGAGCGGCGCCCAGCCTTTGCAGGATTTCTTCCGCAACCGGCGGCCCTTCCACCTGCTGGTGAATTCCATCTGCATCCCCGTATTTCCGTTCGCTTTCCCGAATCCCGATATCGTGCAGGACGGCGGCCGCTTCAAGAATCTCCTGCGTTTCATTTGACAGGCCCTCCTCTTCGCCGATCGCTTTGGCAAAGGCGTAGACCTTTAACGCATGCTGAACCAAATTTGGAGCGCCGCTGTTGTAGCGGATCATTTCATCGATTACTCGGTATACTGGAATTTTCATTTTTATCCTCCATTTTCATCCATACATTTTTCAAACCGACAGCAAAAATACACTTATAATTTTTCCATAAACGCTGAAAGCTGTTTCTTTTCAAAGTAAATACTTTTCTGCTAACATTTTAAAATCTCCACGTCGTAGGGGGCGAGGAAAAGCCTTTGCGCGTACATTTTTCCGGTCAGCACTCCGTTACCAGCCTGTTCTAATTCAATTTCCACTGTGTTACCGGTGGTGTTGAGATAGATGCGGCAGTTATCCCGCAGCGCACGGGTGACAACACCCCGCGGGACTCTGGGCTGTGCGAGCACTTCCCCGGGCGCGTACTGACAGACCAATTCGGCCAAAAGGGCTTCATCTGCCGGGATACCGACATAAACAGCCCTTCCCTTTCCGTAGGAATTGCAGGTGACCGCCGCTTTAAGGTGCTCGGATGAACCGGTATAAACAGCAACCGTCTGCGCCGTATCCGGCTCCAAATACTCGTGGTAGTCCACAGACAGTCCAAGCGGCTTTCCGTTCATTTCCAGGTCGATCTTTTCCCGACAGATAATCTCCGGCTTCTTTTCAATCCCACCTTCATTAATTGTATTGATGTGGGTGAATGCCCGGTCGAATCCCCGCACTTTTACGCCGAAAACATCGCTCAGATAACCGGGAAGCGGCTCCGAAAAGGCTGTACCGGTTTCATCCACCTTGGCGGAATAGGCGGTCATGATGACCGTCGCGCCGTTTTCCACCATTCTGCGGATGGTTTCGGCAGACTCTTTTTCCATAACACAATGTCCAGGGACAAGCACCAGCGGATATTCCTTTTCCACCCGCCGCAGGTCAATGACGTTGCAGTCTATATTCTTGTGGAACAGAGATTTATAGGCGGCGAGCACCTGGTCCGTATACTCCGTTTTATAGTAATTTTCCGCATACTGGCTCGCTCTGAGGCTGTCGTAGGAATAGGCGAGCGCAAGGCGCGTTCCCCCCTCAAGACGGCGTATCCCCCTTTCTTCCAGCGCATTCCACTCCTGCGCGAGCTGTTTGAATTCATCGTATTTCCGGCTGCGGAAACCGTCGTGGTCGAGCAGGCCGTAGAAATATTGCTCCTCACCGCCCAACATCGTCCGCCAGGTCCAGGCGCAGACCATATCGGAGCGATAAATCCAGGCAAGATAGGCATACATCCGCATCACGCCCCGCGGACAACCATAGCCGCCATTCGTCCCGGTCTGGAACTCCAAGCACCACATTGGCGCATCCATTTCGCCGATCCGGTAGTCGGTTGTCATACAGTTGCCGATAAAGCCGTCCTCATACTCCGGGTTAATGCCAGGGTAGAATCCGATTCCCGGATAATCAAGTGTTTCACGGTAATTTTTATGGTAGTCGTATCCCACTTTTGGGTTTTCCGCCCAGTGGTTGGTAGAAACCGGAACGCCGGGCGCATTTTCCCTCACCGTATCACTGAGTTTCTTAAAATAACTTAAAATTTCGTCTGAAAAAAAGCGCTTCATGTCGAGAAAACGTTCGGGGGCGCCTTTGATCTCCCCACTCACCGGGAAAAAGACATCGGAAAAATCCTGCACCTTTCTGGACCAGCGCTTGCTGTTCCATACGGCGTTGAGCACTTCCGGCGTACCATATTTTCCACTGAGCCAATCCCGAAACCGGACAAGGGCAGTTTCAGAATAAGAGTGGAAGCCTGATCCCAGCTCATTACAGAGTCCAAAAGCCAGCAGAGCAGGATGGCCCTTATACCGCTTCGCCATAGCAGCGGCAAATTTCAGGGCATATTCCTGAAAGTGAGGATCTCCCACATCGACCATATAGCGAGTATTTGGATCGAGCCGCTGACCGACCGTGTTCACAATATCCATCGAAGGGTATTTCCGATGAAGCCAAAGAGGAGCGGGGCGGGTGGGAATATCAAGGAACACCCCGATGCCGCGTTCCTGGCATAGGTCAAAAATCCGATCCATCCAGCCGAATTCATATTGTCCCTCTTCCGGTTCAAAGCTGTCCCAGCAAAGATGTCCCACTCGGATGACCGTAAATCCAGCCTCTTTCATGCCGTCCAGGTCTTTCGGCCACTGCTCCGGGCTCCAGTCATGGGGGTGATAGTTGGTTCCAACCATTCTCTTGCCTGCCTTCATCACCTAATTCTCCTTTTAAGCCGTCGGTTTCTTCAGCTTTATCATATACCCTAAACTTGGGAAATTCAACATTATTTCCCCACGTTTTTCTCATCACGGCAAGGTTTGGCCAATGTAATAAAAAAGAACCTTTCATTTTATTTATATTCCCCAATGAAAAAGAAACCACAGCGGCGGACGATCGACATCGCCCGCCGCTGTCCAAGACATTTCTGACCGCGCATCCCACAGCCAATCCAGTCGGAACTATTTTTAAAGAATATCGATGTATTCGCCGTTCAAAGCCTTGTTCATACTTCTCACGGCGCAGAATTTCCCGCACATCGAACAGCTGTCCTCCTGTTCAGGCGCTCTGTCACTGCGGATTTTCTTTGCCGTTTCGGGGTCGATCGCGCATTCCCACTGTTTCTCCCAGTCGAGAGACCGCCTGGCTTCCGCCATCGCGTCGTCGATATCTCTCGCGTGAGGAATCTTCTTCGCAACGTCTGCCGCGTGAGCCGCAATCTTGACCGCGATAATCCCCTGCTTCACGTCCTCCACATTGGGCAGCGCAAGATGTTCGGCAGGCGTTACATAGCAAAGAAAGGCCGCGCCTGCCGAGGCCGCAGCCGCTCCGCCGATGGCAGAGGTGATGTGGTCGTATCCGGGGGCGA
Organism: uncultured Oscillospiraceae bacterium; assembly: GCA_964607135.1. Lineage (GTDB taxonomy): Bacteria > Bacillota > Clostridia > Oscillospirales > Ruminococcaceae > Metaruminococcus_A. The sequence goes on along the minus strand of CAZSIV010000009.1, from coordinate 27,633 downwards.
TATCGGTCACGATCGGCCCCAGCACATAAAAGGGCGCGCCCATGCAGATCGTCTGTTCCAGCTTCATATTGGCCTCGATTTGGTCGAGCGGCATATGCCCCGGCCCTTCCACCATCACCTGCACGTCTTTTTCCCAAGCGCGTTTTGTCAGCTCACCGATCCGAACCAGCTCCTCGATCTGACAGACATCGCTCGCGTCCGCAAGGCATCCGGGACGGCAGGCGTCCCCCAAAGAAATGGTGACGTCGTATTCCCGGCAGATGTCGAGAATTTCATCGAAATATTCATAAAAAGGGTTTTCTTCGCCGGTCATGCTCATCCAGGCAAAGACGAGGGAACCCCCGCGGGAAACGATGTTCATTTTGCGTTTGTGTTTTCTGATCTGCTCGATGGTCTTGCGGGTAATCCCACAGTGGAGCGTGACAAAATCCACACCATCCTCTGCGTGGAGGCGAACTACATCGATAAAATCCTTCGCGGTGAGGGTCGCAAGGTCCCGCTGATAATGGATCACACTGTCGTAAACGGGAACCGTGCCGATCATCGCCGGGCATTCGCTGGTGAGCTTTCTGCGGAAGGGCTGGGTGTCTCCGTGGGAAGAAAGATCCATAATGGCTTCCGCGCCCATATCCACCGCCGCCATGACCTTCTGCATCTCGATGTCGTAATCCTTGCAGTCCTTGGAAACGCCTAAATTGACATTGATTTTTGTGCGGAGCATCGAACCGACGCCGTTGGGGGAGAGGCATTGATGCCGTTTATTGGCACAGATCGCAACCTGCCCTTTGGCGACGAGCCCGCGGATCTCTTCCGCCGTGCGGAATTCCTTTTCGGCAACAACCTTCATTTCAGGGGTGACGATGCCCTTTCTCGCGGCATCCATCTGCGTTGTATAGCTTCTCATTGTCATCTGCTCCTTTCAAATAAGCGTCGGTTCTTCAGCCGCGCCGCTAAACCGGCTGTGAAGATCGAACATGTGATTGACCGGCCCGGAACCTTTTCCCAGATTCAGCTGTGCCGCCAGCGCTCCGGAAAGGTAGTCTTTGGCTTCTTTTACAGCTCCGGCAAGGTCAAACCCTTTGGCGAGGTTTGCCGCAATCGCAGAGGAAAGGGTGCAGCCTGTCCCATGGGTGTTGGGATTGTCGATCCGTTTCCCCTCAAACCAGCGGTATTCCCCGTCCGCATACAGCAGATCGTCGGCGCCGCCCGCGCTGTGTCCGCCCTTGAGCAATACCGCGCAGCCGTATTCATCGCCGATTCGCTTGGCCGCAGCCGCCATATCGTTTTTTCCGTGAAGGGGCATTCCCGAGAGAACCTCCGCCTCAGGAAAATTCGGCGTAACAAGGGCGGCGATGGGGAAAAGCGCTCTGGCCAGCAAAGAGGCCGCGCCCGCTTTCATCAGTGCCGAGCCGCTCGTCGCCACCATGACGGGGTCGACCACGACGTTCGTTGCCTTATAATGCCGCAGCCTCTCCGCAATCGCTTCAATCAGCCCGCTCGACGGCACCATCCCGATCTTGACCGCATCGGGAACGATGTCCTCAAACACCGCGTCGATCTGCTCTACTAAAAAAATCGGAGAGACCTCCGAAATTGCCCGAACGCCGACCGTGTTCTGCGCTGTCAAAGCCGTGACAGCGGTCATCGCGTAAACGCCGTTCATCGTCATCGTCTTGATATCCGCCTGAATCCCGGCGCCCCCACAGGAATCCGACCCCGCGATTGACAACACTGTTTTCATAGCTTACACTTCCCTTCCCTATAGGATTTTTCCGAGCTGTAATTCAAGAGGACTGCTCTCAGACTCCAGTCTTCTGAAAAATGGGGATACCAAACCGCAAAGGCCAACCTTTTTCTTTCGCCCAGACAGGCTATCACTCAGTCAAAGCTTCCGCCTTTTTTCGGAGCGCAGCCGCCGCGGCCTGAATATCCTCCGCCCCGAAAATTGCGGAAACAACAGCGATGCCCGCCATCCCGCCGCCCTTGAGCTCCGACAGGTTGTCGAGGCTCACGCCGCCGATCGCAACAGCGGGGATGGAAACGGCGAAGCAGATTTCTTTCAACTGCGTTGTCGTAATCCGGATGGCGTTTTTCTTGGTGGAGGATGGAAACACCGCGCCGACGCCGAGGTAATCCGCTCCGGCGGCTTCGGCGGCCCGCGCCTGTTCCACTGTTTTAGCGGTCGCCCCGATGATGAAATCCTTGGGGGCTTTTCTTCGGATTTCACGAACAGATATATCTTCGAGCCCGACATGAACACCGTCTGCCCCGATCTTTAAAGCGGCTTCCGCATAGTCGTTGATAATCAGCGGGACATGGTAACGGTGACAGAGCTCCTTGATCGGCAGAGCCTCCGCAATCAATGCGGCCTCATCCAGATGCTTTTCGCGGAGTTGAACCATCGTGACGCCGCCTTTCAGAGCGGCTTCGATCTGCTCGTATAACGTCTCTCGCCCTGTCCAGCGGCGGTCGGTCACTGCATATAAGCACAGCTGTTCCTTATGAAAATCCATCGGTTCCCTCCTCAAACGCGGCAAAATATTCCCGAACATTTTCACAAACCATCGCGCCGCTCATCACACAGCCGCCCGCCGCTCCGGCGCTTCTCACCGCCGCGATGCGTCCTGCATCGATCCCGCCGATCGCATAGACCGGGATGGAGACACTTCCGCATATCCTCCTGAGAAAATCGATCCCCCGCCCGGGCAGTCCGCTTTTGCATTCGGTGTCAAAAATATGGCCCGCTGTGATATAGGTACAGCCGAGCGCCTCAGCTTCGGCGGCCTCTTCCACAGAATGGCAGGATGCGCCGAGCGTTTGAAAGGCCGCTTTTGTTTGATCCGCAAGCGCACGGAGGAGAGGAAACGGAAGATGGAGCGCATCGCACTTTAACTCTGCCGCAGCGGCTGTAAAGCTGTGGAGGATGCAGCGAGTCCGATGCCGTCGGCAGATTTCAAGCACCCTGCCCGCCAGTTCCCGGTATTCGCTCTCACACAGGTCCTTTTCACGGAGAATGATCCCCGCCGGATGCATCGAAGCTATCTTCTCAACGCGGACAAGAAAATCCTCCCTGCAAAGCAGTCGATTGGTTACACATAAGATGTCAGACATAGAGATAATCGTTCAGAACGGGCTGCAGCCCTTCTCCGGCAATGTCCCGGTACATCCTGTCGAGGCTGCGGCTGTCGCTGATCTCAAACTGTTCGTCGCCCTGCGCACCGTCCGGCTCCTTTCCGCTGTACTTGCTCTCGTGGTCGCCGATCCCGGTGGACACCCCCGCCGACACCTTGGTTGCGGCAATTTTTACAATGCCGTTTCGAAATGCCGCGCTTTCACGGGAAGAGACCGTGATACCGACGAAAGGCAGGAAGATGCGGTATGCACAGAGAATTTTACAGAGCTGTTTTTCGTGGACATCCAGGGGGTTGATCCGCTCATTGTTGATGATGGGGCGGAGCCGCGGACAGGAGAGCGACATTTCGGCGTACGGGTATTTGCGCTGCAAATAGTAGACGTGCAGCGCGCTCGCTAAAGCGTCCCTGCGAAAGTCCGAAAGGCCGAGCAGCGCTGAAAATGCAACGCCACGCATCCCGCCCATAAGAGCGCGCTCCTGTGCGTCGAAGCGATAAGGCCACACCCGCTTATGCCCGAGGAGATGCAGCGTTTCGTACCGCTGCGTATCATAGGTTTCCTGAAAAACCGTGACATAATCCGCGCCGCATTCATGGAGATAGCGGTATTCGTCGGTGTTGACGGGGTAAATTTCGAGCCCCACCATCCGGAAGTATTTCCTCGCCAGCTTACAGGCTTCGCCGATGTAGCCGACATCGCTCTTCTTGCGGCTCTCGCCGGTGAGGATCAGAATTTCCTCCATTCCGCTGTCGGCGATGACCTTCATCTCCCGCTCGATCTGCTCCATCGTCAATTTCATACGCTGGATCTGGTTATAGCAGTTAAAGCCGCAATAGACGCAGTAGTTTTCACAGTAGTTGGCGATGTAAAGAGGGGTAAACAGGTAAACAGTATTTCCGAAATGCCTGCTGGTTTCGAGCCGCGCCCTCTGCGCCATCTCCTCGAGAAAGGGTTCGGCCGCAGGGGAAAGCAGGGCTTTAAAATCCTCGATGGAGCAGGTTTCATGCGCTAAAGCCGCCCTTACGTCTTTGGCGGTATAAGCGGAATCGTCGAAAGCAGCCATCTGCGCCATTACATTCGCACAAATATCCGACTCGATCTTCTCCATCCCAGGCAGGTATTCCATATGGTCGCTGCGGCAGGATGGATCGGTTTCCAGCCTGTGTTTTTTTGCAAGTGCCGCAGGCGGCAGGAGCTCCGAATCGACCAAGAATTGATTTTCCATTCCCTGCACCTCTCAATCCCGGAGGAAACCGGTCAGCGGGTCGGATGCGGAAGCGCCGCGGGTGAGAACCCTGCCGAGCCCTGCCAGATACCCTTTCCGCCCCGCTTCAATGGCCTGGCGGAAGGCGGCCGCCATCATCGGGAGGTTCCCCGCTGTGGCAAGGGCGGTATTCGCCATGACAGCGGCGGCCCCCATCTCCATCGCCTCGCAGGCCTGGGATGGCTTCCCGATGCCGGCGTCTACGATAATGGGGAGATCAATCTCATCGATGAGAATCTGGATGAACTCCTTCGTCGCAAGCCCCTTATTGGAGCCGATCGGGGAACCGAGCGGCATGACGGCGGCGGCCCCGGCCCCGGCAAGGTCGCGGGCCGCATTCAGGTCGGGATACATATACGGCAGTACGACAAATCCCTCTTTTGCGAGGATTTCGGTCGCCCGGATCGTCTCCTGATTGTCGGGGAGCAGGTATTTGGAATCCCGCATAATCTCGATCTTCACAAAATCTCCGCAGCCGAGCTCCCTCGCAAGCCGCGCAATCCGAACCGCTTCTTCGGCGTTTCTCGCGCCGCTGGTATTCGGGAGCAGGGTGACGCCGTCGGGGATAAAATCCAGGATGTTCTCCTGTTCTTTGGTATTCGCGCGGCGGACCGCAAGGGTGATGATTTCCGCCCCGGCGTCTTTGACCGCCGCCTCGATCAGTTTCAGAGAGTATTTCCCCGATCCGAGGATGAAGCGGGAATGAAATTCATGCCCGCCGATTCGGAGTGTGTCGTCATTCATTTGATTTCCTTCTTTCTTTTGTTGAAACAGTCGGAGAGAGGCTCGCCGCAGACGTCATCCTTCACTGCCCAATCCGATGCCGTTCGTACGCGAAAAACACATTCTACCTGGCCGACTCAGCTATTCTTCCAATTCACCCGCTAAAATGCGGAGAACCATCTGCGCTTGATGCGCTGCGCAGAGCATGACGCGAGGGGATACCAGCCCGATCACGCCGCTCACGTCGCTGACCTCATCCCCGCAGAGATAAAAACGCTTCGCCACCCTCCGCGTTTTGACGGCGTTCGCACTGCCAAGCCCCGCCATGCCGGACGCGGCTATAAGGTACTTTTCCGGCATCGTTTCGAGGACGACGTTTGTGAGCATCGCTTTGCATTCGGCATCGTCAAACGCTTCACATATGATGTCGGCGTCTCTCAGCAGTTCCGCCGCGTTGCTTTCCGTTATGCGGACTGTATGGAGCTCGAGCTCGGTGTACGGGGCGATCTCTTTTAGATTCTCAGACAGCGCCTCCGTTTTATATCTGCCGATCTGGGTGACTTTATATTGCTGGCGGTGGATGTTGGAAAGCTCCACCCGGTCAAAATCGATGAGGATCAGCCTGCCGATCCCTGTGCGGGCAAGGGAGACCGCGATATTGGAACCAAGGCCGCCCAGCCCGCAGACGGCAATCACAGCCGATGTGAATTCGCACTGTAATGCCCTGCCGTGCCGCTCTTCCAGGGCTTTTATCATCTCTTCCTTTGACGGCATCAGCTCAACCTCCCCCTACAAAGCTGACGATCTCGACACAGTCGCCGTCCGCCAGCACGGTTTCGCCGTATTGCGCCTTCGGCACAATGCCACCGCCGCGCTCTACCGCGACCCGCTTCGGGTCGTATCCCGCATCCGCCAAAAATTCCGCTACGGTTTTCCCGGCGATCTCTAAATCCTGACCGTTTACTCGAACCATTCTTTCCCCTCCAAACGCAAAAAGCGGGGAGTTACCGATCCGGTAACTCCCCGCTCAAAACACTCGTCCTTCAGTATCCCTACGTTGGCATTATCCAAATCAGGTTATCGGTCGAAGGTCTCACCTTCCTCTCAGCCTGTCACACAAGCTCCCGTCTATTCGATTGTGAAGACATTATACACCGTTTTCATTTAAATTGCAAGCGCCTTTAAAGATGACCTCTATTTAAGGCTGCGTTTCCGGCTGAAGCTTTGCCAATACCAGTTTGTAATTCAAAACCAGCCGTGATATAATCAGGAAACAAATTGGAACTTGAGGAGGAAACACATGGACGGGTACAGATATATCACTTTAAGAGAGAAGCCGCAATTAAAGGAGGCCGCAGCCGAATGGTTCCACAGTAAATGGGGCGTGCCAACGGAAGCCTATCTTGCGTGTATGGAAGATTATCTCAATCATAAAACCGAGTATGGATGGTATCTCTGCTTAGACGGCAGCAGAATAATAGGAGGGCTGGGCGTAATCGAAAACGATTTCCATGACAGAAAAGACCTTACTCCTAACGTCTGCGCAGTCTATACGGAAACGGAATACCGCTGTAAAGGAATTGCAGGGCGCCTGCTCGACATGGCCGTGAACGACTTAAAATCCAAAGGTGTCACACCAGTCTACCTGGTCACCGACCATACAGGCTTTTACGAACGATACGGGTGGGAATTCTTGTGCATGGTTCAGGGAGATGATGAACCGAATATGACAAGGATGTATATTCATCGGTAAATTGTAAGGGTAAAAAAGCCGAATAAAGGGTTTGAGCTGTCAAAAGGTGCGCCTTTTGAAAATTCTTTCTCAAAACACCATTATCATTATATTGAACAAATTTTGCAATATATTTTCCAGAAAATCATAAAATCACTTGAAAAACCAAACGCTACGATGTAAAATTATGGTGTGTAAAATAAAGGAGGGGTTTGAGCTGTCAAAGGGTATCTTTTGACAGTCTGCGTCTGTCCTCAGATCTTACGAAAAATTTGAAAGGAAGGCAGTATGATGAAAAAAAGAAAATTCGCAAAATGGTTGTCCTGTCTGCTGGCTATTGGAATGGTGATGACGATCGGCGCAATATCTGCTTTATCAGACGGTGCGAATATCGACAACTTCCGAGATTCCAAAGGCGAATTGCACTACCTGTGGGAGGAATCCACCGGAGACGGATGGGAATATGATGAAGTGAAAAACCGTTTAATCCTCAATAATCTTTCGGGCCTGTATTTTTACTTTTCGACAAATGAGAGTTTGGAGTCAGGCGAAAGGCCGACGCTGGAAATTGTATTAAATGGAGATAATCGGCTTGAAGGACTCAACGTACAGGGTTACAACCTTGTTTTTAGCGGAACCGGTACGCTCAGCCTCACCGGAAAGCAGACAGCTATCGAAGAGGATGATGAATACGGTAAGGGCGTGCAGGAGGACGCTACTTTATCCTGTGATGATGGGATTGTCATTAACAGCGGGACTCTCAATATTTCTCTCGCTGAATGTGATTCAGAAGCCGGCCTTAGATATTATGGCATTGAATCCGAAAGCCTTACGATAAACGGCGGAATTGTAACCGTAACCGCCCCAGATCCGAAAAATAGATCCTATAAAGCTTCCAGTGTTGACCCGGTGATTAACGGCGGAAAGTTTGAGACCAACATAGAAGAGCCTGAGTTTACCCTTTTTTCGGAAGATCGTTTCCGCGCAATCTGCGCTAAAGGCGTGCTCGCAAAAGGGACCGAGCTGCTAATTTCCAAAGAGGAAAGGGACGGAAATTTTCTAATTTTAGACAAACAAATTCCTGCAGGGTCATACGAAATTTATGATATCCGTTTTATGAAAGGAGACCAAATCGTTCAGCCCAATGGAATGGTAGCTCTCTCTACTCCTGTCCCGGATGGCTTTAATGCAGACAGCTGTCGCGTATATCGGCAGGAGAGCGACGGGAAATGGACTTTACTTGACAGCACGATATCTGTTGACGATATATTTGGAAAAGAAATTGCATTCCGCACAGATCATTTTAGCTTATATGCCATCGTTGACGAATCTGCTGCACAATCTTTTCCAGAGGATCAGAATAACTCGAACAATACAGATACGGCGCCCCCAAGCGAGCCGTCGAGGCCGGCGAACTCTTCCAAAAACCCTCCGCCTCCAACCGGGGACAATGATAATTTTGTATTGTGGTTTGTCCTGATGGGTGTGGGAGCCGCAGGGCTTGGCGCAACTTCCTTCCTGCGGAAACGCCGCAGAAGCAGAGGCTAAAATTTTCTTGATATCCGCAAGAGCCTTACACAATAGAAGCGGGCTGCCCGGTAATATTTTGTGTTTGTAACCGGATGTAGCTTTGGGGCGATTCCCGCGTTGGACGGAACCGCCGAAGCCATGAGAAAAAGGGATACGAGGCGCCCTCAGAGGACCCTGTATCCCTTTTATGATATCCAAAAACCAAAGCTCATGCCGGCCGGCTCCGGGCAAAAAAGGTTCTTTTTTCGCTGTTTCCCACTGCCCTGTGTAACGCTTTTAGAGAGGCGGAAGGGCCTGCTTTTCAGCCTTATAAGCGTAACGGTTTCTTATGTATAAAATCAGTTCAGCGTATATAATTTATCTTGCCTGTATCTCGTTCATCCCGCAAGTTCAAAGCATAGGCTGCCCCGCTTTCAGCTCTTCGATAATGCTCTCACGCTCAAATATATCTTACCATTTTAGAATCCATTTCGACGACCAGCGGATCAGCAGCGCCGACAGCTGGGCGAATTCGTCGTCGGAAACGATTCCGCGCTCCTTGACGAGCAGCCGTTTTTCCAATATTTTCTGTTCGTCAGGCGAAAGAAGGGCCGATAACTTCTCCTGCTTCCTCTCAAATACGCCGGTTTGCAGATAAGCGATTGCCTGGAGGGTAAACGCCGCCGATTTATACAGCTCTTTCAGCAGATCGCGGCTTTTTTCGTGAACCGCATTGTGCGCGCAGGCGTGATAGAGATTGCAGGCTCCCGCTTTGACCGCCCGTTTTACATCGTTTTCGCCGATCGTCCGCAGAAGCCCGTCGAGAGAACCATAGACTGGAACCGTGTCGTGACAGAACTGGAACAAATCCGATTTTTCCCATGCCTCGAGCTCCGGCTTGCCGGAAATAAACCCGCAGACCTTATCCCTATCGGGCAGAGAATCGAGCAGCTCGCTGTAGGCCGCCAAATCCTCATAGGATACCGTGTCCAAAATCAACACTGCGTCGATATCGCTCATTTCGGCCGCTTCTCCCCTGCCGTAGCTGCCCTGCAATCCGATCAGCCAAACCCGCCTTCCGAACCGTTCTTTTACCGCATCGGTATAGCGGCCGACCCACCTGTTGATATCGATCATTTCTTCAAACCTCCAAATAAGAAATCAAACGGGATAACCCCAACAGTTATCCCGTTTTGCCGTATATTCATAGGTTTTTAGGCTTTTTACACCCGTGAATCGCTGGTCATGGGAACAGTATCCGAGGTTTTCACATACCAGTTGAGGAGCTGGTTCTGCATCTTCTGAACCTGCGCCGCGTATTTTCCGTCGTGGTACCGGTTCTCCAGCTCCTTCGGGTCCTCCCGCAGATCATAAAACTCGCAATCCCCGCTGGTGCGGTAGATGAGCTTATAATTGAGGGTGCGCATCATCGTCGTGCGGCAGACCGACCGGGGATGTTCCTGCTGCTGAAGGGCTTTGTGGTAATAGACGCCGCCGGGATACATGATATCGGCGTCGCGCGTGCCCCAGCCTTCAAAGCAGTGCGGTTCGTGGGGATCGTAGCCGCCGTCCCCATAAACCGGGCGCTCCAGATCGCCGTCGCCGCCGCGCAGGGCCGGCCAGAGCGATTCGCCAAAAAACGTGTGCTGCTGCTCAATCCCCGCCGATTCTAAAAAGGTCGGCATCAGGTCGAGCAGCTCCACCTGCCCGCGGACGCGATGCCCGGCCTTCACGCCGGGGCCGCGGACGATCAGCGGAACGCGGGTGAGGACATCCTCAAACCCATCCGGCCACTTTTCGACCAGCCCATAGTCGCCCGCATAGTCGCCGTGATCGGATACGGCGATCAAAAGGGTATCTTCCGCCGCCGCAGAATGGTCTAACGCCTCCATCAGCTTCCCAAGCAGGGCGTCGCTGTATGTAATCATAGAAAGGTAAACCGCTTGTACTTTTCGTAGAACTTCTTCGTCATTCAACGAACGGTAGCGGCGGATCAACTCATGAAACTCCGGCTTCTTTTCACCGGTACCGCGCAGTGAAATCTGCTCTTCTTCGTAAAGATGGTAATAGGATTCCGGCGCAGTATAAGGGCAGTGCGGATACAAAAGCGGAAGGAAAAGGACAAACGGCCGATCCCCCGGTTTCCAGCCGACGATCTTTTCAATGCCGGCCATGACATTGGCGTAATCTTTCACACCGTCCTCCCCGCACTGCATCGGCTCCAGCAGGAAATCGTCAATGTTTCCTGTTGCGCTCTGCGGCTTTTGAGCAGGCGGATTTTCAGCCTGTTTTTCCACAAAAACATCGGCGGAAAGCGGGATGGTATCCGCGGCAAACAGGTCGTTTTTGCCGTATACCCAAACGTCGTAACCCGCTTCCTTCATGTAGCGGAACAGGTTGTGTTCATACGGTTTGACGAGGTTCCAGAGGGTGCGATGCCCATTGGTATGCGGATATTGGCCCGTCGCAAAGGAGCAACGACAGGGCGAACAGACCGGATTCTGAACATGGCACTGTTCGAATAACGTCCCTTCCTCCGCAAGGCGGTCGAGGTTCGGAGTCTGCACAAACGGATGGCCATAGCAGCCAACGCTTTCCGCGCGCATTTCGTCGGGCATAAAGATGATGTAATTCATAGAATTCCCCTTTTTCAGTGACAAAAATGTCAAGATTAGATGAGTTGGCGATCTAATATTAACTTACCGCCTTCATTATATCCGAATTGTGAAGCGAATGCAAGCGAGATCAACGCCTGCTTGCTTTTCTCCGATTGGTACAGGTTTTGGAAAACCGATCCGTTATCTTCTTTTCTCTTTCTCTCCAAATCACATTTTTTCCAGCAGTGGGGGGAATTCTGTTTAAAAATTTCTCAAAAAATAAAGTAGAAAAAAATGATAAAAAATGGTATTCTATTAAAAATAGCCGTTCGCTTTTTTATCATTCAGGCGGTTATTTGCGGTACGGTTTACTATTTTAAGCTTTGCGGCATCCTTCCCGCTTTTGACCGGCGGACGGGATGGTATATTTACGTACCGAAGCAACCAATCAGAAAGGTCGTGTTTTCATGCACAAAAACTTGATGGAAATCCCGCACAGGATCAAAGAGCTGCGGGAAATCCTGGAAATCAGCCCCTCCGAGATGGCAGGCCGGCTGAACATGACAGAGGAAAACTATCAGAAATGTGAGAGCGGCGAAGTCGATATCCCAATCAGCACGCTGTATGATATTGCGGGAATCCTGGGGATCGACTTCACCGAGCTTGTCACCGGTGAAGCTCCTAAAATGAACACCTACTTTATCACCCGCAAAGGAAAGGCGCCCGGGATTGCACGGTACGGTTATTCCGCATTCAGCCTGGCTCACAGCTTTATCGGCCGAAAGATGCAGCCTCTGCTTGTCAGCCTGTCCCCCGACGATCTGCCGCAGGAGCTGATATCCCATTCGGGGCAGGAGTTCAACTACGTCCTGTCCGGGAAGGTATGCGTCACCATAAACGGCCGCGACCACATTCTCTGTGAAGGCGACTCTATTTATTTCGATCCGCAACTCCCCCATGGACAGCACGCGGTAGATGGCCCCGCTTCGTTCCTGACCGTCATTGAAGAATAAAAAAGGGGGATTCACTGTGGATTACTTGATTAATAAATACTGTCCCAAGACAAAATTTGAAAGTTATGAGGATTTGTGTGCGAATTTCACGATTCAGGTACCGGAGCATTTCAACTTCGGTTACGACGTTGTCGACGAATGGGCCCGGGTCGAGCCCGAAAAGCTGGCGCTTCTCTGGACCGACGACAGCGCGCAGATGAAATCTTACAGCTTTTCCGACGTCAGCCGGATCAGCAACCAGGCGGCAAACTTTTTTAAAGCGCACGGGATTGGAAAAGGCGACGTTGTCATGCTGATCCTCAAGCAGCGGCCGGAGGTTTGGTTTTCCATCGTCGGGCTCTGCAAGCTGGGAGCGGTCTGTATCCCGGCTACCTATCAGCTGACCCCCAAGGATATCTCTTACCGCTGCAACGCGGCGGAAGTCAAGATGATCGTCAGCGTGTCAGACGAAGAGATTGTAGGGCATATCAAAGGCGCGCTGCCGGATTGCAAGCATCGTCCCATCGTCGCCACCCTCGGCGACGAATCCTACCCGGAAGAGGGGTTTGTCGACTATAAAAAGGAACTTTATGCACAGCCCGCCGAATGGGAGCGCCCCACCGGGAAAGACGCCGTCTGCAACGACGACCGGATGCTGATCTACTTCTCTTCCGGCACCACCGGAATGCCCAAAATGGTCTGGCACGACTTCTCCTTCCCCTTGGGCCATATCACCACCGCGCGGTTTTGGCAGAAGGTGCAGGAAAATACGGTTCACCTGACGCAGACCGACTCGGGCTGGGCAAAATTTGCCTGGGGGAAGATTTATGGGCAGTGGATCTGCGGGGCAGCTGTCGGCGCCTATGACACGGAAAAGTTCCATCCTCATGAGATGCTGGAGGCCATCCTCCGCCTGCGCCCGACCACCTTCTGCGCGCCCGCGACCATCTACCGCTTCCTGATCAAAGAAGACCTCTCAGGGTACGACCTGAGCTTTATTAAACATGCCGGCGTCGCGGGCGAGCCCTTAAACCCAGAGGTGTACTACAAGATAAAAGAGCTGACCGGACTGGCGCTGTATGAGGGTTTTGGGCAGTCTGAAACCCCGGTCATGCTGGCAAACTTTGGATTTTTCCCTGTCCGGCCCGGTTCGATGGGAAAGCCGAATCCAATTTTCGACATCGATCTGATCGATGAAAACGGCTGTTCGGTCGAGGACGGTTCAGTCGGCTCCATCGCAATCCGAAACGTGGGGACGCACGGCCCTGTCGGGTTGTTCCGCGGCTACTATAAAGATGAGGAAGCAACCCTGCGCAGCTGGCACGACGGCGTATACAACACCGGGGACATGGCCTGGCGGGACGCCGACGGATATTACTGGTTTGTCGGACGCAACGACGACGTCATCAAATGCTCCGGCTACCGCATCGGCCCCTTTGAGGTGGAAAGCGCCCTGCTCGAGCACCCCAGCGTGCTGGAATGCGCGATCACCGCAGCGCCCGACCCGGTTCGCGGGCAGGTCGTCAAGGCGACCATCGTACTGGCCCGCGGCTACACAGCCAGCAAAGAACTGATTCGGGAATTGCAGGATCACGTCAAACGCGTCACAGCGCCTTATAAATATCCGCGGATCGTCGAATTCGTGGACGAGCTTCCCAAAACCGTCAGCGGAAAGATTCAGAGGAACCTCATCCGGAAAGCCGACGAGGATCGGAAATAGAAGTCCGCTTCTCCTTGCCGTATTGCCGCCAACTTCTAAGGACGGCATCCGATTGAAACTCCATATTTAAGGCGGGATGTGATCTTTCCCGCTGAAAGACGAATCATGTGTTCCTGCCTCAAAAGGCGGGGATACCGTATTTAAAAAATCCTCTGCCGTTTCAAAACGACAGAGGATTTTTTACTTTGACTTCTCCCTTAAAAACTGTTCTACATTTTCCGAAAAGCGAACCAACTCCTTCGCGGAAGGCTGTCTGCCCGCATAACGCACCTGCTCATAAAGAACGCCGTTTTCCGAAAACGGTTTTGCTCCTACCTTTTTCTCTGCCTCCCCAACCGTATCTGCGAGAGTGAATCCTGCTCCCCGAAGGTCGGCGCAATCCCTGGCAAGGGTGTAACCGGCGCGAACCCTTTGGGTCGGATCGGAAAGCCTTCTCCACTCTCTCGTTCTCTTTTTGAGCTGCCTGCTGTCATTTGTTGCCGCTGAGCTTTCCTCTGTGGATTCAGGAAGATCCTCCACAAAATCCGTATAAAATGCTGAAGCGTCTTCTGCGCGACCCTGTTTTGACCGGGGAGAAATCCAACGGAGCAATGCCTGAAAAGCCCGTTTCGGAATTTCTGCTATCCGCTTGATTAGACGGCGGCCAGGGGGAGAAACTAAAAATATGACCGCTCCTGCAAGAAAGAGGAGCAGGATCAGGTCGTAATAAGGATTTCCCTCCGCCTGAAAGATCGACTCCCCAGGAGGATGCCCTGTCACATCTTCCTCTTCCCCGCCGGAAAACGAAGGCCCCATCGACAAAAGCTTTGCCAGCCAGACGATTGCCAAAAGCACCGCGGTAAGAAGGGCGTTTCCCAGCCATTCCAAAAGACCGGCGAGCTGGCTGCGAAATAGAAAACCGACCACTAACAGCGCGATCACGCCGCTGACAATAAAGGCGTTGTACCTCCGGATTTTCTGCGGAAGCGACGCTTTGCTGTGCTTCATCGAGTCCATCGTCCGGTCGAGATTCGCCTGATTGACCAAAAAACCCATGCTCACAGTATACAGGGCGAAAACGGCGAGCAGCGGCTCTGTTTGGCAGACAAACTCCAGACTAAAAACAGAACGGAGCAGGGAGAGGAAGGCCAAAAAAGCCAGATAAATAAAGCCCGAAATCAGGTATTCTAAAAGGGACACGAGCCCGGTATAGTCCCGATCCGCCACGCGGAAGACCCGGATCCAGCAGAAAAACAGGATGATGCCGGTCAGTATTCCATTGAGCCAGCCATAAATCAGACAGGCTATCGCCAAAAGGAGGATGAAGCTGGTAAAATAGGCTAAAAGGGTCAGCAAAGCAACCGCGTCGAACCGGGTCTGCCTGACCTGCCCGAGCACCTCGCGGTCAAATTCGGGAAGCTTGCGGGGATGCTTTGCTTCATACCGCGACAGCAGCCTGCTTTCCAGAAAAGCGAGCAGGAATCCCCCCGCCAAAAGAGCGGCATCTACACCGCAATCCGCCCAACTGTAAAAGTTCCGCCCCAAAACAGCGGCGGCCGCAAGGGGTGGAAAAAAGACCGTCAGCTTCAGTACCAGCGCCCAGCCATAAAAAAGCCCATTCTTTTTACGCGATATTTCCCGCATCGGACTGCACCTCCCCGCTTACAAGATAGACGTTGCAGCCGTCTGGAATTTCCCGATTGGTCGGGCGGAGTAAGAGCACTCTGACTGTTTTTCCCATTTCTTCCTGCTCCCGGCAGAAAGAAACGATCCGTTCGCTGAGAAAAACGGTCGCTATGACTAGGTCGGTGATTTCAGGATCGATCCGAACCGCATCGAGGAACGAGGAATAACTCTCGGCACCGACCTCGGGAAGCCCCGCAAGGCAGCGAAAAAGCGCCGTCACAAATTCCCTGCCGAAGCCGGGCTCCCAGGCGATAAAGTTCCCGTCCTGCTCTTTCCAGTTTACAGCGAACGAAACCGGAACATCGCCGTCCAGCGCCGCTTCAAACACCGAAGCTGCCGCCCTGATGCAGTTCTCGATTCCCTCCGGATCGGCGCGGTTCTGTTTCTGCTCATATTCGTTCGACTGGAGATTCAGCAAAACCATGACGCTCCGCCGGGCCGTATTCTCCTGATTTCGGATCATGATCCTTCCGAGCTTGGCAGTCGCGGCCCAGTGGATGTTTTTCATCGGGTCTGAAGGCTGATACTCCCGGACGCCGGAGACCAGAAACGGATCGGGGAGAAGCTGAAACCGGACGGGCTGGTCCCCCATCAGATACTGTGACTGGAGGATAAAGGCATCCAGGGAAAGCGGGCGCGGCAGAACCGTCACAGAGGCATTCACCGCCGCCGGATGCGCAACCGTCCGGCTCCCTAAAAGGTCGGTAACCACCAACATCACGCTTTCAATCTGAAAAACGCCGCGGCGGATGCAGGCGACTTTCCAGCGGCGGGTCACCCGCTTATGTCCCTTTACCAAAAAAAAGCTGGGGACGAAACGGGTGCGGTAGGTCAAAACCGACTGGGCGCCTGCAAAATCCAGCCACCTGGATGTTGTAATTTCAGATTTGAACCAGGGCAGCGGCAGCCATTTTCGGTTTTCGACCGTCTCGGTCAAGGCGATCTCCGTTCCTTCCGCCACCTCATCCGCATTGAATTCACAGTGGTACCGCAGCCCTTTGAAGCTGAATCTTTTATAAATGATCGACTGGACGGCCGCGAGCGCCGCCATGATCAAAAACAGGATTACAATTTCCATACCATCTTCCTTCTCCAATCGTCCTACCCAAGCGGCACCGGCACGAAGGAAAGGAGCTCCTCAACGATTCTTTCCTGTAAGCCGGCGCCTTGCAGGGAAGCATTTCCTTTACAGAGAATCCGGTGGCGGAGAACCGAAGGCGCTACTGCTTTGACATCGTCCGGCGTCACAAATTCCCGCCCTTTAAAGGCTGCCTGAACCTGGGATGCGCGCATCAGAGCAAGGCTTCCGCGCGGGCTGATCCCCAGCCGCACGTCCGAACGGCTCCGGCTCGCCTCAGAAAGCGCTACAATATACCGTCGCACGTCATCCGACAGGGAAACCAACCGTATTGTTTTTTGAGCCAGCAGCACCTCCTGCTTTTCGGCGACGGCGCAAACCGATCCCAGAGGAGAATCTTTTTCAAAACGGCTGAGCATTTCGGTTTCCGACCCCTGCCCAGGGTACCCGACCGAGAGCTTCATCAAGAAGCGGTCCATCTGCGCTTCGGGAAGCGGATAAGTCCCCTGGGTCTCGACTGGATTCTGTGTCGCAATGACGAAGAAGGGGCCCTCCAGACGATAGGTCTCACCGTCTATTGTCACCTGGCCCTCTTCCATACACTCCAAAAGGCTCGACTGCGTCCGCGGCGTTGCACGGTTGATCTCATCGGCTAAAAGGATATTGGTGAAAACAGGGCCGGAACGGAATATGAATTCCCCTTCCTTCTGGTTGAAATAATTGATCCCCGTCAGGTCGGACGGCAGGAGATCCGGCGTAAACTGAACCCGGGTACAGGTGCAGTCGACCGAAGCGGCAAGCGCTTTGGCAAGGGTGGTTTTGCCTGTTCCCGGCATGTCCTCCAAAAGAAGATGCCCGCCGGCAAAAAGCGCAATCAGAACCTTATCAATCACATCCTCTTTTCCGACAATCACCTTTGAAATATTCCGGCGGAGCCGGGCGGCGAGTTCCCCAATCTCTTCGATTTTCAAAATAATCCCTTCTTTCATTATCCTGCTTTTTAGCATATCATGGATCGCTTGAAAATTCCACCCAATTTACATTTATAACGCTATTTTTTCTCTACGGTTTCTCCGTGATTGCCTTCAAGTTGAATTTGCGGTTCATTTAGACGCTAAACTTCTTGAAATTTCCTCGTATAGCTTTTAATTAAAAGAGATTCTGAATTAAATTGAATAAATAATTCATCTGATTCATTAATATTTTATATCTTTCTTTTCATTTTCGACATTTGTTCATATATAAAACATAAATGAATGAGATAATATTAACATTAGTTTTTAATTTTTCCTTTTAAATCTCAAAAACCGTCGAGGCAAGGAGGAATTTGATGTGGGACAGAAATGGTCTTGTTTGAAAGAAGTTCACCGCTTTAATAAAAAACGAAGGTGGTATTTAAAGCTGCTTCCCTTTGTACTGGGGGCGGTTTGCCTGGCGCTTTCCTTTGCCTTTAAAGATTGGGGGCGCAGCTTTGAAGCGGAAAAGTACAAATACGAGCATGGAAACCTATTGATGGAAAACGAATTACTGCTTTATCGGGAGCGCCTGGAATATGGAGAGGAAACCGAAGTCGGATGGCAGACGGACGACTTGCTTTCCACTTCGTTGCTCTTGGAAGAGGATGAAATGGACGCTTTGGAGAAGCTGGACGGGGTACAATCGATCCTGCCGTATTTTGTTTTCCAATCTTCCTATAATATTTATTATAATAACCCGAAAAGCTTTTTTTCCTGGAGAAACGCAAACTATCCCGTCCAAACTTTTACCTGGTTTGTCGACGGTTATCTGCAAGCGGCGGGAAATATTTGTGGAGAATATAAGGCGGTTCCCTATCTGGATCAAGAGCAGATGGACAAAATTGCGCTCACCGTTGATGGGACGGTCGAAAACGGCGCCTACCTTTCAGAAACCATGGCGGATGTGATAGGAATCGATGCATCAGCTTTAGATGGGCTGATGATTCAATTTGAAATCTGCCCGCCTATCTGTTTGCAGGAATTTGACCTAGGCGGTACGGATCTGGAAGAGTATTGGGACAGCCGCCGACCAGGAGACTCTATCAATCCGATTTACAGTTATCAGACAGAGTTTGGCAACCTTGTGACGATCACCATCCCAGTCCGCGGAATTCTTCCAAATGACAGGAGCGGAGGAGCGACGTCAGAGTATTTACGCGACGGTGAACCGATCGAATGGGTCAAGGGCGGTATTGCTCTCCCTCACCAAACCATGAAAGACATTGTCGATCAGTACGCCTCTAAAATCAATTTTGGGAGTCACTATCTGGCGTATCGGCCGGTCTCCTACCTGATCACTCTTGACACCCCGGAGGATGCTGACAGGGTGGCGGAGCAAATTTATGGGTTGGAGAAAGGGTATCGGCTTTCCGCCAGTTCATCTGTCAATTACGATATGCTGTTCTGGCTCGACGCTGCTCAAGTCGGCGTTTACATAGCGGTGGTTCTCCTATTTGCGGCGGCCGCTTTCTTTGCTGCTTTTACCGGAATGAAGCAGAGAAATACAGATTCTCTGTCTTCCAAGCAGTTTAGCTGTTGCCGGTGTTGGGGAACGATTCTGGAAGTTCTCAAGATGCTGGCGGTGATCGTTCCGGTTTATTTCGTCGCAGTATTTTGCCTTGTTTTGGAAGCTGGAGGATACCTTATCGGAGATGGATTTGCCTGGGAAGCTTTAAGCGGCAAATTCTTCTGGGAATTTTTTAAAGATAATTTCATCCACTATTTAAGAAGCCCATATTTATCCCTTGATTCAATGGTGTTATTCTTAGCTACAGCTACTTATGGTGTGACTTTAGCGGTGATTCCAATTTTCCTGGAATCCAAGAGGCGGAAAAATCTCAA
Organism: uncultured Oscillospiraceae bacterium; assembly: GCA_964607135.1. GTDB lineage: Bacteria > Bacillota > Clostridia > Oscillospirales > Ruminococcaceae > Metaruminococcus_A. Next base: position 8,363 of record CAZSIV010000009.1, on the reverse strand, counting down.
AAAGGACGACTTATTCGGAGAAGAATGATTTTGAAACAGACTAAAAGTTTTCTTTAATCTCTAAAAATTAGCGGCACTGCGGCTTTATGAGCAAATAATCGACGTTTGGTGAAACAAAACAAAGAGCCATTATCACCAATTCATATAGCGTAATCTTGTTACTGCATCAGCTCATAGGCGAATATTTCTCTTTTCAATTCCAAAAATTATCTTTTATATCAAGTTCAACTGCATATATCATCAATTTTATAGATATAACACTTGTGATATATTGGCATTAATATAGTGGTGCCAATATAATGCGGTTGTTTTGCTCTTGATTTTACATTAGAATAGTAAAGCAGGAGTATTGAATAATGAAAGAGTGCGAAACGCTGAAAGATTATTTGGCTGGCCTGATTAAAGCATTGCGGAAAGCGAAGAATCTGTCCCAGATCGAATTAGCTGTAAAATCAGAAGTCAGTTTGACAGCTGTGAGAAATCTTGAAAATGCGAAGTCAAATCCCACCCTGGAACTTTTAAGGCGCATCTCGAACGGTCTTAGTATGGATCTGATGATCCAGTTTTTGGAGAAAGCGCCGAGGAATGAGGTTAAGCAATCAATGAACTCTGCTTATCGAATGATTGAAGGTACGATTGAATCGGAAGGGAAAGCATATCCTGCCTACGGCATCGCAGTAGGAGAATTGCGGGTCGAAAATATTACATGCGACAAGAAACGGTTAGCTTGGTTGATTGAACAATGCAACCACGACCAGCTGGAGCCGGAGTTTCTTTCTTGGATTTTATCCGACTTTTTAAACGATCGCGCATTTTATATCTGCCGGTATGATTGATTCTGTTTAATGTATAGATAGGTTTTTATTTCCTCAGTTCCATTCCTTCTGCAATTTTGGAATGGAAGAATTCCGTGTGATAAAAAGCAGCCTGAACATCCAGGCTGCTTTTTTCTGCTTGAACGATACAGCTGATCCGCTGAGGTCGCATCTCCCAAACAAGTTTTTTGACTGCCCATTCTCTTGAACGGACGATTCACTTATTATTTAAAAAACACCTTCCAACTCCTGAATTCCCCGGCTTTTGTTTGACAATCGCACCGCAGGCATTTATAATGAAAGCTAGTATCTTAGAAGCGTGCAAGAGGGCGCTGTCCTCTTGCGTGTTCAGACAGCAAAACCGCTTTCAGTTTACAATCAAAATAAGAGATGGCGTTTCGTGTTGGAAACGCTGTACAAAAGGAATGAATACTGTATGAAATTTACTGCAATCGATGGAATAAAAGTCTCACAGCTGGCACTCGGATGTATGAATTTCTATTCCCCTCTCTCTGTTGAAGATTCAGAACGCAGTATGGATTACGCTCTGGACAAGGGAATCAACCTCTTTGATACAGCCCGCGTTTACGGTGCGTGGCACGATATTCCGGACGCAATGGGGCTCTGCGAACGCGTCATGGGAGATTACATGAAAAAACGGGGAAACCGGCACCAGATCATCCTTGCAACCAAGGGCTGTCATCCTCCGTTTGAGGCCATGACGACCAACCGGCTGACTGCAAAAGACATCCAGGAGGATCTGGAGGCCAGCCTGAAGGATCTCCAAACCGATTACACAGACATCTGGTTTCTCCACCGAGACCACCCCGACTGTGATCTGTATGAGCTCATGAAAGCGCTGGACAGACAGGTAAGGGCCGGAAAAATCCGGGTTCTTGGGGCGTCTAACTGGAGCGTGAAGCGGATCAGAGAGGCAAATGCCATCGCGGAAGCAAACGGCTTTACTCCATTTAAAGTCAGCCAGATCGAATGGAGCATGGCTTATCTGGAAAAAAGCCATCTTCCCGATCAGACAACGGTCGTAATGGACGAAGAGGAGCTGAACGAATACAAAAAAGGCGATCTTGCATTGATGCTGTTTTCTGCCCAATCCAGAGGGCTTTTCCAAAAGGCGATTCAGGCAGGCGGCTTTGAACAGCTCAGAAAGCAGGAAATTGCTGCCGGACGTTCCAACGATGCAAACGCGCTGACGAAAAAATACGATTACCCCTGCAATGTGGAGCGGATCGAACGGGTAAAAGCGCTCTGTGCTCTTTATCGGGTCGACGCGGCCGCAATCGGGCTTGCATATCTTACCAGCCAGCCGGAGTTTAGGCCGATCCCGATCCTGGGCTATTCGAAGCTGGGGCAGCTTCAGGAATCGCTCGCACACCCCGACCTTCAGCTGACTCCTTACCAGATCAAAGAAATTCTCGGCGAGAAGGCGCTGTAACGGATAGAATTCAATATGTTAGGAGAAGAGAGATGTTAAATCATTCAGTTGTAGGGCCTAGAAGCCCAAAAAGTAAAACAATCACCCTGTTTCTCGCCGTTCTGCTCGGAACGTTCGGCATCGACCGGTTCTATCTCGGGAAGGTCGGCACAGGAATTTTCAAATGCCTGACGCTGGGAGGACTCGGGTTCTGGACTATTTACGATATCGCCACCATTGCGCTCGACAGCGCCACCGATAAACAAGGCCGGTTTGTCGTGGAATAATTTTTTTAGTTATCCTCAATATCTTAAAAGCATTACATAGGCCGTGTACTGTCATTTAAACCCGACAGAAATATGGATTTTATCGAATTTTAACAGAAGCCTATCCTTATGAAAGAGCAGCTCAAGCCCGCTTTTTAAAAGCTCGTTTAAACTGCTCCTTCTTTTTTATATGACTTTTTTATTTTCGATAAAAATCGCGCGGCTAATAATGATACTTTGCTCGTTTGCCAAGCAGGAATAAAGTGGTCACAACCGCCGCCATCAATTCTGCCGCCACAGTAGAAAACCAGATGCCGTCAATTTCCCAAATCAAAGGAAAAAGCAGCACCGCCGCTGTTTGAAACAAAAGGGTTCGAAGAAAGGAAATCAAGGCTGATACAAAACCGTTATTGAGGGCCGTGAAAAAGGAAGAGCCATAAATCGCAATCCCTGCGAATAAAAACGAGAAAGAAAAGATATAAAACCCGCGAAGGGTTAAATCAAGAAGAGCCGGGTCATAACCAACAAATACCATAGAAAGAGGCCGTGCCAGACCTTCCGCAAGACCAAGCATTACCGCCGAACAAACCCCGATAATAACCAGGCTTTTTTGGAGCAGGCTTTTTAACTCAGCATGATTTCCCGCGCCATAGTGATAACTGATAACCGGCGCCGTTCCGATAGAATAACCGAGGAAGGCGGCAAGAAAAATCATATTTATGTACATCAGCACGCCGTACGCAGCAACGCCATCCTCTCCAGCAAATTTTATTAGCTGTACATTGTAAAGCATACCTACAACAGACATTGAAATATTCGTCATAAGTTCAGATGAACCGTTGGCGCAGGCCCAAATCAGGGCTTTTCCATTAAATTTGGTTTTTGTGAAGCGCAAAAGGCCTGCACGAGGGCGGCAGAAATAGAGCAGCGGAACGATTCCGCCAACCACCTGGCTAAAAGCAGTAGCTGCCGCCGCCCCAATCAATCCCCACCGAAACACCGCAACAAACAGTGCATCCAACACCATATTGGTGACTCCCGAAGCTATTGTAACAATAAGGCCCGCTGTCGGCCTTTCCGCCGTAATAAAAAAGCTTTGAAACTCAAATTGCAGAATATATGCCGGAAGCGCCGCCAGGATCACCCGCCCATAGATAACACAATCGTCCAGCATTCTCCCCTCTGCGCCCAGAAAAACAGTAATCGGACGGATAAAGACGATTCCCAGCACGGCGATCACGATGCCGCAGGCCGCAGAAACATAAACAAATAATGAAAATTGCTGCCTTGCCGCATCATAGTCGCCCTCTCCCATCGTTTTTGCAATCAGGGCGCTGCCGCCGGTTCCAAACATAAAACCGACAGCTCCAAGAATCATCAAAAACGGCATGATAAAATTAACCGCGGCAAACGGCGTTTTTCCCACATAATTTGAAACAAAAAAGCCGTCAACTACCCCGTAAATAGAAGTAAAGATCATCATAATAATAGAGGGCAACGTAAACCGCATCAGCTTTTTATAATCGAAATGATCCGATAATTGAATCTTCATTCGAACCTCCTGATTCAGTGCCAGCTTTCAAACAGCTGTAAAGCCGCTTTTCTACTGCCTAAAGTTCCTCAATTTTATCCTGAAAAGCAGTTAAATACCTCTTTGTCAACTCCACATACTGCTCCCACTCCGATTTTGACCAGGAATTCAGGATATCGCTTTCAGCTTTAAGTAAGCGGACAGCCGTATTTTCAGCCAATCTCTTTCCCCTTTCAGTCAAACATATATTTTTCTTTTTTCCTTGAAATAATTCCAGATAGACAATTCCTTCTGCCTCCAGTTTTCGAAGCGCAGAATTAATTGTTTGCTTGCGAACCCCGAATAATTTATAGATATTGCTAAGCGGGCTGCTTTCTCCATTGCTGCAAACAGCATAAAGGATCATCATTGCGCTGTCAGACAAACCAAATTTGAGCGCCGCTTTATGATAAACAGCATCAATTTCACTTGTCAGATAATTAAACTGCTTGATTTCTTCTGAAACCGGATTCATAATTACATCCTCCATCGTACGGAATCGGGCATTTACGCATGGGCCATTATAGTATGATTTCGTACGTCTGTCAACACTTTAAAAGACAATAAATAAAGCCTTAAAGATAAAATAATAAAAGTCACCGGAACGGTTCCAGTGACTTTTATTATTTTATTCTTTTGTTAAATCAATGCCTTCCTACTTGGCAGAACGCTGTTAAACCGTATAACTCCAAACCCAAAAGCTTTTCTGCCGGCAAAGACTTTACAGATACTTTTTAACCGAATCCGGCAGTCCCGATTCGTCCGCAGAAACCACGATGATCAATTTGGTATTTGCAGCATCGGCAACCGGGCTGATTTTTGCCAGGAAATCGCCGAGCGCATCCAAATCCTGTCCGCAGATTTTCAGGATTCCATCCACATAAACCTCGGTAATGTCGTAGTTTCCGGAAAGGAGCCCCGCAATATAACCATAGAACGCGTCAAAGCCGGAAATGCCATAGGCATCCGCTTCCAAAAGCCTCACGCTGTGGTCAAGATCATAGGTGAGCTTCGGTTTTTTTTCAATACAGACGACATTTCCATCCGTCGTTTTAGCAGCGGCGTTTACCATCTCGATCAGAATCTTCGTTTTTCCGCTTCCTTTTTTTCCTACAATCAGCTTAATCATATAAACATTCCTTTCCCCTGTGCTGTTAACACAGTCATGATAAATTTAGGCGGACAGACTACTTCAGCTTTTCTTCCAGCACTGCTTTCTGTTCCTCGTATCCCGGTTTTCCAAGCAGTGCAAACATGTTTTTCTTATAGCTCTCGACCCCGGGCTGATCAAAGGGATTCACCCCGAGGAGATAACCGGAAATTGCACAGGCTTTCTCGAAGAAATAAACCAGATAACCGAACTCGTATTCGTTCATTTCAGGCAGTTCCAAAACGATATTCGGAACCCCGCCCTCCGTATGGGCGATAACCGTCCCCTCAAACGCCTTGCGGTTTACCACCGACATATTTTGGTTCGAGAGGAAATTGAGCCCGTCAAAGTTATTGGGATCATCCTCGATAAAGAGGTCTTCTTTCGGCTTTTCCACAGAAAGAACCGTCTCAAACATTATGCGGGAACCATCCTGAATAAACTGCCCCATTGAGTGCAGGTCGGTGGAAAAGGTCACGGCGGAAGGATACAGTCCCTTTTGATCCTTCCCTTCGCTCTCGCCGAAGAGCTGTTTAAACCATTCCGCCACCATGACGTAATTCGGCTCATAGCTCACCAGGAGCTCGATCGATTTTCCCTTGCGGTAAAGGATATTTCTGGCCGCCGCATAACGGTAGCAGTCATTTTTAGAAAGATCACAAGCCCCAAAAGCGTCCATTGCATCGGCAGCTCCCTGCATCATCCTGTCGATGTCACAGCCCGAAACCGCGATTGGCAGAAGGCCGACCGCCGTGAGGACAGAGTAACGCCCGCCGACATCGTCGGGGATGACGAAGGTCTCATAGTCCTCGGAATCCGCCAGCTCTTTCAATGTGCCGCGCGCCTTATCGGTTGTGCAGTAAATTCTCCCCTTTGCGCCGTCCTTGCCGTATTTTTTCTCCATCAAGTCGCGGAAAACACGGAAAGCGAGGGCCGGTTCGGTCGTCGTTCCCGACTTGGAGATGATGTTTAAGGAAATTTCCTTCCCTTCGCAGATCGAAAGAATCTCGTTTAAATAAGTCGGACTGATGTTGTTGCCGGCAAAGTAAATTTCCGGCGTATCTTTTTTCAGGTTGTTGTAAAGAGGGGATTTCAGGCACTCGATCGCCGCTCTGGCGCCCAGATAGGAGCCGCCGATCCCAATGACGATCAGCACGTCGCTGTCCGACTGGATTTTCGCCGCCGCCTTTTTAATCCGCGCGAATTCCTCGCGGTCATAATTTTTCGGCAGCTCCAGCCAGCCCAGGAAATCGTTTCCCGGCCCGGATTTGCTGTGCAGTAGGGAATGGGCTGCCTCCACCTGAGGCGCAATTGCAGCAAATTCGTGCTCTGAAACAAAACCACGAAGATGTTTTTCACTGAAACGAACTGACATTTGTCCTACCTCCAAAAAATTTCTGACTTCCCAGCCATTGCTATATGATTATTTTACTATATTGCGGCGCAAATTACAAGGCGATTTTGTGAACTCTGCAAATTATTTCCGATTCCTTTTTATGGAGATGTCATCCCGCCCCGCAGAATTTTTTCAGGCGTTTTATTTTCGACAGAATACGGGAAAATACGATATTTCGCCCGATTTTCAGATGAATTTCCCGCGTGAGGTCAGCAGAGGAGCCTGCGCAGAAGGATCAAAAAAGCATTCCAGAACGTCATCGCCTCAACATCCTCCGCCGCTAAAACAGCCCGTTCGTCCAGCACTTCTCCGCCCAGTGAAATTTTGATAAGCCCGAGCTGCTGCCCGGCGCGAACCGGCGCTTCAATTTCTTCCGCCACGGCCGCCTCAATCTTGAGCTCACCCGACTTTCCTGCCGGGATCAAGACCGCGGTGCTCCCCGAAATCTCAGGAAGCGTTTCGTTTTTCACCCCTCCTGTAATTTTGACAGGAGGAATCAAAGACGGTTCCACCTCCGGCACTGCAACGGTAAAATTGTCGAATCCAAAATTCAGAAGAGCCTTTGCATCCTCGAAGCTGTCTTCCGTTTTTTCGACCCCCATCGCAACTGCGACAAACGCCTTCTCCCCTTTTGAGGCGCTGGCGCTGATGCAGTTCCCGGACTGCTCGCTGACCCCGGTCTTCAAACCGGTGCAGCCGTCGTAAAACCGAACCAGACGGTTGGTGTTGACGAGCTGGGTCGCCCCACCCCGCAGGTCGTGCATCCAGATCGTCGCATATTCGGCCGCCTTTTCATGGCGGAGAAGCTCACAGGAGAGCAGCGCCATATCATAAGCGCTGGTCTGGGACTGCGGATGATACCCGGAGGCATCCAAAAAGTTGGTGTCGTCCATCCCGAGCTGCTTGGCTTTCCGGTTCATGACCGCGACGAACGCCTCTTCACTCCCTGAAATATATTCTGCCAGGGCGACAGCGGCATCATTCCCCGAACCGATTGAAATAGCGATGAGCAGATCCTCCACCGTCATCTGCTCGCCCGGCGTCAGCCAAATTTCAACGCCGCCCATATTGCAGGCGTTTTCCGAGGCAGTCACCAGGTCGCCCAGCCCGATCGTCCCCGCCTCGGCTGCCTCCAGCACGAGAAGGGTCGTCATCATCTTGGTAAGTGAGGCGGGCGGAAACAGCTTGTGAGCGTCCTTTTCAGCGGCGACCCCGCCGGTCGTCTGCTCCATCACGATATAAGACGGAGCGGACGTTTCAGGCGGCGTCAGCTCCCCTTGCTGTGCTGCGTCAGTCGATGCAGGCTGAACCGGGCCGTCCGATGCCGCGGCAGTCGGAACAGATAAAGCCAACAGAAAGACAGAACAGAGCAAAGCCAGATATTTTCTGCATTTCCTTTCAATTCTCGTATTTTTCATGCGAAATCACCTCGATCCAGCGCTGCACACCCAGCCGTAAAAAGTCTGTCATGCCCGGCGCCGCCCCTTTCTCGATATTTTTTTCACGCCGATATCTTTTCCCGGCGATTCTTCAGTGCTATATTTATTCTGAAGGTCGGGATAAAAGACCTTTTCCCCTAATCTGAGCAGAAAAAGAGAGCCGGCTTTTGTAACGAAATACCGCCTCAGCAGAATGAGAAAGGCAGTTGAGATGACAACCCGCATTGAAATAAGAGGCATTAATAAAAATCCACCCGCATAGCGGGTGGTATTTCATATGCGGGCAAAGCCCTAA
>CAZSIV010000008.1:50171-82610 GCA_964607135.1 uncultured Oscillospiraceae bacterium | reverse complement strand
GAGGACTGCAAACTATGTCTCTTTTTCTTTTTGCGAAACTTATTCTACCTTATCGAAGAAATCGCAGCGCACGAGGAAATGATCATCCCCAAAATCCGCGCCAGCTTTGTCATAGACAGGCTCGACTATCTCTATAAAGGGGGGCGCTGCTCCGGCCTTGCGGCCCTGGGGGCGAACCTGTTGAAGCTCAAGCCCTGCATCGAGGTTGTCGACGGGGAAATGAAGGTCGGCAAAAAGTACCGCGGCGCTATTGACAAGGTGCTTCCTCTTTATACCGCGGATCGGCTTGCCGGCAGAAAAATGAAAAAGGACCTGATCTTTATCACCCACACCGGATGCAGCCGGGAGGCTGTGGAGAGCGTGCGGAACAAGATCGAGGAAATGTACTCGTTTGATGAGATCGTCGAAACGGTCGCAGGCTCCACCATCACTTCCCACTGCGGACAGAATACGCTGGGCGTTCTTTATATCGAGGAATAGGCAGGTTTCTGTCCGTCGGATCATTTTTTCAGAATATCTTTTACTGCCCCGCAAGGTCGGATAAAAAATAAATAACAAAAGGAAAAGCGCAGGCAATTCAATTGCCTGCGCTTTTTAGAGTCCGGCGGTTCGCCGTCCCGCAAGGCCACCCGGCCGAATTGAGTGCGGAGGCGCTCCGCTTAAATCACAAAACCATGCAGAGCAGCATGGTCTGCACCAGCCGGGCGTAGAGCGGCTTCAGGTCTTCTTCCGGGACCGGACTGCTCCGCCCGGCTTTGATCGTATACCCTTCCCGGCCGCTGCGCATGGCAAACCAGTCCTTAAAGCTCCCCCGTTCAAAAGCATCCGACGGGTCGGGTAGATGGTATCCGCAGGAGCTGGCAATCAACTCTCCGCTGATCTGTGCGTTCGGCGGGGCGTACTGTCCGTAGGCGGGGAGGATGGCTTCTCCCGGCGTGCGGAATTCCACAACCCGTTTGAGATGGAACGCGGAACACAGCCGGATCAACGCCTTGGTCTCCGCTTCGCTCTCCGGGCGGCTTCCGGGGAAATCCGGTTCCCCGGCCCGCCCGTTCCACCCGCTGTCGTAGTCAAAGGCGAGGTCGAAATTTTTGGTGAGGTCGACCCCGGTGGCGGAGGAGCGCCAGGCTCCATCCATCCGTGTCTCCGCCATCTGCGCAAGTTTTTTCAGGTAGAGCGCGGCGTCGGTTCCGCGCGCGGCAATTTCGAAACCGTCCGGGTTGACCATCGGCAGGAGGATCAGCCCGCCTCGGTCAAAAAAACGGGGGAGATTTCCTGCCGAGACGATTCCCTGCGCATCCTCCGGGTCGGTGAGATCCGCTAAGAAACGGAGCAGGAGCAGGACGCTCGCCCGGTCGTCGGCCGAAAAACCCGCGGCGAACAGCACTGGGTTTTTTAAGTTCCCGATTGCAACGGCAGGCAGCCTTCTTCCGCAGCTGCTCTTCCCCATGGGAATCCTGCGCAGGATGGGGCATTCCCTGCAACGGTTTGATAAATATTCTACAATTTTTTCGTAACAGAAACCATGGGAAAAGAGCTCTTCTAACATAAACGCCTCCGAAAGACAATCCTCTGCGGCCCGATCCGGCCGCCGTTAAAATATTATATTGAGGCGGCGCGCCGTTTATGTGACGACCGGCGTCCGCCAAATTTTTGAGGAATTCCCATGTTTATAAAGCGATTCCGGGTTGTATTTTGGGAAAGATTGTGTGATAATAAAAGATAAGAGGGCGATAAAACCACTGGAAAGACGCTCCCCCTGTTTAAAAAGCAGGGGTGGTTTGATTCAGCGGCGGTTCCCCCGACTAAAACCGAATGCATAAAGGGGGAGCCTGTTGTGAAGCTGGAGGAGAGCATTCTCTCGTCGGAGCGCATCTACGAGGGGAAGATCATCAACCTGCGCCGGGACAAGGTGGCGCTGGAGGACGGTAGAGAGGCCGCGCGGGAGATCGTGGAGCATCCCGGCGGGGTGGGGATTCTCCCGTTGGATGAGGCTGAAAACGTCTATATGGTGCGCCAGTACCGCCACGGGGCGAGAGAGGCTGTTCTCGAAATCCCGGCGGGGAAGCTCAACTACGGCGAAGACGCCCTCGCGTGCGGGAAACGCGAGCTGCTTGAAGAGATCGGGGCGACAGCGGAGGAATACTTTTTTCTGGGGAAAATCTACCCCACGCCGGCCTACTGTGAGGAGGTCATTCCGGTCTTTCTGGCAAAGGGGCTGTCCTTTTCAGAGCAGAGGCTGGACGAGGGGGAATTTCTGAAGGTGGAAAAGATTCCGCTCAAAACCCTTCTTTCGATGGTGCTGAACGGCGAGCTGCCCGACTGTAAGACCCAGATCGCAGTGCTGAAAACGGCGGTGCGGGAAGGGCTGCTGAAATAGCGGAAATCCATCCGCCCCTTTGAGGGAAGCTCAAAGGGGCGGGAAACGATATGAACTTGAAACTACATAAGCAGGTGGAAAGATGAACAAAGGAAACAAAGTGAAGATCACAATCTGTGGAAAGGAGTATTCCCTTCAGGCGGACGAACAGCCGGCCTACGTCCAGCAGCTCGCCGCCCGGCTGGATCAGAAGATCACCGAACTGATGGAGGAAAACGATACCCTCTCCCTTTCATCCGCCGCCATTCTGGTGGGGCTGAGCCTGATGGACGACAGCTATAAAACCACCTCGGATATGGACAACATCCGGGGGGAGATCCGCAACTATGTCGAGGAGGCGGGCAAGGCGCGGGCCGAGGCCGACAACCTCCGCATCGCCCTCGAAGACCGGGAGCGGGAGATCGAAAGTCTGAAGACAGAGATGGGGCTTAAGGAGCTCCGACGGAATATTGCCCCCGATGGCAAGCGCTGAATTCCCGGAAATCCTCGCGCCCGCCGGGAGCTTTGAGGCGGTTGCGGCGGCCGTCAACAGCGGCGCCGATGCGGTCTATCTCGGGCAGAAAAACTTTTCGGCCCGCGCTTCGGCTGCGAATTTTGACGCAGGGGAGCTCTCCCGCGCTGTTTCGCTCTGCCACAGGTGCGGGGCAAAGGTTTATCAGGCGGTGAACACCATTGTGTTCGACAATGAATTTACCGCTTTGAGGGAGTGCGTCCGAACGGCCTGCGATACAGGGGTGGATGCGCTGATTGTGCAGGATCTGGGGGTCGCCGCCCTGCTGCGGGTGTGGGCGCCTGCGATGCCGCTCCACGCCTCGACCCAGATGAGTGTAACATCTCTTTCCGGCGTATTGCAGGCGGCGAAGCTCGGCTTCAAACGGGCGGTTCTGGCCCGGGAGCTGACCCTCGAAGAGATCGGTGTGATCGCGAAAGCATCCCCGATCGAGCTCGAAGTCTTTGTCCATGGGGCGCTCTGCATGTCGGTTTCAGGCCAGTGCACCCTGAGCGCTATGATTGGCTCCCGCAGCGCCAACCGGGGCGGCTGTGCCCAGCCCTGCCGTCTCCCCTTCTCGGTGGACGGCAGCGGCTCGGCCGACCTGTCCTTAAAGGATTTATCCGCTTTGGAGAATCTGGGAGCGCTTGCGGAGCTTGGGGTGTCGTCCTTTAAGATCGAGGGGCGGATGAAGCGCCCCGAATATGTGGGTGCGGCTGTCCGCGCGGTCTATCGGAAGCTCCGGGGCGGCGAGCCGGATCTACAGACCCTCCGCTCCGTTTTTTCCAGGAGCGGTTTTACGAACGGCTATCTCGAAAATCGGCGCGATCTGGCGATGTTCGGTTCCCGCACCAAAGAGGACGCCGCTGCTGCGCAGGGCGTTCTGAAGCGGCTGGCGGCGGAAAACAAAACGGTTTTGCAGAGGGTTCCCCTGCGGATGGAGCTGGTTTTGTCCGAGGGGAAGCCGGCGGTGCTCTCCGCCGAGGATGACCGGGGGAACCGGGTCGAAATAACCGGGCCTGCGGTGGAGCGGGCCGAAAACCGTCCGACGGACGAAGCGCGGGCGAAAGCCGCTCTGGAGAAGCTGGGCGGAACGCCGTATTATCTAAAGGCATTTTCTTTTCGTGGGGAAGGAACTCCTATCCTGGCCGCGTCCGCCCTCAACGCTCTGCGGCGGGAGGCTGTGAGCCGGCTGGACGAGCTCCGCTCCGCAACGGAAAAACGGCCTTTTTACGAGATAGCTTCTCCTCTCCGGGGGGAGTTTCCCAAAGGCGGCTGTAAACTGCGGCCCCGTTTTTCCCGCTTTGAGCAGATGACGGCGTTTCCGATGGAAGAGACGGATTTTTTCTATCTTCCGCTGGAGGAGGCACTCCGAAACCGGGCGGCCCTGCATCCCATCCGGGAACGGTTAATTTTAGAATTGCCCCGGGTGCGGTACGACGAGAGAAAGCTCATCCGTCAGATAGAGGATGCCGCAAAAGCCGGGTTTCTCCGCGCCGGGATTCAGAACATCGGGCAGTTTGGGCCGGCGGAGCGGTTTGGGCTGATCTCCCATGGGATGTTCGGCTTAAACCTCGTCAACTCCTATGCCGCCGCAGAAGCCGCCCGGCTCGGTGCGGTCGATATTATCGCGTCCTTTGAGATGAAGCTCGCGCAGGCTTCCCGGCTCCGTTCCCCGGCGCCGGTGGGTCTGATGCTTTACGGAAGGCTTCCGCTGATGATCTTCCGCAACTGTCCGCTCAAGGCGCGGCGGGGATGCGGCGGCTGTAACGGTCGGTTTCTCACCGACCGGCTGGGGAACCGGTTTCCGGTGCGGTGCGACGGGGAGATGGCGGAGCTTTTCAACTGCGTCCCCCTGCTTCTGTCTGACAAACAGGCGGATACCCGGTTCGCCGATTTCGGCCTGCTCTATTTTACCGGGGAGACCGCGGAGGAATGCGCCGCGGTTTGGGAAAGCTACAAAGCCGGGGCGAAACCCTTCGGGAGCTTTACCCGGGGGCTGTCCTACCGCGGCGTGGAGTAAGGAAGGGCTTTCGCCGTAAAAACAACTCAAAAGAAAGGAACGGTACGGGATAGAAAAAGGGGATTCCGCTATCGCGGGGAACTGCTGGCAAAAAATATGCTGGGAGCTCTTCGTGTGTTTTCCTCTTTGCACCGTACCGTAGATGATTTATATGACGCTTGCGTTTCAAAAAACTGACCCCCGTGCGAAAACGCCCTGCCGTGCAACCGAGGGAAGCGCGGGCTACGACCTGTTCGCCCTGCTGGACCAGCCGGTCGAAGTCGGACCGGGCTGCCGTGTCCGGATCGGGACGGGGATTGCGGTCGCCCTTCCGTCGCCCGAGCTCGCCGCATTTATCTACGCCCGCAGCGGCCTTGCGTCAAAGCACGGGATCATCCCGGCGAACTGTGTCGGCGTGGTCGACAGCGACTACAGGGGAGAAATTCTGGTCACCCTGACGAACATCGGGGAGGAGCCCTACACCGTCGCGCCGTTTGAACGGATCGCCCAGATGGTGATCGCGCCCGTCTGTCTGCCGGAGCTGCGGGAAGTTCTGGAGCTCGACGATACGCCGCGGGGTGCAGGCGGTTTCGGCTCGACGGGAAGATGAAAAATTCTACATTATTAACAAATTTTTCGGATTTTTTTATTGAGAATTCCGGGCGTTGCGGTTATAATAGAACTGTTATAGCCTAAAAAGCTGAAATTGTTTGAATCTGCAAATTTTTGCTGGAATAGAGAAAGGGGAGCATTATGTTTTCACGTGATATCGGGATTGACTTGGGTACGGCGAACACTTTGATCTATATGAGAGGGAAGGGGATTATCATCCGCGAGCCGTCGGTTGTCGCGGTTGACACCCGCAGTAATACCGTCCGCTCCGTCGGGCAGGAGGCGAAGGACGTTATCGGCAGGACGCCGGGCTCCATTGTGGCGGTCCGCCCGCTTCAGGACGGGGTAATCGCCGACTTCGAGGTCACCACGGCGATGCTCCAGGAATTCATCAAGAAAGCGCTGGCTAAAAGCATCTCCAAGCCGCGCGTTATCATCTGCATCCCGTCCGGCGTCACTGCGGTGGAACGCCGCGCCGTCAAGGAGTCGGCAGAGCGCGCGGGGGCGAAAAAGGTTGCAATTATCGAGGAGCCGATGGCTGCGGCGATCGGCGCGGGGCTCCCTGTGGCGGAACCGCGCGGCAGCATGGTGGTCGATATCGGCGGCGGCACCTCCGAGGTTGCGGTCATCTCCTTGGGCGGCATCGTCGCTTCCCGTTCCGTTCGGGTCGCCGGGGATGAATTCGACCGCGCGATCATCGATTACTTAAAGAAAAAATATAATCTCCTGATCGGTGAGCGCACCGCTGAGAATATCAAGCTGGAAATCGGTTCGGCTCATTCCCTGGACGGGGAACTCACCATGGAAGTCAAGGGCAGGAACCTGCTCAACGGTTTGCCGGAAAACCTGATTGTCACCTCGCAGGAGGTGCGGGAGGCGTTGGCCGAGCCGCTCGAGAAGGTGATTGAGGCCATCAAGATCACGCTGGAGAGAACCCCGCCGGAGCTTGCGGCGGATATCATCGACGGCGGGATCATGCTCACCGGCGGCGGCGCTCTTTTGAGAGGGCTGGATACGATGATCCACGAGGAGACCGGGATGCCGGTTCACATCGCGGAAAATCCGCTGGACTGCGTTGCCCAGGGCACGGGGATGGTGCTCGAAAACAGCGACAAGCTTTACGACGTCCTCTCCGACGACGCCTCGCGTTATTAATCCGTTTCGCGCATCTGTTCCGTCTTAAGACGGATCGCAGGTCTAGAGTCCGGCATTCTGCCGCTCTCCGGGCTTTCATCCTGCGGGCTGCGCGATACAAATCGAAGGAAAAGCGTCTCGCGGGATATCGGCGCCATTCTTCACAGTATCTGCGGATCGCGGTTGTCCGGCCTGGCAGAAGACTTTCTGGTTATGGACTTGCAGGCCTATACCATCCGAGGACTGCGGTTTTCAGCGGGGTTCCCCCGCTGCGTTTGCCCAGATGAGGGCACTCGATCGGTAAAATCAGCAATAGGAGGCAGCGATGCGTGAATTTTTTCGCAGCAAGTTTTTCAAAGCGGTCATGATCGTGCTGGCCCTTTTGCTGGGCTTCATGATTTATGCCATCTCCCAAAAGGGAATCGGCGCTGTGACCTCGCAGATCATCGGGGCAATTTCGTCGCCTTTTCAGCAGCTGTCTTCCTATCTTTCGGAGACAACTACCGATTTTTTGGGTAAATTTGTAAACGCAGAGGAGTATTACAACCAGAACCAGGCGCTCCGGGAGGAACTCGCTGAGCTGCGGGAGGAGCTGGTGGAGTACGACCGGGTCAAGCGGGAAAACGAACAGCTTAAAGAACTCGCGGGCCTGAAGGAAGAGGATCCGAACATTCAGCTGACGGCGGCAATGGTGGTCGCGCGGGATCCATCCGAGCGCTTCGGCGCCTTTACCATTGACAAAGGCGCTCTCCACGGGATTGAGGATCACGACACCGTCATCACATCGGAGGGCTTAGTCGGGGTCGTCACAGAGGTGGGGGAGGTTTACTCCAAGGTGACGACGATTCTGAGCCCGGAGCTCTCCCCGATCGGCGTCATCGAGCAGGGGACGGGGGAGATCGGCACGATTTCAGGGACGATCGAGCTTTCGGAAAAAAACCAGTGTAAGCTTTCCTATCTCAATGCGGAGAGCGAGATCGAGGCGGGAGATATCATCGTGACATCCGGAACAGGCGGGATTTACCCGAAAAACATCGTTGTCGGGATCGCCGGGAAGGTGGAAACCGAGGAGCACGGGATCACCGCCTGCACAACGGTTACGCCGGCCTTTGATATAAAAACAGTCAAGCAGGTTTTTGTAATCACCGACTTTTACGGAAAAAGCCGGGGTGGTGAGAGCTGATGCGGAAAAAGACGGTTTCGGCGATCAAATGGGCGGTGTATATCGCCCTGTTGTTTTTCTTTTTTATTTTGCAGACCACCCTCCCTTTTTTGGGAATTTATGAAATCCGTCCGATATTGGTCGTCTCCTTCATCATCGCCCTTTCGATGCAGGAGCGGGAGTGGTACGCGATGGCGTTCGGTCTCCTCGCCGGCTTTATGTGGGATTTTTCCTCCGGGAAAACCCCCGGGTTCAACGCCGCGATCCTGATGCTCTGTTGCATCGCGGTTTCTTTGGCGACCATGTATTTCGCCGGGAACAATTTTTTGAATTCCATGCTGTTCTGCGGCCTGACAATGGTGCTCCAGGGGCTGCTCGACTACTTGTTTTATTATCTGGTCTGGGGCTATGAAAACAGCCATTTGATCCTGCTGCGCTATATCCTGCCGACAGCGCTTTACACAACTGCGGTGGTTCCGCTGTTCTTTTTCCCTTTGCGGTGGCTGCACAGAAAATTTGAAAACCTGGTGGAGAAGTAGCGAAACGGAGGCTTTTTATGAAGAGTGGAAAGATCAGGGTGATTGCCCTGGCGGCTGTGGTCGCAGTGATGGGCGCCCTTTGCGGTTTCCGGCTGATCGAGTACCAGGTCGTCAACGGGGAGCAGTACTTGGAAGCGGCCGGGAGCAGGACGGTGAGCGAGCTTCCGGTCAACGCGGCGCGGGGGAAGATTGTCGACCGGTTCGGAAACGATCTGGTGACGAATAAAGCGGGCTTTAACCTGGTTTTCGACCGGGCGTTTTTAAAAGAGGGAACTGAAAACAGCACCATCCTCGCTTTGACAAAGATTTTAGCCGATGCCGGCGAGGATTGGGTGGACGATCTGCCGATTTCGCGGGAAAGCCCCTACGCCTTTCTGCCGGGGGAGGATGAGGACATTGCCCGGATGAAGGAGAAGCTCGGGATGCAGACCTACGCTTCGGCTGAGGAATGCATGGCGGAAATCGTCAGCAAATTCGGCTTGGAGGAGTATTCGGGCGCCGAGCTGAGAACGCTTGCCGGCGTCCGCTACGGGATGTATGCCGGCGATTTTTCGATCTATAACCGCTACACCTTTGCGGAGGATATCTCCCCCGAAACGGTGACGGTGGTCGAGGAGATCAGCTTCAAGTACCCCGGCGTCTCCGTCTCGGCCGAGTCGATCCGCGATTACAGCGGCGACGGGGATTTGCTCCCCCACATCATCGGCTCGATGTCCTCAATTTTCCCGGAGGAGGTGGAGGAATATACGAAAAAGGGCTATGCCTTGAACGACCGGGTTGGCCGGGAGGGGATCGAGGCGGTAATGGAATCCGAACTGCGCGGCCTCTCAGGAAGGATCGTGGTGGAGCAGAACAACAAGGGGGATGTGATCTCGACCACCGTATCCAAGGAACCGGTTGCGGGGAATTCGGTCGTGCTGACCCTTGACATGGAGTTTCAGAAGCAGGTGCAGACGATTCTGGAGGAATTCATCATAAACCTCCAGCGCGCAGGAAAACTGGGAAGGAACGCGAATTCGGGCGCGATCGTCGTGCTCGATGTTAAAACGGGGGAGGTTCTGGCGGCGGCAACCTATCCTACTTACAAAATGAGCGATCTCAGCGACCCGGTACGGAGCGCGGAGGTCAACAACAATCTGCTCAAGCCGAAGACCAACCGGGCTTTTTGGGAGATCTACCGCCCCGGCTCCACCTTTAAGACAGTGACGGCAACAGGGGCGCTTTTTGAAGGGATCATTAATGAGGGCAGCACTGTCCGCTGCGGCGGCACCTATTACTACGACACCAGTCCAAACGGCTACCACCCGACCTGTACGGGTGTGCACGGCAACATCGCAGTGGTGAGCGCGCTGACAAAGTCCTGCAACATCTTTTTCTACGACGTGGGGCGGCGGCTGACCATCGAGTCGATCGACCGATATGCGGCGATCTACGGGCTGGGGGAGGAAACCGGCCTTGAAATCCGCAACGCGCCGGGGCAGGTTGCAAGCCCGAAGCTGGTGGAGGACAGCGGCGATACCTGGTACATGGGTCACACCTGGCAGGCGGCGATCGGCCAGTCGGAGACAAAGGTCACCCCGCTTCAGATGGCGCTTCAGGCGATGACGGTCGCCAACAAGGGCACGCGGTATGCCGCCTATATTGTCAAATCGGTCAACAGCTACGACCTGACCCAGATCATTCGGGAAACCCAGCCGGAGGTGCTCAACGACGAGCTTGCGGGGCATGATGAAATTTTCGATATCGTCCAGCGCGGAATGCAGGGGGCGGCCAACAGACGGGCGAGTATGGTGAACCTCCCGGGAGGCGTCGCCATCAAGACGGGTACCCCCCAGGTGACAAAGGAGCAGACCAACTCGACCGTAATCGGGTATTACCCGGCGCAGTCCGCCCCGGAAATCTCGTTCGCCGCGGTGATCGAGGGCGGAGAGTATTCGGCCGATATGGCGGCGCAGGTGATTGTCGCTTACAACACGCTGAAAGCGCAGCGCTCCGGCCAGCTGACCGGAACCCCTGCTTCGCCCGACTCCTCAGACATCAGTTCTTCAGGGGAGTAGTTGACGGCTGAGCTAAAATACAAAGAAAACTTTTGACAAATGCCGTCAATATGGTTAAAATGTAATTGAGGGATCAATCATGCCGAATATCATCTTAGTAACATCCGGAAAAGGCGGTGTCGGAAAGTCGACGGTGGCTTCTGCTTTGGGGCTGACCTATGCGGCGATGCGCCGGAAGACGGTGATCGTAGAATTGGATATCGGGCTGCGCGGCTTAGACTTGATGCTCGGCGTGGAAGACCGCACGGTCTACGACCTCGGGAATATCGTCCGGGGGGAATGTAAGCTGAGCGACGGCGTGGTGCCGGTCACGGCGGACGGCTATCTTTCTCTGGTGGCGGCGCCGTCCGGTATTTCTTCCCGGATCAATTATGATGACGTCGCCGCGTTTTGCAAGGCGCTGTCCCGGTTCTTTGACACTGTGATCGTCGACGCACCGGCGGGGATCGGTGTTTCGCTCCTGCTTGCGCCGAAGATTGCCGATCTCGTCCTGGTGGTCGCCACCCCCGATATGGTCAGCGCCCGCGACGCCGGAAGGCTGACGGGGATGCTTGGCCAATACGGTGTTTCCAATATTCGGCTGATAATCAACAAAGTGTATCACAAAAAAATACGTCAAAATGAAATTGAAGACCTCGATGCGGTCATCGACCTGGTCGGGGCCCAGCTGATCGGGGTGGTTCCAATGGACGAAGAGCTGTCCTCGATTGAATTCGGCCCGGATTCTTTCCGGAAAAAGACCCTTTGCTCCAAAGTGTTTAATAACATCGCTTCGCGCATCTTGGGAGACTATGTTGAACTGCTGATCCAATAAAGGGGGATTTGTAATGAATATCGCAGTAATCGCACACGATTCCAAAAAAGAGTTAATGGTACAGTTCTGCATTGCCTACTGTGGAATCCTCAGCCGGCATAATCTGTGCGCCACCGGGACAACCGGCAAGCTGGTTGCTGAGGCGACCGGCCTTGAGATTCAGCGCTTTCTGAGCGGCAGCCACGGCGGGGATCAGCAGATTTCTTCCCGCATCGCCTGCAACGAAATCGACCTGCTCCTCTTTTTCCGCGACCCAATGACCTCTAAAACCCATGAAATCAATGAAATGAATATGCTGCGCCTTTGCGACGTGCACAACATCCCGGTGGCGACCAATATTGCCACCGCTGAGGTTCTGATTCACGGCCTGGAACGCGGCGACCTTGACTGGCGCACCATCATCAATCCGAACCGCTGAATCCGTTTCGGATCAGGGCATTGTTTGCTCCTCGGCCGGCAGGGTTGAGGAGCTTTCTTGCTGAGACGGCGGAGTTTGCCGCAGCGGGAGCGGGAATAGAGAGCTGGAAGCACGCATCCCGGCGGATTAAAATCGAGGCAGGAATTCCCTGCGCAAAAAGGAGACAAAATTATGGCAGTACAATACCGGGCCCCGCGCGGCACGCAGGATATCCTGCCCGGGCAGAGCTATCGCTGGCGGTTTCTGGAGGATCTCGTCACCGAGGTTTCCGCCCTTTACGGGTTTAGGCAGATCCGCTTTCCGACCTTCGAGCACACCGAGCTTTTCACCCGCTCGGTCGGCGACACCACCGACGTGGTTCAAAAGGAGATGTACACCTTTACCGTAAACGGGACGGAGCGATCCATCACCCTTCGTCCGGAGGGGACGGCGGGCACCATGCGGGCCGTTTTGGAGCGGGGACTGCTCAACGAGGCGCTGCCGCTCAAGCTCAACTACATCACCTCCTGCTTCCGGTATGAAAAGCCGCAGGCGGGCAGACTGCGGGAATTCCACCAGTTCGGCGTCGAAATGATCGGCGCGGCTTCCCCCGCGGCGGATGCGGAGGTCATCGGGGTCGCGGATGAAATTTTTCGGACGCTGGGGGTTAAGGGGCTGGAGCTCCAGATCAACTCAATCGGCTGCCCGGAATGCCGCGCGAAATATCATGCGGCGCTCAAGGCTTATTTTGAGAGGTACCGGGATCAACTTTGCGAAACCTGCCTGACCCGCCTCGAGAAAAACCCGATGCGGATCCTCGACTGCAAAAGCCCGGTCTGCTCTGAGATTGCAAAAGACGCCCCTGTGATGCTCGATTTTCTCTGCGGGGAGTGCAGCAGCCACTTCGAGAGCCTGCAAGCCCGCCTGAAAGGAATGGGGATCGGGTTTACCATCAATCCGAAGATCGTCCGGGGCTTGGATTATTACACCAAAACGGTTTTCGAATTCGTTTCGAACGACTTAGGCGCGCAGAGTACGGTCTGCGGAGGAGGCCGGTATGACGGGCTGATCGAGCAGCTCGGCGGGCCGAAGACGCCGGGGCTCGGCTTCGGGATGGGATTGGAGCGGCTCCTGCTCGTCCTGGAAGCGCAGGGGATTGAAATTCCGGAGGAGCGCCCCTGCGAGCTCTATATTGCCAATATTGGAGAAGCCGCCGGGCTGAAGGCGGGCGAGCTCACCAACGCTCTGCGCCGGGAAGGCTTTTTTGTAGAATGCGACAGCATGGGCCGCAGCTTAAAGGCGCAGATGAAGTACGCCGACAAGATCGGCGCCCGGATGTCGATGGTGCTGGGCGACGACGAGCTTGCAAACAGCAGAGCCAAAGTGAAGAACATGGCGACCGGCGAGGTGCGGGAACTGGGATTCGAGGAGCTGTCCGACGCGCTCTATGACCTTGGGGTGGAGGACGTTCTCGCCGCGATCGATCAAGAGCAGGAGGAAAAATAGATGACCGAACGGATGAATGGCGCAAAAAGAACCAATTACTGCGGCGAGATCACCGCGGAGCTGGCCGGGAAAAGGGTGACGGTCTGCGGGTTTGTTCAAAAGCAGCGGGACTTGGGGAACCTGATCTTCATCGACCTGCGCGACCGCACCGGGATCGTACAGCTGGCGTTCAACGACCAGACAGACCGCAGTGTTTTTGAAAAAGCGGGGGAAGCGCGCTCCGAGTTTATCCTGATGGCATCCGGAACGGTTGCCCGCCGGGAGAGCGTCAACCGGGAAATCCCTACCGGGGAGGTCGAAATCCTGGTGGACGAGCTGAAAATTTTAGGGCGTGCGGAAACCCCGCCCTTTGAAATTGTGGAAAACTCCAACGTCAAAGAAGAGCTGCGGCTAAAATATCGCTACCTCGATCTCCGCCGCCCCGACCTGCAAAAAAATATCATCATGCGGCACAGGATCACCAAAGCGGCCCGGGATTTTTTTGACGAGCAGGGCTTCATCGAAATCGAAACCCCTATGCTGATCCGCTCCACACCGGAGGGCGCGCGGGACTTTTTGGTGCCGTCCCGCGTCCACGAAGGGGCGTTTTACGCCCTGCCCCAGTCCCCCCAGCTCTACAAACAGCTTTTGATGGTCTCCGGCTTCGACCGTTATGTCCAGTTTGCCCGCTGTTTCCGGGATGAAGACCAGAGGGCCGACCGTCAGCCGGAATTCACCCAGATCGACCTGGAGATGTCCTTTGTCGACGTGGAGGATGTTATGGAGGTCGGCGAGGGGTTTGTGCGGTATCTCTTCAAAAAGGTTCTGGACATCGATATTCCGGCGCCGCTCCCCCGTTTGACCTATCGGGAGGCGATGGAGCGGTACGGCTCCGACAAGCCGGACACCCGGTTTGGGCTTGAGATTACGGATTTGTCCGACCTGGTGAAGGGATGCGGCTTTTCCGTCTTCACCTCGGCCTGTGAAACCGGGAGCGTGCGCTGCATCTGCGTGCCGAACGGTGCGGCGGCCTATTCCCGAAAAGAGCTCGACAAGCTGACCGAATTTGTCAAGGGGATCGGCGCGAAGGGCCTCGCCTGGATGAAGATCAACCCCGACGGGCTCCAGGCATCCTTTGCGAAGTTTATGGCTGAAGAGGAGCTGGCGGCTATCGTCTCCCGCGCGCAGGCAAAGGAAGGGGACTTGATCCTGATCGTCGCCGACCCGAAAAACAGCGTCGTCCTGCCGACCCTCGGCGCCCTCCGCGGCGAGGCGGCAAAAAAGCTCGGCCTGATCCCGGAGGGAGAGTACAATTTCCTCTGGATCACCCAGTTCCCCTTCTTCGAGTGGGATGAGGACAGTCGGAGCTATCTGGCGATGCACCACCCCTTCACCGCCCCGATGGATGAGGATATTCCCCTGCTCGACACAGATAAAGGGAAGGTTCGCGCCAAAGCGTACGACCTGGTTCTCAACGGCGTCGAGATGTCCTCCGGTTCGATCCGGATCACCGACCCGGTTTTGCAGAAAAAGATGTTCGCATCCCTCGGCTTGTCGGACGAGGAAGCGCAGGAGAAATTCGGCTTCCTGACCGATGCTTTCCGCTACGGTGCGCCGCCCCATGGGGGGATGGGCCTCGGTCTCGACCGGCTGGTGATGATCATGCTGGGAGGAAAAAGCATCCGGGATGTCCTCGCTTTCCCGAAGGTGCAGAACATGTCTGAGCTGATGACCGAGTGCCCTGCCCCGGTCGACCGGGAGCAGTTGGAAGAGCTCCATATCGAGCTGGTGAAAGGCGAAAAACCGTAATACGCCCGCCCCGGAATTCACAAAGGATTCCGGGGCGTTTTTGTGTGGCAAAGGCGGGACGAATCCTTCAAGTCGGCCTGATGAGGGTGACAACCTGGTAAGAATATGGTAAAATGGTGGCGTTGTAAAAAACAGAGTGAAGATCTTCAGAAGCCGGAAGGTCGGTGCCAGGCACGGATAAATTGGGATACCAGATAAGGAGGAAGTATGACGTTATTCAGGGATTTTAAAGAGAAGGATCGGGGGACATTCCTCGAATTTTGCAGTGATTTTTATAAAGGGGATGCAGTCGACCACCCGATTTCCAAAGTGCAGATGGATGCGACCTTTGACGAAATTCTGCGGCAGGGCCCTTATCTGCGGGGGCTTTTGTTCGAGCAGGATGGGGAGCCTGCCGGCTACGGGCAGCTTTCCTTCACCTTTTCCAACGAGGCGGGCGGCTTTGTCGTCTTGATCGAGGAGCTCTATGTCCTCCCGTCCTTTCAGGGCAGAGGGGTCGGAAGCGCCTTCCTGGACTGGGTGAAGGAGGAATACCGCGGGCGGGCAAAGCGCTACCGGCTGGAGGTCTGCTCCGGAAATACGGGCGCGATCCGGCTGTATACCCGGAAAGGGTTTGAACGGCTTCATTACGAGCAGATGATCCTAGAGGTTTAGCCGAAGAATCTGCTCATGGGTTTGGCGGCGCGTATTTCCCGGCGTGGGGGAAAAACTCTGCGGCTGGGTGATAGGACAGCCCCTGTCCTGCGTATCCTTGAAACAGATGCACAACAGGGGGCGGTTATTTGGAACATCTGGCGAAATGGCTCTGTCTGCTGATGGGGCTGGGATTGGTCTTCGCTTCGGTTTTCTCCCAAAACGGGGGGAAAGCAGCGCAGGCGAATGCTGCGGAAGGGGTCGACTTGCCGATCATTATGTACCACAGCATCCTCAAAGACCCGGCGATGACGGGAACCTATGTCCTCCCGCCCGACCAGCTTGAGGAAGACCTGAGGTATATCAAACGGGCGGGCTACACACCGGTTTTGATGAAGGATGTCATCGCCTATGTCGAAGAGGAGACGGCGGTTCTCCCCGAAAAGCCGATCCTCATCACCTTCGATGACGGATATTACAACAATTACCTCTATGTGTTTCCCCTCATGCAGAAATACCAGATGAAGTGCGTGATTTCGATCGTGGGAAAATTCACCGACATCATCGAACCGGGGGAGCATCAAAGCCCCAACTACTCCCATTGCAGCTGGGAGCAGCTCAAGGAGATGAGCGACTCCGGGCTGGTTGAAATCCAAAACCACACCTACAACCTGCATTCCCTCGAAGGGCAGCGGCAGGGGGCGAGAAAATGCGCCGGGGAGACGGCGGAAGAGTACCGCCGCCTGCTTCAGTCCGACGTCGGGGTGCTCCAGGATTTGATCCGGGAGAAGGTGGGTGCGGCCCCGACGACCTTTACCTATCCGTATGGAAAATACTCCGATGAATCGGAGGAAATCCTTGAGGAGATCGGGTTTGAGGCAACCCTTTCGGTCTCGCCGGGGATCAATCATCTGACCAAAGGAGGCTCCCTTTCCATGCTGCTGCGGAATAACCGCGCTCCCGGCCTTTCGAGCGATGCATTTTTCAAGGAACTTTTAAAATAGCGGTGACGGAATGGTGGTTTCGTTTTAGAGGCGGCTTTCATTCCATCACTTCGGTGGAGAGCATGGTTTCCCACCGAATGCAAAAGGGGACTCCGGCCGAGTATTGTGCGGCGGAACCCCCCTGACTGAATGGAGATGAAAAAATCGATGTTGGTTTTAGCTTCCGGTTCACCACGCCGCAGGGAAATCCTGTCGATGCTGGGGTACCGGTATCAGACGGCGCCCGCCCATGCGGACGAAAAGCTGGAGGATGGAATTGCCCCGGATGAGGCGGTCGCGGAGCTGTCGAAAAGAAAAGCGGCGGTGGGATTGTATGCCCATCCCGACGATGTCGTTCTCGGCTCCGACACCCTCGTTTTTTGTGAAGGGGTGATTCTGGGGAAACCGGGAAACCGGGAGGAGGCGTTCCAGATGCTCCGTTTTCTGTCCGGGAGGACGCATCAGGTTTACACCGGCGTCACCGTTCTGGACCGGGACAGGTCGAAGACCTGGGTGAGTGTTTCCAATGTCACCTTTCTTTCGCTCACAGAGGAAGAAATCGAAGCCTATCTGGACACCGGGGAATCGATGGACAAGGCCGGCGCCTATGCTGTTCAAGGGAAAGGGAGCGCGCTGATCGAGTCGATCTTCGGTGACTTTTTTGCAGTGATGGGGCTTCCGGCCTCCAGCACCGCGCGGGCTTTGAAAGAGTTTGGAATCAAACCAGAATTGGTATAAAATTTGATAGAGTATACCATTTGTATTCTTTGTTGGACAGGCTGTCCACCGATGTGGAAAATTTTTCTATGATGGAAAAGGAGGCAGAAACATTTGGAACTGAAGCGTTTTATTGAGCGGACAACGCCGCTCGGAATTCTCGGAGTTAAAATCACACAGGACGGCTGTCTGGCGGCAGAGCATTTTTGGGACGAGGAGTGCAGGAGGAATCTCTATTCCGCATCCAAAAGCGTGACCTCCTGCGCCATAGGTTTTGCCGTGCAGGAGGGGCTTATAGCCCTTGATGAAAAGCTCGTAGACGCCTTTGCCGAGGATTTGCCGGAGCAGGTGTCGCCCCAGCTGGAGCACGCAGTCGTCCGCGATCTGCTGACCATGTGCCTGGGGCAGGAGAGCGGCAGTCTCATGGGGGCGCAGAGGCCGCTGTACCGGGAGGACGACTGGGCCAAGCTCGCCCTGTCGATCCCTTTTGTCGATGAACCGGGCGAGCGGTTTGTCTACAACAACGTCGGGCCGTACCTCGCGGGTCTTTTGGTACAGCGCCGCGCCGGATGCGACCTGGTCTCCTACCTGACCCCGCGGCTGTTCCAGAAGCTGGGGATCAAACGGCCCACCTGGGAATCAGACCCGCTGGGGAATACCTTTGGAGCGGGCGGCCTCTTTCTGACCCTTTCGGAACTCCACCGGTTCGGGCTGTTCTATCTCCAAAAGGGGGTGTGGGCAGGCCAGCAGATCCTTTCAGCGCAGTGGGTTCTGGAAAGCACCAGCAAGCAGGTGGAGAATAACCGGGACGAATTTGGATACGGCTACCTTTTTTGGGGCGGCCCGCATGGCTCTTTCCGGGCGGATGGAAAGTATTCTCAGCTCTCTGTCATCCTGCGAGAGAAAAACGCAGTGATTTCGATAACCGCCGAATGTCGGAGAGGGAAGGAATTGCAGCAGGCGATCTGGGAAGAGCTCTATCCGCAGCTCTAATTTGTATATAAAGATATTTTTATACTTGATGTATTGAAGGAGAGAGGATGGACTGTACACTTTGCCCCCGGCGCTGTTATGCGGAGCGGGGGGAACGGGATGGAAACGGTTATTGCGGGCAGGGGACGCTCCCGCGGATCGCCCGTGCAGGGCTCCATTTCTGGGAGGAGCCCTGCATCAGCGGTGAAAAGGGATCGGGGGCGGTCTTTTTTTCCGGCTGCACCCTGGGCTGTGTCTACTGCCAGAACGATGAGATCAGCCACGGCGGTATAGGGGAGCCCGTGACGGAGGAACGGCTGGGGGAAATCTTTTGGGAGCTGATCAAGCAGGGGGCACAGAATATCAACCTGGTCAGCCCCACCCCGTTCATCCCTGTCCTGGAGCATCTGCTCCGGAGCGAGCGGCTCCCCGTTCCGGTGGTGTATAATTGTAGCGGCTACGAGACGGTTGAGGCGCTCCGCAGGATGGAAGGGCTGGTCGATATCTACCTGCCGGATCTGAAATACATCTCCCCTGAACTTTCACAGCGGTATTCCGGCGCTCCGGATTATTTTGAGGCTGCCTCCCGCGCGATTTTGGAGATGTGCCGTCAGACGGGTCCGGCGGTCTATGACGAGGCCGGGCGGATGCGCTCCGGGACAATGGTGCGGCATCTGATTCTCCCTTCCCACGCGGAGGAGAGCAAGGCGGTTCTCCGCTGGTGCAGGGAAAACCTGCCGGAGGGAACGCCGGTCAGTGTGATGGCCCAGTACCTTCCCTGCGGGAGAGCTTCGGAATTTCCGGAAATCAACCGCAGGATCGCCAAAAGCGAATACAATGTCGTCTTGGATGAGCTGTTTTCGCTGGAGCTGGACGGCTATGTCCAGGAGCGGTCTGCGGCAAAGCGGGAGTATATCCCGCCCTTTGACCTGAGCGGCGTGACAAAAAAAGAATCATAAAGAAAGGGCTGCGGACAGGGCTGACCGCAGCATAGGGTGACCAGAATGGAACCGGTTGAATATACGGTCGTGACCATCAATGGGGATTACGCCATGCTCCGGCGCGACGGCGCGGAAGAAGGGGAAGAGCTCAATCCCGTGGCGATGGCGCTCCTCCCCTTCGGGGTCGACGCAGGGATGCGTCTGCGCTGGGAGAATTTTGAATACAGCATCATATAGGACAGCGCGATAGGAAACGGATAAAGGAAGCTGAAACAGCGGACAGAGAGACTGTCGGAACGGCTAAAAATGCGGGGCGTGTTTGCCTTTGTCAACCGAGGGTCGTTTCAGCTGAGAGATTCATTGAAAAAAGTTTTGTTATAAAAAATTCCAGCTTACAAGGCTGGAAAATCGGGAATGAGGGGAAGATTTACGGTGGCAGCTGCAATAGGCGCCGGCGCCTTTTCGATCGTAATTGTACTATCGATTCTCATCATTTGCGGATTGCCGTTAGGTGAGTTGACAATGGGAGGGCAGTACAAGGTTTTTCCTGAGAAATTAAGAATGATTTTAGCGGCGCAGCTTGCTTTACAGATACTTTTTGTGGTGGTCATTTTACAGATGGGCGGATTCCTTCCATTGTGGTTTTCGAGCGGTGTTACAAAGACAATCGGGATTGTGATGGCGGTGTATCTTTCGCTCAATACGGCTGCTAATTTTATGTCAAAAAGCAAGAAAGAAAAATATGTTATGACGCCGCTTTCGCTTGTTTCAGCGGTATGTTTTTGGATCACCGCATTGTATCATGATATTTCGTAGAAAAGCGCCAAATCAGATACTATGATGAAAAACATTCGGATTTCATTTTCACAGAACAGCTGATTCGCATATTGCCGGCCAAAGGCTCTTTCTTAAAACGGCTTTATACTCGTCAGCTCCCGGTATCGCCTCGGGGAGACCTGATACCGCGCCTTAAAGACGCGGGAAAAATAGGACGGGTCGGGGAATCCGCACCGGGCGGCGACTTCGGAGACCGGGGATTCGGTGTAGGCCAGCTGGCGGAGCGCCTCGGACATCCGCAGCTCGGTCAGGTGTTCAAGGGGCGTCTCCTTGCAGTATTGCCGGAACAGCCGCTCCAGATGCCGGGCGGAAACCGACAGATGCGACGCCAGCCCGCCGACGGTCAGCTCCTCTGAAAAATGGGCCTCCAGATAGTCGAAGGCATCCGCCACAAGGTTCAGGCTTTCTGCCGCCGCCGGCTCCGCTTGGGCGTACTGTGCCGAAAGGAAGGCGATCACCGTCTGGAACAGGAGCTTGACCACCGTTTCATATCCCTCGTTTTTCTGGGCGGTCTGCCGCAGGATCATGTCGGCGATGTTTTCCAGAAAGGAAAGGTCGGCGCCCTCAAGCCGGAGCATTCCGACGGCGCCGTTGTGTTCCCGCAGCCGCGGGGCGGTCAGAAAGAGCGGGGAAAACCCCGGCATCAGCCGGAGGTCTTCTTTGTCGAAAAGAAGGTGGCGCTCGTTGTAGCTGAAATTGATGATGGTCAGGTCTTTCACCTGCTCGAAGGCGTGGCTCGACGCTTCCCCGATGACAAATACATCCCCTGCGCCGATCTGGAAGGCATCCTCCCCGACGACGTGGAGCGCCCTTCCGCTCAGCACCGCGACGATCTCGGAAAAAGAGTGGGAGTGCATGGCAAAGGGGGCGGAAAGATGAACCCGCTCCACCTTGAGCTGGTAATAGGCCATATCATCCAGAAAATCGTTTTCAAAGCGGTCAACCATGTCGCATTTCTCCTAATATTGGTCTGAAAAATGAATGCGGCGGCGGGCCGCTTTTTTTATAATAGTACCATCAGGGGAAAAACTTTGCAACAGGAGGATATGCCATGCGTTACCAGGAGAATTGGGATCAGGCAAAAAAGAGGATGGAGGCGTTCTGGGCCGGCGAACTGACCGACCGATGCTGCGTCGCGGCCACCGGCAGGAAGAAGGACGGCGCTTACCGCAGCTTCCCTCTGCCCGAAAAGGCGGAGGATCGGCTGATTTATTGGACCGATCCGGAGCGGATCATCGAACGGAACCGGGATGTTTTTGAAAACACCTATTATGCGGGCGAATCCTTCCCGCAGATTTTCACCAACCTCGGCGCTTCGGGGCTCGCCGGTTACTTTAAGGGGATTAAGGTTGGCTATGAGGATTCCATCTGGTTCTTCGGGAGCGATGCAGTGAAGGAGGACGACCCCGAAACCGTCGTTTTTGACCGGCAGAGCTTTCTGTATCAAAAGACACTGGAGCTCTCTAAAGCCTTTGTGGAGGACAGCAAAGGGGATTACTTTATTTCAATGCCCGACATTTCGGGGAACCTCGACACTCTGGCCCACCTGCGGGGGAGCGACAACCTGCTGATGGATCTCGCCCTCAACCCCGATTGGGTGCACGCGGCCATGTCGAAATGCCTGGAGGCTTGGAAAACCACCATCGACGAGTGCTATGCCATCACCAAAGAGAACAACGACGGCGGGAGCACGGTGGGCTGGCTCGGCATCTGGGGGCCGGGGAAGTTCAGCCAGATGCAGTGCGACCTTTCGGTGATGATCTCCCACCCGATGTTTGAGGAATTCGCCCTGCCGGAGCTTAAAGCGCAGGCGGCGTTCCTGGACCGGGCGCTCTACCACTTCGACGGGATGGAGCAGTGCGCCCACCTCGATTCTCTGTTAGCGATGGAGGATCTCGACATCATCCAGTGGACTTGTGTCGACGGCCAGCCGGAGCCGACCGAATTCATCCCGACCCTGCGGAAGATCCAGCAGGCGGGAAAGCGGCTTCTGATCCGGCACAATAAATTCCCGGTGCTCGAAACCCTGCTGACCGAGCTCTCTTCAAAGGGTCTGTTCCTTTACTGTGAATTCGACACCGAGGAAGAGGCAAAAGAGATGATCGGGCTGGCGGAAAAGCTTTCGCATGAATAACCGTTGTGAATTTGACGGAACAGAGCCTCAAAACCCGGCATGGATATTGACCAACACCGGCCGGATAAGGAAGCTTTTATAAAGAATGCGATACGGCTTCATTCAAGAAGCTGTATCGCATTCTTTTGTTCTACCGCAATTTGAAGCTCTGCATCCTTGGTAATATATTACTCAGCTTAAAAAATCGTTCCTGATCCGACATATTTGACATTGTTCCTATTTGTTCTCGGAACCGCTTTTATATTCGTTCCATTTACCACCATAAATATGATCTTCTACATAAGCCATCATTCGATTATTTAGCACCGCATAATAGAGAACTGCAAGTATACCGCCAATGGTGCCGCAGAGATATATCTCAACTCCCTGAATTTTCAATGCAACCATTAAAACAATCCATGCGACTGTACAGACAACGATTGTTGAAATGTGTTCCTTTCGCCATTTTTTCTTAAAAAACATCCGTTTTTCTTTCAACTCAAAAGCACTTGCTTCAAGTGTTTCTCTGATATTCGATTCAGCCATCTCTCTATACTCCTCTGCGGTTAATTTTCTACCGCTCAGGAGTTCATTAATGGTTAGGCCATAGAGCTTGCTAAGCTCTTCCAGCGCTTCCACGGGCGGCATATAATTTCCCGTCTCCCATCTGGAAACTGTTTTATTTGTAACACCAAGCTTTTCGCCCAATTCAGCCTGTGTAAGCTTGTGTTCTTTACGAAGCTCTGCAAGAAAGCTCCCCATCTTTACCATATCCATGTAAATTGCCTCCCACTTATTATGGTCTAATTTTATCGCAAAACCTCTTAAATGTCTTTACCATAGATAGCGAATTCCATATTTGAACCGAAAAATCAAGTTTTCATTCATTATGTCCGATAACATACTTATGAGATAAGCAGCTTCAACGCCGACCTTTGCATTTGCCGATCTTCGTAAAGCTGCATTTCATTGATGGTTTCAACTTACTTCCTTATGCGGCGTTAGCATTTGCTGCGCCGGGTTTGCGCTTTGGGAGGATTTTATGATAAACTTCTTTAAAAGGGGATGACAGGATGGTAAAATTGGCGCCCGACGAAATGACAAAGATCGCCCCGCTTTTTTCCGGGACAGAGGAGACGATGGTCTGGTCCTGCTTGCAGGGAGTGATGGGGGAAGCGTGGGCGGATCGAGGGGAGAAACCCGCCGCCGCCCGGATTTTGATCGGTGATTTCCTGTTTCTGGGGGGAGACAGTGAGGCCGCGGGAGCTGCGGAGCTGGTCGGAAATCTTCTGGAAGCTCCCCGATCCTTCTGTCTGATGGTTCCGGGAAGCGATAGATGGGCGGCTCTGGTCGAGTCGGTGTATGGGGAACGGGCGGAGCGGCTGACCCGCTATGCCTTCGAGAAGAACACCGCCTTTGACAAAGAAAGACTGGAGCGTCTACGTTCCTCTCTTCCGGATGGCTGTCGGATCGCTCCTTTCGATGCGGCGCTCTGCCGCGCTTCTCTCGAAAACGAATGGTCGCGGGATTTCTGTTCGAATTTTCAGAGCGCGGCCGATTTCCTCGCCCGCGGGATCGGTTCCGCCGTCCTCTTCGGCGGTGAGCTGGTCGGCGGCGCCTCTTCTTATACGGCGTACAGGGGCGGGATCGAAATCGAGATCGACGTGCGGGAGGATTTCCGCAGAAAAGGGATCGGCACAGCCTGTGCGGCGGATCTGATCCTTCGCTGTCTCGATAAGGGGCTCGATCCCAGCTGGGACGCGGCGAATCCCGTTTCCGCAGAGCTCGCCCAGAAGCTGGGATATCGACTCAAAGGGGAGTATCCGGCCTATTCGGTTTTGATTTGATTTCCCGCTTGACGATCCTTCCCGTTTGTCGTATAGTATTCTTACCCTCGATTGACAAGTGCAGACATGGTTTTACAGGGCGGTGCGGAGTGCATCCGCGCCCGTGCCCGGGCAGGACAAACGCGATACCTAGGCAGTACAAGACTTGCAGTCCCGTAACCCGCGAGATACATAGTTTGTACAAAGTACCTCGCAGGACTGAAACTCAAAAATCGGCAAAACCTTGGTGTGCGAAATTGCCCCGCAGGGGTACCCGCCAAGCGAAGTGTGTAGTTTGTACAAGGCGCCTCGCAGGACTGAAACTCAAAAATCGGCAAAACCTTAGTGTGCGAATTGCCCGCAGGGGTACCCGCCAAGTGAAGTGTGTAGTTTGTACAAGGCGCCTCGCAGGACTGAAACTCAAAAACCGGCAAAACCTTGGTGTGCGAATTGCCCGCAGGGGTACCCGCCAAGCGAAGTGTGTAGTTTGTACAAGGCGCCTCGCAGGACTGAAACTCAAAAATCGGCAAAACCTTAGTGTGCGAATTGCCCGCAGGGGTACCCGCCAAGTGAAGTGTGTAGTTTGTACAAGGCGCCTCGCAGGCCTAAAACTCAAAAATCGGCAAAACCTTGGTGTGCGAATTGCCCGCAGGGGTACCCTGCCTTTGTCAATCGAGGGCAGCGATGAATCAAGCAAGAAAAGGAGAAAAAAGAATGAAGCACTATCTTCCGAAGCAGTCCGAACTTCCCCAGATTCTAACCTGCCGCGACGGCAGCAGGGTGACGACGGTGGAGCAGTGGGAAGGAAAGCGCCGCGGCGAGCTCTACGACTTTTTTGCCGACAACGTTTACGGCCGGATGCCGAAAGTTGAAGCCGAAGTTTCCCACACCCTGGAGCGGGAGGAAGCCGACGCCGCTATTGAATACCGGATCGTGATCACCACAAAGACAAAATTTGGCTCCCACAGCTTTAACGGATATCTTTCTGTTCCCAAGGCGGATCAGCCCTGCCCTGTTTTTGAGCTGATCCAGTTCCCGGACCAGGCGACACATGTGTTTAAAGAGAAGCTTTTAAAAAGGGGCTATGCGCTCGCCCGTTTTTACTATCCCGAGGTCTGCACCGACGACAACAACGATTTTTCGGGCGGGCTCCACGCGGTCGTCAAGGAGCCGGACGGCGTTCGGAAGGACAATACCTGGGGGGCGATTGCCAGCTGGGCCTGGGCCGCTTCCCGGCTGATGGACGTCGTCGAGACGATTCCGGAGATCGACGCCGGCCGCGCCGCGATCGTCGGCCATTCCCGCACCGGCAAGGCCGCCCTCTGGTGCGGCGCGTCCGACCCGCGGTTTGGGCTCGTTTGCAGCAACGAGTCGGGCTGCGGCGGGACGGCGATCACCCGCGGAAAGCTGGGGGAGCACATCAAAGATATCTGCAAAGGCTTTCCCTGCTGGTTCTGCTCCAATTATCGGGCATTCGGCGCCGATGAGGAGAAGATGCCCTTCGACCAGCATATGCTCCTCTCTCTGATCGCGCCCCGCGCCCTTTATGTGCCGAGTGCTGTGGAGGATCTCTGGTCCGGTCCGTCCTCGGAGTTTCTCTCCGCCAAATACGCCGGTGAAATCTATGCGCTTTACGGCGAAAAGCCGCTCTGCCTGGAGGCGTTCCCGATCGTCGGCACGGTCGACCAGAGCGGAAAGATCGCTTATCATCTCCGCCGGGGCGCGCACGCCCTTTCCCCCTATGAGTGGGACGAGTTTATCAATTACGCGGATAAAGTGTTATAGCATGGTGCGCAGCATCCCCCGCCTTAGAGGCGGGGGATTTTTTCAAGGTCGTCAAATCGCTTGCGGGACGAAAGCTTTCACAGCATTATGTCGGCCGCACGGCAGCATCCAATGTTCTCTTTGAAACAAGGCTTGACAAAATGCAAGAAGTTTGTTATGATAAGAATGCGCTTTAAAGTGTTAAAGCAAACGAAGAGGTAAATTGCAATGCTGATTAACAGGAACCATCATCGATTTTATTACTGCCTGGCTGTTTTGGAGTCGGGTTGTTTGCGGTGTCCTGTTTTACAGCATTGAATTTTCCGCTGTATTCGCCAGGTCGACAACCGATTCCGGTTGCCGGCCTTTTTATCTGCCGTCAAACCGGAAGGATGCGGCCGCCTGCCTGTCGGAAGAAAGAGAGGTTTCTTATGATTGTCATTCTCAAGCAAAACGCACCAAAACAGAAAGTGGAAGATCTTTTAGGACGGTTGAAGAACAAAGGAGTCGGGATCCATTTCAGCGAAGGAACCCATACCACCCTGTTCGGGCTGGTCGGGGATGTTTCCAAAATCGATCAGGAAGCGCTGGAAGCCCTCGACATCGTCGAGGCGGTCAAGCGGGTTTCCGAGCCCTATAAGCTGGTCAACCGGAAGTTTCATCCGGAGGATACCGCAGTCGAAGCCGGCGGGGGGAGGATCGGCGGGGGGAGCTTCGGCGTGATCGCCGGTCCCTGCTCGGTTGAATCCCCGGAGCAGATCGTCGGCGCGGCGAAGCGGATGAAAGCGGCGGGCGCCAAATTCCTGCGGGGCGGTGCCTTTAAACCGAGAACATCCCCCTATGCCTTCCGCGGCCTGAAGGCGGAGGGAATCGAGCTTTTGCTCGAAGCGAAGAAGGAAACGGGGCTCCCCATCGTAACCGAGCTGACCAGCCTGCGGTATATTGATCTCTACGGCGAGGTGGATGTGATCCAGGTCGGCGCACGGAATATGCAGAACTTCGAGATGCTTTCCGAGCTCGGGCACTGCGATAAACCGATTCTGTTGAAGCGGGGACTTTCCAGCACGATGGAAGAGCTGCTGATGAGCGCCGAATATATCGTTTCAGGGGGGAACCCGAACGTCATCCTCTGCGAGCGGGGAATCCGCACCTTTGAGACCGCCACCCGGAACACCCTCGACATCTCGGCGATCCCGCTTTTGAAACAGAAATCCCACCTCCCAGTCATCGTCGACCCGAGCCACGCATCCGGGATTGCGGCGCTGGTGCCTGTCCTTGCGAAAACTGCTGTCGTCGCCGGGGCGGACGGCCTGATGGTCGAAGTCCATCCCAACCCGCCGGCGGCTCTCTGCGACGGTGCACAGTCCATCACGCCGGACGTTTTCGACCAGGTGATGGGGGACGTCCGCACCCTCTGCGGGCTGGAGGGAAAAACACTCTGAAATTCATGCGGCCGGATTTCCGGCAAAAACACCCGGCGAATTGAAACGCCGGGTGTTTTTGGTTTGCTCCCTGGGAAAGATATGCTATAATTAGGAAAGATTCGGCCGGATGTTCTGGAAAAGGCAGGAAGTTCGAGCTTAAACGGGAGGATGTTATGGCAAAAGAGGAGATTAAAAGCGGTATGGCTCCTGCTGCAATCGGGCCTTATTCGCAGGCTGTCAGGGCCGGCGGATTCGTCTTCGTTTCGGGGCAGCTCCCGCTCGACGCCGAAACGGGAGAAATGGCGGATGGGATCATAAATCAGACGGCGAAATGTCTGGAAAACATCCGCGGGATTTTATCTGCCGCGGGGCTTTCGCTGAGCGATGTTGTAAAATGCACCGTCTTTTTGACGCGGATGGAGGACTTCCCCCTTGTCAATGAAGCATATGCCGCCCGTTTTGGGAATTCCTGCCCGGCGCGTTCCTGTGTCGAAGTTTCTGCGCTGCCGCGGGGAGCGGCGGTCGAAATCGAAGCGATTGCGGTGGTGAAACAGGATGCAGAATGAATTTTCCCGCACCGAGATTCTCCTCGGCAGAGATGCGATGGAGCGGCTGAAGCATTCCACCGTCCTTTTGTTCGGGGTCGGCGGGGTGGGCTCCTATGCAGCCGAGGCGTTGGCCCGCGGCGGGGTGGGCCGCCTGATCCTCGTCGATCACGACACCGTCAGCCTCACAAACCTTAACCGCCAGCTGATCGCCACCCATGAAACGATCGGAAGGCGGAAGGTCGAGGTGATGAAGGAACGGATTCTCTCTATCAATCCCGCGGCTCGGGTCGAGGCACGGGTCGAATTCCTCCTGCCCGAAAATATCGATTCCTTCCCGCTCCGGGAATGCGATTACATCGTCGACGCGGTGGATACTGTCGCCGCCAAGATCGTGCTGGCGGAAAAGGCGGAGGAATACGGGACGCCGATCATCAGTTCAATGGGGACAGGGAATAAGCTCGATCCGTCCCGGTTTGAAATCGCCGACATCTATGAAACCTCGGTCTGCCCGCTGGCCCGCGTTCTCCGCCGGGAGCTGAAGGCGAGAGGAGTGCGGGGGCTGAAGGTGCTCTATTCCAGGGAGCGCCCCCTCAAGCCCCTGCCCGCCGAGGAAGACGACGCGTCCGGAAAACGGCAGGTTCCCGGCAGTGTTTCCTTTGTCCCGTCTGTAGCCGGACTGATGATCGCCGGGGAGGTTCTCCGCGGCTTAGCCCAAAAAACGGAATGACGGGAACAGCGCAGCCATAAACTGGTAGAGAAACGGCCTGCTCAGGGCCAGACTTGCCGGTTGAGGTGTTGGAAAATGGAATTTGTCATGAATGCCATCGAATCATATGGACTTGCCGCTGTTTTTATGTTAATCTTATTAGAGTATGCCTGCTTTCCGCTTCCAAGCGAGGTGGTGCTCCCCTTTTCCGGGGCGGTTGCATCCCAAAGCGGATGGGTTTTTTCCGCGATTTTAGGGTTCAGCGTCCTCGCGGGGGTGCTGGGGGCGCTCGTCTGTTACCTGATTGGTTATTTCGGCGGCTATCCGCTGGTGGAGAAGATCAAGCGGAGGTTCCCAAAAGCCGGAAAAGGGCTCGACGCTTCACAGAAAAAGTATGAACAGTACGCATCCCTCTCGGTCTGCATTGGGCGGCTGATCCCCCTGTGCAGAACCTATATCTCATTTATCGCGGGAATTTCCCGTCAAAACCTTTGGGGTTATCTGGGGGCGACGGCTGTCGGGGTGACGGTCTGGAACGCTGTCCTGATCGGATTGGGGTATTTATTTGCTGAAAATTGGAATATTGTCACAGAATATTACAATCGGTATAAACTAATTCTTCTTCCGGTCTGTATCATTCTGGCGGGGCTGCTGATTGCCCGCCGGTGCTGGAAACGAAAAAGGGAAAAACGCCCTGCGTTTGACAGGGCGGGAAAATAAAAAAAGGGGAATGTTTCAATGGAGTTTCTAATCGAGGGCATCCTGGAGCTGTTCAAACCGGACAGCTGGAGAATCTGGGTGATGTTTGTCATCGGCGGTGTGTTAATCTTCCTCGCCATCAAAAAAGAGCTGGAACCGGCCCTGCTTCTCCCGATCGGGTTTGGCGCCATCCTTGTCAACCTGCCGTTTTCCGGCGCGGTCGACCAGATGATGGAGGGGATCGGCGAAGTTCCCGGAATTATCGACTGGATGTTCCGGATCGGGATCGAAGCGTCGGAGGCGATGCCGCTGCTGCTCTTCATCGGCATCGGCGCAATGATCGACTTCGGCCCGCTGCTGGTCAATCCCAAGCTGCTCCTGTTCGGGGCGGCGTCCCAATTCGGCATCTTCTTCACCATTATGGTTGCGACCCTTTTGGGCTTCGACCTGACCGATGCGGCCTCGATCGGGATCATCGGTGCGGCGGACGGGCCGACCTCCATCCTGGTCTCCCAGGTGCTCGGCAGCCGGTATATGGGAGCGATTGCCGTCGCGGCCTATTCCTATATGGCGCTGGTGCCGATCATCCAGCCGTTTGCCATCAAGCTCTCGACCACCAAAAAGGAGCGGGCCATCAAGATGGTCTACAATCCGCAGGGCGTGTCCAAGATGACGCGGATTCTCTTCCCGATCATCGTCACCATGATCGCCGGTTTAGTCGCGCCCGCGTCGGTCTCGCTGGTCGGCTTCTTAATGTTCGGCAACCTTCTGCGGGAGTGCGGCGTTCTCCGCGCAATGTCGGAAACGGCGCAGAACCAGCTCGCGAACCTGATCACTCTGGTGCTCGGCATCACCATTGCCGCCAGCATGAAGGCGGAGAGCTTCGTCAATCTCCAGACCCTCTTCATCATGGGGCTCGGCCTCGTCGCCTTTGTATTCGACACCTTTGCGGGGGTCTTCTTTGCGAAGCTCCTCAACCTGTTCTCTAAAAATAAAATCAACCCCATGGTCGGGGCGGCCGGCATCTCCGCCTTCCCGATGTCCTCCCGCGTCATCCAGAAGATGGGGCTCGAGGCTGACCCGACCAACCATCTGCTGATGCACGCAGTCGGCGCCAACGTCTCCGGGCAGATCGCCTCGGTCGTCGCCGGCGGCGTCATACTCGGCATCGTGCCGACGATGATCCATTAAAGGAGGATGTGGAAGATGAACATGGATGCGTTTATAGCCTCTCTCAACCTGATGTGGATGGGGATGCTCGCTATTTTCACGGTAATCGTTGTGATTTTTGCCGTGACCCAGATCATGCTGACGGTCAGCAACCGCAAAAAAGATTCCGCAAAGGCGGATCGATCCCAATAACGCCGAGGAGGTTTGGATGCCATGGTGAGAAAGACGAAGATTATCTGTACCCTGGGCCCTGCCACAGACGACGACAACGTCTTAAAGGAGCTGATGCTGGGCGGGATGAACGCGGCGCGTTTCAACTTTTCCCACGCGGATCACGCCTATCATAAAAAGAACATCGAACGGGTCAGAAGGCTCCGGGAGGAGCTTCACCTTCCGGTGGCGGCCCTGCTGGACACAAAAGGGCCGGAGATCCGGATCGGCAAATTTAAGGATGGCAAGGCGGTTCTCTCAAAAGGGGAGATTTTCACCCTGACGACCCAGGACATAGAGGGGACGCAGAAGGGCTGTTCGATCTCTTACCACGGTCTTCCCGCCGATGTCCACCCGGGCGCGACCATCCTGCTCGACGACGGGCTGATCTCGATGTCGGTCGTCAGCGTGACCGATACCGACATCGTCTGCCGGGTGCTCAACGACGGAGCCGTCTCGAACAACAAGGGGGTTAATGTCCCCGGCGTCAAGCTCTCGATGCCTTACATCAGCGAAAAGGACCGGGAGGACATTGTTTTCGGGATCGAAAACGGCTTCGATATCATTGCCGCCTCCTTTACCCGGAGCGCCGGCGACATCCTGGAAATCCGGAAGATTTTGGAAGAATACGACTGCCACAGCATCAACATCATCGCCAAAATTGAGAACGGCGAGGGGGTGGAAAACCTGGATGCGATCCTCCGGGTCGCGGACGGCGTGATGGTCGCCCGGGGCGATATGGGGGTGGAAATCCCGCTTGAGGAAGTCCCCGTCCTGCAAAAAATGATGATCAAAAAGGCCTATACGGCCGGGAAACAGGTCATCACCGCCACCCAGATGCTCGACTCGATGATGAAAAACCCGCGGCCGACCCGTGCGGAATCCACCGACGTTGCCAACGCGATCTATGACGGAACCAGCGCCATCATGCTTTCCGGCGAGACGGCGGCCGGCCTTTACCCGGTCGAAGCCCTCAAAACGATGGTGCGGATCGCCTGCCGGGCGGAACAGGATATCGACTATGTAAAGCGGTTCAAGACCCGGGAATATGAAGAGATGCCGGACGTCACCAACGCGATTTCTCACGCGACCTGTACGACGGCGCACGACCTGGGGGCGACGGCGATCATCACCGTCACCAAATCGGGCAAAACGGCCCGGATGATCTCGAAATACCGCCCTTATGCGCCGATCATCGGCTGCACGACCAGCGCCCATGTCTGCCGGCAGCTCAGCCTTTCCTGGGGAGTCGTCCCTCTGCTGATCAAAGAGGAGAGCAGTACCGACGCGCTTTTTGACCACGCGGTAGACGCCGCCCAGAAAACGGGAATCATCGACGACGGGGATTTGGTTGTCATTACAGCGGGGGTGCCTCTCGGAGTGTCCGGCACCACCAACATGATGAAGGTGCATGTGGTGGGGCACATCCTGGCATCCGGCATGGGGATCACATCCAAAACCGTCTGCGCCCGCCTGTGCGTCTGCAAGGATGCGGCGGAAGCGGCGGAGAATTTCAAGGACGGGGATATTCTAGTGATCCCGCAGACGTCGAACGCTCTGTTCGATCTGATCAAGCGGAGCTCCGGCATCATCACCGAACAGCCCGGCTCCAACTCCCATGCGGCGATTGTCGGCCTTGCGATGGATCTCCCGGTGCTGGTCGGCGTGGCAAACGCCACCGGCCTGCTCAAAAGCGGCGCAGTGGTCACGCTGGATGCGGAGCGCGGGATCGTCTGCTGCAATCTGTAGCGGTGAAGTGAATGCTTCGGGCGATATCGCAGCTTTCCGGCTGAGACCGGTTCATCTCAGAAACTTTTTTGTAAAAGACGGAGCAAAATGATGAAGATGGAAAAACCAAAAGGATTTATCAGCAATATCCAGCAGTTTTCTTTAGACGATGGTCCCGGTATCCGGACGACGGTTTTTTTTCGCGGCTGTAATCTCCGCTGCGCCTGGTGCCACAATCCGGAGTGCATCCCGTTTCAGGCCGTTCTGCGGTACAACGCCTCGGTCTG
>CAZSIV010000008.1:0-50071 GCA_964607135.1 uncultured Oscillospiraceae bacterium | reverse complement strand
ACAATCCGGAGTGCATCCCGTTTCAGGCCGTTCTGCGGTACAACGCCTCGGTCTGCACCGGCTGCGGCGAATGTGTTTCCCGCTGTCCCGCCGGCGCGCTGGAGCTCAATGGCAGGGGGTACTCCGAGGAGGAGCTGTTTGAGCGGCTTGCGGCGGATGCGGAGTTTTACCGAAGCTCCGGCGGAGGCGTGACCTTTTCGGGCGGGGAGCCGGTGCTTCAAAACGTTTTCCTTTCGGAGATGCTGAAGCGCTGCCGGGAAGCGGGATTCCACACGGCTGTCGACACGGCGGGGAATGTCCTGTGGGAGATGTTTGAAACGATCCTGCCCGATGTCGACCTGTTTTTATACGACGTTAAATTCGTCACGCCGGAAAAACACCTGGCCGCAACCGGCGTCAAAAACGATAAGATTCTTGCAAACCTCCGGGAGCTTTGCCGGCGGGGCGCCCGGATTTGGGTCCGCGTTCCGCTGATTCCCGATTTTCACGACATGGAGGAGATCGGGAAGATCGCCGCTTTCCTCAAGGACCTTCCCTTAGAGCGGATTGAGTTGATCCCGTATCACCGCTACGGCGTTGGAAAATATGCGGCGTTGGGAATCCCCTACACCCTTTCCTGTAAGGAACCGTCTACCGAGTGGATGGAAGCGGCGAAAGCCTGTTTTGAAGGGTGCCGCGCGGAGCTCGTCCGGCAATAAAACAGATTTCTTGAAACAGCTTCGGATTTGTCCGGGGCTGTTTTATTTTATCGGACCTGGGCCGGCCTGTTTTGTAAGGCGTTGCCTTCCTTGTTGCAAAGAACTCGCTCTTCCCGCGGTTTTACGACAAAAAGTAACAGGGCTGTTATCCTTTTTAACGCTTCTCAGTCGGGTGAAGAGAATAAAAAAGGAGAAACGCGGCGAAAAAATCCGATTTTTGAGGGGAAAACAGAATTGTATTATTTTTTATCTATCATGTTCTGATTCCTTTTCCGTAATTTTCTTAAAAACGGCCCGGAAGGCATATTCATTTCTATACAGTGAAAAAAACGCCGCTTTTGGGGGATGGATTTGCCCTCAAAGCGGGATAAAACAAGGAAAAAACGCAGAGCTTCATTATACAGTTTGTAGAAATAATATCCATATTTTTTATTTGAGAAATAAGCTGCCTGTTAAGAAATTATTGTGTTTTTACACAATTAAAAAAATAGATATAAGATTATTTTATTCAAAAAATATCAATCCCCCATCACCGGCGATTTGGTGAATTTATCAAAAGATTCCGTAATTCCAATGCAAACAAAACGGAAAAGTTGCTTTTTTCGACCGGATTCCATCGGAAATGTATCAATTCCGATCCGACCGCTTCGTCAAATTGAACAAATTTGCCCTGTCTGAATTTCTTGACAGAGACGGTTTTTATGAATATAATGGCTACAAACCGGTTACAATCGTAACAAATGGATTTCGGCTATTGCCCAAAAAGGAGATTTTGGATGAGCACCTTCTGGAAAAAGCTGCCGGCGGTTTGGAGCTGTCTTCGGTTCCGGATTGTCGCCGCAGCCCTGGTATCCACAATTATGGTTGCCACCCTTACCGGTATCACCTTTGCAACCAATATTGTGTATATCTACGATGATGAGGACGTTTTAAAGTATTATACAACCAACAGCGAAATTTCCGCAGAGGAGGTTTTGGAAAACGGGGGCGTCAGCCTTTCGGCCGACGACGAGTTTGAGTTTACCGGCTTTGATGAAAACGGAGCGGCAAGCCTGACCGTCTACCGCGCCTTTCCGGTCAGCATTTCGGCCGACGGGGAGACCGTAGAGGTCATGATGGCCCGCGGGACGGTAAACGATGCACTGGAGAAAGCAGGGCTTTCACTTGCGGACGACGATTTGATCAATGTCTCCCCTTATGAGGAAGTCGTGTCCGGGATCAAGATTTCGATCAACCGCGTCACCTATGAGACGGTGACCGAGGAAACCGTTCTCCCCTTTGAGGTGGAGAGCAAGGAGACAAAAGCGCTTTACAAAAACAAAATCATTGTGACCCAGGCGGGTAAAGAGGGGAAGCAGATTGCCACCTTCCGCCGGACGCTGGTAGACGGCATTGTGACTGACGTAGAAACGCTGTCCAATGAAGTTGTAGAACAGCCTGTAACGCAGCATCAAATCGTCGGGACCAGTTCTACCCCGATCGCTTCGGAAATTTTGCCGCCGGAGGATTTCGAACTCGATGCCAACGGCGTTCCGGTGAATTATGCAAGAGTACTCACCGGGAAAGCGACCGCCTACAGCAGCAGCCGTTACCCCAATGTAAAAGGGGCGAGCGGCCGGTACCTGAAACCGGGGTCTGTCGCGGTCAATCCGAATATTATCCCCTATGGAAGCAAGCTGTATATCACTTCGACGGACGGCCGCTATGTCTACGGTTACGCTGTGGCTGCCGATACTGGAACGGCCATGATGGACGGCCGGGTTTTGGTGGACTGCTTCTTTGCAACCTATGCGGAAAGCTGCCACTTCGGCGCAAAAACAGTAAACGTTTATGTCTTATCATAATGAAAATCCATGGTACCGGTTGAGTTTCCCTCTCCTTGTGAATTCTCCTTGACGGAAAGGACCGGGTTGAGAGAAGGAAAAACGAAAGCAGCAGCCCGCCAAAAATAGCGGGCTGCTGCTTTTTAGGCTGAAAACGACGAAAAGGGGGCTCCGCTCAATCGGCACAGGCAATATCTTATGGGCTGTGCGGGAATTTCTGTCGGCACGCAGTCTGCACCCAGGTTGGGTTGACTGCATCCGCTCAATACGCAGCCTGTGACCGGGTGAATAGATGCGATCCGCGGACAGCTCCGGCAATAACGATCACAGCCCGCGAGCCGCCGAGAATGAAAATATGCGGGACATGTCCGGTAGGATGACAGCTTAAATAATTTGATAAGCCGTCAGGGTGCGAGCCGTCGGACGAGCCCTTTGTCTGGCAAGAGGATACGAAAAAGCTGCTGGTCTAAACCGTGTCTTGAACTTTCTAAAAATAAAAAGAGTCCGGCTTAAACGCGGGTATAAAACAAAACGCACCCCATCAAGTGAGGTGCGCGCATGTCTGCGGCGACTCGCCGCTGGTCTGAGCGACGGGACTTGAACCCACGGCCTCCACCACCCCAAGGTGGCGCGCTACCAAGCTGCGCTACGCCCAGAAAACCCGTCAGCCATTCTGCTGACAGATTTATTATAGCATAAGCCGTGAAAAAAATCAAATGTATTTCACAACGAAATTTTTTAGGGCCGGCGGAAACAAAAAGGGCTGCGGACGGCGCGCCGATAAAATCCTCCGGCTGAGGGCCGGTTTAGAAGGGCGGTCCTCAGCGGGTACGCTCAAATCTTTTTTGCAGCTTTTCCAACGCTTTCTTTTCAATCCGGCTGACATAGGAGCGTGAAATCCCCAATTTGACGGCGACCTCCCGCTGCGTC
Organism: uncultured Oscillospiraceae bacterium; assembly: GCA_964607135.1. Lineage (GTDB taxonomy): Bacteria > Bacillota > Clostridia > Oscillospirales > Ruminococcaceae > Metaruminococcus_A. Next base: position 46,620 of record CAZSIV010000008.1, on the reverse strand, counting down.
AGCGGCTTTCGCCCCCCGATGCCGTAGCGGAGCAGAATGATCCGCTGTTCCCTTGGGGAAAGGGTGTCGCGGATATATTCATAGAGCTGCTGCGTCTTGAATTTCAGGTCGAGGTCGTCAATGATGCTGTCGTCTTCAGCGAAAATATCCAGCAGCGTCAAAGCGTTTCCGTCCTTGTCGGTGTCGATCGGGTCATTGATATACACGTCCCCCGCCGTTTTTTTGAGATTGCGGAAATACATTAGGATTTCATTTTCGATACACCTGGATGCATATGTCGCAAAGCGGGTACCCTTTTCATAGTTAAAGGTGTTGACCGCCTTGACCAGCCCGATGCTCCCGATCGAGATCAAATCGTCCTGGTCGTTGGAGGAAGCGTAATATTTTTTGATAATGTGGGCGACCAGGCGCAGATTGTGTTCGATCAGCTCCGTCCGGGCAGCCTCATCCCCCGCAGCCATCCGCTCAAAGCATTCCTGCTCTCGTTTGGGGGAGAGCGGCTTGGGAAAGGAGCCGTGCCCTTCAACGTGCAGCGCGAAATAGAGCAGGTTGGAGCAGATCAGTGAAAACAGCATTGTAAACATAGCAGCACATCCTTCCGATTTTAAGTGTATGAATCCAAGCGGCGTTTTTTGTCTGTCCGCCCAATCTTCATCAGATGAACCCCCCTCATAAAACGCAGGAACGGCCCCGCCGATTAAAGCGGAGCCGTTCCTGCCCCTTTCAGGGGTGATTTATATTGTGGGAGAAGTCTGGCGTTTTTTAAAGATGACCCGGAAAACCGCTGCAAAAAAGGAGAAGAGTACGATGACAGCGGCAGTCAGGATAAATAACGTGATATACCAAGCTTTTTTCATAAAAGTTCCTTTCCTTTTACTGTTGTTCTACGATTTTATAGTAAGACTTTGCGGTCAGCGTGTAGACGATGAAATAAACGGCGGCAAAGAACAGGATGGTGACAGCGGTGCAGACGGCAAAGATCCAGATGTTGGTCAATCCGAAGAGGAGCAGGATCCTTTTGATTACGTTGAAAGCAACCACCGTGTGGAGAACCGCAACGGCAAGGGGGAGAAAGAAGACCATCAGGACCTGCTTGTGGATCGTCTTTTTGACCTCTTTTTTGCTCAGACCCACCTTCTGCATGATCTCAAAGCGGTCATGGTCGTCGTATCCCTCTGAAATCTGCTTATAATAGATGATGAGAATCGCGGCCATCATAAAGAGTGCGCCGAGGAAGATTCCGAGGAAAAGGAATCCGCCGTAGGTTCCATACCAATCGTCCCGGGTGGAGTAGAGGAAAGAGAAGCTGGCGTTGACCCCTTTGCGAACCAGTTCTTCCATCCGCTTGCTGGCGGCTTTGGCAATCTCCGGATCCTCTGCCTTGAGGTTGAATCCAAAATAGGTGCTAGCGCCGTCGACCAATTCTGAGACGTCGCCGGGGAAAAATGCACCGAACGCTTTTCCAACCGCCGTTTCATCCTTCATGACGACGACATATTGCTCGTAAGAGGAGTCGCCGTTTTTTTGGATGAAGGGGAGGGAATCCAAATCTTTAGAGACCTTCAGCTTCAGTTCCCCCAGCTGGAGAGAATCCGCTCCATAAGTGCCGGAGCTGCTGAAGACCATCACTTCATCCTCTGCCAAGGAAAGGCCGGCCTTCTCCATCCGGTTGTAGTCGTCCAGTGTGATCCAGGTCATAGTCGTAATCCCGTTGGCGGAATTAAAATCTTTCGTCAGATAAAATTCGTTTCCCCGCCGTTCGACCGGATTGCCGAAATAGGATTTGTATTCCAGCTGATCTTCGGCCGTCACCTCGTATTCCGAACAAACCTGATCGATGATTCTGCTGAGCTTTGCACGCTCTTCTTCAGCTGTACTGAGCATCTCTCCCGAGTCATCGTCGCGCAGATCGTAAAACGAGATGCCCACGTCCCGGGGATGCCGGTCGAGCAGCATATCTTCCTGCCCGGCGTAAAGCGAGACGGTGGTGGAGACGGTCACCAGCACCATGGTGCTGAGGATGCAGATGTTGGCCAAACCGACGGCGTTCTGTTTCATCCGGTAGATCATGCCGGAGATTGAAATGAAGTTGTTCGGCCGGTAATAAAAGGTCTTGTTCTTTTTCAGAAGCTTCAATACGGCGATGCTCCCGGCGGTGAAGAGACAGTAGGTTCCGATGATGACGGCGAGAACTGCCACGAAGAAAAGGCCGAGCGCATCCATTGGGGACGAAACGGTGATTGCAATCCAGTAGCCCGTGCCGAGGGCAGCAAATCCGATGATGGTGAGGATCCATTTGGTCTTGGGTTCCCGCTCCCCGTGCTCCCCGCCCCGGAGCAGCGTGATGGGATTGGCCAGCTTGATCTGCAAAAGGTTGGTTAAGAGGGTCAGGAAAAAGATGGCGGCGAAAAGGATCATCGTAATCAGAATGACCGACGGAGAGATGGAAAAGGCGACCGGCGTTTCGATCTTGAGCAGGGCCAGCAGCGCCAAAAAGAGGAGTTTCTCAATGAGAATTCCCCCTAAAACCCCGAGGGTGATGCTGATCAGGGCAGTAAAGAGCACCTCGAAGAGCAAGACCCTGGCGATGTGGCGCTTCTCCATCCCGAGGATGCTGTATAAGCCGAGCTCCTTTTTTCGCTGCTTGATGAGGAAGCTGTTGGTGTAAAAGAGCAGCGCGACCGAAAAGATTCCCACGATGATGACGCCGAGGCAGAAGAGGACGCGGACGGCATCGCCGCCCGGAAGCTCGCTCAGCCCGGGATTTTGCGCCAGGGAGAAGATCGAGTAAAAGGTGACGATGGTAAAGATGCTCGACAGGATATAGGGAAAATAAGCCCTGGAATTTTTCCGCAGGTTTGATGCCGCAAGCTTTGGGTAAAAGATATTATTCAACACCGGCACCCCCTGTGGTCAGCACCGTCAGCGTGTCCGAGATCTTCTGGTAAAGCTCGTCGTTGGTCATGCCGCCGCGGTATATCTGGTGGAACACCTCGCCATCCTTGATGAAAAGCACCCGTCCCGCATGACTCGCGGCCATGGTGGAGTGGGTGACCATGAAGATGGTCTGTCCTGCTGCGTTGACGTCTGCGAACATCGAGAGCAGGTGGGTGGACGCCTTGGAGTCGAGCGCACCGGTCGGTTCGTCGGCCAGGATGATCCGCGGCTGGGTAATCAGGGCGCGGGCCACGGCGGCGCGCTGTTTCTGGCCGCCCGAGATTTCATACGGGTACTTTTGCAGGATATCGCTGATCCCGAGCATCTTCGCCAGCGGGATCAGCCGCCGGTTCATCTCCTGAAAAGGTGAGCGGGAAAGAACCAGGGGAAGAAAGATGTTGTCCCGCACCGAAAAGTTATCCAAGAGGTTGAAATCCTGGAAAACGAATCCCAGATGGTTCCGGCGGAAGGCGGAAAGCTCACTGTCCCGGATGGAGACGATGTTCTTCCCCTCCAGCAAAACCTCCCCGCTAGTCGGCCTGTCTAAGGATGCAAGAATGTTTAGCAGGGTGGTCTTCCCCGAGCCGGATTCCCCCATGATGGCGACGTACTCGCCCTCCTCGACCGAAAAAGAGACGTCGGACAGGGCCTGTACTTTATTTCCGCCGAAACGAGTCGTATAAATCTTTTTAAGATTTCGCACTTCTAAAAGCGGCATAGCTTTTTCCTCCAAAATGTTTTTCTGTATTCAGTATAAACCGGAAAAAGAAACTCTTCCATCGTTTTGGCTTACATTTTCCGTTTTTAAGCTTACATTTTGGTAAGGGAAGGCAGCTCTTAAAAGCGCATTGCTGTTTAAAAAGAGAATGCGCCTATACAGCTTCGAATGTCGGGCGGAGCGGAACGAGGGAAGATTCAGCCAAATGCCATGCTTTCAAATTGACCTTAGCGTTCTGCCAATAAAAACGCCCTCCTTGACAGCAAGGAGGGGTAAGCTTTGAAGCCGGCCGGGCTTTCGCCTATCATAATGTAAATCGCAGGGCCTTACAGTTAATTCGCAGCCGTTTTTTATTTTTAATGACGACCTTCTTCCTATATATTCGGCTGACATGAACGAAACGCCTGGATTAGCCCGATTTGGACCGTTTCAGTAGAAGGCCGGAGACCCCCGCTGCCGCCGCGAGTAAAACCAGCGGATACCACAGGTTTTCCGGCCGGAATCCCTGCTCCGACATGAGCCGAAACCCCCAGGCGGCGGGGAAGAGCTTTCCGGCTGTTTCAAAGGGCAGGGGCAGCAAATCGACCGGGAACATAATTCCTGAAAGTATAATTGATGGTAAAAATACAATTTGTGAAATCATCATGAGCTTGGATTGCTGTTTCACCGCCAATCCCAGCACGCATCCAACTCCCAACGACGCCGCGGTCAAAAGGGCGAGCCCGGCAAAATAAAGTGGAAGGTCGGTCGGAAACGGAGCGCCGAAGATGATTGGGGCGGCAAGAAATATAATGACAGACATCAGCAGCAGGTGGACAAAGGAGGAAAGGCAGGTCGAAACCACCCCGAAACACAGAGGGACTCCATTGGCCTGATAAACCTTTTTGATTTCGCTTCGGCAGAGCTCGGCCAGGGAGGGCGGCAGGCCGATCAGCGCGCCCATCGACACCCCCATAACCGTCATGGACTGGACCAGCGTTTCTTTTGATTCCGGGTTGATCGACGTGAACACGCCGCCCATCAAGGCAAAAAAGAGGAGGGGGACGAGGTAGCAGGTAATCAGAAGCGACTTGCTTCTGATGTCCAGCCTCCACTGTAACACCACCCCGTAAAAGAATGCGCTCATTCTTTATTCCTCCCCGTCATTTCAAGCAGATGCTGTTCGAGCGTCCCGCGGCTTATTTTGATATCCAGCACTTCAAGCCCTCTTCTCTTCAGGTCTTCAAGCAGTTCCAGCAGGGCGTCCCCGACCCTGTCGGTCTCAAACTGTTCCGTCCCTTCCTCGGTTTTGACCTCAACGATGCAGCGCTTCCCCATCTTTTCAGCCAGTTCCGCCGTACTGCCCAGAAAGATTAGTTCTCCGCCGTCTAAAACGGCGATCCTGTCGCAGAGCGTTTCGACCTCCGCCATGTCGTGGCTGGTCAAAACGATCGTCTTTCCGGCAGCCTTCAGCCTGCGGATTTGGCCGTGAAGGGAAGCCCTGCCCTCGACATCCAGCCCCGCCGTCGGTTCGTCCAGAAACACGATGTCGGGGTCACTGATTAAGGCGAGGGCGAGATGCAGCCGCCTTTTTTGTCCGGTGGACAGCGCCGCATACTGTCTGTTTCCAAGCTCTCTCACCCCGAGCGCGGCGAGCAGGGCATCGTCTGCCGCCGTGCGGTTCCATTTTGCGAAAAGCCGGACCGCCTCCATCGGCTTGATGTGGGCGGGAAGGGCGGCATCCTGCAACTGGATTCCCATCGTTCCATTTATGGTGATCCGCCCTTCGTCACAGCGTCTCAGCCCCTCGATGCATTCGAGAGCCGTCGTTTTTCCCGCGCCGTTGACCCCGATGAGGGCAAAGATTTCCCCTTTTATAATGTCGAAATCCAGTCCCTTGAGGACGGCCCGGCCCCCGTAGCTTTTTTGCAGCCCGCGGACTTCTATGGCGCTGTTCATTCGGCCACCCCCTGAAACGGATCTGCGCCCAGCTCCGAAAAGTAAATCTCCAACGCCGGCCCGATCCAGGCGTTTACAAGCGCCTGCTTTTTCTCCCATTCATTTCCATTTTCCAGCGTTTCTCCCCACTCTACGAGCTTGGGCAGGATGCGCAGATCGCCGTCTGCAAACTCCATCACCATTTCCCAAAACTCCCTTGCGAGCGCCTGGCCCTTTTCGCTGCCGGGGGCAATCCCATCCTTTTGAAGCTGTAGGATTTCATCGCTCAAACGGCCGAACCGATCCATAAAAGCAAAAGCGCTCTCTTTGCTGAAACGGCCCCGGACATGCTCGAGCATCTCGTCGTCGAAGCGCTTGATGAGGTAGTAAAACTCGTTTTTCATCTGAAGGTTGACGATGATATCGGCGTACTTTTTGAAATCGACCTGCTGCATCTGCAGCACTTCCTCCCGCAGCTTCTCGATTTCTTTCAAGGATTCCGACAAAACATCGATCTTTTCCCGCACATCGGCGGCCTGTTTTTCCAGGATCGCCGCGACGTCGGCGGGCCGGTCGAGGGGCATCAGCCGCTCCCGGATGTCGTCCAGCGAAAATCCAAGGGATTTCAGAGAAAGAATCTGGTGGAGCTTGATTAAGTCCTGATCGCTGTAAAGCCTGCGTCCCCCTTCGCTTTCCGCCGAGGGACAGAGCAGCTTTTCCCGGTCGTAGTATTGCAGGGTGCGGACGGTCGTCCCCATTTTTTTAGCGACCTCCCCGACCGTCATATATCCTTCCGGAATCGCCCGGTATTTCCCCATACCAATCGCCTCCCACCAGTATTATAGCTCATGACGCAGCGTCACAAGCAAGCCCTTTTAAATAATAAATTTTGCCTTTTTAAAGTGCAGAATCAAACATTCCGGTTGTTGAAAAATTTCGATGCACAAGGCCCGCCGTCAGAGAAATCCCCTTGACGGCGGGCCTTTTTGCGTATGATTGTCCGACGATTTTCACTGCTGCTTTCACGGTTTGGAGACCAAGAAACGGACGTGGCTTTCCCAGTATTCCAGCCGAGCCTTGTGCTCCGCTTCGTCCGGCTTCGGCGTGTAAACCTTCTCGGGCGACATGCCGGGGATCAGCTCCCAAAGCTGCGGATTGACCCCTTCCCAAAGGATCCAGTTGTCGGTGGTCAGGTCGGTCAGATAATGCCCGGGGATCGGGCGGCCGGCATAGTGGTCCTCCCCCCGCCCAAAACGGGAAAAGGTCTGCGCATCGCGGTAGGTGTGGATGTAGACGTTTTCGAAGGTGATCGTACCAACCAGATGGGAGCGCGCGACGGAAACCTGGTTGGAAGAAAACTCCGGCACGGGGATGTGCAGCTTATACCCTCGTCCTCCGTGGCCGTTTCCGTTTCCCGGGGGTTTCGGCTTCGGATAAAATTCGCTGTCAAAGCCCTGCGTATGCCCGATTTCGATGTTTTTAAAGTGGATATCGCCGATATCCGACCAATTTTTATTGGGGTCGGCCGAGAGCTCCTCTCCCAGAATCTCCGCAACGTCGGGCCGGCCCCAGTAGCTCCAAGGGTGCTGCTCCACCGTGACGGCGATCCCGCCGAACGGGGTTTCTTCTACGTCGATGTCCTCAAACAGCAGGTTGTCCACCAAGCCGCGGTTCCCGGTGTAGACACAGAGGGCGCCGTTCCCGTAATTCTCATGATGGATGACCGAGATGCGCCGCCAGGTGACGTTTTTGATATCCCACCAGTTTTCCCAGGCAGCCGCCAGACACATCCCGCCCCGGTTCCAGACGACACAGTCTTCGAACAGGACGTTTTCGGTGGAAGTTTTGGTGTAGTGATGGGTTTTGACTTCGAGCGAATCGTCGTGATTGTTGACAAAGCTCCGGCGCACCACTGCGTTTTTGCTCCCGTCGATCAGGATGCCGTCGTTGGAGGTCGTGTCCTGCGAGCCGGCCGTCCGGATCAAATCAAAGAGGATGCCGCTGCTCCGCAGGGCGACGAGACAGAACCCCATGCTGTGGGTGAAGACCAGCCCCTCAACCGTCACATTTTCCGCGTCCTGGACGCAGAGGACATTCCCGTTGCAGGTCAGCGGGTGGGGCAGCGTGTCGGTATCCGCCTTCCCGTCCAGAATGCCCCTTCCGTAGATTCGGATGTTCTTTCCCGTTACCGTGATGCCGTTGCGGATTTTGGAGTGGTCGTGCTCGCTCATCTCGCCCGGACGGCGCAGGCGGATCATCGCGCCCTCTTCAAAATACCAGGATTTGTTGTCTCCCTGGGCGACCAGATATTCCATATTGTAGACGCCGGGCGCGAAATAAAGGGTATCGCAGTTCTGATAAAGGAAATCGAACCGCTCCTGCGTAATAACGTCCCCGTCGTTCTGGGATGCGGGCACCCTGCAAACCCTATCGTTTGCCGGATCGGGCAGATCGCTTTGCACCGGCTCGGTGAACAAAAAGCAGGGGCGGGCGATCCCGTCCGCCTCGATCGAGAGGATTCGGTGCGTTTCCTTTGCGGTGTCGATATCAAACTCGATCCGCCGCCCCGCCGGATCGACCGAGGGGAAAATCCCGGCCCTGCGGGGGCGGACGCAGATGTTCTGCATCCTGATATCTGGGTTCAGAACCTCGATACAAACACGGGCCGGGCCGTCGTAATCCCAGCGGGCGAAGGTTTCGAGCTCGGTGTCATAGTTGAAGGTTCCAGGCTGATGCTGATGCGCCGCAAAGGTTTTCAGGCTTTTGGGCGCCCCGTTTTTGGGGGTGACAGTCACCCGGTAATCCGCCGACTCGGGCCAAACGGACTGACGGTACTCCATAATAGTCCCTCCATTTTTAATTTCTCCTTAAATCGTTACTTTCCCCGTATAAATATCCTTTAAAATAGATTCAACATTAGAATCTTTGATGTCGATATCCAGGATTTCATAGTGATGCGTAATATAATTGACAGCTTCCGTAATACTGATCTGCGTTTTATCCCCCTGCACCGTAATTGTATTTTCGTCCGCAGCAACTACCTGCAAATGCGGATGATTAAACTGTAAATGGTCTTTCAGGGTAATCGTTATGAGATATCTGTCGCCAAATTTCCCACGGAACTCTTTCAGTCCGCCGTCATAACAAAGAGTGCCTTTGTCGATTAGGATCAGGCGCTGACAAACCTGCTCGATATCCGCCATATCGTGCGTCGTGATAATAACGGTGGTGCCTCTTTTTTGGTTGATCTCCAGGATAAACTCCCGAATCGCCGCTTTGGCAACAATATCGAGCCCGATGGTCGGCTCGTCCAGATAGATGATCTTAGGGTTATGTAAAAGTGCAATGGCTATGTTCGCCCTCATTTTCTGCCCCAACGAAAGCTGACGCACCGGCTGGTCGAGAAACTCCTCCATCTGAAGCGTTTCTGTGAACAGTTTGACGTTTTCCTCGTAAACGGCATCCGGAATTTCATACATTTTCTTATGGAGGACAAAAGAGTCCCGCACCGGTAAATCCCAATAAAGCTGGGAACGCTGCCCGAAAACCACGCCGATGTTTTTGGCGTTCTCCATCCGGTTTTTATACGGTATGATTCCATCGACGACGACCTCGCCTGAAGTCGGCGTTAAAATACCGGACAGCATTTTAATGGTTGTCGATTTCCCCGCCCCATTTGGCCCAACGTAGCCGACAATCTCCCCGTCTTCAATTTGAAAGCTGACGTCTTTTACCGCTTCTTTGATTTTATAATCGCGGTGGAACACCGATTTTACCGTATTCCATCCGCCCTTTGGACGGATAAACACCTTGAAATCTTTCACCAGATGATTGACTTGAATCATTCGTCATCCCCCTCAATTCCCAGAGCTTTGATAGCGGTTTACGCCGCGAAGCCAAATAAAGCTCGATACGGCCAGAACAAGGAGCCCCACAATAGGCGTCAAATACTGCAAGGCCGGGTGAAACATCATAAAATCATCTTTGCCCAGAAAATACTGGGCCGGATAAAAGCTGACAAATGCAAACGGAATAATCACTGTGAGAAAAATCTGGATAAAGGGCGGAAAAATCGAAACCGGGTTTTCATTGAGCATCCGCAGTGTGACAAACACGCCGTAAACCAGCGGGTTTTCCCCGATGAGGAAAAAGGACGCGGAAGAGAACAAAATCAAAACGCCGCCCTGTATCATAGCGCCGCCGATCAATACAAGAATCAGCATGACAACCTTAACAAAGTCAAATTCAATCTGCAGCATACTGAACGAGAATGCCACCATCGCAATACCGAGAAAAACATGGACGGTATAGTACGCCGAAAAAGATGAAATGATTTCATACAAAAGCGGGTTCATTGGCTTGGTCAAGGTCTGGTCAAAGTGACCGTCCCGGATTTTTTGCGGGACGTCGTCACTGGGGCCTCTTAAAAATGTACAGGACAGCGTATAGGAAAGAATGGACATGGAGTAAAGGAGCATAACCTCATACCGGTTCCAGCCGCCCAATGTCCCAAATTTTCCAACCAGCAGATAGATCAGCAGAAACTGTGTTCCATAACCGAGTACAAAAAAGACCAGGTCGGCCCACAACGCCCCTCTGTACTGGAACTTTGCAAGCGTCTCATTTTTGATAAATATGGCAAGGGAGCCTGTGTATTTTGAAAGCCGTTTCATTTCTTATCCCCCCTGCACAATCAGTTTTTTGTAGGCTTTTGCAGAAACCAGCTTTTCCAAACCGACCAAAACGGCGATCCATATCAACTGGATGAGAAGGGTTCGGCCCGCACCGGAAAGGGGTTCCTTTCCGACAAACAGCGCAACGGGAGCATATGTAAAATAGCGGAAAGGGAGAAACTGTGATAAAACATCGAGCCACTGGGGGCAAAGCCAAAGTGGAAGAAATTTCCCTGAAAAGATAGATTCGGCGTTTTGAAATCCCCAGCTTGTAAACGGGTTTTTAATCAGCCAGAAGCTGAGCATCCCCAAAATGTACCGGTAATGGAACAGCATCACCATGCCGTTGACCAGCATAATGACCGAAACGACAATCACCCACGGGTTGTCCGGTACGGAAAATCCCCAGAATAAAACTAAAAGAAGGCAGACGGGAAGATTCAGAAGCAGGACATCGAACAGATTTTTCCCGAAATCGTTCAAAAAGAGATGCTGCTTTAATTTGAGCGGACGAACCAGATAGGCGGAAATATCCCCCGTTTGAATCAGGGAAGAAATCGTCTGCCCGGAAAAAGAGGCGACAAAAGCGCTTGCCATTTGGGTGAGGACGGTATAGGTCAGCATCATTTCAAAGGTCGTTCCGAACCGTTCGCCGTTTCCAAGCAACGCCCGCCAGATCATGACCTGAATCAAAAAAGTGGTTACATTGCTGATCGAACCGAGCCATGCGCTCATGCGGTAAATCAGTTTGCTTTTAAAACCGAAATATATGGTGGCAAGTCGATAACCAATCATTTCAGCACCTACTATTCTGTTAAAAAGTATAAAAATAATGTCAAATTTGTGTTTAAGTAAGAAAAAACATCTATCTATACAGTCAATATAGCATCTATTTCACTGTATTACAATCATAATTTAATGCAGGACATTGAACCATCCCATATCGGCAAAAACGACATGCAGCTTTTGCCGGCAACTCATACACAGCTTTTCGGGAATAGGCAATGAGGACGGCACGTGGTTTCCACTGGACCGAAAAGCAAAAGCCTTTCATTGACAGAGGGATTTCAACAAGCAGCCGCTGCAAGATCAAATTTTGAGATAAAATACAATATACCCATGTTGTTAAAAACAACATGGGTATATTGTATTTTATCGTGGTGACCCGTACGAGAATCGAACTCGTGTTACAGCCGTGAAAGGGCCGTGTCTTAACCGCTTGACCAACGGGCCGTGGTCCACACAGAGTGGGTATTGCTCGGCGGCCCTCATGAGCGGCCGCAAAAGAAATACATTGTGTGGTTGGTAGCGGTAACTGGATTCGAACCGGTGACACTTCGGGTATGAACCGAATGCTCTAGCCAACTGAGCTATACCGCCATTAATAATGCCAGTTAATTATAAGACAATATCTTCATTTTGTCAAGGGTATTTTCCCCATGATTTTAAAGATTATGACCGCAAGCAGACACACGCCGTCTGAAAAGGCGGCCAGCGGGGCAGGAGGACGAAACGACAGAACTTTGTGAAGTTATTGGGGGCTCCCATCCCTCGCCGGAGCGGGGCCTTGACATTCCTCGTTTTATTGTGCTACCATAGAAACATACTCGGAGGGTAATTTTGTTACCGGATAAGAGGGCCGTGCCAAACGGCTTTTTTTATCCGGTTTTTTTGAATTTTTGTCAAAGGAGAGAACCGCAAATGGGAAACAGCCATGTCAACCACCTGACGGAAGGGGGGATCACCTCGACCCTGATCCGTTTCGCCCTGCCTTATCTGGCGGCGAATTTTTTGCAGGCGCTCTACGGTGCGGCCGATCTGCTGATTATCGGCTGGTTCTGTAATTCCGCCGCGGTTTCGGCCGTCTCGACCGGAACCCAGATCACCCAGATCATCCTCAGTCTGGTTTCGGGCCTGACGATGGGCGGAACCATTCTGATTGCGCAGCATGTCGGGGCAGATCAAATCAAGGAGGCAGAGGACACCATCAGCACAATGCTGACCCTCTTCGGCGTGATCTCCCTTATCATGACCGTCGTCATGCTGCTGGCGGCATCCCCCCTGCTGTGGCTGATGCAGACGCCGAACGCCGCCTTCGGCTACGCGCTGGATTACGTTCTGGTTGCGAGCGCAGGGACGATCTTTGTCGTCGGCTACAACGCGGTCAGCGCCATCCTCCGCGGGCTGGGGGATTCCAAACACCCGCTCATCTTTGTAGCGGTTGCCTGTGCCTGCAATATCGTCCTCGACCTCATTGCGGTCGGCGCCTTAAAGATGGGACCGGGCGGAGCGGCGCTTGCGACCATCATCTCCCAGGGGCTGAGCTTGATTATCGCCGTGATTTACTTAAAGCGGCGCGATTTTCTTTTCGATTTTAAGCTCCGGAGCTTCCATCTCCACAAAAACAAAGCGCTCCAGCTGGTCAAGGTGGGGATTCCGGTGTCGCTCCAGGACACCACCGTCCACATCTCGTTCATGTTCATTGCGGCGATCGTCAACACGATGGGGGTGACAGCCTCCGCCGCAGTGGGAATCTGCGGCCGGTTCGACGCCTTCGCCATGCTGCCGCCGATGGCCTTCTCCGGCGCGATCTCCGCTCTCGCCGCCCAGAATATCGGCGCGGGCCAGCCGGAGCGGGCGAAAAAGACGCTGCACCGGAGCATCCTTCTTTCGGTGGCCTGCTCCGTCGTCTTTTTTACCTGGGCCCAGCTCGCCCCGGAAAGCATCATGAACCTGTTCCAGTTCGACCCGGAGGTCACGGCGGCGGGCGCGCAGTACCTGCGCACCTTCAGCGTCGATTTCCTCCTGGTGGCCTTTGTCTTTTGCTTCAACGGCTTTTTCAACGGCTGCGGCTGCACCCGCTACACCATGGTCAACGGGATCGTCACCACCCTGTTCATCCGGGTGCCGCTCGCCTTCCTCTTCAGCGTCTGGATGCCCGACGCCCTCTATGGGATCGGCCTCGCCGCGCCGGTCGCGTCGGTGATCGGGCTGATCCTCCATCTCATCGTCATCCGCACACCGATCTGGCGGCGGGCCGGGCTGGTTGAGGCGGGAGGGTAACGGGATAAGCCTTTTATTAAAACCGTATTTTGTTATAATAAGCTCCTAAAAACATCAATTTGTTGTATTGAATTTTGTCTGCGACTGGTTTACAATAAAGCCGTCAAGTAAAAATCCGGCAATTTCAACAGAGCATATCGTTCGTTCCTCGGTTTGAACGGCCCTGCCGATTCTGCCGCTTTTGACGTTTGAAGAGAGAGGATAGAATATGAATTCCTTTGTAACGGTGTTCGCTTTATTCCTGCCGGCACTGCTTTGGATGATCGGCTTTTTCAAGGTGATTCGCACCCGGATGAGACAGCGCGCTTTTAAGCCGGAGGAAAGACAATGAAACTCCGATCGAAAACAGACATGAAGGTCTTCCTGCTCTCCGTCGCCATCACCGTTGTGCTGACGGTTCTCCTTTCGGTTACCGGGCTGCTGCAAAAGCCGCTGGCAATCCATATTGCGTCCGTCTATCTTTTGACCCACCATTTGGATCAAGGAATCATGCTGTATCAGTCGATCCGCTACGAGCCGCATTTCGACAGCTTTGTCGTCAGCTTCCGTTCCCAAAAGGGGGAAGAGGTTCGGATCATGGTCGGCACCTCTCCCTTCCCCGTCCTTGTCCAGTATGATTCCCTGAGCCCCGGACAGGCCTGATCGGAGCGCCGATAGGGTTTCTGCATTTTGTTGTCCTGCGATTTCTACTTTTGATTGAGGGAGATTCCTATGAAAAAGAAGACCAGGAAGAAGCTCCTTTCCTTCGCAATTGCCGCGGCGGTTCTGCTCGTCGTCTTTTTCTGCGGCCTGCACGAAAAGCCGGCCGCCGTATGCTCCGCCTATGCCACAGCGGTCGTGCGGCATCTGGACCAGGGCTTTCCCCTTTTACAGAGTGTCCGCTACAACGAGGTCTTCGATTATTACGATGTGACATTCGCGCTGGCGGGCAGCGGGGAGGAGCGGGTGATCAGCCTGTTTCCAAAGTGTTTCCCCGTCGTCGTACAGCGCAATACCTTTAATTTACTCGAACGTCCCGGACTGCCCGGAACCCATTAAACGGTCAACCCCCGGAAAATCCGGAGGTTGACTTTTTTGCGGTTTTCGCTTATGATGAATTACCCCCCTGTTAGCCGGGGGGAGTTTCGGCGGCGAAAGGAGAAACATATGGAACGCTATATCCCCTATGAAAAGATGAGCAAAAAACAGAAAAAGGAATGGAACGCCAAAAAAAGGGTGCTGTGGGAGGGAAATCCCGTTACGCGGAAAACGGAAAACAAAAAGCAATACAACAGAAAAAAGGTTCAGCGGATCGATCGGAACGACTTCGCTGAACCTTTTTCTATCTTCCTAAAACCGGTAGGTGCTCTGCGGGGAGTCCGGCTCGAGCTGCATGAATTCGATCCGGTTCCCGTCCGGGTCGATCACCCAGGCCTGGTAGTTGTTGTCGCAGCCCTTCATCGGCTCAACGAACATCGTCCCGCCGTTTTTCTTGACCTGCTCGGCGATGGCGTTGATGTCATCCACCTCAATGCAGGTGTGGAGGAACCCGGTCAGATGCTCGTCGTCGTTGTTTTCCGTCCGGGGCGTCCCGTCATAGAACAGCTCAATAAAAACGCCGTCCGCCAGCGCGACATACTGGATCCACGGCTTTCCGTCCCGCTCCATCGAAAACGCCTTTTTCCCTCCCAGGATATCGCAGTAAAAATGAAGCGAGCGCTCCATCTCCGTCACCTTGAATGCGACGTGGCCAATTCCCTTAATCAAAGCAATTTCCCCTCTTCCTCATTCAAAATAGACCTGGCGCTGTTTGCAGCCGGGGTCGAGCTGGACGAATTCGATTTCGATCCCGTCCGGGTCGGTCATCCACGCCTGCCAGTTCCCGTCCCTGCCGCGTTTCGGTTTGACGCGGAAAACGCCCCCGCGCCCCTCGACCTCTTCGACGAATTTAAACATGTCGTCCACCACGATGCAGAAGTGGGAGAAGCCGCAGAAGTGCTCCCCTTCGGCCGGCTTTTCAAATTCGTGCGGGGTGCCGCCGTAGAAAAGCTCGATGAACGCGCCGTTTGCAACCGCAAGGTACTCCGTGCCGGTGCCCGGCCCGTCGAGCGGCATCGAAAATGCCCGCTTGCAGCCTAAAATATCCAGATAAAAGTGGAGCGACTTCTCCATATCCTTGACCCAGATTGCCGTATGCCCATACCCTTGATACATTGCTGATTCCTTCTTTCCGTTTCATTATTGATTGAGAGGGCTCATTCCATTGCTATGATACGACAGAAGCAACCACACGGCGGCCGGGATCCCAAACATTTCCGTCAAAAGCCGCCGCGCAGAAAACGCCGTCTGCCGGTGAATGGGCAAACGGCGTTTCAATTTACAGTCTATTTTACCGCGAGCTCAGCGGACAGAGGCGCTGAACCGACCAGCGCGGCGCTTCTGGCGTCCGGCTGGCTTCCGCCGACAAAGAGGGTGAATTTCGCGCTGTCGACATAGCGCTCCCCGCGGTCGTCGACCACGGTCAGTGCCGCGTTTTTCACAGGAAGTTCAACCGTCTTGCTCTCGCCCGCTTTCAGCGAAACGCGCTTGAAAGCGCAGAGGCTGTGGTTGCGGACAGCGTATTTGGACTCGAGGTCTTTGATATAGACCTGGATGACCTCATCCATATCATAAGCCCCGGTATTGGAGACAGTGACGGTGACGGTGAAATCATCGCCCCTGCCGACAGAGGTGGGGACTTTCAGGTCGGAATAAACCGCCTTGCTGTAGGAAAGGCCGTAGCCAAACGGGTAAAGCGCTTCCTTCTCCATATACCGGTAGGTGCGGTTCTTCATGCTGTAGTCGGTGAACTCCGGGAGCTCCTCCACACTGCGGTAGAAGGTGACCGGAAGCCTGCCGGACGGGGAGACCTCTCCAAACAGGATGTTCGCCGCGGCGACGCCGCCCAGCGCGCCCGGGTACCAGGTCTGGAGGATCGCGTCGCAGTGCTCGTCGGCGTAGTTGACCGACATCGCAGAACCGGTGCTGAGAAGGAGGATGGTCGGCTTGCCCACCGCGGTAACCTCTTCGAGCAGCTTTTCCTGCTCCGGGGAAAGATCGAGGGTGATCTTGTCGCCGGCGGCGTAGGCGTTCCCGGCGTCGCCCTGCTCGCCCTCGATCGTCGCGTCGAGCCCGAGGCAGAGGATGACGGCGTCGGAGAGCTCCGCCACCGCGACCGCTTCGGCGATCCGGTCATTCGGCTGGCCCAGGTCCTCAACCCGGTTTTTAAAGAGGTGGCAGCCCTCGGAATAATAGACGCGGGTGTCGTCGCCGACCGCAGCCCGAATCCCTTCCAGCAGGGTGACGTAGCGCGAAGCGGTGCCGGAGTAGTTCCCCTTGAGGATCTCCTGGCTGTCGGCGTTCGGGCCGATCACCGCGATGCTTTTCAGCTTGCTCTTATCGAGCGGCAGAACGCCGTTGTTTTTGAGCAGCACCATCGACTTTTCCGCGGTTTTCAGGTTGACGGCCGCGTGCTCCTTGCTGTCGTTCGCTTCGTAGGGGATGCTGTCGAACTCTGTGGATTCGTCGAACATGCCGAGCCGCATCCGGGTAACAAAGAGCCGCTCGCAGGCGGTCGTGATCTGCTCCTCGGTGACGAGGCCCTCTTCATAGGCCTGGAGCATGTGGAGGTAGGTGTTGCCGCAGTTGACGTCGCAGCCCCATTTCATCGCCAGGGCGGCGGATTCCGGCGCGGTCGCGGTCACCTTGTGGTTGGTGTGGAAGTCGCGGATCGCCCAGCAGTCGGAGACGACATGGCCGTCGAACCCCCACTTTTCGCGGAGGATGTCGTGGAGAAGGAGCTTGCTCCCGCAGCAGGGCTCCCCGTTGGTGCGGTTGTAGGCGCCCATCACGCTTTCGACCTTCGCTTCCTTGACCAGCGCCTCAAAAGCAGGGAGGTAAGTCTCCCAAAGGTCTTTATCCGAAGAGACCGCGTCAAATTCGTGGCGGAGCCCCTCCGGGCCGGAATGAACCGCAAAGTGCTTTGCGCAGGCGGCGGATTTCATCACCTTGCCGTCCCCCTGCAAGCCCTCGACGAATTTGACTCCGAGCCGGCTGGTGAGGTAGGGGTCTTCCCCGTAGGTTTCATGGCCGCGGCCCCAGCGGGGATCGCGGAAGATATTGACGTTCGGGCTCCAGAAAGTGAGGCCCTTGTAGATATCGCGGTCGCCTTTTTTGCTCTGCATATTGTATTTCGCACGGCCTTCGGTCGAAATGACATCCGCAACCTCTTTGAGCCCCTCTTCGTCGAACATGGCCGCCATCCCGATCGCCTGCGGGAAGACGGTGGCGGTTCCTGCGCGGGCGACGCCGTGCAGCGCCTCGTTCCACCAGTTGTAGGCCGGGACGCCGAGCCGGTCGATCGCCGGTGCGTCATAGCGGAGCTGAGAGGCCTTTTCTTCCAGCGTCATCCGGGAGACCAGATCTTTTGCGCGTTCCTTGACGGAAAGGGATTCATCCAAATACTTCGGTTTCATACTGCAATTCCTCCTTTATTTCAGCCCGCCCAACCAGGCGGGACAGACCGTTCCGGTTCCAATTATAGCAAAGCGCAGGACGGAAGCACAATCAAAAAAATTAACCTTTTGCATGAATTTCCTCCGCGGCGCTCGTCTTTTTAGTCAGAGTGGCATTTCACACCATGTTAGATCAAAAGGAACAGCGCATCGCGGGGCGCAAGCTTCAGCGCGACGCATCCTTCCGCGTCCACAGGGAACGTTTCCAACCGTTCGCCGCCGTTGTATTCCCCCCGTGCCGTTTTCGCCCCCCTGTGATACCCGGCGAGGGGCAGGGTAAAGCAGAGCGGCTCTTCCGCAATGTTCGCAAGGGCGCAGGCCCGCCTGCCATCCGGCGCTTCCCAGAACATGTGGAGAACCGACGGCAGTTCGATTTCCGTGCGGGGACAGCCGAAGTCGAGCCCTTTGATGGTCATCGAGATTTTGGGGACGTCCAGCGGCGCAGAGGGAAGTATTTTCCCTTCCACAAGGAAATCGGTGTGCTTTTTGAAAGCGGCACAGGCGTGAACCGCCATCTCCAGGATTTTAGGGTCGGCATCCTCCAGCGGATGGTTTTCGAATTCCCCCAGCATGTCGATCGGCGAGCCGGCCGGCAGATTCCCGCAGACGAAATTCCAGCCGTGGAAATGCACCCCGCTCATGTTGGTGGGGTGGAAGGGCGTCCAGTCGCCCGCATAGCAGGGAAGATTCTGGTGGTAGAGGAAAGAGAAGAGCGGCACGGCCTCCAACCCGCCCTGCGGTTTGTCGTAATTGCGGGCGTGGTAGAGGTCGAGGTGCTGGATAAAGGGCTCGGAAATCCACTCCTCCGAAAGGGCAAAATCAGGATCGATCTCCTTGCAGCGCCGGCGAGTCTCATCGTAGATCTTCCGAAGCGCCTGAATCTGCCACAGGCCCCATCCCTGCGGATGCCCGTGCTCGGTGCTGTAGCAGCAGGGGGTTCCCCCGCCCAGCACCTGGTCGGCCTGCTGGACGGTGACGCCGTAGTCGTTTAACATCTTTAAGGAAGCGCCGCAGAGCTGCTCCATCGCCTGGCCGGAGGCCGGGCAGGCGTAGGCGTGGACGCCGTCCCACTCATCCAGGTTGGAATCCATGTAGGGCACGCCGTTCGGGTCGAGGGCGGCGGCATGAATCCACTCCTCCCGGAAACGTTTCCGGGCGTCGTAATCGATCGCCAAATGAGGCTGCTCCCCCGATTTGGGCTGATGGCGCCGGATCAAAAGCTTGAGCCCCGACAGCCCGAAGGGAAAGGCGCGGTTCCCGTCCTCTTTCAGCGCCCGGCACATCTCTGCAAACCGGCTGTCTCCGCCATAGGGCGGGAAATAATCGGGCCCAGCCCATTCTCCCACCTTTTCCCAGCCGCACATCATGGCGACGACCGGCATATTCAGCCGTTCCTGCCAGCTTCGGACAAAGGCCGGCACTTCCTCCAAAAACCGTTCCCCGCCCTTCTGATAGCGGAGGCGGAAGCTGAGGAAAAAAGCGCCCTGCTTCACCCAGTCTGGAATCTCGTCCCGCTCCGCTACCGTCTTTGCGCACCAGGGGGCGGTTTCGGCCCACTCCCGGTAGGCGAGCGCGGCGTCCTGCCAGTCTCCGGTGAAAAAGCGGGTGACGACCGGATATTCCAGGGAAAAGCTCTCCCCTCCGATTTCGGGACGGAGATGAACCGGGGCGAAATCGACCCGGCCCTCCTCCCGCAGAACCGGCCCCAGCCGTTTCGGATGGCCTTCCGGGTCGGCCGTATAAAGGAGGATTCCACCCTCTTCATCGTAGTAGGCAGTCATCTGAACCGAAAGGTTGCGGGGCCACTGCCGCCCCTCGCCGGGGTACCAGTACCGCTCCTCCTGTACGCCGTCCGGGTTCTTTTGCCAAGGGTAGAGGAAGGGGTTCCCCAGCAGGATGCCGTCCTGCTTCGGAAGGAGAATCCGCTCCGTCTCCGGGGCGTCGCCCAAAGGGGTGCGGAAAAGAAACCACGGGTACTCGATCTGCCTGACTGCAAAATCGGTGCGGTTCTCCACCCGCAGCGTCCAAACAGCCTTTTCCCCTTGAAGGGAAACCTGGGCGGCGACGTCGATCTCCAGCCCGTCCAGCCGGGAAAAGGCGAGCAGCAGGCCGTCCTCTTCCCGGGACAGCTCCACCTGTTCGGCCGTCTCCGGCGTCAGCCGGAGTTCGCCGGGGAGCACCTTCCCCTCATAGGTCTCGACCAGGGTCAGCCGGAACAGCTCACAGCCCCCGTCCGCCAGATAATTTCTGCCGGTCTTTGGATGCTCCAAACGGAGCAAATTTCCTCTTCCGTCAAATTCTAGATAAACTTCTGTGCTCGATAAACGCATAACAATCCCTTCCGCGGTACGGGTTTGTCCCTGATTCCGCCCTTTCTTTGTAGTTTTATGATAAGGCAATTAGAATACAATAATAGGATTTCGCGGCAGCCTTGAACCGCCGGGCGCCCTGTCGGTTTCGTCTAAGCCCCCAAACCCCTTGCGGGGAGAAAGCGCAGAACCTTTTGATTTAGGAATCCGCCCCGTCCAAAAGGGCTTTCGCGAACCGCTCGATCCGTTCGTCATAAAGATGAGGTGCATCCAGATGCTGCGCTGCGGAGGCATCCAAAACCATGCTGGCGAGCTTTTTCTCCTTCCCCTTCAGCTTGGCAGGGTTGAGCAGCCCGCCGAAGCAGTCCAAAACAACGGCGTGTCTGCGTATCTTTTTGCGGAAATTCTCCTCAAACGGATCCTTCCGGTCGATCGGGAAGCCTTTACAGAGGTATATCCCGAGCTTCTTTTCGAGCAGCATCTCCCTGTGGAGCGCGGCAAAATGCCGCAGCCGCTTGCCGATCCGCCCGTAATGGATATAGCTGCCCAAAACGATGCAGTCGTATTGTTCAAAGTCGGGGAGCTTCTGGACGCGGAGGTTGAGCAGGTCGGTGTCCTTTTTCCCCAAAAGCTCTTTCAGCCGCTGGGCGCACTCCTCCGTCGTCCCGTTTTTGGTGACAAAGACAATCAGCGTTTTCAAATACAGCATCTCCTTTTTGTATCCGATATCAGTCCGCCGCGTTTTTCGGAACCATCCGCAGCAGGATGAATCCGACGATAAACAGCAGGGCAATCGAAAGCACACCGAATTCGCTTCTGCCGGTCAGGTGGGTGATCCCGCTGACCAGCGCGGTGCCGATGACCGCGGCGTACTTTCCGAACACGTCGAAAAACCCGAAAAACTCATTGGAGTTTTCCTTGGGGATCAAGCGGCCGAAGTAAGAGCGGGAAAGCGCCTGGATGCCGCCCTGGAACAATCCGACAGCCACCGCGAGGATCCAGAACTCCAGCGCGGTCTTTAAGAAAAAGGCGGCGAAGACCGTGATGGCGAAATAGGCCGCGATCGAAATCCCGAGCATCAGGCGGGTGCGGTACTTTGCGGCGAGCCGCCCGTAGAGGATCGCGCTCGGGAAGGCGACCACCTGGGTCACCAAAAGGGCCAGGATCAGCTGGGTGGAATCAATCCCCAGCGCCGTCCCGTAGCTGGTCGCCATCTTGATGATGGTGTGCACGCCGTCGATATAGAAAAAGTAGGCGAGGATGAAGTACAAGACCGCCTTGTCATGGGAAATTTTTTTCATCGTCCCGCCCAGGCGCCGGAAGGTGTTCCGGAAAAGATGGGGCTCCTTTTCCTTATAATAGCGCTGTTTGTAGTCCCGCACGAGGGGGATGGTAAAAATAAGCCACCAGACCGCCGTGATGACAAAGGAAATCTGGGTGGGCAGGTAGCCGGTCAGCCCGACCTTGTCCCCGAACAGGATCAGCCCGATGCAGACTAAGAAGGGGGCGCAGCTGCCGATATACCCCATCGCATAGCCGAAGGAAGAGACCTGGTCCATCCGGCCGTCCTCGGTGACGTCGGTCAGCATGGAGTCGTAAAACACGATGCTGGAGTTTAACCCGATCGAAGCGAGGATATAGACCGCCAGAAAGACGAGCCAGGAGATCGACAGCCCCAGCGCCAGGGTTGCCAGAACGCCCAATCCGAAAAAGGAGACGAAGAACCGAATTTTGTTTCCCTTGTAGTCGGCAATCGAGCCCAAATGGGGCATCAAGAGCGCCGCGACCAGGGATGCGATCGACTCGCCGTAACCCCAGTAGATCATCGCCTGCCCGTCGTTCCCGGCAAGGTTTGCAAAATAAATCGGGATCACGCTGGAGGAAAGAAGGACGAGCGCGGAGTTGCCCACGTCGTATTTGACCCAGTTTTTTTCGAGCCGGGTCATCTTGAATTTCGCCATCTTTTCTGACACCGCCTTTTTGCAGAATTGGGCTTGCCTGTTTTTGCTGATTCCATTATACTATATTTATCGGTTGTTACAACCGCTTTTTTGAAAATAAACTCGTTTCATCCGTTCCTTTATTTGAAAGGCGGGAGGCTGTTATGCCGTCGATTTTAACCCATCACCTGTTCGGCGAAGAATTTCTCAAGAGACACGGGCGGATTCCCGAAGGAAATTCCTCCCTGCGCCACGCCTTTTTTATGGGCTGCCAGGGGCCGGACCCCTTCTTTTTCGCAGCGCTGGGGACGCGGCCGAAGGCATATCTCCAGTTCGGCCAGCTTCTGCACGGAACCGACGTCACCCGTTCGCTCGACCGGATGTTCCGCTTTTACCGCGCCGCAGCCGGGGAGGAACGGGAAATCCTCTCTGCCTACCTGACCGGATATCTCTGTCATTACGCCCTCGACCGAACCGCCCACCCCTACGTTTACGCCGTCCAGTACGCCGGCTGCAAACGTCTCGGGCTCGAGCGGGACGAGGCCCATATCCACATGCGGCTGGAGACGGTGATCGACTCCATCCTGACCGGGCGGTATGAAAATCCAAATAAGCTGATGCCGCGGGACAAAAAGGCCTGCCTCGCCGTCAGCCGGATGTTCCGGGACACCGCTTCCGAAATTTACGGCATCTCCCTTTCAAAGCGCTGTTTCTGGCGGGCGATCCGCTGCATGCGGCTGGTGGAGCGGTTTTTGAAGTCGAAGCGGGGGATCAAACGGAAATTCCTCGTCCGGGTGGAGCGGCTTTTCTGCCGGTACTCCATGTACGACGCCATGTCCCACTCAAAAGATTTAAAAGGGCTGGAGGATCCGTTAAACCGCCGGCGGAGCGAATGGGTCTCCCCCGTGGACGGCACATCCCGTTCCGACACTTTTGAGGAGCTTTTCACCGCAGGGCTCGACCGGGCGGCGGAGGCCGTCCGGCTGCTGCAAAGCGGCGCGCTCGCCCGTGATATCACCGGCGGGGTCGGCTTTGACGGGACGGAGGAAACAGTCACATAATTTCAACATCTGCACTCCGAAGAGCGGTGCGGCATCACTGACGAATTGAACGAGGAGAATGATTGCCCATGGATCAAATGACCCACTGCTGCGCATGCGGCACAAAGCTCATCTTAAAGGATTGCCCTCACGAGGGGATGATCCCCTACTGCGGGCAGTGCGGGGAGTTCCGGTTTCCCATCTTCAGCACGGCTGTCAGCACAGCCGTCCTCAACCCCGCGCAGGACAAAATCCTGCTGATTAAGCAGTATGGGCGGGATTTTTACATCCTCCTCGCCGGATATATCAACAAGGGGGAGAGCGCGGAAGAGGCGCTCGTCCGGGAGGTGGAAGAAGAGGTCGCCCTTCATGTCACCGACTGCCGGCTGATGAAGACATCCTATTTCAAGCCATCCAATACCTTGATGATCAACTTTGTCTCGGTGGCGGACAGCGACGACCTGTCCCATATCACCGACGAGGTGGATGAAGCCGCCTGGTTCACCTTCGACGAAGCGCTTGAAAATATTGTCCACGATTCTCTGGCGGAAATTTTTTTGCAGAATATCGTGCGCCAGCTCAAGGGCGGGCTCCGGCTCGGCTGAAATGGCTCCGCCGCGGGTGAAACCCGTCCGCGGAGGGATGGTTGCGGCGCATCCCGCCAAAAGCGCCGCAAATTTGACGAAAGAGGATGGAATGATGATGACGCGACTTCCCAGAAGCACCCCGCGCGCGGAGGGGGTTGACCCGAAAGCGGTCTGCGACCTGCTCCGGTACTACGATGAACACCAAACCGGCGTCCACTCGATTATGATCCTGCGGCACGACAAGGTGATCGCCGAAGGATGGTGGGCGCCCTACCGCCCGGAATTCCCGAACATGCTCTTTTCCATGAGCAAAAGCTTTACCTCAACTGCCGTCGGTTTCGCGGTACAGGAGGGGCTTTTGAAGATCGAAGACCGGCTCCTCAGCTTTTTCCCGGACGTTCTCCCCGAAGGGGCCGAGCCCTGCCGCTATATGAAGGAGCTGACCATCCGGGACGTCCTGCGGATGGCGACCGGGCATGTCGTCGAGCCTTCGATCCAAAAAGAGGGGGAGGAGCGGTGGATCTTCCAGTTCCTTTCCTCTTATATTGAAAAGGAGCCGGGGAGCCATTATCTTTACAATACGGCGGGAACCTACATGCTTTCGGCGGTCGTCCAGAAGCTGACCGGGATGACGGTCGAGGAGTACCTGACGCCCCGGCTTTTCGAGCCGCTGGGGTTTGGAAGCCACCGGTGGGAGAAGAGCCCGGAAGGGGTGACGGCCGGCGGCTTCGGTCTCAACCTCTGCACCGAGGACGTGGCGAAATTCGGCGTCTTTCTCCGGAACCGGGGGAGCTTCGGCGGAAAACAGCTCCTCTCCCCCGACTGGATCGACGAGGCGACCGCAAAGCAGATGGAATACACAGAGCACATGAACATCGACAGCCGGCAGGGATATGGATACCAGTTCTGGCGCTGCCAGCCGGCGCAGTCCTACCGCGCGGCGGGGGCCTTCGCCCAGTTCTGCATCGTTTTGCCGGAGCAGGAGATGGTGGTCGCCGTCACATCCGGCGCGCAGGACACCCAGCCGGTTTTGACCGCCCTGTGGGAGATCCTTCTCCCCGGCATCGGCAAAACCGCGCCGGAAGGGGAGGAGATGCCGGACACGGCGCTCGAAAGCCTGTCTCGCTCCCTGACGATGCCTCTGGTACAGGGGCAAAACGACGCGCCCGGAAAACGCTTCTGGAACCGGGCTTACCAGATTTCCGGCAATGTCCTGGGATGGGAGCGGATCGAGTTCGCCGCAGGCGCGGAGCCCTCGATGAAGGTGACGATCAACGGTGCTGAATCCACCGTCCCCCTCGGCTGCGGCGAGTGGAGGGACTCCGTCCTCAATGCGCCCAGCCTCGCCGACCCGCGGCCCTTCCGCCCGGCGGTTCCGACCGACAGCATGGTATCCTGCTGCTGCGGCTGGACGGCGGATGACGTCTTTGAGGTGCGGGTGATCTACAACCAGACTCCCTTCGACGACCGGCTGGAATTCTTCTTCGACGAGTACGGCTTCCGGCTCCGGCATCGGAGAAAGACCGGGTTCCATCTGGTGGATGAAACCTATTTCGGCCGCCCTGCGCTGGAGACGGCTCCGCAGGAAAAACAGGCGGCGGCCCCGAAAGCGGAGTTCAGATTCTAATGGATCCCTTGAGAAGGAGAAGACGATGACCGACTTTTTAGCGCTCGCCCGAACGCGGCAGAGCTGCCGCGCCTTTGCCCCCCGCCCGGTGGAGCGGGAAAAGATCGTTTCCTGCCTGGAGGCGGCGCGGCTCTCCCCCTCCGGCTGCAACAGCCAGCCCTGGCATTACACCGTAACCGACGATCCCGCGCTGACAGAGCAGATCGCAGCCGCAGTGCAGGGCTTGGGGCTCAACCGGTTTGCCGAACAGGTTCCCGCCTTCGCCGTTGTGACCGAAGAGAAAGCGCAGCTGCTCACCCGGCTAGCCGAGCGGATGGACAGCCAGACCTTCGCCCAGATCGATATCGGCCTTTCGGCGGCGCACTTCGTGCTGGAAGCGGCGGAGCAAGGGCTGGGCACCTGCATCCTCGGCTGGTTTGACGAGGAAAAACTCAAGCAGGTTCTCCGCATCCCGCAGGAGAAGAAAATCCGGCTGGTGATCTGCATCGGCTATCCCGCGGAAAAGGATCCGCGCCAGAAGCTCCGGAAGCCGCTGGAGGAGATTTTCGAATGGGTGGGGGGAGCGCCTTCCCTATGACCGAATATCTGGATATTTTAAACGAACAGGGCGAAAAGGCTGGGATCGCATCCCGCGCTGAAGCCCATGCCGAGGGACTGCTCCATCGGGTGGCGCACTGCTGGATCGTTTCCCGTCGGGAGGACGGCGTCTGGGTCTGGTTCCAGCAAAGGTCCTACGATAAAGCGGATTTCCCAGGCTATTACGACATCGCTGTCGGCGGGCATGTCGGCGCGGGGGAAGAGCCGCTCGAGGCGATGGTGCGGGAGATTCGGGAGGAGGTCGGCCTCGTCGTTTCCCCGGAGCGGCTGCGCTACCTCGGTGCGTTCCGGGACGACATCCTCATCCCCGGTTTCGACGACCGGGAACTCGCCGAAGTTTTCCTTTACATCCACCCCGCGCCGGACTTCCGGACCGGCGAAGAAGTGGAGCGGATGATCCGCCTGCCACAGGAGGCGCTCCTGCGGAAGGCGGAGGAACCGGTGACCGCTTACACTGTCTCGGGGGAGCCCGTCGTGATCCGGCCGGAGGAATGGTGCCGCCACGACGGGGAGATCGAGCGCTTCCTCCTTCCAGCTCTCAAATAGGATAAAGCAGGAACAGGATGGGAATGAGTGAACTCGTTCCCATCCTGTTCCTGTACGTTTTATTGGACACCTTCTTTGATATACTGCCATCAGATAAGGAAAGAGGCACTGCATACCTGAAAGGATGATTGTGATGGCAGGATACCGTTTGATTACCGTTGGAGGGCATATTGAGGTCTATTCCCCCGAGGGTGAATTCGCCTTTTCGGCCGACACCGTCAAAGAGGCGATGGAGGAACTCCGGGAAGAGCTCGCAGCCGTCACCGCCGCTTGAAAAAGTCCCCCGGCGCCCCCGCGAGCTTCACTAAGGTACGGGCAAAAGCCTGGCGGGGGAGCTCCCCCGCTCCGACCAGGGAGACCCCCATGTCGGCGGCCCGCTGCCGGGTGGCCTCCGGGATTTCCCGCAGCGGGCTTGCGGTGACCAGGACGGGCTTTGCCCTCGACCCGCCGAACCGGCGGGTCAGCGTTTCGATCTCATTGATGGCGAGGACGGAAGGAACCCCGATTTTGCAGGAGATAAAGAGAGGGGCCACCCCTTTGACGAGGATGTCATCCACCTCGTTGACGGTGCCGGGGAGCTCCTCCTTGCCGTCCCAATCGATGAGGACGCTGGTTTTCAGGTCGTCGAAAAATTCGGCCCGCTGGGCGGTGTAATAGGTGTAGAGCTCCAGCCAGACGCCGGCGTCGCTCAAAAGCCGCTTGAACAGGAGGCTTTTATAGGCGTAGCGCACCTTGTTGTTTTCCATCCGGTAGCTGTGGAGCGCCCCCGCCTTGACGAACTCCTGCATCAGCCGCGGGTTGCAGTGGACGATGTTTTTAAAATTGACGCTAATATGGACCGGCGCGCGGATCAGAAGGGGGTTCCCTTCTTCTCCGCTCCCCTTTGCGGCCTGCTGGAAATAGGCCGCCTGTTTTCCCCAGGCCGGGATATCCTTTCGGAGAACTTCCCAGATTTTTTCGATGATCTCTCTGTTTTCAGAATCTTCCAGCTCGGTGGAATAATGCCCATGCCGGATGAAGGAGCCGCCCGCCAGCGTCATGAAATCCTCCACCGTGAGGGCCGGGGAGCGGTACTGCCCCGCGAGCTCCTCACAGCCGCAGACATTGACGAACTCCCCTGTGTGGATGTTGAAAAACAGCACAGGGATTTTTTTGCGGGCGCAGAGCATCCCGGCGGAGACCAAAAGCAGGTCGGTTCCCCCGGTCACGTCGAAGACACAGCCGCCGAACCGCTGGGTGATCTCCTCTAAAACAGCGCCGATCTGCTCCACGTCGTCGGTTCGGATTTCGTAGAAGTGGAGCTCGGATGGAAGGCCCTTCCGGGCAAAAAAGCGCCGGGTGCTCTCCTGCCGCCCGGCTGTCATCAGCCGCGCATCGCCGAGATAAACCACCCGCTTCGGGCCAAAGGCCGTCGCCGCATAGATGTTTTCCACCGGCTCCTTGTCGAACAGTTCCACCAAAGTTTCCATCTTTCCTGCCCACGCTGCCGAACCGCGCAGAGACCGCAGCCTCTCCTGCCCCCGGCGCCCTTTCTCCGCATTTTACAGGCCGGCCGCTCCGTCCCGGCCTTTTTCTCCAGTATAACAGGTTCAGCGCGTTTTACAACCCTTCTTTTCTTTTTTGCAGAGATGGAGTATGATAGAAGCGGAAGTCAAAAAATTGACTTTAATGGCGCTGATCAATTGGGAATGATGCATGCCTTTTATTGCTTGGAGCGTGAGAAGGGGTCTAACCGATGAAACACAATCAAAAAATATGGTTCGTTTTACCAATGCGGTGTCTGTTTTTTATCGCTGCATTTTCTTTTTGCAGCATAATGACTCAAAAAAATTTAATAGAAATTACGCACTGGTGGACAATTCTGGCATCGGTGATCAACATTGTCACAATCGTTGTTTTATGGTTTATCTGCAAGCACAGCGGCATAACATATTTCGAACTGATCCATTACGGCAAAACACAGAAAAATATTCTCAAAGGTATTTTATTGATTGCTGTCATGCTGCTGATCGGCATGGCGGGAATGTATTTGGCGGGGTGGATTTGTTATGGTGCGTTTCCGTATCTCGCGCCGATGATGATCGCACCGATTCCGCCTTATCTCGCCGTATTGAATATTTTGATCCTCCCGCTGACAACGACGATCGCGGAGGACGGCCTATATCTGGGATGCGGAGTAAACAGCTTCTCTTCGAAATGGGCTGCTGTTTTAATCCCCGCGTTTTTCTACGCCTTGCAGCACAGTTTTATCCCCACAATATTCGATCTGAAATTTATAGCCTATCGCTTTTTATCCTTTCTCCCTTTGACAATATGGGTCTGCTTTCAATATTACAAGAGAAACCGTATTTCCTATATTATGACAGGGCACTGGTTTTTAAATATGGCGACAACGGTACAAATTGCGATCACCTCTTTTCATCCGGAAGCTTATTTCGAGTTGATAAATCAGTAGGCGGGAAACCCTTTTTCTTTTCGAAATTGTGTTTCTGTAAAAAAGGGATTATAATGGTACTGGTAGGTTAAAATTTTATCGAAGAGTTAAGCTGGAAGAAAACCAGGGGCTTTAAGGGGAAAGCATGAATTTACCGACGAGAAAAGTAAAACAGAAGCTGACAAAATTATGGACGGGGGAAATTGCGGCGGCAATATCCTTTTGGGGTTGCTTTTTTGTAATGAAAGTGTGGCTGACAGATACGCAGATGTTCATTGCAGTGATCTATCCGCTGTCCGTCTTGACTTTTATTCTTGTTCAAGGCTCCGTTTACTGGTGGATCTTATCAAAGCGTTTGTCCGCGCCTCGGTTCGCTGCGAAATACACGGGAAAGATATACGGCGTGATAAAAATAGCAGACGCTTTTTTATTATGTCTGGGATTGCCGATCATTGTGGTTCATCATAAAAATACTGCTGTGACAATTCTTTCCGCTTTCATTTTAATATTTGCCGCCGTAGAGTGGATCAATTATTACAAAACAAGATTATCCTACAGTTATAATCCGATCATCCTGCTGCGGCATATTAAAAACGGAACCCTGGAAAGGAGCAGATTGGCAAAGGAAATCCAGAATAGATCTCCTACCGGTTAGCCGGGTGATTAAACGATGTATAAGATTCTCCAAAATTTCAGAAGTCTGAAACGGGGAAAATAATTTTATCAAAAAGAGGTGCGGTTAAAATGGCAAAATTCTTTTATCAGGGGCATGGCAGCCTTCGGTTCCAAACGGACGGGGGAACCGTGATCTATCTCGACCCATTCGCGGGGGAAGGCTATGATCTCCCCGCCGATTTGATCCTCGTCACCCACGGGCACCACGACCACAATGTCGTATCCCTTCCGGCCAAACAGAAGGACTGTGCGGTCATCACCCATGAGGATGCGCTCAAGGGCGGGGAATACCGCCGCTTCTCGGTCAAGGACGTCGAGGTCGAGGCGGTGCCTGCCTACAACTCCCATCACGACCGGTCGGAGTGCGTCGGATACCTTCTCCGCTTCGACGGCTTGACCATCTACGCTTCGGGGGACACCTCGACGACCGACTGGATGAAGGAGACTGCTCCGGGGCTTGGGATCGATTACGCCTTTTACCCCATCGACGGGATCTACAACATGGATGCGGCCGAAGCCTCCGCCTGCGCCGCAGCCGTCGGCGCGCGGCACAGCATCCCGATCCATATGAAACCGGGCGGCCTCTTCGACCGGCAGGCGGCGGATGCCTTCCAGGCGAGCGGTCGGATCATCGTCGCGCCGGGGGAGGAGCTCGCTCTATAAGTTTTTCTCTTCCGCCGCTTGACAAAATGTGTTACAATAGGTTCCATCCCCTTTTTGCCGGGCGGCGGAAGGGGGTGGAATCTATATTTTTGGAAAGCAGGGATCAAGTGGCAGAATTCGCTTTGGGCTCCAAGGAGGAGCGCAGGTCATTTTATAAGTCGGTCTTTTTTCTGGTGCTGCCGATGGCGCTCCAGAACTTAATCAACGTCGCTGTCACCTCGGCGGACGTGCTGATGCTGGGGAGCGTCGGGGAAACCGTCCTCTCCGCCTCGTCGCTGGCAGGTCAGGTTCAGTTTGTGATGACGCTGATCTTTTTCGGTCTCACCTCGGGGGCGGCTGTGCTGACGGCCCAATACTGGGGCAAGGGGGATACCAAAACCATCGAAAAGGTCATCGGGATCGCGATGCGGTTTTCGATTCTGGTCGCCTTCCTTTTCACGGTTGTGGTAGAGCTTTTCCCCTACCAGGTGATGTCGATCTTCACGGCGGAGCAGCCGGTAATCGAGGAAGGGGTCAAATACCTCCGGATCGTGGCGGTTTCCTACCTGCTCACCTCGGTGACGATGGTCTATCTGAACATCATGCGGAGCGTGGAAAAGGTGGTCATCTCCACCATCGTCTACCTCTGCTCCCTGTTGTGCAATATCGGGGTCAACGCGGTGCTGATCTTCGGTCTCCTCGGCTTTCCGAAGCTCGGCATCCAGGGCGCGGCGATCGGGACGGTCATTGCCCGTACGCTGGAGCTGGCCATCACGCTGGTCTATTCCCGGAAGAAATCCAACCCGGTCCGTCTCCACTTTAAAAACCTTTTTGTCCGGAACAAAATTCTGTTCCGCGACTTTTTCCGGTTCTCGATCCCCGTCACCCTCAACGAGCTGATGTGGGGGCTCGGCGTGTCGATGAACTCGGTCATCATCGGCCATCTGGGAAGCCCAGTGGTCGCGGCGAACTCGGTCGCGCAGGTCACCCGCCAGCTCGCAACGGTGGTCGCTTTCGGGATTGCGAACGCCACGGCGATCCTGATCGGCAAGGCGATCGGAGGGAATCTTTACGAGAAGGCGAGACTTTACGCCAAGCGCTTCATCCGATTGACCCTGATCTTTGGCGGAATCGGCGCACTGATCGTTCTGGGAGTCGCCCCGATCGTCCTCGCGCTGATGAACCTTTCATCTGAAGCGCAGGGGTACCTCGTCATCATGATGGGGGTCATGTCCTATTTCGTCTTCGGACAGGCGATCAACACCACCATGATCGTGGGGATTTTCCGCGCAGGCGGGGACACCAAATTCGGCCTTTTCCTCGACGTGTCGACCATGTGGGGCGGCTCGATCCTGCTCGGCGCTCTCTGCGCTTTCGTCTTCCGCTGGAGCATCCCCTGGGTCTATGTGGTTTTGATGAGCGACGAGATCATCAAGCTCCCCTTTACCATTTGGCGGTATAAGAGTCAAAAATGGCTCCGCAACGTGACCCGGGATTTTTGACATTCTTTGCCGTACCGCAACCCTTTCTCCGGTCGGAATCGGGTATGCCCCACCTGTCTCTGACAGAGCGTAAGAGAGGCTTGTGGATAGAAAAAATCGGGACTCCTATAGGATTTATAGAATGACCCGCAGTGTCGGATAAAAAAATAAACAACAAAAGGGAAAGCACAGGCAATTTAATTGCCTGTGCTTTCTGGTGTTCAGTAAAAGGGGTGCCGAACACCAAGGGGTAAATATTTAGCAAACGCCGAAGCGCTGCCGGCAAAAAAGAATAACTGAGTTAATACTGCATATAATTATACTGCATATATTAAGAGATTACAAGTGCATACTTAAATATTTATACTAAAGATAATAAATAAAAAGCAGGAGTAACTTCATGTTGAATTATAAAGTCGATTGGGGCAGGTGTGAAATCGTTTTGGAAGAATACCTGTCGAAGAACAAGATCAGCAAGAGCAGTTTGACGAGGGCGGCGGAGCTCCAGTACACACAGCTGCAAGCATACTGTAAAAATATCATTTACAGACCGGATCTGGGGGTGCTTGCGAGAATCTGCTGCGCTTTGGAATGCAATATTTCGGATTTGATCCGCTATTTCCCGCCTGAGGAGAAGGAATGAGCGGCGGACGGCGTATGCAACCTCGTTTTATATCATAATGAGCTGAACACAGCCCCGGTTGGACAAAAGTCCGGCCGGGGCTGTTTGGCTGCCGGGTCGGGTTTTTGCCTCTTGCTCCAGCGTTTGTCTAATTCCATCACCCTCGATTGACAAGTGCAGCGGAGTGCCTTCGCACTCGTGGCCGGGCCTGCCAAACGCGATTCACAGGTGGTGCAAGCAACAGCGTTGGTAACCCATGCGGCACATGTTTCATACAATGCGCCTCGCAGGGCCGGGTGATCCCGGCTGAATAGTCGCGGTCTGTGGCCAGACTGGCCAGACGCGATCCGTAGGTAGAATAAGTAATAACGTTGGTAACCCGCAAGACGCCTCGCAGGTCAAAAACCTAAAAACTGGTAAAACCTTGGTGTGCGTATTGTCCTGCCCGGTCACGGGCATTGTCCAGCCTGGGCACAGGCCCGCAGGATAAAACCGCTCTCACCGCAGCCCTGCCCCCAAATATGGGAAATGCCGTTTGACTTTGCGGAAGCAACGCGATATAATTCGGATAATAAAAGAGGTGCCTGCCCTTGCCAGTGAGGGCGTGAATCCAGAAACAGACCAGAGAACGAAATGGAGAATCAGATGATGATGAAGACAATCCAGCTTCCCTATGGAACCGGTACCCTCCCCTGCACCCTGCCGGAGGAAAATCTCCGCGGCGTGCTGGTTTCCCGGCTGCACGATTATTCCCCCGAACAAAGCGAAGCGGAGCTGGTGGAGGAAGCCCTGCAAAATCCCGCCGGCTCCCCACCGCTTGCAGAACTCGCGAAAGGGAAACGAAAGGTGGTGCTGATCGCGAGCGACCACACCCGCCCGGTTCCGAGCAGGCTTCTGCTCCCGCCGATGCTGCGGGAAATCCGGAAGGGGAACCCGGCGGCGGAGGTCACCATCCTGGTTGCCACGGGCTGCCACCGCAGCATGACGGAGGAGGAAAAGCGCTATAAATTCGGAGAAGCGCTCTTAAAACAGGAGCGGATCGTCGTACACGACTGCGACGACGAGGAAAATTTGATCCATCTCGGCCGGCTCCCCTCCGGCGGGGAGCTCGTCCTGAACCGTCTGGCGGCAGAGGCCGACCTGCTGGTGTCGGAGGGATTTATCGAGCCCCATTTCTTCGCCGGGTATTCCGGCGGGCGGAAGAGCGTCCTGCCCGGCGTCGCCGGACGGGAGACGGTGGTGTCGAACCACTGCGCCGCCTTTATCGACGACCCGCGCGCCCGCACCGGAATCCTCGACGGGAACCCGATCCACCGGGATATGCTCTATGCGGCGAAGGCCTGCGGGCTGGCCTTCATTCTGAATGTGGTGCTCTCCCCGGACAAGCGGGTGGTCTTTGCCGCGGCAGGCGGCTGTGAGGATGCGCATCAGGCCGGTGTATCCTTCCTCTCCGGCCTCTGCGGGGTGAAAGCTGCGCCGGCGGAGATCGTGATCTCGACCAACGGAGGATATCCACTTGACCAGAACATTTACCAGGCGGTCAAAGGAATGACGGCAGCCGAGGCGACCGTGAAGCCGGGCGGCGTCATCCTGATGCTCGCCAAGTCGAACGACGGCCACGGCGGGGAGGCGTTTTACCGCACCTTTGCGGAAGAAAAAAACCTGGACGTCATGATGGCGCGGTTTCGCGCCACCCCCGCGGAAGAAACCATCCCCGACCAGTGGCAGTCCCAGATCTTTGCCCGCGTCCTCCAAAAAGCGACCGTCCTCTACCTGTCCGACGCGCCGGACGAGATGGTCCGCGCCATCCACATGACGCCGGTCCACTCGGTCGAAGAGGGGCTCGAGCAGGCCCGCGAAATTTTGAAAAAACCGGATGCCTCCGTCACGGTGATCCCGGACGGCGTTTCGGTGATTGTGGAGGAAGAGCGATGAAAAAGGTGATCCTCGTCCCGGATTCATTTAAGGGGACACTGAGCTCGCAGGAGATCTGCCAAACCATGGCGGAGGCTGTTCGGGAAACGTACCCCGGTTGTCAGACGCTCTCAGTCCCGGTCGCAGACGGCGGCGAAGGAAGCGTGGACTGCTTCCTGTCGGCCGTGGGCGGGGAAAGGGTTCCTCTGACCGTAACCGGCCCCTATTTCGAGCCGGCCGAAGCCTTTTACGGCTTGATCGACGGAGGGAAAACCGCTGTAATCGAGATGGCGGCCTGTGCGGGCCTTCCGCTGGTGGAAGGGCGGAAAAACCCCGAAAAGACGACGACCTACGGCGTCGGGGAGCTGATCCTGAACGCGGCGGAACGGGGCTGTAGGCGGATCGTCGTCGGCCTGGGCGGCTCCTGCACCAACGACGGCGGCACAGGGGCGGCGGCGGCAATCGGCATTCGGTTTTACAACCGCGCGGGGGAATCTTTCGTCCCGGTGGGCGGAACCCTGTCCGAGGTTGTCCGGATCGATGCCTCTGGACGGGCCCCCGCCCTGGACGGAGTGGAGATCGTCACCATGTGCGACATCGACAATCCCCTTTACGGGGAAAATGGGGCTGCCTGCATCTTCGGGCCGCAAAAGGGGGCGGATGAGGAGATGATCCGCCGCCTCGACAGCGGTTTGCGGCAGCTCAGCGGCTGCATCGCCCGCGACCTCGGGACAGATTTCAGCGAGCTGGCCGGAGGGGGCGCCGCCGGAGGGATGGGGGCCGGGATGGCCGCCTTTTTCGGCTCCCGCATCCAGATGGGGATCGAAACGGTGCTGGACACAGTCGGCTTTGACCGGATGCTGGAAGGAGCGGACGCCGTTTTCACCGGGGAAGGAAGGCTCGACTCCCAAAGCCTGCGGGGGAAGGTCGTCGCAGGGGTGGCACGCCGGGCGAAGCAGGCCGGCGTCCCGGTGATCGTGGTCGCCGGCGGGCTGGACGAGGGGGCCGAAGCTTCTTACGAGCTGGGGGTTTCCGCCGCCTTTTCCATCAACCGCCTGCCGCAGGATTTCTCGGTCAGCCGCCGCTTCAGCCGGGAAAATCTGGGGTTTGCCATGAGAAACATTGTGCGGCTTTGGAAGGTCGCCGGGGGGAGGTAACGGATGGACGGAACGGTGCACAGCTGCATCAAGGCCGGGTTGCTGGTCGATATCGTGCTGAAACAGGATCAGCCGACCGGAAAGCTGACCCGCGGCCGGGTCGCGCGGATTTTAACCAACAGCCAAACCCATCCCCACGGGATCAAGGTGATGCTGACAGACGGGCAGGTCGGCCGAGTTCAGCACGTGATAGAGGAGGAACAGAAATGAATCTATTTGTCGGGTACCCCAAATGCACCACTTGCCAGAAGGCGGAAAAATGGCTGATCGAGCGCGGGATCGGTTATGAGGCGCGGAACATCAAGGAGCAGAATCCCACCGCGGAGGAGATCAAAGGGTGGCATCAAAAAAGCGGCCTGCCGTTAAAGCGCTTTTTCAACACATCCGGCCTCGTTTATAAATCGCTCGGGCTGGCCAAAAAGCTCCCCTCGATGCCGGAGGAGGAGCAGATTGCCCTCCTTGCCACGGACGGGATGCTGGTCAAGCGCCCGATTCTCGTGACAGACCGCACCGTACTGGTCGGCTTCAGGGAAGCGGAATGGGAAAACGAGCTGTGACGGAAAGGAGCTTTATCCGATGGAATACCGTTTTGCGAACCTGAACGACCTCGGCATCCTCGCATCCCACGACCGCTGGATTTCGGAGGAGATGCTCAAAAAAGCGGTCGAGCAGAAACGGGTTCTCATCGCGGAGGAGGACGGCGTCTTCGCCGGCTGGCTTCGGTATGGGCTCTTCTGGGATGAAATCCCCTTTATGAACATGCTCCGGCTCAGGGAGGGATTCCGCGGCAAGGGCTTCGGAAGAGAGTTTGTCCTTTTCTGGGAGAGCCTGATGAAGGAGCAGGGGTTCGGGCGGGTGATGACATCCACCTCGTCGGCAGAAGAGGCCCAGCATTTTTACCGCAGGCTGGGTTACCGCGAAGTCGGAGGCTTTCTCCCTGCCGGGGAACCGTTTGAGCTGATCTTCAGAAAGGATCTGGATTAGGGGCCCCGCAGCCTGGTTGACGAAAAAGCGTTTCCGCGTCTTTGAGACGGATTGGCGGCCCGCGTTTGTGAATCGTTTTTGAACCGTCTGTAAAAACAATATTGCAGGCTGTCAAAATATATGGTAAAATGTAAATACTGTAGTGTTGCAGTACTCTGGAGAGTCCCGCAAGGGCGCCGAAGGTGTACGGAAAACCGGTTTGGTTTTCCAATCTCTCAGGCAAAAGGACAGAGCGGCAATGAAAACCTGTGTCTTTTGCCCCGGATCCGTTTTGTACGGATTTTAAGCGATGGCGGCAGACGAAAGATGCAGGCGGGATCATATCAACATGTCCTCCGCGTTCTGCCGGGGGGCTTTCTTTTTAAAGGCGTTTCCCACGCCCGGAAGCCGCCTGCACATCTGCCCTGAAAATAAAAAGGAAAGAGGATTGAGAACGATGTGGGATCAGATTACCAATGCCCTGAAATGGGTGGACGACCAGGTTTGGGGCATTCCGCTGATCGTGCTGATCCTTGCGGTCGGCATTTACCTGACCATCCGGGTGCGGTGCCTGCAAATCCGGCATCTGCCGCGGGCGCTCAAGTTCATGGTGAAGAATGAAGAGGGCGGCTCGGGCGAAGTCAGCAGCTTCGGCGCGCTCTGCACCGCTCTCTCCGCAACGATCGGAACCGGGAATATCGTCGGCGTGGCGACCGCCTTGGTCGCCGGCGGGCCGGGCGCGCTCTTCTGGATGTGGATCGCCGCCTTCTTTGGAATGGCGACCAAATACGCGGAGGGCGTGTTGGCGATCAAGTACCGCCGCATCGGGGAAGACGGCCATGTACTGGGCGGGCCGTTTTACTACATTGAACACGGGATGGGCCGCAGATGGAGATGGCTCGCAAAGATGTTTGCCGTCTTCGGCCTCGGCGCGGGCCTGCTCGGAATTGGAACCATCACACAGGTCAACGGCATCTCCTCGGCGGTCAACAACTTTTTTGACCCGAATACCAGTTGGGGGATCAACCTGTTCGGCAAGACCTACTCCTGGACCGTCATTATTGCCGGCGCGCTGGTCACCTTGGCGGTAGGACTGGTCGTCATCGGCGGGATCAAACGGATTTCCAACGTCTCGCAGATCATCGTCCCGTTTATGTCCGTCCTTTATGTGATCTTCGCCCTGGTGCTCCTCCTCTGCAACGCGGAGAAGATCCCAGGGGCGATTGCCGAAATCGTCGAGAGCGCGTTCGGCTTCCGGGCGGCTGCCGGCGGTGCGCTGGGCGCAATCATGATCGCGATGCAAAAGGGGATCGCCCGCGGCATCTTTTCAAATGAGGCGGGTTTAGGCTCCGCTCCGATTGCGGCCGCTGCCGCCCAGACCAAGGAGCCTGTCCGCCAGGGGCTCGTCTCGATGACCGGCACCTTTATCGACACCCTCGTCATCTGCACCATGACCGGGCTTTGCATCGTGATTACCGGCTCCTGGAATATCGGGCTGGAGGGCGTCGCAGTCACAACGAATGCCTTCCAGTCCGGGATGCCCTTCTGGCCGCCGGAGGTCAGCTCGTTTATCCTGATGATCTGCCTTGTCTTCTTCGCCTTTACTACCATCCTCGGCTGGGACTATTACAGCGAGCGCTGTCTCGAATACCTCTCTAACGGGAAGAAGAAGAAGATTGTTTCGGTCTATCGCTGGATCTACATCCTCGCTGTTTTCATCGGGCCTTACATGACAGTGGAAGCGGTTTGGAAGCTTGCCGATATCTTCAACGGCCTGATGGCACTGCCGAACCTGATCGCCCTGGTCGTATTGGGCGGCGTCATCGCACGGGAGACGAAAGAGTACTTCGCAAAGGATAAGGAACTGCGGAAGCTGGAAAAGGCGGCCGTCAAGGCGGCAAAGGCCTGATTCGCGTTTGAATTACATAAAAGCAAACCGGAGCGGTTCGATGAAACGGCTTCGGTTTTTTGTCGGAACACATCCTCAGCTTTTTGAAAACCAATGCCCTCTTTCAGCGAAGCTACAAAGCGGCCCGGCCCGGCACTGGGCGATGGTTTGCACAAAATTTGAAGGCCTGTTTACCGGCTTACACAAAACGAGACGCCGCACACACGCCCATAAACGGGCGGCACTTTAAATAGCTGTCCTTTCCGTTTCCCGCGTTTTTTGTAGATACCCTATTGCTGAGCTTCTCTGGTGATCTTCGAAGGGATGGGAGCGCCCGGGCTCGAGCGGCAAAAGGCCGGCGTCTTTTCAGTGAAATAATCAATAGTTAGAAGACAGCAAAAACCGGACTAAGCTGTCTGTTCAAGTCTAAATAGGACAGGTGGCTTTCCATTTAGTTTACGAACAGGACGTTCATAATTGAAATAATGAACGGCTTGTTCAACGACGAAGTTAAAATTGTCGCACTCCCAATAACGTAAGCGAAAGCGCAAGACGTTCTTGAAGCGGCCGAAAAAGCTTTCCATGACAGCATTGTCTCTGGGCGTTCCGGCTCTTGACATGCTATGAACAGCGCTGTATTCTCTAAGTAAGGCTCGATGGCCTGCCGATGTGTACGGATTGTCCTGATCGCTGTGCAAAAGGATGGGGTAACCGGTACACTTCGCTTTTTCAAGAGCCGCTTCGCCCCCCTGATCAATATCGCTTTACTATCTCCAGTTTTTCTTCCTTGCTATGTAATGTATATTCTTTTCGCATCTTTTCACCGCCTTTTTCTCATTATACATCAAAAGATAGGAGACACGAAAAACCGTGTCTCCTATCTTTATGCTACTTCATTCAAAGCCGGTTCCTTTTTATTATGCGCCGGAAGACGCACTTAGCTTTCATCTATTCGTTCGGGACATCGTTCTGATTTTCCGAACGCAGTTCCGGCTGGCTCTGCTGAGCTGCCTGTTCAGCCGCCGCTTTTTCCATCTGCTCCCGCTGGTACCGGGCTGCGGCTTCTGCCTGCTGTTCCCGCTGCTGGCGGAAATAATTCATCTGCGCCTCCGATATGGAAGGAT
Source organism: uncultured Oscillospiraceae bacterium (assembly GCA_964607135.1). Lineage (GTDB taxonomy): Bacteria > Bacillota > Clostridia > Oscillospirales > Ruminococcaceae > Metaruminococcus_A. Next base: position 7,234 of record CAZSIV010000008.1, on the reverse strand, counting down.
TGTTCCGCACGGCGAAGAGGCAGGGGCCGATCGCATAGCTGACAAAGATGCACAGGATAATCATCAGCGCACAGTTGCGCGGAGAACGGTCTTTTAAGATCACATAAACCGCCCGCATCAGGAAGACAAAATAGAGAATCGAAATGGTGGCGATCAGCAATACGGAGAAAATCGTCACCAAAACCGGAGCGACGACGGGGGCGACGGAATCAGAGCTGCTGCCCGGATGAGGCTGGTAGTAGTTGTAGTAGATCATGAACTGGAAGATGAAATTCAAAATCGCCGGCAGATAAACGGACAGGCCCAGAGACAGCCCCCTGAGGATCGTGTGGAACGTCACAAGGCTGATCCGCCGATGGGTCCTTTTCCCCTCAGCCGAACTGACGACGTCCGACACCTTGCCGAGCAGGTAGAAGTTCAAGATCGGCACCCACGCCAGTCCCGCCGGCTTGATCCCTTGTTTTCTTGCGATTGAGTAAAGGGCGACCGCCAAAAAGATATAGCACATCAGGCTGAGGACGGTGGCAATAATCGTGGAGATAAGCTGAACCATGTTGACTGTGTAGCCGGGCCAGAGGGTGACCGTCTGGCCAAAAAAGTCGCTGAAATCGTACCTATAAGAAAAATCGTAAAAATCTGGAGCGTACATTGAAGTTCCTCCTTTACCGAGATGCTGTTTTACCGTTTTTTCCTTCCACCCGATAGCCTGTAATATCGCCTCCGCGGGTATGCTTTTTTGAAACGGGAAGGATACGAAGCCCTGAGACGCCCTTGCCTGCGCCTATGGATAAAATCAGTATAGCACAGCTCCCTCAAAAATACAAGGGAAAGGCGCTTTGAACCCGAACGCGTTCTATATCAAAACCGCCTTTCCGGCGCAAACGGAGTAGGCGCTTTTGCTGAAAGCACCGCTGGTCATTGGGTGATTTTCAGCTCTTTTCCGCCTTTGACGATAAATCCAATGTTGCCGGTGCTGCCGCCTGCGGGGACCGTTCCGTTGTAATCCTTTGAGCTGATCGACAGCGTCGTCCCGCTGACGGAATAGTCCCCGTTCCAGCCGTCCGACAAGGTGACTGCTCCATTAAAGGGGACCGAAATCTGCCACCTGCTGCAATCCGCACCGGAGTGGTTTTCGACCGTCAGACTGTACTGGAAGAAGTGTTCCCCGCCCGACTCCCATTGATTTTGCAGCTGTGCGGTATAGCCGACCTTCCCTTCCGGCTTCGCGGTGCTTTCATTCCCGGCGGGCGCCGTATTTCCGCCGCCAGAGGGGGAAGAGAGCGAAGGATGGGCAGGGGAAGGGGCGGAAACAGCATCCTTTCCGGTCAGCATCCGGTAGAGCCATTTTCCCGAATCGCTCAGGTCGGCTGCTCCAAAACCAGAGGTTTTACCGCACCCGCTGCGGAGGATGGCGGATGTTTCCGCCTTGTTCGACAAATTCCAAGCGACATAGCTCACCCCGTTCCGATCCATGAGGTCGATCCACTGATCTGCCTGGGCGGTGTCGATTCCGCCATTTCCGCTCGCATCGCAGATCCCGAATTCCGACACGAAGATGGGGAGCCCCTTCCCGATGGCGGCAGTCATGGTGTTCCGCAGCGAATCGGTGTGGGTGGCGGCGTAAAAGTGGAGGGTATACATGACGTTGTCATATTTGGTGATCGGGTTTACCGCCGCCTGGTCGACGTACTGGGACCAGTTGGGCGTCCAAACTGTAGCCTGCCTCTGTAATCCCTTGAAAACACTGGGCGTAACGCCATACAAAAATGTGTTTTGTGTTCTGTCCCTTTCTTCTAAGTTGAAGAGACGGAACCTCTCACATAAATTATATTGCGCTTTCGCCCGCATAGCAAATACTTTGATTGTATATGCTATTATGCCTATTATGAATGATACCTCTTTTGGAGAGAAAACAGAAGTCTCTATTAGTTTCTTAGTGCAAACCTTTCAGTTATAACTGACAGAGCCAGCGGTTCAAAAATGCCGCTGGCTCTATGTACGAATTCGTTAATTATAAGTTTTTAATAATGTTCAGGCTTTTCTTATTCAGTGCCTTTTGCAGTCTTTGATTTTCTGCCAGTAGTTTGGAGTTCTCCCGCTTCAGTTCTGCAATCTGTTGCTGGAGAAGCTCGATTCGACTATCCATCGCTTGGTCAAGGATGCTTCTTCGTGGATCGACTGTTCCTGCCTGTTGCTCTATCGCACGGTCAATCTCAGCTCTCACGATTGCGTTTTTGTAGAAAAATCCCCTTGACAGCCCTGTCATCTTCATAAGCTGTGGCACGGAAATCCGTTCACCATCTTCCATTAATTTTCGGATTGCTCTTTTCGCAGAGGCGACTTTCTCGTCGCTGCGTTCCTTGTTGGTTTCAATCATCCTGTCGTATTTGCTCATATTCATCACCCCATCCCTCTAAGTGTGCCAGCAGGATTCTTGTCTGTGCTTCTCTTGCCCGGCGAGTCTCGTCTGCCAACAGTTGGTTGCTCATCTTGCGGTAATGCTTGACCGCCCCCAGGCTCTTGTGTCCCAGCAGCTTGGCAATCGTCCAGTCATCTAAGTGCAGCTCTGTCAGCTTTACTCCGTAGGAGCGCCGGAACATATGCGATCCGAATCGGAAGGGCTTTCCCTCATCATCCGTTAATCCTTCCTTTTGAATCAGTCCGAGGACTTTGTGCTTGATGGTTGTGTATTGAAGCGGTCGGCTGCTGTCTTTTGCATCCACAAAGATGTATTCTGACTCGCCGTGCCGCTGTTCGGAGCATTCAATGGATTTGCGGATCAGGGCGGCAAGCTCTGCACTGATTGGTTTTTCATAAGTGCTGGTTTTGACCTGTACAATCCGTATGATGTCTAAGCCATTCCGATTGGAGAGGCAGTCACGCCGCAGTGTCAGTGTATCAGATATCCTCGTTCCGAGCATCTGATGAATGACCATGCACCTTGTAAGCTGTACATCCAGCTTGGTGATATGTGCGTTCAACCGTTTCAGTTCATCTTCCGAGTAAGTTTTGAATTCAGGCTGGATTTCGGATGGGATATCTGTACTGATAAACAGCCGTTCCAAATTCGAATATCCACATATTTTCCCGATGGTTTCCAGCACATTCCGTAGCTTCAGGATAGTGTCGCTGTTGCTTCTGCCGGAGCTTCCATCCGTTGCCCTGTGTATCAGATAATCTTCCAGCAAGGCTCTGTCAATCTCGGAGCAGGATTTTATGTCTTTTTCCTTTTCTCTCAAGTAGGCTGAAAATTGACGCATGGAAGTCATTTCCCGTTTCACCGTTCCGAGCTTCTCGAATTTCAGGTGCTGATAGACCGCCTGCTTGAATTCTTCCCGAATACCTTCCTGTGATATTCCGGTAAAGTTCAGCGTTTCCGTCTTGTAAATCGGGTTATCGTTTATCACAATCCCCAAGTTTTCCAAACGCCATATATCTTTTTCCTTCTCCGGCCGCTGATCCTGCGGTTGTAAAAATCGGAGGATACACATTACATATCGAATCAAGCGAGCTTGTACTTTGGTTATTGTTCCATAAACCGTCTTTTTCTCACAGAAGAATGCCGTGCCATTTTCCAGCATCCATATATGGAGCAGCTTTATCCATTCCTTTTCATTCCAATCGGTAAAGCTGTGAGGCTTCTTTCTTGATCGCTGAATCGCCTGACAAAGCTGTTTATAATAGGTTTTATCTGCTTTGACAGTTCTCAGGGACACATTTTTGCCTCTGTGCAGGAGATACCGACGGAATTCTTCCTTCATGGTATCTGTGGGGAGCAGGGATAGGTCATAGTAGTCGGTTTCCGCATCAAGGCTTTTCCCGTTTTGAATGGCTGCTATCCCGCATTCCAGCTCTCGGTAGAATACCTTATTGTCCATGTTTGCCTCCTTTCTTCAGGCAGGAAGCCAGACTGTTGCCCGGTTTCCCGAAAAATTCTGTGTTTGCGGCTGCAATCTTTCTTGGCATATAGTCAATATACTGCTCTGTCATTTCCTCGCAATCGTGGCCGAGATAGTCCCGTATGCTTTGCAGGGACACGCCGCTGTCGTAGAAAAAGGTCGCCACCGTATGGCGGTAATCGTGGGATTGGAATAAGTATTCACCTCCTTCTACGGCGTTATCGCTGCAGAACTTCTTCATTTGATAGCGGAAGGTCTGCGTCCGATAGGCGCCACCGTATTGATTGGTAAAGAGGTAATCTTCCGGGCCGATGCCGTTCCTTTTAATGTACACCTGCATGATTTTATATAATCCGTCAGATATCGGTATCCGCTTATAAGTTTTCATCTTAACCTGATACACCTGTATCCATGCGTCCTCTCCCTGACGGTAATATGCGTTTCCTTTTAAAGTGCATACCTCGCTGATCCGAAGCCCGATGCACCACAGGTGAAGGTACATACATCGCAAATGCTCCGGCAGCAGGGGAAGCTTATCCAGCATTTCCATGCACACTTCTGGTGATACGCTCCGATCATGGTGCTTGGGAATGACTTTCTTCTGATAATATTCCAAGCGGAAGGGAACTTTTTTGGAATATCCCCGTACCGTTAGGAAGCTGAGGAAATGATAAATTTCAACCAGATATTCATTATAGGTTTTCGCAATGATTTGCTGATTCTGCAGTTCTTTGATGTAGCGTTCCATCTGTTCTTCCGTGCAGTCGCATATGGATTGTTCCTGCTCGTTAAACCATACCAGCATATTTCTCAATCCGCGATAGCCGATTGTAATTGTGCTGACAGCCCTGCTTGTAACGCCGAATTGATATTTCATATATTCTTTTGCACACTGCCGATCATCCTGATAGGGAATCTCTGCAAAGGATATGCTGACAAGTGAGCTGCTTGGATTTATTCTGTTTTTGGGAAGGTGCAGCCTATCCAAATACCACACATTGGCGTTCCAATGGATTTCATCGCTTTGCAGGAAGAGTGTTTTCCTGCAATAGTTCATGATCGGCAGCAACATTTCTTTGCGACTGTTACTCGTTGTATGCTCTGCAAGGTACTGCTCAAATTTTGTTTCCTCTTTAGCGTCAATCGTCTCAATATCCTTGATTCCATACTCCACACAAAAATCATATAAACACTGCAGTCCTGACAGTCGGAATTCCCGCCGTCTTGGTTCTTTGAACACATCGATAACGCTGTTCAGCGTCCGGAATATCTGCTCTTTTAATGACATTGGGCAGTCTCGTTTGAAATCCCATACCATGTTTGGTCTGTGTCTGACGGTATCAAATTCCATCGCTACAGCTTGATCCGGATGGTATGGGAGGAACAGGACTTTGTCTTCCAATCTCCATCGGTACTCGAAGCTTCCGGCGAGAGTTTTCATCTGCTGCCGAATATGTGCTTGTTTCATTCGGTCAAAGGCCAGTATATAACGGTTTGTCTCTTGGATTTCTTCATCGACCTGCAAATATTCTTCGTAGGCTTTCCTGAGTGAATAATCCATTTCAAAGATGCTTTGGATTCTTTCTTCCCGAAGAAACTGCTTTAGCTTCCTTTTCGCCGTCTCGCATACATCCTGACAGCCGTCAATAATTTCTGATATTTCTTCCGGCAGGGCAAACGGTTTTTCTTCCGCTTGCCATTGTCTCAGTGCATATGCGGGCATTTTTCGTCACCTCCTTCTACAGCAGTTTTTCTACACTATATAGTGCGGAATGCTTTGCGTAAAATTCCTGACTGGCTTCTATCAGTTCATCGTCGATAATATTCAGATATCGGATGGTGGTATCCAAGTGCTTATGTCCGAGCGCCTGCTGGATCAGTTCCAGCCGCCATCCGTCTTTTCTCCGCATATTGGCGAAGTACCTGCGAAGCATATGGGGAGTCAGGTCAATCCCTGTCTTTTTCTCCATGCGGGTTAACATATCGTAAACACTGTCCACCTTCAGCGGCTGCCCGGCGGTCTTGCCGGAAATATTGACGAATAGGTATCTCTGATGCTGGAGAAGCTCCCGATACTCCGCAAGGTAGTACATTAAAAATTCGTAGGTGCCGTCGCTGATCCGCGCCTTTCGGTATTCTGCGTTTTTGGCTCTGGCGTCGTTTTCATTGTCCTCACGGAAGTACACACCTACCAAGTGGTTTCGATAGTCAATATCATGAGCGTAATCTACACCGAGGATTTCTCCTATACGGAAGCCTGTCTCGGCAATCAGCAGCAGAAGGAGCTGGTCACGGCAGTTTGTGCAAGCCTGCAGGATTGTAATGATTTCCTCATGCTCGGCTGGTCTGACCTTCCGATCCTCCGCTTTCAGGTATCCCTTAAAGGATTGATAGCGGAGCTTTTTCTTTACACCTACGGCATTGGCGGCGATATGGTAGTTGTAGGACAGCACCTTGAGATCGCCAAGCTGTTCATACTGTGCCTCGATATAAAGAAAGAACCTGAACACATCTTCCAAGTATGCGTTACAGGTTCCGTTATGAATCGGTTTTATATTGTCCTTCTGAGTGTGGTTCCCAGCCTTCAGCCAGTATAGGAAATTTACGAAATGTTCGTTCTGTGTCTCAAAGTCCAGCTCGTAGACCTGCGGTATTTCCATCTGTATTTCATTCAGGTATTCCAGATAGTAACAGATGGCAAAGGCGGATCGTCTCACTGTATTTGGCGAACGGTTGGACATTATTTTGTGCTTCAGGTACTTGGTCGGCAGAAGCACGATGTCCATTGTATCATAATCACGGATTAAAAAGTATTTTTCTGTGTTTTCTGATATGGTTTCAACTTTATATCGTTTCATCTGCCAACCTCCTTTCCTTTACGCAATACACAGTATACCGTGTTGTTCTCTCAATATCCAGCACAAACCGCAATAAATATGAGAGATTTTTTTGCTTTCAAACCGGGCATAACCAACAACGCCCATATCATTTTTCTGTTTCTTCCTGCTGCGTCAGTAGCTCATCCAAGCCAAAGCTCACGGCTATAGCGTGATCCACATACTGCATGGTCGCTGCGTTAGCGCTGCCGACATATTCTTTCAACCGTTCCCGGTCTATTGTACGCACCTGTTCCAGCATAATGCGGGAGTCTGCAAAAAGCCTTGTCCCTTCTTCATCCAGCAGGACATGAGTCGGCATATCCTTTTTTCTTCTGCTAGTGATGGCAGCTGCAATAACGGTCGGGCTGAAATGGTTGCCCACATTGTTCTGTATAATGAGGACAGGACGGACGCCGCCCTGCTCACAGCCAACGGTAGGATTTAAGTCTGCATAAT
>CAZSIV010000007.1:0-82660 GCA_964607135.1 uncultured Oscillospiraceae bacterium | reverse complement strand
CGAAAACATCGGGGTTTTAAGGTGTTGTGAATGATGGTGATTTATGTTATAATAAAAACAATTATTATTTGCTGAGAGAGGAAAAGCTATGACGCTGGAAAAATCATGCGGCGCGCTGGTGTTCCGCCGGTTTCACGGCAATACCGAGCTGCTGCTCATCAAACACGCCAACGGGGGGCATTGGTCGTTCCCCAAGGGGCATGTGGAGTCGGGTGAAACGGAGGAAGAAACCGCGCTGAGAGAGATCAAAGAGGAAACGGGGATCGACGTGATTATCGACCCGAGCTTCCGGGAGGTCATCTCCTATTCACCGAAAAAGGACACCCAGAAGGATGTCATCTATTTCATCGCGCGGGCGCAGAACTACGACTATACCCCGCAGGAGGAGGAAATCTCCCAGATCAAGTGGGTGGAGATCAACCGTGCGCACACCATCCTCACCTACGACAACGACAAACAGCTTGTAAACAAGGCGAAGCAGATCATACGCGGTTGAGGAAGACAGGCCGTCCTATTTTGGGCGGTCTGTATTTTTTAAGCGGTTTTGCCCATACTTTCAGGGGAAAGGATGGGCAAAATGGGAAGACAAAAACACATCAATGCAAAGGCGTTCTTTTTGGCGTTTCTTCTGTCGATGGCGGTGCTTGGAGTGGCCAGCACGGGGATTATGGCGTTTACCGGTCTGTTTTCACCTTCTGAACCATCACCCCAGTCGGTGGCGGGAGAGCCGGAATATCGGCCGGTGGAAGGGGACCGCCTCACCATTCTCGTCATGTGCTGCAAGGACGACACCCAGCCGCCCGACCGTTACACCCTTCTCCGCTTTTTTCCGGAGGAGCGGGTGTTCCGGGTCGTACCGATCCCGCCGGAGCTGGAAGCCACGGTCAACATCGAAACCGGAACCCTTCCGCAGCTTTACGATTACGGCGGCGTCCAGATGGTCTGCCGCGGTGTGGAGAACGCCTTCTTCATCCAGGTAGACCGCTATCTGAAATGCAGTGAAAAGGCATTGTCCGGCTTGATCGATCAGGTCGGCGGCATCGAATACCAGGTCGAGCAAACGGTGGAGTACCAGGCGGAGGGTACGGGGGAGACTGTCCGGCTGGTGGAAGGACTCCAACTGCTGAGCGGTAAAAAAACACTTGAGTATTTGGCGAGCCCTCTGGTTTCAGAACTTCCTGAAAGCGCCAAGCTGGAAAAGCAGGCGGTGTTTATAAAGGCTGGCTTAGAACAGCGTTTTTCCGAGGGGATTCTCGCCCGTACCGATGAACTATTCAGCCTTTTGAGCAATACGATGCAGACCAATCTGACCAATTACGACTATGTCACCAGGAAGGAGGCTATCCGGTTTCTGGCGCGGATCGACGAGGAAAAGGTGGTTTTCCGTCAGATCGAGGGCAGCTACCGGGAGGAACGGGATGGAAAGCGGTTTACCCCATCCGCAGACGGAAAGGCCATGATGCAGGAATGGTTTGAAATGGCGGAGGAATAAGACGAACTATGTGTATATTTTAAAAGAAAATAACTTTTTGTTAAAAACGGTCTGCCGTTCCAGATGGCAGACCGTTTTCTGATGGGAGCGGCTGGCGGACGCCGCAGCCCTATTGAATGATGAGCGGGAAGCGCAGAATCGCCTTGAACAGGTCGCCGTCGATGGCGAGCTCCATTCGGCCCTTTTGGAGTTCGGTCAGGCTTCTGGCAATCGAAAGGCCGAGCCCGTTTCCGTCCGTGCTGCGGGAGGCGTCGCCGCGGACAAAGCGCTCGATCAGCTCATCGGGGGAGAGATTGAGCGCCGCCCGTGAGATATTTTTGAAGGTGATGACCGCATCCCCTTTCACTTCCTCCAGCGTCAGATAGACGCGGGTGCCGTTCTGCGCGTACTTGCAGATGTTGCCCATCAAGTTGTCAAACACCCGCCAGAGTCGGCGGCCGTCCGCCATAATCCGAACCGGATGCTCCGGCTGAACCGTCACCAGTTCGAGCCCTGCATCCCGAAGCCGCTGCTCGTATTCTCCGGCGGCCTGTGTCAGAAGAACGCCGATTTCACAGGGGGAGAGGGTCACTTCCAGGTTGCCGGTGGATGCTTTGGAAGCTTCGATCAGGTCGTCGATGAGCCGTTTCAGCCGTTCCGACTGCCGGAGCAGCACCTCCGAATATTCTGTGACGGTTTGATTGTCACACGGCTCTTTGGAGATTAGATCGGCGTAATTGATGATGGAGGTCAGCGGCGTCTTGATGTCGTGCGATACGTTGGTGATCAGTTCGGTTTTCATCCGTTCGCTCCTCATCCGCTGCTCTACGGCGCGGGCCATCCCCACGCTGATGTGGTTGAGGTTTTCGCCGTGGAGCTTAAAGTCCCAGAACATCCGGCGGGTATCGACCTGGTAGCTTAAGTCGCCGTTTGCCAGCGCCTCGCCGCCTTTTTTCAGCTTCCGCAGGAGCAGCGCGCTGTAAAGGACGACTGGCGCTAAGAGCAGCTTTTCCAGGATCAGGAAGAGAAACAGCCGTTCCGGGTAGTTCACGTTGCAGAAAAAGACGAGGAGGTCTAACAGCAGGACGCCGCCGATGGACACAGAGGTTTTCCAAACGAGCGGGATGCTGCGAAACAGCCAGGAGAGAAGCTTGCAGAATTTCCAGACGACGGTATTTTTAAAAAGCGTTTTCTGCTTTACCCGGGCGGCGATGCTCATACTCAAGCCGATAAAGGCGCCGATGACGGCGAGGCAAACAATCCCGACAATGATCGCCGAGACCAGCATATTCGAAGGATAAAAGCTGAAGCTGCCGGCTACGGCTCCCAAGACGGCAATCCCAGCCACGGTGCACACGATCATCAGGTCGATCGGCACCCGGTTGAGCGGGCCGGGGCGGAGCTCCGAGGAGCCGGGCCTTCTGGCCGCGGCACAGAGGAGGGTGACAAAGCTCGTGACTGTGAGCAGCAGCGCGATGATGCCGATAGGATAAACCGCATAGCGCATCGGGTAGGCAAATTGGGTTAAATAGACGGCTTGAGCGTATTTGTCGACGGCCGGCAGCCCCTTTACCAGGTAGGCGCGCAGTTCGTATACATCTTTTTGCCCGGCGGGATAATCTGGGCCGGAAAAAGAAAGATATCGCTCCTCTGTCGGCTGGCCATTTTCGTCAGTGTAATTTTCGAGGGTAAAATAATATATTTCGTCCCATTTGGCCGCAAAACTGTTTAGTTCAAAGTCTTCGCTTTGTGCGACGACTTTTTTAGATGGATTGTAGATCACAAAGCGGAAATTGGTATTGTAAACGGGGTAGAGAAAAAGATCGGAAGGATTCGAATGAACAAAGCTGTAACTGGCCAGATATGCATCGCCTCTCATCCAACCCTCGATTTTTGTATCAATCACCGCTTCTTCTGAACGGTAGTAAAAATCTTGCGATATAAATGTTACTATACCAATTATGCAGAAGACGGTGATAAACAGAGAGAGGATAAAAACGACGGCTGTCGTCACCTTCCCTGCGACGGTGCGGGTAAACCGTTTCATATAGAGGCTCCTTTCTCGATTTTGTAGCCCCGCCCCCAGACGACCTTGAGGTAACGAGGCTCCGTGGGGCTGATTTCCAGCTTCTCGCGGAGGTGGCGGATATGCACTGCTACCGTGTTGTCACTGCCGAAAGGGGTGTCTTTCCAGACCTGGCGGTAGATTTCCTTCGGGGAATAAACCTGCCCCGGATTCGACATCAGCAGCTTGAGGATCTCATACTCGGTCGGCGTCAGACTGACCGGTTCGCCGTCGAGCGTGACCGACTTGGCCCTGTCGTCCAGCTCGATGCCGCCGATCCGGTAGCTTTGGGGCTTGACCGCCCCGCCGCCGAGCCGCATGTACCGGCGCAGCTGGGAACGCACCCGCGCGGTGACCTCCAGCGGGTTGAAGGGCTTTGTGATGTAGTCGTCCGCGCCGATGTTCAGGCCGAGAATTTTGTCGGTATCCTCGCTTTTCGCCGTCAGCAGGATGACGGGGACGTTGCTCTGTTCCCGCAGCTTCGACATCGCGGAGATGCCGTCCATCTCGGGCATCATGATGTCCATGAGCACCAGGTGGATATCCTCCTGCGCCATCACCTGTAAGGCCTCTCTGCCCGTGTGCGCCTCAAATAGGCTGTAATCGGGGTCTGCAAGATAGATTTTCAACGCGTTGACGATGTCCTGCTCATCGTCGCAGATTAAAATGTGGTACATAATCCTCCTCCTTGAGCCCTATTATAGAGCGGGTGCGGTTTAAAAAGAAATGAGGGAAACTCTTAAGAATTGATGAAGAAAACGGCTTTCCGGTTTTTGAGCCGCAATCCTGCGAGACAGGGTGGCCCCTGTAGGCCAATGTCCGTGCCCGGACGGGGCAATTCGCACCCCAACGCTTTACCGGTCAAAAAGTTGATTGACCTGCGAGGCGCGTTATCCTGCTTTGCGGCTGGAGCCGCATGGAGAACCCCCGGCGAGGGTTCTCCACCGAAGAACGTCCCACCGGGACATTCTTCGCCTCTCCTGCGCTTTGTAACGGAAAGGAATTTCGCCCTCTGCGGATGGCGAACCGGGGCGCTGCCCCGGCACCCCGCCGGGTGGCCCCGGTGGCCAATGTCTGTGGCCAGACAGGCCAATTCGCACCCCGACGTTTTACCGATTTTTGGGCTTTTGTCCTGCGAGGTACATTGCATAAAAGCGAAGCGTGCCTCGCGGGTTACGAGTCCCGCTTTTCGTACAACTTACGAATCGCGTTTGCGGGCGGAGGCACTCCGCCGCGATTGTCCAGCCGGGGACACCCGGCCGCGATTGCCCGCGGAGGTACTCCGCCGTGCCGTTCTGTGAAAAAAGACCGCACAAAAGGCGTCGTCCTTCGGTGCGGTCTTCAGCTGCTTTTATGGATGGGGCCTGTATCCCGTAAACGGGGAAAGGGCTGCCCTCTCTGCGCGGGCAGGGCGCTGTTTGAACGGAAGGCTTGCGACGCCCGGGTTCAGGCGGTTTCCCCCTGAATCTTCATCGAGATGTCAAAGCATTTGACCGAGTGGGTCAGCGCCCCGAGGGAGATGATGTCCACCCCGGTTTCCGCAACCTCCCGGATGTTTTCACGGGTGATGTTTCCGGATGCCTCCAGCTTGGCCCGGCCGTTTGTGAGCTCGACCGCCTGTTTCATCGTGGCACAGTCCATGTTGTCCAGCATGATGACGTCCGCTCCCACGGCAAGCGCATCCTGAAGCTCCTCCAGGCTGCGGGTCTCCACCTCAATCTTCACCATGTGGCCGACTTTGGAGCGGAGCGCCTCCACAGCCTTGGTGAGAGAGCCGTAGGCGTCGATGTGGTTGTCCTTGAGCATCGCCGCATCGCTTAAGTTGTAGCGGTGGTTGACGCCGCCGCCGGTGACGACGGCATATTTTTGAAGCGGGCGGAGCCCCGGCAGGGTTTTTCGGGTCTCGGCGATCGAGGCGTTGGTTCCTTCGACCAGCTTGACGCACTGATTGGTCGCGGTTGCGATGCCGGAGAGATGCTGGATCAGGTTCAAAGCAGTCCGCTCCCCTTTGAGAAGAGAGGCGGTGCTCCCTTTCAGCTCGGCGATCACGTCCCCTTTGGAAACAGAGGAGCCGTCCGGCTTGAGTATGGTGTATTCCACCCCGCTGTCGAGGAGCTCGAACACCCGCATCCCGATCTCGATCCCGGCGACAATCCCCTCGTCCTTCGAGATCAGCCGGGCGCTGGAAACGCTCCCCTCCGGGATGAGGTAATCGGTCGTCACGTCGATATAATTGATATCCTCCGAAATCGCCCGTTTGATCAGGTCATCCACATAAAACTGCGGTAATTTCATAACACATAATCCCCCATACCTCGGCGCCGAAAAGGATGGTGCACCCGGTATGGTTCCTTTCCTGTAAATTATTGATCGGTTCGGTAAAACATAAATTTAGGGACAAACTTCGGATCAGATCACTTCTTTGAGCATCAGGTAGGCAACGGTTGTCAACGACCGCGCTTCAACAAAATCCGGCGTTATTTCAAAGTTGCCTTCATTCAGAAGGTTTTTCAGCTCCCGCAGCCGCTCGAAGCCGCGCAGGGCCTCCGCCGGGTTGGGGACGACGAAATGGGCCTTCTGCATGATTCCCCGCACTTCGGTGCGGATTCCCTTCGGCAGCGGCAGAGGGCTTTCCTGCGCCGGAAAGTCATAGGGAGAAAGCGCGGGCAGCGGCTCTTCCAGCCGGCGGTTGATATCAAGCGCCGCCTGCTTGGAAAAAACCAGCGCCTCCAGCAGAGAATTGCTGGCTAGCCGGTTGTTCCCGTGAACGCCGGTGTGAGAGCACTCGCCCGCAGCGTAAAGCCCGTCGATGCTGGTCTCCCCGTGGAGGCCCACGTCGATGCCGCCCATCAGGTAGTGCTGGCAGGGATAAACGGGGATCAAGTCCTTGGTCATATCATACCCCTGATCCATCAGGTTCTGGTAAATCATCGGGAACCGGCCGCGGATGAAATCCGCAGGCTTATAGGTGATATCAAGGAAAAATCGGTCGCTCCCGACCCGCTGTTCCTCTTTGATGATCGCGTTGGAGACCACGTCGCGGGGGGCGAGCTCCAGCCGCTCGTCATACCGGTCCATAAATCGCTCCCGGTTGCAGTTGAGCAGGTAGGCGCCTTCTCCCCGAACCGATTCGGAGATCAGGAAACACTCGCGGGTGTCGGCGTTGTTGAACGCCGTCGGATGAAACTGCACCAGGTGGAGATTTTTGATCTTCGCACCCATCCGGTAAGCGAGGGCGATCCCGTCCCCGGTGGCGATTTTGGAGTTGGTGGTGTATTTGTAGACCCGCCCGATTCCGCCGGTCGCGAGGAGGCAGAAATGGGCGGAATAGGTTACCCGCCGGTTTTCTTTGACATGGAGAGCGTCGACACTGAACCCGTGCGCGGACTTTTTCAGGTCGCAGACCATCGTGTCTTCCATGATGGTTACATTCGGGAGCTTTTTGACCGCTTCGATCAGCTTTTCCACGATTTCCCGGCCGGTGCAGTCCTTGTGGTGGAGAATCCGCGGCTTGGAGTGCCCGCCTTCCAGGGTCATGTGGATCTTTCCTTTGTCGTCCCGGTCGAAGTCGACGTTGTAGTCGATGAGCTTCCGGACCTCTTCCGGGCCCTTTGTGACGAGGAGGCGCAAAGAATCGGGGTTGTTTTTGAATCCGCCGGCGATGAGGGTGTCGTTTTGGTGGGAGGTAATGCTGTCGTTTTCCTCGTCGATGACCGCGGCGACCCCGCCCTGCGCTAAGGAGGAGTTGCTCAGGGTGAGCTGGCGCTTGCACAGCAGCAAAACCCTGGCGTCCGGCTTGAGGTTGAGGGCGCAGTAGAGCCCTGCCACGCCGCTTCCGACAACAATGACGTCATAGTTTTTGTTCACAGTTTTCACCTTCAGAATTTTTTTGCGCGGCAATGTTTTAAAAAGCCGCGCCGCCTATCGCTGCCTCTGATTTCAGAGGCCTGAAAGAAGCCTAAACTTATTTTAGTATAACATAAATTTTGCGGAATGGCACTAGGAAAACCAAGAAAACCTATACATATTTTTGCTGATAAACCAGGCGGAAAATGACAATAATACTAAAAACCGGCCTGCTTGAAACAGGCTGCCCTGAAAGGATCGGATATTTATGTATGCTGTCATTATGGCGGGCGGAGAAGGCAGCCGCCTGCGCCCGCTCACCTGTGAGATTCCAAAACCGCTCGCCCCGCTCTGCGGCCGCCCGGTTGTCGATTATATCCTCGACCTGCTCAAGAAACACGACTGCGATTCCGCCGTGCTGACCTTAATGTACCTGGCGGACCGGTTGGAAGCCCATTTTCCCGGCGGGGAGTACAAGGGGATTCCCCTTTCCTTCGCCTATGAGGACAAGCCGCTCGGCACGGCGGGGAGCGTGAAAAATGCGGCGAAAACAGAGGGGGATTTCCTCGTCATCAGCGGCGATGCAATGTGCGACTTCGACCTGACCGCCGCCTTTGCATTCCACAAACAGGCGAAGGCGGCCGCCACCCTTGTCGTAACCCAGGTGGAGGATCCGCGCGAGTACGGGCTCGTCCAGATGGGAGAGGGCGGACGGATCACCGGCTTTTTGGAAAAGCCGTCCCGCCTCAACTGTGTGACGGGGCTTGCGAACACCGGGATTTACATCCTGTCGCCTGCGGTTTTGGACTTGATCCCGGATGGAAAGCCCTCCGACTTTTCCTTTGACATCTTCCCCGAAATGCTCCGGCGCGGGATGCCGCTCTGCGCCTATGAAGCCAAAGGCTACTGGAAGGATATCGGCGATATCAAAAGCTATATCGACTGCCAGCGGGACATGCTGGAGGGAAAGGTGGACTGCGAGCTCTCCGGGGCGGTTCACCGTTCTGAGGACGCGGCGGACTGCCCGCCGGGGACGAAGATCGCTCCGCCGGTTTACATCGGCAGAAACGTGACACTTGGAGAGGGTGTGACGCTTGGGGAAGGAAGTGTGCTCTGCGACAATGTTTCGGTTGGGCAGGGGAGCAAAATCCGGGGCGGCATCCTCCTTCCGGGCGCAACGGTGGGTAGCTTTTGCAGTGTGAATCAGGCAGTCGTCTGTGAGGATGCCGTTTTGGAAAGCGGTGCGGGCGTCTTCGAATACGCCGTGGTCGGACGGCGCGCCGTCGTCTCCGCCCGCGCTTCTGTCCATCCGCGGGTCAAGGTGTGGGACTATAAGACCGTCCCTGTCGGAATGGAGCTAAAAAGCAATCTCCAGCAGGGGGATGTCCGGGAGATCATCTGTGAGGAGGACGGGATCGAAGGCGAACTCGGGAGCACGATCACCCCGCAGTTCTGCGCGACCCTCGGTTCCGCCCTCGGGAGCTTGAAGCAGAACGCCATCATCGGTGTGGGAAACGACGGAAGCGGGGCGGCCGCTTCTCTGGAACGCGCCCTTCTCGCCGGAATTTCAGCATCCGGGGCGGAAGGATGGCGGTTCGGCGCGGGAATCCTCCCGCAGTTTCGCTACTGTCTCAACCAGGGGGGCTGCGACTTCGGGGTTTATATCTGCCTGGAAAACGACCATGTCTCCCTCCGGCTCAGCCAGGACGGCGGACTTCCGATGACCCGCGGAAACGAGCGGAAGCTGGAGGGGTACCTCAACCGGGGGGAGTATAAAAAGGCGGGGCCCGCCGGGTTTGGGCGGGAAACGGACTTCAGCGGGATGGCAAAGCTTTACGAGACCTACCTCGCCAGGAAAGGGGGATCCCTCGAAGGGGTGTCGATCCGCTTAAAATATCCGCTCTCCCCGGCGGGAAAGCTGCTGCGTCGGGTACTGGGGAGGCTGGGTTGTAGGCTCTCGTCCGGCCCGTTCCTCGGTATTTCGGGGGACGGCATCCGCCTGTCCGTCTTTGACGAGGCCGCCGGATATGTTCCACACGAGCGGCTGATCGCGCTGGTCTGTGCCGCGCACTTTGACAGGGGGGAGGATGTGTCGATCCCCAACACCCTTTTAGCCGCTGTGGACGAGCTTGCGGAGCGATATGGACACAGGGCCTACCGGTATGCCGCCTGCCCCTGCGACCGCTCGGATGAACGGGCCCGGTCTTTAGCCTCTGCGGAACCCTTTGCGGAGGATGGGCTCCTCCTTGCGGTGGGGCTGCTCCGCTGTTTGAAGGAGAGCGGCCGGACACTGGCGGAAGCGCTCGACGCGATCCCCGCCTTTTCCACCGCCGTCCGGCGGGTGGAGACGGAGGAGAAAACCTCCGAGATTTTCAAAAGGATCGGTGCGGTTTCGAGCGGGATCGGCGAAGGTGTCCGCCTGCGTGACCGGCGGGGGGAGCTGCTGTTTCGCCCGGCCAAATCGGGGCGGGGGCTTTTCATCTACGCGGAGAGCCGGGACAGCGAAACTGCGGAGGAACTCTGCGGATTTTATGAAGACCTGATTAAAAAGGGACCGCTTTGTTAATACTGCGGTTGTCGTTCTCTTCTTTTTCGGGGTGAGCCGGACGCTTGACATTTTCTGGTGAAACAGGTAAACTAAAACCATATTAATATGTTCGGTTGAGATTTTATTTTCATTTGCGTTTCTTTTCACACCTTTCATTTTTCTCATGAGAAGCGCAGAGCAGGCGGATGAGCACAGAGGAAAAGGGTGCGTTTCGTGCCCTTTTCTGTTTGTATCCTGCCTACATAATCAGGAACGGTTTTTCTGAAAGCGGCGTGTTTTTGCTCTGCTTTGGTTTGTTTTATGCCTTTTTATAGGCGCTTTCCTGATCGAAAAAAATCGCACTGAAAAAACAGTTGGTCAAGCCACTGATTGGCACAGACGGCGCGCCTGGTCGGAAAAAGCGAATTTCCAGGCGTCGTTTTGCCGCAGGATTCTGCGTTTTTTCAAAAAGCCGCGGGGGTCCGGCGGAAGATGCGAAATAGCAGGCTCAGAAGAGCTTCCGCCCAGCCGGAGATGCTGCGCGGCATTTTCATCTGCCTGTAAGCAGATTGCCTTTTCCGGTCGGTGGCGCAAAGAATGAAAAGAGGTATTTATGGAAGAAAAAAACAAACAGATTCAGACGGCTCCGGCCGACGAAACACAGCCGAAAAAAAGAGTGCCTCGCAGAAAGCCGAATCCCTCCAAAAACAATCAGAAAAATAAAACGGCGGCGAAAGCAGCTTCGGGTGGAAAGGAACCGGCCGCTGAGAGCGTGCAGAAGAAAACGGCGCGGAACACCCAAACCGGCGGAAGGAAGAAAACAGGAGGCAGGCAGAACGCGCGGGAGCGCCGGAAAACGCCGGTGCGGATCATCCCGCTGGGGGGCCTCAACGAGATCGGGAAGAATATGACCTGCTACGAATGCGGGCAGGATCTGTTCATCGTGGACTGCGGCCTTGCCTTCCCAGATGCAGACATGCTGGGCGTCGACATCGTCATCCCTGATTTTACTTATGTCGAAAAGAACAAAGATCGGGTGCGGGGGATCTTCCTCACCCACGGGCACGAGGACCATATCGGCGGCCTCGCCTATCTTTTAAAGAAGATCAACGTCCCGGTTTATGGCACCCGCCTGACCCTTGGGCTGGTCGAAGGGAAGCTCAAGGAGCACGGCCTGCTCCGCTCCACGACCCTGAATGTCGTCAAGCCGCACGATATGATCAAGATGGGCTGCATGTCGGTCGAGGTCATCCCGGTCAACCATTCGATCCCCGACGCGGTCGCCTTTGCGATCTACACCCCTGCCGGCATCATTGTTCAGACCGGGGACTTCAAGGTGGACTTTTCCCCGATTCAGGGCGAGATCATCGACCTGGCACGGTTTGCGGAACTCGGGAACCGAGGGGTTCTCTGCCTCCTCTCCGACTCCACCAACTCCGAGCGCCCCGGCTCCACCATGAGCGAGCGGAAGGTGGGCGAATCCTTTGAGCGGCTTTTCAAGCAGGCGGAAGATCGGAGGATCATCATTGCGACCTTTTCATCCAACATCCACCGGGTGCAGCAGATTGTCGACAACGCAGTCCGCTCCGGCAGGAAGGTTGCGGTTTCGGGACGCAGCATGGTCAACGTGGTCAACGTCGCTTTAGAGCTGGGATATCTCCATATCCCGGATGGGGTCATGATCGACATCGACGCGATCGGCCGCTACCCGGACGAAAAGCTGATTATCATCACCACCGGGAGCCAGGGAGAGCCGATGTCGGCCCTCTCCCGGATGGCGGCGGGGGAACACCGGAAGGTCGCGGTTTCGTCGGATGACTTCATTATCATCTCCGCCACGCCGATTCCCGGGAACGAGAAGCACGTCAACCGCGTCATCAACGAGCTGATGCGGCTTGGGGCCGAGGTTGTCTTTGAAAAGATGTACGACGTTCATGTGTCCGGCCACGCCTGCCAGGATGAGCAGAAGCTGATGCTCTCCTTAGTCAAGCCGAAGTTCTTCATCCCGGTTCACGGCGAATACAAGCACTTGAAAAAGCACAGCCAGACGGCCCAGGCGGTGGGAATCCCGCCGTCCAATATCCTCATCGGCGATATCGGGCAGGTTATCGAGCTCGACGGGGTTGAAATGAAGACGACCGGCACGGTGCAGGCGGGCCGCGTCTTCGTCGACGGCTACGGCGTCGGCGACGTCGGCTCCATCGTTCTGCGGGACCGGAAGCATTTGGCACAGGACGGCCTGATCATTGTGGTGGTCACGATGAACGGCACCACGGGCGAAGTGGTGGCGGGCCCGGATATCGTCTCCCGCGGGTTCGTCTATGTCCGCGAGTCGGAGGAACTGATGGAGGAAGCTCGGCTGCGGATTGCCGGCGTGCTGGACGACTGTTCCGCCCGCTCCGTCCGGGAGTGGGGGATGATTAAAACCGAGATCAAGGACAATCTCTCCAATTTTATCTATAAAAAAACCAAAAGGGCGCCGATGATCCTGCCGATCATCATGGAAATTTAACCCGTCTGCCTCGATTAATTTCCGAATTTTATTGAAACTTACCAGCGTATGATGTAAAATAAGGAAAAGACTGTTTGAGAAATTGGGGTGGCTGCCGATGGATCCAAAAAAAATGTGGCAAATGAAAGCTTGTCTGCTGGTTTTGCTGCTGATTTGCGGAGGATTGGCGGCCGCTTCGTTTTTTTCCGGAAGCCGGTGGATGTGGGCCTTTGCGGTTGGATTTTTGGTTGTGCTGCTGGTGACGGTGGTTCGCTTCCGTATGATCCGGCGGGATGCCTACCGCCTGATGGCGGATATCGCCCGGCAGCTCGACGCCCCCGACCAGGACGCGCTCAGCCGGTTTCCGCTCCCTTCGCTGGTCGTCGGGGGTAAACGGGAAATCCTTTGGTACAGCGAGAGCTTCCGCCAGCGCGTCCTAGGGGATTACGACCTGTACGGTTCTTCTTTGGATGAGATTTCCCGCGCCCCGGTTGAGGAGTTTTATTCCTCCGGTGGGGTCGAACTGAGTTACGGAGAAAAACATTACACCGCTTTTGGGTTCCATTCCGAAGCGCACAAGGTTCCGGTGGATATACTCTATTTTGTAGACGACACTGTCCTCAAAAATATTGCGCAGGAGTACCGGCTTTCCCGCCCCTGTGTCATGATTCTGGTGATCGACAATTACGACGAGCTGGTTCAGAACGCCAAAGAGAGCGAAAAGTCGCAGATCCTCGGCGAAATCGACCAGGTGATCGAAAATTATTTCGCAGAGACGAACGGCTTTGTCAAACGCCTTTCCCATGACCGCTATCTGGCTATGGTGGAACGACGCCATCTGGACAAAATCGTGGAAACCAGGTTTGCCCTGCTCGACAGCGCCCGAAAAATCATTGCAAACGAGCGGGTTCCCGCCACCCTTTCCATCGGGGTCGGGTGTGAAGGGGGAAGCATGAGCGAAAATGAGGCTGCCGCCCGGCAGTCCCTCGATATGGCGCTGGGGCGGGGCGGCGACCAGGCCGTTGTCAAGACGGTCAACGGATACGACTTTTACGGGGGAATTTCCAAGGGAATCGAAAAACACACTCGTGTAAAAAGCAGGATCATTGCAACTGCCCTTCTGGAACTGGTGGAAACCAGTGAAAATGTGATTGTGATGGGCCACCATGCGTCCGACCTGGACTGTGTCGGCAGCGCGGTCGCGCTGGCGCAGGCGATCCGGAGACTGGGAAAGCCGGCGATCATCGCAATCGATCGGAAATCTTCCCTCGCCTCGTCGCTGATCGCGAAGGTGAGCGAAAACGGGGCGGAAAATCTGTTCGTCCACCCGGATGTCGCAAAGGATTACGTCTCCCGCAGAACCCTTTTGATTATTGTGGATACCCACAACCCCCTGTTCGTGGAGTCGAACGAGCTTTATAAGCTGTGCAAAAACGTGGTCGTGATCGACCACCATCGCAAGATGGTCAACTACATCGACAACGCCGTGATCTTTCATCACGAGCCGTTTGCATCCTCCACGTCGGAGATGGTGTCGGAGCTGCTGCAGTATTTCGGAGACCGCTGCCGCCCCACCCGGGAGGATGCGGATGCCCTCCTTTCCGGCATCATGCTGGACACCCGCAATTTCGCCATCCGCACGGGAGTCCGCACCTTCGAGGCGGCGGCTTATCTCCGCCGGATCGGCGCGGATACCGTCGCAGTCAGGAAGCTGTTCTCCAGTACGATGGACGATTACCAGCGCCGCTCCAGCTTGGTGCAGAATGCGGAAATATACCGCAACTGCGCGATCGCGGTCAGCTCCCAGAATTTTGAGGATATCCGGATCGTCGCTCCCCAGGCGGCAGATGAGCTGCTGGGAATCAACGAGGTGGCGGCATCCTTTGTGATCTACAACACGGGCAGCGGAATCAGCCTGTCGGCCCGGTCGATGGGCGAGCTGAACGTCCAGGTGGTGATGGAGTACTTGGGCGGCGGCGGGCATCATACGATGGCGGGCGCCCAGCTAAAGGATGTGACCGCAGAGGAAGCGAAGGAAAAGCTGCTGGAGGCGATCGATCACTATTATGAAACGCTGACTTCGAGGGTGGAGTGACAAACTGCCTGGTGGTTGGACTATTGGCATAAAAACAGAAAGAAAGGAAGGGTGCCCGGAAGCGGAAAAGCGCCGTGCTCTGATCCGTTCCCCGCATCATATGGTGGATGAGATGAAGGTTATTTTAAAACAGGATGTTAAAGGCACCGGCAAGGCCGGGGATTTGGTCAATGTGGCGGATGGATACGCCCAGAATTTTTTGATTAAGCGGGGCCTTGCGACAGCCGCAAACGCCCAGGCGCTCAACGAAAAGAACGCGAAGGACGCCGCGAAGGAGCATCACGCCGCCGTTGAGCTGGCGAACGCCCGCGAGATGGCGGAGAAGCTCAAGGGGAAGACGGTGAAGGTCGCGGCGAAAGCGGGGGCGAACGGAAAGCTGTTCGGCGCTGTGACGGCGAAGGAAATTTCGGCGGAGATCAAAAACCAGTATAAAATGGACGTCGATAAAAAGAAGATTTCCGTTTCGCAGGATATCAAAGGCTATGGCGTTTTCTCTGCCGAGGTGAAGTTCCACGCCGGCGTCGTCGCTGAAATCAAGGTGGAAGTCGTAGAGGGCTAGGGCAGGAGGAAGATATGGCTGTCAGTGAAACCCTTGCGCTGGATACCGTCCAGCTTCCCCACAGCATCGAGGCGGAGCAGTCGGTGCTGGGGGCGATCCTTCTGGACCCCGGCTGTATTTCCACAGCGCTCGAATACATCAAGAGCGATTCGTTTTATCTGCGCCAGCATCAGCAGCTCTTCTCGCTGATGATTACCATGTTCTCCACCGCGAAGTCGATCGACTTTATCACGGTGCTCAACGAGGCGGTCGGCGCCCAGATTTTCGATTCGGAGCAGTCGGCAAAGGTTTACCTGGCCCAGCTGATGGATTTGGTGCCGACTACCGCCAACGTGGAGAGCTACTGCCGGATTGTGCAGGAGCGCAGTTACCTCCGCTCCCTGGTTCAGGTCGCCCATGAGATTGTCGACCACGTCGGCGAATCCCAGGGGGACGCAAAAGAGCTCCTCGACCTGGCCGAACAGCGGATTTTTGAAATCCGGCAGGGCCGGGATGCGATGGGCCTGACCAAAATTAACGATGTCATCATCCAGACCTATGACCAGCTCCAGAAGCTGAGCTCGGAGGACAGAAACCAGTATTTGGGGCTGAAAACAGGATTTTCCGGTCTCGACCGGATTACGACTGGATTAAATAAATCGGACCTGATTTTGATCGCCGCCCGCCCTGCGATGGGGAAAACCAGCTTTGTGCTGAATATCGCGGCAAACGTGGCGAAGGTCTCCGGGAAACAGGTGGCGATCTTTTCCCTCGAGATGTCGAAGGAGCAGCTGGTCAGCCGGATGCTCTCGAGCGAAGCGCGGATTTCGAGCCACAACCTCCGGATGGGGACGCTGACGGCGGACGAGTGGGTCCGTCTCGCTTCGGCGGCGGAGATCCTTTCCCAGACCGAGATTTATCTCGACGATATCCCCAGCGCAACTGTTGCGGATATGAAGGCCAAGCTCCGTCGGCTGCCGAACCTCGGGCTGGTGGTGATCGACTACCTCCAGCTCATGAGCACCGGCCGCCGGGACGGGAACCGTGTCCAGGAGGTTTCGGAGATCACCCGAAACCTGAAGATTATGGCGAAGGAGCTGGACGTGCCGGTTGTGACCCTGTCCCAGCTTTCCCGTTCCCCCGACTCCCGCACCGACCACCGGCCGATGCTTTCCGACCTGCGCGAATCGGGTTCGATTGAGCAGGACGCTGATATCGTCATGTTCCTCTACCGCGACGCTTATTATAACCAGGAGTCGGAGGAACAGAATGTCGCGGAGTGCATCGTAGCCAAAAACCGCCATGGGGAGACGGATACGGTGCGGCTGCATTGGGACGGCGCGCATACGCTTTTTACCTCTCTGGAGAGCTACCGGGATGATCGATAAGGTTGTTGAAACGATTGAAAAATATGGATTGTTCCAAAAGGGTGACTGGGTCGTCGCCGGGGTTTCCGGCGGCGCGGACTCGGTCGCTCTTCTTCACTGTCTGGCGCAGAAGCTGCCCCGGTATGAGCTGCATCTCGCCGTCTGCCATTTGAACCATCGGCTTCGGGGGGAGGAAAGCGACCGGGATGAAGCCTTTGTCCGGGAATTATGCGGCAGGATGGGGCTGCCCTGCCATGTCTTGTCGGAGGACGTAGCGGCGGCGGCGGAAGAGCGTGGGATTGGTTTAGAAGAGTGCGGCAGGGAGCTGCGCTACCGCTTTTTTCGGGAAACGGCCTCCCATTATGGGGACGGAACGAAGATTGCAACCGCCCACACTCTTTCCGACCAGGCGGAGACGGTTCTTTTCCGTCTGGCGCGCGGAACCGGGCTGCGCGGGCTTTGCGGGATCCCGCCGGTGCGCGGGGCAATTGTCCGCCCTCTTTTGGAGGTCACCCGGTCAGAGGTCGAAGCCTACTGCGCAGAACATGGCCTTGCGTTTGTAACCGACAGCAGCAACCGTGACCGCTCTTATGCCCGCAACCGCATCCGGCTGGATACGGTTCCCAGCCTTTTGACGGTCAATCCGTCCTTTTTGGCTTCTTTTAAAGATACGGTCGAGGCGCTTCGGGAGGACGACCGCTTCCTCTGGAAAACGGCGGCGGAGCTCCTCGGTGCGGCAGACCGGGAAGATGGCTATTCTACGGAAGTTCTCAGCCGCCAGCCGGAGGCAGTCCGCCGCCGGATGCTGATGCTGGTCTGCCGGGAAAACGGACTCTCGGCGGGACGGGAAAAATTGAAGGAGCTCGATCAAATAATTCAGCTTGATTCCGGGAAAATAAATATGTCCGGCGGGATTGCCGGAACGGTTGCCGGAGGACGTCTGTTTTTCTCGAAAAAGGAAGAAACGCCGGGCTTTCTCCCGTTTCCGCTCGGAACCGGGATATTGACATTCCCGAGCGGAATCGCCTATAATATAAACGTTGTGCCCTATGAAGAATTTGGAAAAAAAGTTAATAGAAATTTTGCAACTGATATTTTGGACTGTGATAGAATATTAGGCAATATCATCGTGCGCCCGCGTCAAAGCGGGGACAAGATCACCCTGCTGCGCCGCGGCATCACCAAAAGCCTCAAAAAGCTGTACAATGAGGCGAAGGTTCCCTTGGCCGAACGCGGCAGGCTCGCCGTCTTTGCAGACGGGGAGGGAGTGGTCTGGGCGGAAGGGTTTGGCGTCAGCCGCCGGGCTGCTCCGACAGAGCAGACGAAACGGTGTATTGTGATCCGAAAAGCAGAGCGGAATTGAAAGGAAACGGGTATGACAAAAGATATTTTAAAGGTGCTCATCAGCGAACAGGAGCTTCGGGACAAGGTCAAGGAGCTGGGCGAGAAAATCAGCGCGGATTACGCCGGGAAAAACCTGATGATGGTGAGCGTCCTCAAAGGGTCGGTCGTCTTTATGGCGGATTTGATGCGGGCGATCACCGTTCCCTGCGAAATCGACTTTATGTCGGTCTCCAGCTATGGCGCCGACGTGAAAACGAGCGGTGTGGTGCGGATCATCAAGGATTTGGATCAGGAGCTTGAGGGGAAGGATCTCCTCATTGTCGAGGATATCCTGGACAGTGGAATGACCTTGAGCTACATCACCGAGCTGCTCCGGCAGAGGGGACCGCGGTCGATCCGGCTGTGCACCCTGCTGGATAAGCCGGAACGGCGCCAGGCGGATGTGGCGGCCGATTATTTCGGTTTTGTCGTACCGGATGAATTTGTCGTCGGCTATGGGCTTGATTATGCGGAAAAATATCGCAACCTGCCCTATGTAGGAGTGCTCAGGCCGGAGGTTTATTCTAAATAACAGGGCCGCTGCCGCTTTGGCGGCAAGCCTTCGATTTCCCGTGTGGGAACATTTATTAAGTAAAATGGGGCTGAGATTTTGGGAAAAAGAGGAAAAAGTATACTGATCTATATTCTGGTGGTCGCCGGGTTGATTATGGCGTTCATGTTTATGATGAATTTTATTCGGACGCCTTCGGAGCAGGTCGCCTATTCCGAAGTGGTGGATTACTTCCAGCAGAATAAGGTAAAGGAATTTGAACTGGATCTCGGCACGGGCGAGCTCCATGCGAAAATCGAGGGCAGGGAAAAAATCCTGGTCTACAAGGTGCCGAACGTCGGGCTTTTCGTCAGCTTGATCGAACCGATGGTGGTGGAGTACAATGCGGCGCATCCCGATGCGAAGATCGATTTCAACTATCTGCCGATCCAGGACAACTCCTGGCTGCTCAACTTCCTGCCGACCCTTCTGATGATCGGTGTGATGATCGTCTTTTGGATTATTATCATGCGCCAGCAGGGCGGCGGTAAAATCAACCAGTTTGGCAAAATGAACGCGAAAAACGGCCTGACCCAGGGGAAGAAGGCGACCTTTGCCGATGTGGCGGGGGCCGACGAGGAAAAGGCCGAGCTGGTCGAGATTGTCGACTTTTTGAAAAACCCAAAAAAATTCAATGAGCTGGGCGCCCGGATTCCGAAAGGCGTCCTGCTGATGGGCCCTCCCGGAACCGGTAAAACCCTGCTCGCCAGGGCGGTCGCGGGGGAGGCGGGCGTTCCGTTCTTCTCCATTTCCGGCTCCGATTTTGTAGAAATGTTTGTCGGCGTGGGCGCATCCCGTGTCCGCGACCTGTTTGAGCAGGCGAAAAAGAACGCGCCCGCCATCATCTTCATCGACGAGATCGACGCAGTCGGCCGTCATCGCGGCGCGGGGCTCGGCGGCGGGCATGACGAGCGCGAGCAGACGCTCAACCAGCTGCTGGTCGAGATGGACGGCTTCGGCGCGAACGAGGGGATCATCATCATCGCCGCGACCAACCGCCGCGACATCCTAGACCCGGCGCTTCTCCGCCCGGGGCGCTTTGACCGTGAGATTATGGTCGGGTACCCGGATGTCAAGGGCCGTGAGGAGATTTTGAAGGTGCACGCCCGCAACAAGCCGCTCGGGTTCGACGTCGACCTTTCGGTCATTGCGAAATCAACTGCCGGGTTTACCGGGGCCGATCTTGAAAACCTCTTGAATGAAGCAGCCCTCCTCGCCGCCCGGAACAACCGGAAGGCGATTATCGAGAAGGACATTGAAGAAGCGACGATCAAGGTCGTGGCGGGGCCGGAAAAGCGCTCCCGTGTGATTACGCCGGCTGAAAAAAAGCTGACGGCCTATCACGAGGCCGGGCACGCGGTCTGCACCTACCACTGCTCGACCCAGAGCGCGGTGCATCAGGTTTCCATCATCCCGCGCGGCATGGCGGGCGGGTTTACCATGTCTCTGCCCGAGCAGGATAAAAGCTATAAGCGCAAAAAGGAGATGGAGGAGGAGCTGATCGTCCTTTTGGGCGGCCGCGTTGCGGAGAGCATCATGCTCGACGATATTTCGACCGGCGCATCCAACGATATCGAACGCGCGACCAAGCTCGCACGGAGCATGGTGACGCGGTATGGTTTCAGCGAAAGGCTGGGAACCATCGTTTACGGCCAGGCGGATCACGAAGTCTTTTTGGGGCGCGATTTCAACCAATCCCGCGATTACTCTGAAAACGTCGCGGCCGAGATCGATGCGGAAATCCGCGGGATCATCGACAACGCCTACAGTCGCTGCAGCGACATCCTGGAAGCCCACCGCGACCAGATGGTGAATGTGGCGGAATACCTGATCGGCCATGAAAAGATCGACGGGGAAGAGTTCAAGAAGCTGATGTCGTTTGAACTGAAAGCCGAGCCGGTCAACGCCGAAGAGCCGGAAAAAGAGAATGCTTCTGCTGAGGAAGGCCGGACCGACCTTCCGGACGGAGAAGTCGATCATTAAAACCGAACCTGTTTTGCAATCCCTGTGCGTCCGCATGGGGATTTGCTGCTTTAGGAGGAGAAATGGGGCTCACTGCTGAGACGCAATTCCTTTGGGAGTACCTGCAAACGGTGAAAAAGCCGGTCGTTCTCTATGGGATGGGGGACGGATGTGAAAAAATCGTCCGCACTTGCAAACGCTTCGGAATCACAGTAGCGGGGATTTTTGCGAGCGATGGATATGTGCGCGGACAAAGCTTTTTGGGCTATCCGGTGCTCCGTTATACAGAGGCGAAGGAGCGTTTTGGAGAAATGGTGGTTCTGCTCGCCTTCGCCGTCTTTGAACCGGGGCTTAATGCCCAAATCAAACGGATTGCGGGTGAAAACGAGCTCTATGCCCCCGATGTTCCGCTGTTTGGAGAGCCCCTCTTTGACCGTGCTTTTTTTGAGGCGCACCGGGATGAGCTCGAGGCGGTCGGCCGGCTGCTTGCGGACGAAACGTCGCGCCGGGTTTTCCGCTCCGTCCTGGCCTATAAAATCAGCGGAAAGCCGGCGCATCTCTACGGCTGTGAAACACCGAAGGAAGAAGCTTACCGCCGCATCTTGACATTGGGCCCGCGGGAGTGCTATGCTGATTTGGGCGCTTATGACGGCGATACGGTCAAAGAATTTCTGAAAGAGGTTGGGAACCGGTACCGCCGAGTCTACGCGTTTGAGCCTAACTCGAAAAATTTCAAAAAATTATCCCGCTCTTTTTGGGGTACGGCCGACATCCGCCTTTTGCAGGAAGCTGCATGGAACAGGACGGAGGTTCTGCGGTTCAGCCCAAAAGCGGGGCGCAGCGCCGCCGTCAGCGAAACGGCCTCCGGACGGGTCAGGGCCGCTGCGGCCGACGATTTGATCCGGGAGCCGCTGACCTATCTCAAGCTCGACGTGGAAGGGGCGGAGCGGGAGGCGCTCGAAGGATGCAGGGAGCAGATCCGGCTCTTTCGCCCAAAGCTTGCGGTGAGCGGGTACCACCGGAGTGAGGATTTGTTTGCGATTCCGCAGCAGGTTCTCTCCTATCGTCCGGATTACCGCGTCTTTTTGAGGCACCACCCCTATGTCCCGGCGTGGGACACGCTCTATTATTTTGTACCGTGAGGATGTGTCGTCATTGAACCAGAATGAATGGAACCAGCGGCTGGCCGGCCAATGTCAGGAAATGCTGTACCGCCTGTATGGAGCGGAGAACTTAGAGGGGCAGACAGCCCGTTACCGTGCCGCCGTCGAGAGATTTGGATCGCTTTTCGGGGAGCGGGAAAACCTGCGCCTGTTCAGCGCGCCGGGGAGGACTGAGATCGGCGGAAACCACACCGACCATCAGCGGGGCAGGGTGCTTGCCGCTTCGGTCGGCTTAGACGTCATTGCCGTCGTTTCACAGGAGGACGCCGGCGTAATCCGGATCAAATCAGAGGGGCACCGGGAGAATGTCGTCCATCTGGACAACTTGAGGCCGGTTAAAGAGGAAGAAAACACTTCCACAGCACTCGTGCGGGGGATTTCCGCCCGTTTTGCGGAGCTCGGCTACCGAATCGGCGGTTTTACTGCATATACTATTTCAGACGTCCTTTCAGGCTCCGGGCTTTCCTCCTCCGCGGCCTATGAAGTGCTGGTCGGTACGATTCTGAACAGCCTTTATAACGGCGGAGGTATCGACCCGGTCGTCATTGCGCAGATCGGCCAGTATGCTGAAAACAATTATTTCGGCAAGCCCTGCGGGCTGATGGACCAGGCGGCTTCTTCGGTGGGCGGCTTGGTGATGCTTGACTTTAAGAACCGGGAACAGCCGGAGGTGGAACGGATTTCTTACGATTTCGCAGAGCGGGGTTATGCGCTCTGTGTGGTCAACACCGGTGGCAGCCATGCCGACCTGACGGGAGAGTATGCGGCGATTCCGGCGGAGATGCGGGCGGTCGCCGGATACTTCGGAAAAGAAGTGCTCCGCGGGATCGGCAAAGAAGAACTGATAGAAAATGCCGCTGCCCTGCGCGAGCTCCCCGGCGGAGACCGCGCCCTGCTGCGGGCGGTCCATTTTGCGGAGGAAAATGAACGGGTGCTCCAGCAAGCCGAAGCGCTTCGCCGGGATGATTTCGAAGGGTTTCTGTCGCTGGTCAAAGAGTCGGGGCGGTCTTCTTACTGCCTGCTTCAAAACGTGGTCAGCATGAGCTCGCCGGAACAGCAGGGGATCGCCTTAGGGCTTGCCTTGTCGGAACAGTTGTTAGGAGATCGAGGAGTTTGCAGGGTGCATGGCGGCGGATTTGCCGGCACCCTTCAGGCCTATGTTCCACTGGAGGATGTACAGCGTTACCGCTGCGAAATGGAACGGGTCTTTGGGGAAGGGAGCTGTTATCTTCTTCGCGTGCGGCCCTGCGGCGGGGTTGAAGTGAAATAAAAACGATGAGAAAGGAAGGATTATCGATGAAGGTATTGGTTACAGGCGGAGCTGGATTTATTGGGAGCCACACCTGCGTAGAGCTTTTGAATGCAGGCCACGAGGTCGTCATCGTGGACAACCTCAGCAACTCCAAAGAGGAGGCGGTGGATAAAATCCGGGAGATTACCGGAAAGGACCTTCGGTTTTATCGGGTGGATCTTCTCGACCGCCGGGAATTAGAGGATGTTTTTGCTGAAAATCCGGTTGAGGCGGTCATCCATTTTGCGGGCTATAAGGCGGTTGGCGAGTCGGTTGAAAAGCCGCTGGAATATTACTGGAACAATATTGCGGGCACGCTGATTCTGCTTGAAACGATGAAAGCGGCGGGCTGCAAAAGAATCGTTTTTTCCTCTTCTGCGACGGTTTACGGGATGGACAATCCCGTCCCCTTCAAAGAGGGATACCCGATCTCCGCGACCAACCCTTACGGCTATACCAAGGTGATGATCGAGCAGATCCTGCAGGACCTTTGCCGTGCCGATCCGTCCTGGAGCGCTGTCCTCCTGCGGTATTTCAACCCGATTGGAGCGCACGAAAGCGGGCTGATCGGGGAGAGCCCGAACGGAATTCCCAATAACCTCCTGCCTTATATCGCGCAGGTGGCGGATGGCGTTCTGCCGGAACTGAAGGTGTACGGCAACGATTACGACACGCCGGATGGAACCGGGGTGCGGGATTATATCCATGTGGTCGATCTGGCAAAAGGACACCTCGCCGCCTTGGACTATGCGGCAAGTCATACGGGCGCGGAGCCTTTTAATCTTGGAACGGGGCATGGAACCAGCGTTTTGGAAATGGTTCAAGCCTTCGAGAAAACGAATAACGTTCGGGTTCCGTACAAAATTGTTTCCCGCCGGGCCGGAGATATTGCCTCCGCTTATGCCGATACGAGCAAGGCGGAGCGGGTTCTCCACTGGCATGCGGAAAAAGGGATTACGGAGATGTGCCGGGACAGTTGGAAGTTTATCCGGTGCAGCCGGTAAAGTGGGTCGTTTGGCTGGAATATGACATAGAAAGACCGATGGCGGCGCAGCGTTGACTGTGCCGCCATCGGCTTTGGAGTCGTTTTATTCCGGGACAGTTCCAAAAGGTGAAATGCCTTTGTGCTTTGTAAGGATAGGCACCTATATTTTCTTTGGAAAAAACAAGATTTAACATTGCAAAATACGGCGGATAGGTGTATTATAAATAATAGATGAATTTTATTTTATAAATTTGTCTGGTCATATTTTTAAGCTGTCTTTTGACTGTTCTTCTTACCCAGTGCGAGACGCCCTATGACGCCGCGCACTTTTTGTCATCTGGTAAGGTGTTTGGCTGTGAAAAAAGAACAGGCAAAGCAATTAAACAGAAGGAATGAGCGTGTATGAAAAAAAGCATAAAAAAAATGGTGGGCATTCGTGTTGCCGCCGCCCTCGCTTCGACACTCCTGTTCAGTTTTATGACGACTTTTAATATTTTTCGCATCCAGGGAATACAAGCAGACGCAGCCCAGGCCAATGCTTTGCTGGACAGGGCGCAGCGAGCGGAGGTTGCCCATTATAAATGGGCTTCGAATCTCAGTAACGCGTTGTATGCCGGCACTGAATTTACCGGGAGCATCGATCCGACTTCCTGCGTTTTGGGAAAGTGGCTTTATGGCGAAGAGGGAACGGATGACCCGGATGTTTTGGAGCTGCGCTCTCAGCTGGAGCCACTGCATAAGGAGCTCCATGAGTCGGCAACCTACGTGCTCGGGTTGATGGAAAACGATCCTGCCCAGGCGCAAACTTATTATCAGGGGACGATACAGTCCAATCTCACCACTCTGGTGGGGCTGCTGGACCAGGTGATTGAGCGCGCAGGCGTTTTGAGCGCTGAGAATCAGGCAGAGATTGAAACCACTCTTGTGATTATGCATATCACTTCCGCCGTCTGTCTCCTTTTGGCGTTGGCCTGCTTAATTAGTCTGGTCTATTATGTGCTGCGCGGCGTTGTCAAGCCAATTATACATATCACCAACAGCAGCAAGCCTTTGCAGGAAGGCCGGCTGAAGTTGGATCTGTCTTACAGCGCTGAAAACGAGTTGGGTGATTTGGCTGGTACGCTGAAGCATTCGATGAAGTTGATAGACAGCTATGTGGCGGATATCAACCGCATCATGGGCCAGCTCTCGGAGGGCAATTTCAACGTCCAAACCTCCGCAAATTATATCGGGGACTTCAGTTCGATTCAGACCTCGATTGAAAGCTTTACTACGACGCTGTCCACAGTTTTGGAGCAGATTATGCAGGCGGAGCAGCGCATTTCCGAAAATGCGGAGCAGCTTTCCAGCAGCTCACAGTCTTTGGCACAGGGCGCCACAGAGCAGGCCAGTTCTGTTGAAGAGCTGTTTGCAACGCTGGACGATCTTTCCAAGAGCGCTGAGAAGAACGTAGAGATTGCTATGAACGCCCAGGAACGCGCCCGTTTGACAGGGGAGCAGATTTCAGTCAGCGGCAAGCAGATGGATCAGATGGTGTCCGCTATGGCGGATATCAGCAGTACTTCCGAGCAGATTGGACAGATCATTGCCACAATCGAAGACATTGCATTCCAGACCAACATTTTGGCGCTGAATGCAGCGGTGGAAGCTGCCCGGGCCGGTGCGGCGGGAAAAGGATTTGCTGTGGTAGCCGATGAAGTGCGGAGTCTCGCGGCCCGGTCTGACGAAGCGGCGAAGGCTACAAAAGATTTGATCGACAACAGTGTGAAGGCGGCGGGCAGAGGCAGCGAGATTGTAGGTGAAGTTTCCGGAGCCCTGCAAAAGACGCTGGAGCTGGTAACGCACTCCAACGACGATATTGGAGTAGTTGCCGATGCTGTACGCGACGAGGCGGAATCTATCGCACAGGTAACAGAGGGTGTTGGCCAGATTTCTTCGGTGGTTCAAACCAATTCGGCCAGCAGTGAGGAGTCGGCGGCGGTCAGCACAGAGCTTTTCGAACAGGCGCGCAGGCTCCAGAATCAGACCAAAAAATTCCGCTTGAAACGCTAAAGCTTTTTAATTCGGTACGTCAATGTGTGGCATTGAGAAGGTCTGATCTGTCAGTCGTTCTCTGCAAAAGCGGATGGATGCTTTTGATGGTTTTGTAAGACAAAAAGCCTGAAAACCTTTTGGTTTTCAGGCTTTTTATATATGATCTTCGATCTCTTTAGGTTAGCCTGATCGGTTTGTCTCCTGTATCTCTTTCCAGCTTTTGATTTCAATCTCGCGAAAGTCATCTCGTAAGACAGGACTAAATCGCATCTGCTTGTAAAGGCGTCCCTCCGCCATGCTGTCCCGTCGGGATCACGCAGAATATGCCAATCGAACTATTGAAACCGTTAAAGGCCGGTAAAACTTTGGTGGGCGACATGGATTGATTGCCCGGATTTTTGCCTTGTATCTAAAACTTCTTGAAACGCCGAAATTTCAGAAGGGCGAAACGGTAATATTACAGGGCCGGATTTACAATTTGTAAATCCGGCCCCGGCGGATATTTTCGATTTGTTTTTGAACCGATCAGGAAATCCTTTTTAGTTGGATGAATTGGTGTTTGGGAGGGTATTGTAGTTCCGACGCGGCCGGACGCCCGGATAGTAGAAATAGACGAACTTGATCGAAAAAAGGTCGCAGACGATATAGTCGCGCTGCATATCGTCGTACAATGTGACATAGCTTCTGCCGACGAAATAAAGGAGTCCCTGTTTGCGCATGATCCGCGCCGTGCCGATCAGAAATTCAATGACGACATATTCCCCAACGTTCTGCGCCAGTATGTTCTGCATCGATCCCTGCATTTCTTCGCTGTCGAAGCTCGACTGAACCAGAGGCGATCGGAATTGTTTTCTGGATTCTGCCTGCTGAATCGGCGATGGGGTTTCGTCACGGGGGGGATTTTCCCGCTGGGGCGGGGTGGAAGAGGCGGTGTTGTTCCCGTTGTCCTTAGAAGGAAAACAATTTTTTTCCGGAGATGTGTAATAATCCATAAACGATTCCTCCATTGATTATGTGTCGGCATAAGCCGCTGTTGGGTTATAAAAGCAGTGGTCTCCAATCCGTATGACGAATTCTCCGACATTGCTGGGGAAGTTTTGACGGCAGTTTGGAGCAAAGGGATTGAAATACCAAAGCGCAAAACCGAGGTTGGTCAGGCGATTGCCGGCAATCGCCCAGTTTGCGATGTCGTAATGAACCTGGGTGGGACGCATGTTGTAAATATTTTGTGGGTTATACCGCCCGCGGATTTCTTCCCTGACGCAGTCGAATTGTCCCGGCTGGTAGATGATCGCCCGGATAGTCGGTTCCAGCCGCCCGTATTCCCCATAGTCCACCTGCACCCGGTTCATGACGACACAGGCGACGGCCTTCATCCCGTTTTCTCCTTCACCGCCCGCCTCACATAATAAAATCCGCGCTAAAATTTCCAAATCGGAAAATGCCATTCTAACAGCCTCTTTCTTTTGAAAATGTTGGTCGGCGTTTCAGTTTAATATATTCACCGGGTTTCTTTACTATACCAAAATTCTCCTTCTCTTTGACTTCGGGCTGAGGCAACTTTGGTGATAAAGAAAGAGACCGTCATACGGATGACAATTTCGCACCAGAAAAATCGAATGATAGATGGATTTTTCACTCAAAAAGTGAGTAACTTTAGTTTTTTCAGCAGAGATTAAACTGAATTTTGACAATATATTACAAATTAAAGACGACGTTTTTAGAATTCTTTAATCTGATTCACAACACGTTAATAAAATTGCTATATTATTAGTATTATTGTCCTCGTTAACTGAGGAAACTACGATTACAGAAAGGCGGGTGTATTATGGCAAGCCTGGTAACGAACCTATACGATGAAATTACCCCCGAAATTCGGGAACTTTCCAAGCTTTGCGAGAAGAATAATTACATCGATCCTGCCCTGTTTAAAAAGCATGAGGTAAACCGCGGTCTGCGCGATATCAACGGAAATGGTGTTTTGACCGGGTTGACTGAAATTTCGGATATTCAGTCCCATAAAATCGTGGACGGAAAAAAAATCCCCTGTGAGGGGAAACTTTATTACCGCGGCGTCAACATTGAAAAAATTGTAGGCGGATTTATCCGGGAAAAGCGTTTTGGTTTTGAAGAGGCGACCTATCTGCTTCTTTTTGGGGAGTTGCCGACTCGTCGGCAGCTCAACGATTTTAAAGAGCTCCTCGCCAATTACCGCTCTCTCCCCACCAGCTTTGTGCGGGATATTATTATGAAGGCGCCGAGCGCGGATATGATGAATACCCTGGCGCGCAGTGTGCTGACCCTTTACTCCTACGACGATGCGGCAGATGATACATCCATCCCGAATGTGCTGCGCCAGTGCCTCCAGCTGATCGCGCTGTTTCCGCTCCTCTCGGTTTACGGTTATCAGGCGTACAGCCATTACCATGATGGGAACAGCCTCTTTATCCACAGCCCGCAGCCGGAGCTGTCTACAGCGGAGAATCTGCTTTACATTCTCCGGCCGGACAGCAGGTTTACCGAACTCGAAGCGAGGATTCTCGACGTCGCTCTGGTGCTCCACGCAGAGCACGGCGGCGGAAATAACTCCACCTTTACCACCCATGTGGTCTCTTCCTCCGGGACGGATACATACTCGACGATCGCCGCCTCTCTCGGCTCGCTCAAGGGCCCGAAACACGGCGGCGCGAACATCAAGGTCGTCAGGATGTTTGAGGATATGAAGCGGACGGTAAGCGATTGGACCGACGAAGAGGAGGTTGGGCGCTATCTGCGAGCGCTTCTCAATAAAGAGGCATTCGACCGGGCGGGGCTGATTTACGGAATGGGGCATGCGGTTTACTCCCTGTCCGATCCGCGTGCCAATATCTTTAAAAAGTTTGTAAAAAGCTTGTCGGAGGAAAAGGGTCTGACGGAAGAATTCCAGCTTTATTCCCTTGTAGAGCGGCTGGCGCCCCAGATTATCGCGGAGGAGCGGCATATCTACAAAGGCGTCAGCGCGAATATCGATTTCTACAGCGGTTTTGTCTATCATATGCTCAACCTGCCGCTCGAGCTTTATACGCCGATTTTTGCCATTGCGCGGATCGCCGGATGGAGCGCGCACCGGCTGGAAGAGCTGGTGAATGTCGGGAAGATCATCCGACCCGCTTACAAAAGCATTACGGAGCCGAGGGAATATGTCGTTCTCGACGAACGGTAAATTTTTAATACGCCTTCGCGGATTGAGTCTGCAAAGGCGTATTTTTTAACAAAAAAGGCTGTGCGTTATCGCACAGCCTTTTTCGATCGTATTTATTTTAGCAGGGACTGCCCATCCATTTCGGCGGGCTTTTCAAGACCGAGGATTTCCAGCATGGTCGGCGCCAGATCGGCGAGCCTGCCACCTTCCTTCAGTCCCTTTCCATCCAACCCGACGCCGATGAGCGGAACGGGATTGGTGGTGTGAGCGGTGAAGGGAGAGCCATCCGGCTCATACATCTGGTCGGCGTTCCCATGGTCGGCTGTGATCAGCGCCGCGCCGCCCTGAGCCAGGATAGCGTCAACCGTCCTGCCCACACAGGTGTCGACCGCTTCTACAGCAGCGACCGCAGCCTCAAACACGCCGGTATGCCCGACCATGTCGCAGTTTGCATAGTTGAGGATGACCACGTCGTACTTCCCGGAATTCACGCGGGAGACCACCTCATCACAGACTTCGTAGGCGCTCATCTCCGGCTTGAGATCGTAGGTGGCGACCTTTGGAGAAGGGATCAGCGCGCGGTCTTCCCCCTCGAAAGAGGCCTCCACCCCGCCGTTAAAGAAGAAGGTGACATGGGCGTATTTCTCCGTCTCGGCAATCCGAAGCTGGGTCAAGCCCTTTTCGCTGATATATTCGCCAAAGGTGTTGACCAGAGACTGCGGCTTGAAGGCGACATTCACGTTCGGCATGGTGGCGTCGTACTGGGTCATGCAGACGAAGTAGAGCGGAAAACACCCCTTTTTGCGCTCGAAGCCGGTGAAATCCGGATCGACAAAGGTACGGGTGATTTCACGTGCGCGGTCGGGGCGGAAGTTGAAAAAGATGACGCTGTCGTTTGCGCTGATCTCCGCGCCCTCGGTGCAGACAGTCGGCAGGACAAATTCGTCCGTGACGTCGGCCGCATAAGACTTTTCCATCGTATCAACCGGGCAGGGGTTTACATTGCCCTCGCCGTAGACCATGGCAGCGTAAGCCTTTTCGACCCGCTCCCAGCGGTTGTCGCGGTCCATGGCGTAGTAGCGGCCGCTGATGGTGGCGATCTTTCCAACGCCGATTTCCTTTAACTTCTCCTGGAGCTCGGCGATAAAGTCCTTGCCCGAGGTCGGGGGGACGTCCCGCCCGTCCATGAAGCAGTGGACAAAGACCTTCTCGAGCCCGGCCCTCTTCGCGAGCTCGACCAGACCGAAAAGGTGGGTGTTGTGGCTGTGGACGCCGCCGTCCGACATCAGACCCATCAAATGGAGGGCACTGCCATTTTTCTTGCAGTTTTCAACGGCGGCGGAAAAAGCTTCGTTCTGGAAGAAATCGCCGTCTTTGATCGACTTGGTGATCCGCGTCAGCTCCTGGTAAACGATCCGCCCTGCGCCGATGTTGGTGTGTCCAACCTCCGAGTTGCCCATCTGCCCGTCCGGAAGGCCGACGTCCATCCCGGACGCGCCGATCAGGGTGTGGGGGCAGGTGCCGAAAAGCTTGTCGAGGTTCGGCGTTTTGGCTGCGGCGACGGCGTTGCCGTAATCGGAGCTGTTGTAGCCGAATCCATCTAAAATAATAAGTGCCAGTGGTTTTTTCATCTTTCTCCCTCTTGATTCAATTTATTTGGAAGCTGCCTTGACAATGACGCTGAAATCCGCTGCCTTCAGAGAAGCGCCGCCGATCAAACCGCCGTCGACGTCAGGCTGGGCGAGGAGCTCTTCTGCGTTTTTCGCGTTCATGGAGCCGCCGTACTGAACGGTGAGCGCATCCGCCGCTTCCTTGCCGTAGAGGGAGGCGACAGTCGCCCGGATGATGGCATTGACCTCGTTGGCCTGCTCGGCGGTTGCGGTTTTGCCGGTGCCGATCGCCCAGACCGGCTCATAGGCGATGATGATGTTTTTGAGCCTCTCTTTTGTAACGCCGTTCAGCGCGATTTTAGTCTGCATAGCGACCAGCTCCGCCGTGATGCCGAGCTCGCGGTCTTCCAACATCTCACCCACGCAGAGGATCACCTTCAACCCGGCGTTCAGTGCGGCGAGGGTGCGTTTGTTGACAGTGACGTCGGTCTCGCCAAAATACTGGCGGCGTTCGCTGTGGCCGATGATGACGTACTCGACCCCCATTTCGGTCAGCATGTCGGCGGAGATTTCGCCGGTGAAAGCGCCGGATTTTTCAAAGTGGCAGTTTTCAGCGCCGACTTTGATGTTGGAACCTTTGACGGCATCCAACGCGGTTTCGAGGTTGGTAAAGGGGACACAGACGATTACGTCGCAGTCGGCGCCCGCAACCAGAGGTTTCATCTCTTCGATTAGGGCTTTGGCTTCCGCCCTGTTTTTGTTCATCTTCCAGTTTCCGGCGATGACGGCTTTGCGCAGTGCTTTATTCATAACAGTCGACTCCTTCATATGATTTATGGCTGGGCTTATTTTTAAAAGCCGCCGCCCGGCCGGGCGGCAGCTTTTCGGGGGTTTCGCTTATTTGTCCATGAGGCACTCAATGCCCGGCAGCTTCTTGCCTTCCATGAATTCCAGGGAAGCGCCGCCGCCGGTGGAGATGTGGCTCATCTTGTCGGCAAAGCCGAGCTTGGTGACAGCTGCAACCGAGTCGCCGCCGCCGATAACCGAAACAGCGCCCTCTTCATCCGCAATTGCCTGCGCGACGGAACGGGTGCCGGATGCGAAATTCTCCCACTCGGAGACGCCCATCGGCCCATTCCAGATGACGGTTCCGGCGCCCTTGATGGTTTTGGCAAAGAGCTCCTGGGTGGTCGGCCCGATATCGAGGCCCATCCAGCCGTCCGGAATCGAATCGGAATAGATCCGCATAAAGACGGAATCCTCTTTGTATTCGCGGGCGACGATGTTGTCGACCGGGATCAGGAAATTCACCTTCTTGGCGCGCGCCTTGTCCATCAGGTCGCGGGCGAGGTCCAGCTTATCCTCTTCACAGATCGAGGAGCCGGTGGTGTAGCCCATTGCACGCATAAAGGTATAAGCCATGCCGCCCCCGATGATCAGGGTGTCGACCTTGTCGAGCAGGTTCTCGATGACGCCGATTTTGTCAGAGACCTTCGCGCCGCCGAGGATTGCGACAAACGGACGCTTTGGATTTTCGATGGTGCCGCCGATGAAATCGATCTCCTTCTGCATCAGGTAGCCGCAGACCGCGGGGAGGTAATCCGCAACGCCGGCGGTGGAGGCGTGCGCTCTGTGCGCTGCGCCAAACGCGTCGTTGACATAGATTTCAGCCAGGGAAGCGAGCTCTTTTGCGAAAGCCGGGTCATTTTTCTTTTCCTCTTTATGGTAACGGACGTTTTCGAGCAGCATGACATCGCCGGCCTTCAAAGCGGAAGCTTTAGCTTTCGCATCTTCGCCGATTACGTCCTTGGCCATGACAACCTCTTTGCCGAGGAGCTCAGAAAGCCGTTTGGCAACGGGGGCGAGCGAAAATTCAGGCTCCCAGCCCTCTTTCGGTCTGCCGAGATGGGAACAGAGGATCAGCTTAGCGCCGTGCTCAATCAGATATTTGATCGTAGGCAGAGCGGCGACGATCCGTTTGTCGTTCGTGATGACGCCGTCTTTGAGCGGGACGTTGAAATCGCAGCGGGCCAATACGCGTTTGTTCGATACGTCGATATCCTCAATCGACTTTTTGTTTAACGAACTCATGCAATACATCCTTTCATCTTGTTGTTTTGTTAAGTTTGTGAGGGGCTTAACAATCAAATTAATCATACCTTATTTTGGCTTTTTTTTCAAGTATTTAACGTGAAAAATACAAAAAAAGGAACGATACCAGGCACAAAAGGCGGCTGTTTCCTATCTTTTTATGTGAATTCTGCATCGCATGGCGATTCATATGAAAAAGAGGGGCTTTTTCTAAAAAAGCCGATTTTTTGCCGGGCGGCGCAAAAGAGGCAATCATGTGAAAATAAAAACGAATAAAAGCCGGGATCTGTAATCCCGGCTTTTGACCGTGCATGGAAAAGGAGAACAGTTGCTCGGAACTGCGGCGTTTTTTAATTGTCGTGCTCGTGCGATTTATAGATGACGCCGACCACGTTCGGCCCGGCATTGATGGCGACGACCGGCCCCAGCGGGTAGACGTACTCGGCTTTTCCGAAATGCTTTTCCATTTCCGCTGTCAATTCCCCTGTCAGCTGCGGCTGCCCGCCGTGTACAATGCTGTAAGGCGTTTCGGGGATGACGCT
The DNA here is from genome assembly GCA_964607135.1 of uncultured Oscillospiraceae bacterium. Lineage (GTDB taxonomy): Bacteria > Bacillota > Clostridia > Oscillospirales > Ruminococcaceae > Metaruminococcus_A. The sequence goes on along the minus strand of CAZSIV010000007.1, from coordinate 49,468 downwards.
TTCCTGCACCATCTTAATCAGCCGCGGGACGACGGCTTTTTCCCCCCGCACCTTTTCTAAAATCACCGAATCGCCGTCCTCGAAGGTGATAATCGGCTTGAGCCCCAGCAGCTCGCCTACAAATCCGGCCGCTGCGGAAATCCGGCCGGATTTTTTGGCAAAATCCAGGGTGAGAGGGACAAAAAGGATGCGGACATGCTTGACCCAATCCTCGATGCTGGAGACAACTTCCTTGACCGAAAGTCCCCGGCGGATCTTTTTGGCTGCCTCGACGACGGCCATCCCGTAACCCATGGTGTAGCAGCCGGAGTCGATCAGGTGGAAGTGGAAGGTTTCCTTTGCCTCGGGGTGGTTGTCGTAAAAGCTGTTCGCGGCGATTTTGGAGTTGGCGTAGGTGCTCGAACCCTTGGAATTGATCGAAACAAAGATCAGGTCGGTATACCCGTCCTGATACGCTTTTTCGTAAACATCCTCAAATTCGATCGGGATCAGCTGCGCGTGGGTGGGAATTTTAGCCGCCTTGGACAGCATACCATAAAATTCTTCGGCGTCGAAATCAATCCGCTCGCGGTACTCTTTCCCGTCCACTGTGATCGGGAAGGAAAGGATATCGATTTCATATTTCCGGGCAATCTCGGGCGGGATATCACAGCAGGAATCGGTCAGCAATTTAATTTTTTCGCTCATACTTGTCACCATGCGAACCAACTGCCGAAAAAGGCCGGAAAAGCCTCTGCATACTGGGTTCGCCCCTTTCTATTTGATGTTATAACGGCCTTCCGCTCCGGAAGGCTTACCAGTCATACTTTATCAGGTTCCCGGCGGTTTTCAAGGTGGGAAACCCCCATTGGCGCAGCACCTCATAAGCGGCGACCGCGGCGGAATTGGAGAGGTTCAGGCTCCGCGCCTCGGAGATCATCGGCAGCCGGAGGCAGCGTTCGGGATGGCTGTGGAGCAGTCCCTCGTCCAGCCCGGCGTCCTCCCGGCCGAAAACCAGATAAACCTGGTTGGGATAGACGATATCCGAGTAGACCTGCCGCCCTTTGGTCGTAAAAAAGTAGCATGCCGCCTCCGGGTTTCGGGAAAAGAAGTCCTCCAGCCCATCGTAATAATGGATGTCGAGAAGATGCCAGTAATCGAGCCCGGCGCGCTTGAGCTTTTTATCGTCGATTTCGAAACCCAGCGGCCGGACCAAATGGAGAGAGGCGCCGGTCGCGGCGCAGGTTCTCGCAATATTGCCGGTATTTTGGGGGATCTGCGGTTCCACCAAAACCAGGTTTAGTTCTTTCATTCTGCCGTCCTCTCCTTTGGCTGGGGATCATCTAGATTATTAAACAATAAAAAGCGGGATGAAGCAAGGGGATTCATAAAAAATTTATATTTTTATGAACCGCAAACGGTGCGGAAAATCGGACGGCAGGCGGACACGCTGAACTCATCTTCGGAACGAGAAAAACGTATTTATCTTTTGGTTTATACGATAAGTATAGAATGTTTTGGCAAATCATATATCCGTATTTTATGTGGCAGGGGGAAACAGTAAAACCGCGGCGCGAATGATTTTCCGCGCCGCGGCTCCAGCTTTGCTTTTGCTATTTCGTGCCGAAAATCCGGTCGCCGGCGTCTCCCAATCCGGGGACGATGTAGTAGTTTTCATTGAGGCGCTGGTCCAGCGTCCCGCAGTAGATCTGCACGTCTGGATGTGCTTTTTCCAGTGCTTCCAAGCCTTCCGGAGCGGCGATGATGCACATGAACTTTAAATTCTTTGCCCCCCGGTTTTTCAGCTGTGTCAAAGCGTCTACAGCCGACACGCCGGTGGCGAGCATCGGGTCGAGGACGATCGTATCACGGTGCTCGATGTCCTCCGGGAGCTTGCAGTAATATTCGACGACGTCGACCTTGCCGTCCTCCTCGGTGCGGTAAAGGCCGATATGCCCCACCTTTGCGGCCGGAATCAGGTTGAGCATCCCGTCGACCATGCCGAGCCCGGCCCGGAGGATCGGGACGATTGCGATCTTGCTGCCGGAAATCACCTTGGTTTTCGCAACCGCAACCGGAGTTTCGATCTCGATCTCCTTGAGCGGGAGGTCGCGGGTGGCTTCATAACACATCAGCATTGCAATTTCTGAAACCAGCTCGCGGAATTCCTTCGTCCCGGTATTTTTGTCGCGGAGAAGAGAGATTTTGTGCTGGATCAAGGGGTGGTGCATAATAATCGGGGTCATGTCTGTGCTCCTTTCATTCGTCCTTTGAGCCGCGCTCGCGTTCTTCCAGCGCGGCAATTTTTCCAATTCGAACAGCGTGGCGCCCACCCTCGAACTCGGTGCTGAGGAAGACGTCGATCAGCTCGCAGGCCTCTCCGACACCCACCACCCTGCCGCCGAGGCAGAGGACGTTCGCATCGTTGTGCAGGCGGGTGTACTTCGCGGAAAAGTAGTCGCAGCAAGCTGCCGCGCGGATCCCGTTTATTTTGTTCGCCGCCATCGATATGCCGATCCCCGTTCCGCAGAACAGGAGCGCTTTTTCGCATTCACCGCTCACCACCGCGTCGCAGACAACCTCCGCGATGTCGGCATAGTCGCAGGATTCGGGCGAGTAGGTGCCGAAATCCTTATAAGCAAGGTCTTTTTCATCCAGAAAAGCCTTGATCTGTTCCTTGAGTTCATATCCGCCATGGTCGCTTCCAATCGCAATCATCATTTCGCACTCCACCGCCGCCGATGCGGTCAATCAAATGAGGCTGCCTTCGGGTCGGCTTAAATTTTGAAGGCGCCTTTATAGGAAATCACTTCTGCTGTTTTTTGAGCAGTTCCCGTTCAGCCTGAGGGAGCCGGAGGTAAACCGGCATGAGTTCAGCAGCCGTGCGGGTTTTTCCGGCCTTAGCGCACTCGAGCGCCGCCAGGCCGACACTTGCAGCACGCTGGAACCTCAGGTGAGGGGGAACGCATTTGAGAGACGGAAGCGCTTCCTTTAACTTATTATAGCACAAATCAGCGCCGTCTCCAACCAGAAAAATATTTTCACCAAATTGTTCCAGCTCCTTCCCGAGCGCCTCGATGGAAACTGCGCGGTCTTCGCAGAGACGCCGGAGCGACCCATCCTCCCAGCGAAAGAGGGCGTTGTAAACCTGGGCGCATCTCGCGTCCATCGCCGCGCACAGAATCCCGCTTTGAGGCTGGAGATTGTATGCGAGCCCTTCCAGGGTGGAAACCGGAATACAGGGCTTCCCGGAGGCCGCAGCGAGCCCTTTGACCGCGGATACGCCGATCCGCACGCCGGTGAAGGAACCGGGGCCCGCCGAAACGGCAAAAGCGTCGATCTGCTCCAGGGGTATCTTTGCGCAGTCCAGCGCGGCTTCGCACATCGGCATCAGCGTTTGGGAATGGGTGAGCTTGACGTTGACGTTGAATTCAGAGAGAATCCCTGTTTCGTTCAGAACGCAGACGCTTGCGACCTGGGCCGAAGTGTCAATGGCGAGGATCTTCAAAATCCGGCCCTCCTTCGATGGTAATCCGGCGGCTGGTTTCGCCGGTCGTTTCAATAAAAATACGGATCGCGTCCTCCGGCAGGGCGTCTGTGATCTTTTCGCTCCACTCGATCGCCAGGATGTTTCCGCCGTCCAGATAATCGAAATATCCGGTCGTATACAGGTCGTCCAGCGAGGAGACGCGGTACATGTCAAAGTGGATCAGCGGCGTCTCTCCCCGGTATTCGTGGACCAGGGCAAAGGTTGGGCTGGAGACCTCTCCTGCGGCGTTCAGCCCTTTCGCGAGCCCGCGGATAAACGCGGTTTTCCCGGCCCCGAGCCCGCCGAAAAAGGCGACGACCGCGCCGGGGGAGAGAGCCGCTCCCAGTGAAGCGGCGAGCGCTTCGGTCTCGGCTGGGGAATGAGTTTCATACACCATGATGCGCTCCACCGGTCAGGAAAGCCCGGTGACGGTTCCGTCCGAAGCGACGTCCATCCCGAGGGCGGCGGGCTGTTTGGGGAGCCCCGGCATCGTCATGATCTCTCCGGTCAGCACAACGATAAAGCCGGCTCCGGCACTGAGCCGCACATCCCGGACGGTGATCTCGAACCCGGACGGCGCGCCGAGCTTTTTCGGGTCGTCCGAAAGGGAGTACTGGGTTTTGGCAACGCAGACCGGCAGCTCGGCAAAGCCGAGCGCGGCAATGTCCCGGATCGCTTTTTCCGCCGCGCCGGTGTAGACGACGCCGTCTGCGTGGTAAATTTTCCGGGCGATGGCCTCGACCTTTTCCTTGATCGGCGCTTTCCCATCGTAGAGGAGCTTGAAGGCTCCGGGCTTCTCGCAGGCCTCTACGACCTTCTGTGCGAGCTCGATGCCGCCGTCCCCGCCTTTTGCAAACACATCGGACAGGGCAAAGTCACAGCCGAGGCGCTCACAGCAGCCGCTGATGACCTTTAATTCCGCGTCGCTGTCGGTTCCGAAGCGGTTGATCGCGACGACGACCGGGACGCCGTACTGCTGCATGTTTTTGACATGGGTCTCCAGGTTGACGATTCCCTTTTCCACCGCCTCGGCGTTTTCCGCACCCAGGTCGGCTTTGGCGATGCCGCCGTTGTATTTGAGCGCCCGCACCGTCGCGACGACGACGATGCAGCTCGGCGCAAGTCCGGCGTACCGGCATTTGATATCTAAGAACTTTTCGGCGCCGAGGTCGGAGCCGAAGCCCGCTTCGGTGATGGCGTAATCCCCGAGCTTTAAGGCGAGCTTGGTCGCGCGGACGGAGTTGCAGCCGTGCGCGATGTTCGCAAACGGCCCACCGTGCATGATGGCGGGGGTGTTTTCGAGAGTCTGAACGAGGTTTGGTTTGATGGCGTGTTTCAGCAGGAGCGCCATTGCGCCGACACAGCCCAGGTCTTTTGCAAAGACCGGGCGGTTATCATAGGTATAGGCGACCAAAATTTTGCCAAGCCTTTCTTTGAGGTCGTCGATATTTTCGGCGAGGCAGAGGATGGCCATGATTTCGCTGGCGACGGTGATCAGGAAGGAGTCCTCCCTCGGCACGCCGTTGACCTTGCCGCCCAGCCCGACGTTGACAAAGCGGAGCGCGCGGTCGTTCATGTCCATGCAGCGCTTGAAGAGGATCCGCCGCTGGTCGATCCCCAGCTCGTTGCCCTGCTGGAGATGGTTATCGATCACCGCGCAGAGGAGATTGTTCGCGGCGGTGATGGCGTGCATGTCGCCGGTGAAATGGAGGTTGATTTCCTCCATCGGGACAACCTGGGCGTAGCCGCCGCCGGCCGCGCCGCCCTTGATCCCGAACACCGGGCCGAGCGACGGTTCGCGCAGGGCGATCACCGCCTTTTTCCCGATCTTTTTCATCGCCTGCCCGAGCCCGACGGTCGTCGTCGTTTTCCCCTCCCCGGCAGGGGTGGGGTTGATGGCGGTCACCAGCACGAGCTTTCCGTCCTGCTTATCTTTCAAAGAAGTGTAAAGCTCGTCGGAAAGCTTGGCGATGTACCTGCCATAGGGCTCAATCTGCTCGCTGTCGATGCCGAGTTCCGCGGCGATCCGGGCGGCGGGGAGCATTTTGGCTTTTTGGGCAATTTCGATGTCGGTCAGCATAAAAATCCCTCCAGTTAAATTGTTTTAGACCGTATGCGGCGCAGCCCGTGGCAGGGTGCCCCTGTAGGCCAATTCGCACACCAAGGTTTTACCGGTAAAAAAGTTGATTGACCTGCGAGGCAGGGTGCCCCTGCTGGCAGTTCGCACCCCAAGATTTTACCGGTTTTGGGGTGGTTATCCTGCGTGGCAGGGTGCCCCTGTAGGCCAATTCGCACCCCAAGGCTTTACTGATTTGGGGGTGGTTATCCTGCGAGGCACCTCGCGGGTTACGGACTTGCAGGTTTGTGCCGCCTGCGAATCGCGATTGCCCCGCCCGGGCACGGGCGCGGGGCGGCGAACCGCCGCTGGTGATTCGCACCCCAACGTTTTACCGGTTTTGGATTTTCGTCCTGCGAGGTACATTGCATAAAAACGAAGCGTGCCTCGCGGGGCGGCGAACCGCCGCTGGTGATTCGCACCCCAACGCTTTACTGATTTGGGGGTGGTTATCCTGCGAGATGCCTAAAGCGGAATCGGTACAAGGCGCCTCGCGGGAAAGAAGCGCCGTTACTCAGCACAACTTACGAATCGCGATTGGCCGGTCTGGCCACAGACCGCGATTGTCCAGCCGGGGACACCCGGCCGCGTTTGGCCGGTCTGGCCACAGACCGCGATCGTCCCGGCCATAAAATGAAGTATAATATCTGCTTTGCGGATATGATCCCATGAAGGCAAAGCCGAAATGGGATCATGGGCCATCAGGACGGGAGCGAGCACCGCGAGCGGATCGTCCCGGCCATAAAATGTATAATATCTGCTTTGCAGATATTATACCATATTCTCTCCCGTTTCGCCAGCTTTTCTCTCTTCAAATCGGGCGAAAACGGGTAAAAAGTGGCAATACGGCTTGAAATCGCCGCACTCAAAGGATATAATAATAAAATAACTGTAAAATGGAACGAATGTCTGTGCGGTTTCGTTAAAAAATAGAATGCGGCTTCCGCGGTATGGACAGGCATTGGCCGAATCAGTGCATGGAGGAAAAATGAAACGATTTTTTCAGGGAGCGGCCGATTTTATCAGGCGGACCGACCGGTGGCTCGTTTCCCTTTGTATGATATGTGCGGCGATCAGTATGACCCTTTTGTATTCAATTTATCGCAACGGATTTATCAAATCGTCCAGAGGCGTGCTGATCCAGATGATCGCCGCCCTGCTGGGGCTTGTAATCGCCCTTTTGATTTCGGCGATCGATTATGAGACGATCGCAAAATTTTGGAAGTATCACATGGCCTTCGCCGTTTTGCTGGTAGTCCTCACCTTCTTCTTCGGTATCCAGCGGGAGGGGGCGGACGATAAGGCCTGGCTCAACCTGGGTTTTACGACCATCCAGCCCTCCGAATTTTTAAAGATTTCTTTTATTGTGACCTTTGCCTATCATCTTTCCAAAGTTCGGGAGACGTTGAACAGCCCGAAAAATATCGGGCTGCTCCTCCTTCACGCGGGAGGGGTCACGGGACTGATCGTCGTCCAAGGAGACTACGGAACGGCCCTGGTCTTTCTGTTTATCGCGGTGACAATGCTGATTGTCGCAGGCTTGAGCTGGAAATATCTGCTGGGCGGGGTGGTTGTCCTGCCCGCCGCCGCCCTGCTGGTTTGGAATTTTCTTCTGGACGACCTCCACCGGAACCGGATTTTGATTTCGCTGAATCCGGACTTGGACCCGGCGGGGATCGGCTACCAGCAGGTGAGGGGGCGGATGGCCCTCGGCTCCGGAAGGCTTTTCGGGCGCGGCCTTTTTTCGGACAACCTGACCAATGTGCCCGAGATGCAGAACGACTTCATTTTTTCTTATATCGGGCAGACGCTGGGGCTGGTGGGCTGCCTGGCGGTAGTCGGGCTTTTGACGGTGATCTGTTTCCGCATCCTTTACGTCTCCCGTCTTTCGCAGGATGCGCTGGGGAGCTATATCTGCATCGGCGTTTTTGCCTTTATTTTCTTTCAGTCTGTAATCAACATTGCCATGGTGCTCTGCGCGGCGCCGGTCATCGGGGTGACGCTGCCCTTTTTCAGCTCCGGCGGCTCCTCCATGCTCACGATGTTTATGACGGTCGGATTGGTTTTGAGCGTTTACAGTAAAAATTGCCGGACGGCCATTTTTGATTGAGGAGGGATCCGCATGAGAGTCATTACCGGAGCAGCGCGGGGGCGGAAGCTCAAGACATTGGAGGGCGGCGACGTCCGCCCGACGACCGACCGGGTCAAAGAGGCTGTCTTCAGCGTCATCCAGTTCGAGGTGCAGGGCGCCAAGGTGCTCGACCTGTTCGCGGGCTCGGGGCAGATGGGGATCGAGGCGCTCAGCCGCGGGGCGAAGCTCGCGGTCTTTGTCGACCAGAGCAAGCGCTCCCTGGAGGTGGTGCGCGACAATCTCAAATCCACCGGTCTTGCTCCCGGTTCCCGTGTGGTCGCCATGGATTATGAAAGCTTTCTCGCCGGCTGTAAAGACCGGTTCGACATCGCGTTTCTCGACCCGCCGTATCACGATGGACTCCTGGATAAGGCTCTTGTGATGGTAGCGGCTCACATGGAGCCGGGTGGTGTGATCCTCTGCGAACATCAAAGGGGAGAAGCGCTCCCCGAAACAGCGGTTGATTTTGTTCTGCACAGGCGGTATAATTATGGAAAGATTACGGTGTCCGCTTATCGGGCGGCGCCGGCGGAAAGGCGGGAAAGAATATGAGAATCGCCGTCTGTCCCGGCAGTTTCGACCCGGTTACCAAAGGGCATCTCGACATTATTACGCGCGCGGCAAAGCTGTTTGACCGCGTCATTGTTCTGGTGAGCATCAACCGGGCCAAGCAGACGAGCTTTGACGTAAAAGAGCGGCTGGAGCTGCTCCATGCCGCAACGGATGGGATCGACAACGTGGTCGTCGATGCAAACGACGGACTCCTGGCCGATTATGTCGCGCAAAGCGGTGCCTGCGCGATCGTAAAGGGCCTGCGGGCGATCTCCGACTTCGACTACGAATTTCAGATGGCGCTGATGAATAAAAAGATGGTGGAGCAGGCGGAGACAGTGTTTTTAACGACCAATGCGGAGCACCTTTACCTCAGCTCCAGCCTGGTAAAGCAGATCGCCTACTTCGGCGGCGATATTTCCGACTTTGTTCCGGCGTGCATTCTGGAGCCGGTCAAAAAGCGTTTGTGCAGAAAAGGGGAATGAAAATGAATATCAGCGAAATTCTCGACACCATTGACGACATGCTGGACAAATCCTGGGGGCTTCCTCTTTCGGGGGGGAAAAGCGTGGTGGATGTGGAGCGGCTTCACGATTTGATCGGGGACGTCCGGCTGAATATGCCGGTCGAGATCAAGCAGGCCAAGATGATCGTCGCCGACCGGAAACAGATCGTCGAGGATGCAAAACGCGAGGCGGAAATGATTATCCGCAAAGCGGAGGAGCGCGCAAGGGCGATTATCGATCACGACGAGCTGATCAAACAGGCGCAGGTTCGCGCGAACGAGATCAACACCCAGGCGCAGGTTCAGTCGCGGGAGCTCAAACGGGCGACCAATGAATTCGTCGACAAAAGCCTTCAGGAGATCGAGGCGCTTTTGACAAAGAACGTGCAGGAGATCAAGTCGGCCCGGATTGCCGTCCGCAAGCCGAAGAAGCAATAGCCTTTTGTAAAAATTTTTCCGGCGGGATCGGCCGCCGTGCTGTTTTGGAAAAGCCCCGGAGAAGGTTCCGGGGCTTTTTTACCGCAGAAATCTCCCGCAGATGAGAGCACAGCCTGGAATCGAACCAGAGGTTTTTAGAAGGTCGAAACCAGGCGTTTGTTTTTGAAAATAGAAAAAACAGCGTTAACTCCCGGGATATCAGCAATTATCAGGTGTAAGTTTACAGTTATTTCATCATTTTACACCATCGATCGGGTAAAATATTTATTACCGTAGACAAAGAAAAGAGGTCGTTTTTTGTTTGGATATGTCCGGCCGTTCAAGCCTGAACTGAAGATCAACGAATTCGACACCTACAAAGGAATCTATTGCGGCCTCTGCAAACAGCTCGGGAAGGAATATGGGCAGCTTTCCCGGATGACGCTGAGCTATGACTTTGCTTTTTTAGCCCTGCTCTCCCTTGCGGTTCATGAAACCGGAGGGCGTTTCGAGCGGCAGGCGTGTGCCGCGCATCCGCTGAAGAAGAAGCCTTGCCTGTGCAGCTGTGAAGACCTTTCCTTTGTTGCCGCCTGTGCGGTGGCGATGCTTTATTATAAGTGGAGGGACGATGTCGCCGACAGCGGCTTTTGGAAAAGCCTCGGCTACAGAACCGTCAGTTTTCCTGTTTCGCGGGCTTACCGCAAAGCGGTCGGCCGGTATCCTGTCCTGCGGGAGATCATGGAAAAAACGCTCGCCGGGCAGCAGGAGACGGAAAAGGCGTTTGGCTGCACGTTGGATATGGCGGCGGAGGGATCATCCAGGGCGCTGGCACTGATTTTTGAACAGCTGGCGGCGGATGAAAAACAGAGGATGGTTTTACATCGGTTTGGATTTCTCCTGGGCCGGTGGGTTTATTTGATCGATGCGTTCGACGACTTGGAGAAGGATCGGGAAAGCGGCAGCTTCAACTCGTTCCAGTCCTGGGGAAAAGAGGCCGCGGCCGGTGCAGGGAATCCGGAAGAGGCGCTGAAGCTTCACGCTGAGGGCCTGATCAATGTGACCCATGGAGAAATGACGCTGGCTTTTGAACTGATTGAGATCAATCGATATAAATCAATTTTGGACAATATCCTTTACCTCGGCCTTCCAATGGTAAAAAAGCAGGTGTTGTCCGGTGGGAGGAACAAACGGAATGACAGATCCCTATAAGGTGTTGGGCGTTTCCCGCAGCGCCTCGACCGAGGAGATCAAAAATGCCTATAAACAGCTGGCAAAAAAGTACCACCCCGATAATTATGTCGCCAGTCCGCTCGAAGAAGTCGCAAATGAAAAAATGGCTGAGATCAACGAGGCCTACGACCAGGTGATGAACGAACGGCGCGAGGCCGGCGCGAGGCCGGGCAACGGTTCCGGCGGGCAGCAGTACTCCGACGCCGCGGGATCGTCCTATCCGGATATCCGCCGCCTGATTATGCAAAACCGTTTTGAAGAGGCGGAGATGCTTCTCGACGGTGTTCCCGTCGCAAAGCGGGATGCGGAGTGGCATTTTCTGAAGGGGAGCGTATTTTATTCCCGCGGATGGCTCGACGATGCGATGGCGCATTTTTCTTCCGCCTGTCAGATGAATCCGAACAATCCTGAATACCGCGCCGCATACCAGCGCATGATGTGGCAGAGGCAGGGGAATATGGGCGGGAGCGCAAACGGGCAGTATCGGATGCCCCGCCAGAATGTCGGCGGTCTCAGCGCCTGTGACTGTTGCTCCGGCCTGATCTGTACCGACTGTTGCTGCGAGTGCATGGGCGGCGACTGTATTCCGTGCTGCTGAGGCAAGGGGGTGCTTTTTTGAGTAGAACCTTCCGAGTTGTTTTTAGCGGGATGATCGCCGCGCTGTGTATCGTTCTGCTACTCTGCACCGGCTTTTTCCCGTTTGCGACCGTCGCCCTGCCCGCCTTGGCCGGAGTGCTGATGGTTTCCATTGTCGTAGAGCTCGGTGTGAAGTGGGCCTGCCTTGTCTATGCGGCGACGGCGGCGGTTTCCTTTTTTGTCACGCCGGAGCCGGCCGCGATGTTAATGTACATATTTTTTTTCGGATATTATCCGATCGTCAAGGCGCTGATTGAGCGAATTCATAAAAACATGCTGGAATGGGCGATGAAATTTCTGCTGGTAAATGCGGCGCTGGTTGTTTTGTTCCTGCTTGCATCCTGGCTTTTCGGCCTGGAAAAGGTTTTGCCCGAGGTGCAGAATTATAATAAATTTGTTTTTCTGGGACTCTGGATTGGGGCAAACGCTGCATTTTTGATCTATGATCTTGCCCTTACGAGGCTGATCGGAAGTTACGTTCGTTGGTTTAAACCAAAATATATGGATAAACTGCGGCGTGGCGGAAGGTAGAACGACGACTTTTAGCTTCTTTTGTCCTTTGTGCCGACGGATGAACGCTTGTATATGGAGAACTGAGGTTTTGATAAAATAAGGGAATTTTCAACTTGCTCTGGACAAGCCGGGGAATTTTGTGTATAATAAAACTAATTGAATCGACAACCTTTAAGTTGGTCCCGTGAGGCTGACAAGGCGGTCTGCTTCCCTTCATCTGCGCCCGGCTGCCGGGTGCATTGCCGAAGTGTAGAGTAACCAAACTGTCAGAGACGGCGGTTTGGTTTTTTTGTTGTGGAAATTGCCTGCCGTGCCCGGGAAAGATTGACCGTCGAAGGAGGAGACGATGACGCAGAAAGCTGTAATTATGGACGACAAGGCGATGCAGCGTGCGGTCGCCAGGATTTCTTATGAGGTCGTTGAGCGGAACAAAGGAGTTGGAAACCTCTGTATCGTCGGGATCATGAGCCGGGGTGTCAACCTGGCGCAGCGCATTGCGAAAAAGATTGAGGAAGTGGAAGGAAAACAGATTCCGCTTGGCGTGTTGGATATCACCCTCTACCGGGATGATCGGGAGACGCCCTCCGGCTACCGGGACAGAAGCGAGCTTCCGTTTGAGGTCGCTTCCAAGAAGATCGTCCTGGTCGACGATGTGGTCTATACCGGGCGGAGCGTCCGGGCGGCAATCGACGCGCTGATGAAAAAAGGGCGCCCGGAAAACATCCAGCTTGCGGTGCTGATCGACCGGGGGCACAGGGAGCTCCCTATCCGCGCGGATTTTGTTGGGAAAAACGTGCCGACCTCCAGCGGGGAGCAGGTGGTCGTCCGGGTGAAGGAGATCGACGGGGAAGACCAGGTCGCAATTTTTGAGGGGGAACGCCGATGAGCAGTTTGGTCATTCGAAACGGAAGGGTGGTCGACCCTTCCCAGAATCTGGATGAAGTCTGTGACATTAAGATCGAGGGCGGAAAGATCGCCGAAATTGGAAGCGGCCTTTTGGGGGACGAGACCCTCGACGCATCCGGCCTGACAGTGGCGCCGGGGCTGGTGGACATGCATGTTCATCTCAGAGACCCTGGGCTTACCTATAAAGAAGACATCCTCTCCGGATGTGCGGCTGCGGCTGCGGGGGGCGTGACCTCGGTCGTCTGTATGCCGAACACCAAGCCGGCTGCCGATCGGCCGGAGGTCATCCGGTATATCGTCGAAAAGGCGGGGGAAGCTTCGGCAAAGGTCTACCCGGCCGCCGCAATTACGATGGATTTAGCCGGAGAGGAAATGACGGACTTTGCGGCGCTCAAAAAGGCCGGGGCGGTCGCGGTGTCGGACGACGGGCGCCCGGTGGAAAACGGCGCGATGATGCAAAAGGCGCTGGAGCGGGCGAGCGCGGAAGGCTTGCTGGTGACCTCCCACTGCGAAGACCTGCGGATCATCGACGGGGGGATCATCCACAAGGGGAGAGTCTCCGAGGCGCTGGGCGTCAAGGGGATGGACCGCAGCTCGGAGGACAGCGTCACGGCGCGGGAGATCGCCCTCGCCGCGGCAACCGGAACGGCGGTGCATATCGCCCACGTCAGCACCAGGGGCTCGGTGGCGCTGATCCGGGATGCAAAGGCGCGCGGCGTGCGGGTGACGGCGGAGACCGCCCCCCATTATTTCATGCTGACCGACGCGCTTTTGGCGAAGCGGGACGCCGACTACCGGATGAACCCGCCGCTCCGGGAGCAGGAGGACTGCGACGCGGTTCTGGAAGGACTGCTGGATGGAACGCTCGACTGCATCGTGACCGACCACGCCCCCCATGCGCCGGAGGAAAAGGCGGACTTTTTAAAGGCGCCCAACGGAGTAGTCGGGCTGGAAACCTCGTTCGCCGCCTGCGCGACGGCGCTGGTTCACACCGGGAAGATGTCCCTTGCCGGGCTGATCCGCAGGATGTCGGAAAACCCGGCCAGGCTTCTCGGGATCCCGGCGGGTTCTTTAAAAGCGGGGATGCCGGCCGACCTCGCGCTCTTCGATTTGGACGAGTGCTGGACGGTCGACCCGGACAGGTTCTGTTCCAAAAGCAGGAACAGCGTTTTTAAGGGGATGACCCTTCGGGGAAAAATAAAGTACACCCTGCTGGATGGCAGGATCGTTTATCGTGACCATGAAAAGAAAGGCGGAGCGGAATGATCGACCGATTGATTGAAAGAATCGCAGAAACACAGAATCCGACGGTGGCGGGGCTCGACCCGAAGCTCGACTATGTCCCAGGTTTTATCAAGGCGGAGATGTTTGAAAGGTACGGCGAAACGTTAAAGGGCGCTGCCAAGGCGCTGCTCGCCTTCAACAAAGGGCTGATCGACGCGCTCTGCGACGTGGTTCCCGCGGTCAAGCCGCAGTGTGCCTACTATGAGATGTACGGCTACCACGGTGTAAAGACGCTTTATAAAACCATCGCCTATGCGAAAAAGAAGGGGATGCTGGTCATCACCGACGGCAAGCGGAACGACATCGGCACCACGATGGAGGCTTATGCGACAGCCCACCTCGGCGCGCTTTCACTCGATGGCGATGCGGTCGAGCCGTTCGGCGGCGATGCGCTGACGGTCAACGGGTATCTGGGCAGCGACGGGATCGTCCCCCTTCTCAAAATCTGCAAGGAGCGGGACAAGGGGATCTTTGTGCTGGCGAAAACCTCCAACCCCTCTTCCGGGGAATTGCAGGACCGGCTGGTCGATGGAAAGCCCGTTTATCAGCTCATGGGGGAACTGTGCGAAGCCTGGGGGAGCGAATTGGCCGGGAAATACGGCTACAGCAGCGTGGGAGCTGTCGTGGGCGCGACCTATCCCAAGCAGCTGGAGGAGCTGCGGGCGAAGCTGCCGCATACTTTTTTCCTCGTCCCAGGCTACGGCGCGCAGGGGGGCGGCGCTGCGGACGCTGCAGGCGCCTTTGACAGCCGCGGGCTGGGTGCAATCGTCAACTCTTCCCGCGGGATCATCTGCGCCTACCAAAAAGAGGGCTGTGCCGAAACGGATTACGCGGGCGCGGCGCGGAGAGAGGCGCTCCGGATGAAAGAAGACCTGCTTTCCCAGATTGGAACCATCCGGCTCGTTTAAACGGCGCCGGTTTTGATAAAAACGGAGGTAACTATGGAAAAAGCGATCCTGCTGCTGGCGGACGGCAGCGTTTACGAGGGATACAGCGTCGGGGCAAAGGGGACGGTCATCGGCGAAACGGTCTTTGCGACCGGGATGACCGGCTATCAGGAAACCTTGACCGATCCCAGCTATTACGGGCAGATCGTCGCCCAGACCTTCCCGCTCGTGGGGAACTACGGTACAAACGGCGCCGACGGGGAATCCGCCCGCTGCTACCTGAGCGGCTATATCATCCGCGAATGGTGCGAAAAGCCCTCTAATTTCCGCTGTGAGAATAACCTCGACACCTTCCTCAAAGAAAAGGGGGTGATCGGCCTTTATGGGATCGACACCCGCAGCCTGACCCGGAAAATCCGGGAGTTCGGCGTCATGAACGGGATGCTGACCACCGAGCCGGTTGCCGACAAGCAGGCGGCGCTGGAGCAGATCCGGGATTTCTATATCCGGGACGCGGTCAAAAACGTCTCGATCCCCGAGATGCGCACCTACCGCGCCAAAGGGGAGGCGAAATACCACGTCGCCCTCTTCGATTTCGGGTATAAGCGCAACATCGAGCGGGAGCTCCTCAAACGGGGCTGTGAGGTGACGGTCGTGCCGTACAACACTACGGCGGAGCAGATCGCGGAGCTCGCGCCGGACGGCGTCATGCTCTCGAACGGCCCGGGCGACCCGAAGGACAATATCGAGACCATCTTAAATCTCCGGGAGATGATGAAGCTGAAGCTTCCCACCTTTGGCATCTGTCTAGGGCATCAGCTGATGGCGCTCGCAAACGGCGGCTCCACCCGGAAGCTCAAATACGGCCACCGGGGGGCGAACCAGCCGGTCGTCGACCTGGATTCCGGCCGCACCTTCGTCACCAGCCAGAACCACGGCTACGCGGTGGACTCCGACAGCATCAAGGATTCGGTCGGGGTAGTCAACTATAAAAATGCGAACGACGGCACCTGCGAAGGGGTGCGTTATCTGAAAGCGCCCGTCTTCACGGTGCAGTTCCATCCGGAAGCCTGCGGGGGGCCGCAGGACACGGCGTTCTTGTTCGACCGATTCATTGACATGATGGAGAAAAGGGGGAGATAGCCATGCCGCTGCGTCACGATATCAAAAAGGTTCTGGTCATCGGCTCCGGCCCGATCGTCATCGGCCAGGCGGCCGAGTTCGACTACGCGGGCGCGCAGGCCTGCCGCGCTCTGAAGCAGGAGGGGCTGGAGGTCGTCCTCATCAACTCCAATCCGGCGACCATTATGACCGATAAAACAATGGCGGACGAAATCTACATCGAGCCGCTGACCCTCGACGTCGTCAAGCGGGTCATCGAGATCGAAAAGCCGGACAGCGTCCTGTCCACCCTCGGCGGGCAGACCGGGCTGACCCTTTCGATGCAGCTTGCGGAAGAGGGCTTTTTGGAAGAACACGGGGTGAAGCTCTTAGGCGCCGTCCCGGAAACCATCCACAAGGCGGAAGACCGCCAGGCATTCAAGGACACGATGGAGGCGATCGGCGAGCCGGTCATCCCTTCCCGGGTCGTCACCACCATTGAGGATGCAGTTGCCTTCGCCGACGAAAAGGGGATCGGCTACCCGCTGATCGTCCGTCCGGCCTTTACCCTGGGCGGCACCGGGGGCGGCATCGTCAACAATGAGGAGGAGCTGCGCGATATCGCCGAAAACGGGCTTCGCCTCTCCCCGATTACCCAGATCCTCGTCGAAAAGTGCATCTCCGGTTGGAAGGAGATCGAGTTCGAGGTGATCCGCGACCGGAAGGGGAACGTCATTACCGTCTGCTCGATGGAGAACTTCGACCCGGTCGGCGTCCACACCGGCGACAGCATCGTCATCGCCCCGGCCGTCACTCTGAGCGACAAGGAGTACCAGATGCTTCGCACCGCGGCGATCAACATTATTTCGGAGCTCAAGGTCGAAGGGGGCTGCAACTGTCAGTTTGCCCTCCACCCGGATTCGTTCGAGTACGCGGTCATCGAGGTCAACCCCCGCGTCTCCCGCTCTTCCGCCCTCGCCTCGAAAGCGACGGGATATCCGATCGCCAAGGTCGCGACCCGGATCGCCATCGGCTATACGCTGGACGAGATCGTCAACGCCGTCACCGGGAAAACCTATGCCTGCTTTGAGCCGGCGCTCGACTATGTGGTCATCAAATTCCCCAAATGGCCCTTTGAAAAGTTCGTTTACGCCAAACGGGCGCTCGGCACCCAGATGATGGCGACCGGGGAGGTCATGGCGATCGGAACATCCTTCGAACAGGCCATGATGAAGGCTGTCCGCGGCGCGGAGCTGGGGCTCGTCACCATGAACCTGAAAAAGCTCGAGGACAAGACGACGGAATACATCCGGGAAAAGCTCCACGACTGTGACGACGAACGGTCTTTTGTGGTCTATGAGGCACTGAAGCGCGGGGTTTCCCCTGAGGAAATCCACGAAATCACCAAGATCGACAACTGGTTTCTCTACAAGCTCCTCAACCTGGTCCAGATGGAGAGAAGCCTCATGGACGGCGAGCTGACCGACGAGAAATACCTGGCGGCCAAGAAGTATGGCTTCCTGGACGAGACGATCGAGGCGCTCTCCGGGCAGAAGATCAAGAACCCGCGGTTTGCCGCTTACAAGATGGTCGACACCTGCGCGGCTGAGTTCGCCGCCGAAACTCCTTATTTCTACTCGACCTATGACGAAGAGAACGAGGCGGCCCGCTTTATAGAAGAACACGACTCGGGGAAGAAAAAGGTGGTCGTGTTCGGGTCGGGGCCGATCCGGATCGGCCAGGGGATCGAGTTCGACTACTGTTCTGTCCACTGCGTCTGGGCCCTCAAAGAGGAAGGGTATGAGGCGGTGATCTGCAACAACAACCCGGAGACGGTCTCCACCGACTTCGACACCGGCGACCGGCTTTATTTCGACCCGCTGACCAAGGAGGACGTCTGCAGCATCCTGGAAACCGAGAAGCCCTACGGCGTAGTGGTTCAGTTCGGCGGGCAGACCGCGATCAAGCTGGCGAAATACCTCGACGAGCTCGGCGCAAACATCCTCGGCACCTCGGCGGACAGCGTGGACGCAGCGGAGGACCGGGAGCGGTTCGACGAGCTGTTGGAGCAGTGCGGAATCCCCCGCCCGCAGGGGCACACCGTCTTTACGGAGGAGGAGGCGATCCGCGCCGCGAACGAGCTGGGCTACCCGGTGCTGATGCGCCCGTCTTATGTCCTGGGCGGGCAGAACATGATTATCGCCCATTCGGATAAAGACATTACGGAATATATGGAGATCATCCTCGGGAACAACATCGAAAACCCGGTCTTGATCGACAAATACCTGATGGGGGTCGAGGTCGAGGTCGATGCGATCTGCGACGGGGAGGATTACCTGATCCCCGGCATCATGGAGCACGTCGAGCGGGCGGGCGTCCACTCGGGCGACTCGATTTCGATCTACCCGGCGCAGAACCTCTCGAAAAAAATCCGGGAGATCATCGTCGACTACACCGGTAAGCTGGCGAGGGCGCTCCATGTCGTCGGCCTGGTCAACGTTCAGTATGTCGTTTACAACGACATGGTCTATGTCATTGAAGTCAATCCCCGCTCCTCCCGGACGGTGCCCTACATCAGCAAGGTCACCGGCGTGCCGATGGTGGACATGGCGACCAAGATCATGCTCGGCTCTTCTTTAAAGGAGCTGGGATACGGCACGGGGCTCTACCCGGAGGGTGGCTATGTCGCCGTCAAGGTTCCGGTTTTCAGTTTTGAAAAGCTCCACGATGTGGACACCCACTTAGGGCCCGAGATGAAATCCACCGGCGAGGTGCTCGGGATTGCCCACACCTTCCAGGAAGCGCTCCTCAAAGGGCTGACCGCCGCCGGCTATAATATGGAGCGTTCCGGCAGCGTGATGATGACGGTTCGGGATTCCGACAAGCAGGAGCTGATCAAGATCGCCGACAAGTTCAACACCCTCGGGTTCGACCTCTATGCGACTCCGGGCACGGCGAACACCCTGAATAAGAACATGATCCCGACCAATGTGGTGCCGAAGCATCGGGATGGGAAAAACAACGTCATCACCCTGCTGGACAGCGGGAAGATCGACTATATCATCTCCACCTCCGAAAAGGGGAGGGAGCCGGCGAAGGACAGCGTCAAGATCCGCCGCAAGGCGGTCGAGCGGTCGATCGCCAGCCTGACTTCCCTTGATACGGCGAACGCGGTCGCGGACTGCCTGCTCCTCGGCAAGACGGTCAAGGATGTGGAGCTTGTGGACATCACCAAGATTTGACGGGAGGGAACAGGATGGCGCTCTATGTTGGAAAGTATCCGCTGATCGAAAAAGAAATGCTGGCAAAGGGGTTTTATTCGTTCACCCTTTCCTGCCCGGAGATCGCCGCAGCGGCAAAGCCGGGGCAGTTTGTCAACCTGAAAGTCCCGGGCTTTTCCCTCCGGCGTCCGATTTCGATCTGCGAAATCGACAGGAGGGCGGGAACGCTCCGCCTGGTCTTTGAAGTCCGCGGGGACGGCACCGAACGGCTGGCGGAGTTCGAGGAAGGGGAACAGGTCGACCTGCTCGCCCCGCTCGGCAACGGCTTCTCTGTCGATCCCAAAGACCGGGTGGTGGTGGTCGGCGGGGGGATCGGCGTACCGCCGATGCTCGAGCTGGCGAAGCAGTTTGGCGGAAGAGCCGGCGCCGTCCTCGGCTTCCGGGACACATCCGCCGTGATTTTAGAGGACGCATTCGAAGCCTGCTGCGCGGAGACGCTGCTCTACACCGACAACGGGAGCAAAGGGAAAAAAGGGTTTGTCACCGACGGCCTGCGGGAGCTCCTTTCCCGCGGCCGGCCGGACGTCGTCTACGCCTGCGGGCCCGAAGTCATGCTGAAAAACGTCATCCGCCTTGCGGACGACGCGGGGATTCGCTGCCAGGTTTCGATGGAACAGCGGATGGCCTGCGGGGTCGGCGCCTGTTATGTCTGCGCCTGCCGGATGGTGATGGACGGGCAGGAGTATTTCGGGCATGTCTGCAAGGACGGCCCGGTGTTCGACTCGAAACAGATCGTATTATAATAGGAGGGGCGCTTCATGGCTGACTTATCGGTAAATATCGCGGGGGTGTCCTTTAAAAACCCGGTCATTCCCGCATCCGGCACCTTTGGCTACGGAAGGGAATACGCCGCGTTCTACGAGATCGGGCGGCTCGGCGGCATCTCGGTGAAGGGGACGACGCTGGAGCGGCGGGATGGGAATCCTCCGCCGCGGGTTGCGGAAACGCCCGCCGGGATGCTCAACTCGGTCGGGCTGCAAAATCCGGGGGTGGAGCATTTTATCAAGGAGGAAATCCCTTATCTGAAACAGGCGGGGGTGCGGATCATCGCCAATATCGCGGGCTCCACCCCGGAGGATTACGCCGAGATGGCCCGCCGGCTGGATGAAACCGACGTGGATATGATCGAGCTCAACATCTCCTGCCCGAACGTCAAATGCGGCGGCGCAGCCTTTGGAACCGATCCAAAGGCTGCGGGGGGGATCACCCGCCTGGTGAAGGACGCGACTGGTAAACCGGTCATGGTCAAGCTCACCCCGAATGTCACCGACATCGTTTCGATTGCGAAGGCGGTGGAGGATCAGGGGGCCGATGCAGTCTCTTTGATCAACACCCTGCTCGGGATGCGGATCGACATCAAGACCCGCCGCCCGGTTTTGAGGAACAACGTGGGCGGCCTGTCCGGCCCGGCGGTCTTCCCGGTCGCAGTCCGGATGGTCTGGCAGGTTGCAAACGCGGTGAAGATCCCGGTTGTGGGGATGGGCGGGATCACCTCTTGGAAGGATGCGGTGGAAATGATGATGGCGGGCGCATCTGCCGTTCAGGTCGGCGCGGCCCTCTTCACCAACCCTTATGCGCCGGTTGAGATCATCGACGGACTGAACCGGTATCTCGACGAAAACGGGATCGAAAAGGCGAGCGACCTTGTCGGGGTGGTGCGGCCATGGTGACGACGGTTTATCTGATACGCCATGCCCAGGCGGAGGGGAATGAAAAACGCCTGTTCCAGGGGCATTATAACGGCGGCGTGAGCGAGATGGGCTGGAAGCAGCTCGAACAGCTCGCCGAATACGGGAAAACGCTTCCGCTCGACGCCGTTTATTCCAGCCCACTCGACCGTGCGCTGGAGACAGCCAAAGCAGTCAACCGGAGCCACGGCCTTCCGATCCGCGTCCGGGAAGGGCTGATCGAGATCAACGGCGGGGACTGGGAAGGGGTCGCGTGGGATCGGTTCCCGCTGGATTATCCGGAGGAAAACGACGCCTGGGAAAACCGTCCCTGGCTCTTTCGTGCCCCGAACGGGGAGACGATGGCAGAGGTGTACCAGCGCATCACAGCCGCTGTGCTGGAAATCGTCCGGGAAAACCCGGGGAAGACGGTCGCCGTCGTCTCTCACGGCTGTGCCATTCGGAATTTTCTCACCTTTGCAAAAGGATTGCCGGTAGAGGGAATTGCGCAGACCGGCTGGTGCGACAACACGGCGGTGTCGAAGATTGAATTTGACGAAAAGCTGACGCCGAAGCTGATTTACGAAAACGAAACCGGGCACCTCGCCGAGGAGACCAAAACCTTCGCCCGACAGCTCTGGTGGAAAAAACACGAGCCGGGCGCGGAGAAGTAAAGGGACTTTGCGTCCATCTTGTAACGTGCCGCTGCGGGCGGCGGAATGGAGAAGGATTTATGAAAATCATGGCAGTTGATCTGGGTGACGCCCGCACCGGGCTGGCCTGCTGCGACCGCACCGAGTTTCTGGCTTCGCCGATCGGCGTCATCCACGAGCGGGATTTCAACGAAATCATCCGGCAGGTGGCGATTGCGGCGGAGGAGTACGGCGTGCAGGAGGTGGTGGTGGGTCACCCAAAAAATATGAACGGCACCGTCGGAGAGCGGGCGGAAAAGTGCGAAAAGTTTGCGAAGATCCTCTCCCAGCTGCTGACCATTCCGGTCAGGCTCTGGGATGAGCGCTCTACGACGGTTTCCGCGGCGAATTACCTCAACGAAACCAATACCCGCGGCAAAAAGAGGAAAGAAGTGATCGACGCGGTGGCGGCGACCATCATCCTGGAAAGCTATCTGGAGTACCGGAAGAATCACAAAGACGAATAAAAAGAGGGGACGGGCCAAGACGGCCTGCCCCCTCTTTTTGGCCTTGCTTCGGTAGATACCCGGCCGTTCAGCGGGGAAGAAGAGTTTCCGAAGATGTTTCCGGCAGAAGGGTATCTCTGCTGGGAAATTCCCGAGCGGGCGGAGTGAAGGGGCGTAAGACAAAGTTATAAAGGGAAAATTTGGATTTATTTTTGTGTGATTATATAATTATTTTGAAAAAATGAGGAAAATTGAGAAAATAGTGTTGCATTTTTAATTTTTTTAGAGTATGATGGGGTCAAGGAGGTAAGGACAGCGGCGTGAAAAAGCAGAAAGGACAAAAGATGATGAAGATTAGTCGTATAAAGAAGATTGCCATCTCCTCACTGGTTATCGGTATTTTAGTGGTTGGTTCGGCATTTTCCGCGTTTGCCGGGATTGCTGAGCTGGCGACGCCGGGCGTTTCCCAATGCGGCGGAGGGCGTCTCGAATGGAAATTTTATTCGGCGGGGGATACGCGGTATGGCCGCCTTGACACTTATTCCTGGGTTTATGTAAACGCTTTTTCAGGTTGTTCAGTAGTATCTAAAAGGATAGCGCGCTCATCAATGGATCCTAACCGTATGGTTTATGGCTATTTGACTGCAAATTATGGAGGAACTACGGTGTACAATGATAAGCTAATAATTGGGCATTATTTTGATGTGGCGAAAGGCGCCATTGTAAAAGTGTAACCTGATGATGTAAATTGTGATTGTAGTTTGACATTCTAAGCTAATTTGCGCCGCTGTTTTTCCTTTTGTGAATCGAGTCTGATTGGAGGGTGATTGTCGTGAAAGCAAAAAGACTACTGCCGTTTCTGCTGGCCGTGATGCTTTTTACCGGCTGCACGGGGGGAACGCCGGAGGTCTCCGACGTGATCGAAGAACCGACGGGGCAGGAGTTCAACACCACCGGGCGGTATATCGCCTTCGAGGTGAATACCCAGTCGGGGGAAAAGCAGAACGCCGCGGTGAAGGCGACGCTGGAATTCGACGAGGGCGACGGGAAAATCGAACAGGAAGCGCGCAGCGCCGCAAAGCCGCAGGACCGCAGGGTATTTGATGAATTCAAGGAGTCGTTTCCCAACACGGAATGGGTGAAATGCACCATCCGGGTCGCGCCCTGGAACGGCGGCGACTTTTCAAACCAGGATGCGATTTTGACCTGCTTTGCGGGGGTTGACAAGGATTTTTCCCTGGAAGATACGAGACATATTACAACCCAATTTATAAACCCGGATCCCTTGAATAAGGGAATTACGGATTATACTTCCTATGAGTATGAGTCCGCCGACATAGGGGAGCTTTTTGCGACGATGATCAACTACGTCGAGGGGGAGACGCCGTACTACGAGTATGTTCTATACGCCGTCCTGCCCGTGGAACGGGAACATTACCTCTTCGGCTTCACCTCAAAGGACCTCAGGCCGTTCAGCAGGGAAGAGAATTTCGAGTTCCCGAAGGAGTTTCCGGCGGAGGGGTACTTCTGCTGGGAGATTCCCGAACGGACGGAGTAAAAAAGTTTAGGACAGCTCTGTAAAGGAAGAATTTGGATTTAATTTTGTGTATTTCACTATATTTTTTAAAAAAACAAGAAAAATTGAGAAAAATAGTGTTGCATTATTGAACTTTTTGGGGTATGATGAAGGCAAGGAGGTAAAGACAGCGGCGCGATAAAAAAATAAAAAGGAGAGTACCCATGAAAAAGCTAAAAAAATTAGTGATCTCCATACTAGTAGTAAGCGCTTTGGTTATTTCTTCGGCTTTGGTCGCTTCAGCACAAATTCAAAAAAAACAAACTGCTAGGACTACTCCATGCGGCAGCGGTTATGTTGACTGGGCTTATTACTCGGAGGGGGATCAGCGATTTGCCAAGATTGATAAATTTTACTGGGTTTATGTTACTCCGTTTTCTGGCTGCACAATAGTGGGAAAACGAGCAGTGCGTTCGTCGATGGATCCTGACCATATGGTTTATGGTCATATAACTGCGAAATACGGAGCGACTACTTACCTCAATGATCAGAAGGTGGTTACCCATTATTATGATGTAACCAAAAATGATATCATTTTGTTATAGTATCTCTTGTTTCATCGTATTGCGTTTAAACTGAATTTTCGTGCCGCTGTTTTTCCTTAGAATGGAGAAAAAGTATGAAGAGACAATTATCCCCCGTGTTTTTCTTAAAATACGCCTGGAACATGGGGCGGAAAAACAGGTTCCGCAAACGGCTGATGACCGTTGTCTGCGCGGCGGCGGTCGCGTTCGCGGCGGTCGCTCTCGGGCAGTTCGGGAATCATCTGGCGAAGCTGGACGTCTTTATGCGGAACATTTCCGACCGGGAGCTGGTCGTATTTAACGATATCTACGCCGGGAATCCGTTCGATTCGATGAACCCGCCGGTCTCCCCCGAAAAGGTGGAACAGATGGCGGGGCTGCCGGGGGTGGAGCGGGTAGAACCGCTCCTTTTGTTTTCCAGTGTCACATCCCCGTACAGCAGGAAAACTTACGCCAGCGAGCTTGCGGCCGCTTACGACCAGGAGGACTCCCGCGTGGTCTGCACCAACGCGGCGGGGCTGGAAACCAAAACTAGCTTTAACCCCGAATGGGGGAGGTATGCAGTTCTCTCCTACCCCGAGGAGGAGAAGCTGGAACGGATGGCGGCCTACCGGGACGGTTCGGTTGAAGAAGGGGTATACATCACAGAAAACTTTATGAAGCTCCTGGGGCTTGCCCCGGAAGACCTGGACGGCCTGTCGCTGACCTTCGACGTTTGGCTCGATACGGCGCAGCGGGCGGAAAATATGCTGGCTACCGACTATTTTGAGGATGGCACGACCGAAGAGTCGGAGGTGTCGGCGTCGGTGCCGTTTTCCCAAAAGCTGGCCCTCACCGAAGAGGTGAAGGGGGTGATTCCGGAGACCTATTACGACCAGGCCTCGGGCGCCTGCATCTATATGTCCGCCGACAGGATGGAACAGATTCTCGCGGACTGCCCGAAGGATTACGAGGCGATGGCGTATATCACCGAATACCTGCGGGAAATCAACCCCGACAAAGTGGTGGAGGACTTTTCCGAACGGTTTCCGAACGCCTATTATGTGGTGGTGGAGTCGCTGGAAGACGTTGCGCCGGTGAAGGAGGCGATCGAGGGGTTCGACCCGAATTTCACCGTCCTCCACGAATACCAGAACGTCGGGGACGCGCGCCGGGCGCTCTCCGGCAGCCGCAACATGATGATCTATGTCACCTTTGCAATCCTCACCGTCGTTCTGCTTTTGATGGCGCTGATCTATGTCGGGCTGATCGACAAGCGGCAGTTCGAGTTTGCGGTGCTGCGTGCAAACGGGCTGACCAAGCGGGAAGTGCGGCGGGTGGTCTGTGCGGAGATGGCGCTGCAATGCCTCAAAATAACGGCGCTGGGAATCGGGATGGCTTTTATCATTTATAAGGTCGGCCTGCGGTGGTACGCTTTCCAGTTCGACGGGATGACGGTGTTCTGGCTCTTTTTGATCTCGCTGGGGGCGGTCGCCCTGCCGACGGCGCTCTCGCTGCTCTTCGTCAACCGGTTCGAGCCCGACCGGGTGATGCGGAATTAGGGAATGGGCAAGATAAACGAAAACAGGATCGTAGACTTCTGCCTGTTTCAGCGGGGAGTTCGATGAAATGAAACGCACGAAGAGAACGAAAACCGTACTGGTTTCCGCCATATGGATTGCCTGCATTCTGGCTTTTGCGACCGGGCTGTTCCACAAAGCGCTGGCCGCCTATATGGCATCCGTTCACCTGGTGCTCAACCATCTGGATCACGGAATCATGCTGTGTCGGGAGGTTGAGAGAAGAGGCGTGTTGGATGACTATCTCGTGACATTTGAAACGCTGGACGGAGAAAAAGTTGCCGTCACGATGTTTCCAACAATCTTTCCGGTACTTGTATTCAGAGATTCTTTTGACCCCTGGCCTGGCTGATCCTTCTGTCAGGGGCGGCGTCGGCCGCTATGAGCTTGGCCGGGTCTTGGGGATTAAAAAAGAGGAAACCGCCTAATGACGAGGTGTCGTAACGAAGGTTTTGAAAACAAGTGGTAAAGACAGTCGGTACGGTATGTTGCAGAAAAATCTAAAACTTATATTTGGAGGAAACTGCAATGAAATCATTATTTGAACAAATGGGCGGCACTTACACGCAAGTTGGTGATTACTTTCTCCCTGATGTAAAGCTGCCTGAAAAAGAAACACAGTCTATCGGAATATGGGGACAACGGCACAAACGCTATTTGAAGCAAAATCATAAGGTTTTGTATATGAACTTGTTCACAAGTGGCAAGCTAAACAGTTACCTTGCCGATATTGACGAGCAGGCAGAAGAAATGTTTTCTCGGTTTGTAAAACAAATCGCAAAGCGTGAGGGTGTAACTGAAAAACTCAAATCCGAAAATCAAATGCTTTGGATAAAAAAGATGAACGGTATCCGCAACCGAGCAATAGAGATTGTGAATACGGAGTTAATATACTCATAACTACACAGCCCACAGATTCAAAAGAGTCTGTGGGCTGTGAGTTTATTTCTTCAAAAAAGGCGAGCATCTCATCGGTACAATAGTTTAATAAACATACCGAAGAAAGTGTATTAGTACACTTCATATATAGATAAAATATCATTTATAGCGTATCTAAGAACTTTAATATTTCCTCAAACATCTCATGATCACGATCCCACGGTTCTCTACCGTCAAAATAATCGTAAATTCGACGAATGCACGCAGGGTCCTGCCTTATTTTCTCGCTAATCAGTTTTAATGGAGCTTCGTATTCCGGCAGTTCGCCATCAAGGACGGCGACACGAAGCAGCGGAGAAAAAATAGGATAATGATAGAAACGATGAATGTGCTTTAAAGCCCCGGCGTCTAAGCGGTTACAGCTTTTAAAATATACACAAAAGGGAGCACAGCAATCATTCGGATAATGATTCTCCAATACCACCGCATGGTAAATTTTATCAAACGGACGGCAGTCAACGGTAATGATATCCCCCGGTTGGAATGGTGTAGGAAGGAGTAAGTCATCAAGCAAAGAAAAGGGATTTTGGGAGGCGGCATCTGCCCATTCATAGCCCCATATGATACCGTTTTCTGCAACTGCATATCTGATAACTTCTTCCAGTTTGCCCTCAGGGGAAAGATCGTAACGAGCTACTTCATTCCAACTCCAGCCATCGTTAAACGGTTCAGCAAACAGTTCAGCATCGTCGCAGTCATAGCGTTCAGAAATACCTTGAATTACATGTTCAAATGTATGGTACACTTCGGCATTGTAAACTTCCGTATCGTTATCAATTAACCACCATCTTAAATCCCCATCTTCTACCGATTCTGGAGGCTGATCCTGATTTTTACGCCAAAACGAACTCATGAAAAAAACCGTTGTTTGTGCAGATGATTTTGTTAATTCCAAAGCCCTCTCAGCGTCATCTGCCATTGCTGCTGGATCGCAAAATTCATCTGAGAGATATTTTGCGGCAATTTCACGCAGTACCGAAATTTTGTCAGCAAGCCCGGCACGAGACTTGGCGATTAAATTGCACCACTGACTAAAGTGAACTTGATCTGCTGTTTGCTCCAAATACTTGCGCATTTCTGCGGATTCTATAAACTGTAAAGCTTCTTTCACAAGCATTTTCACTCCTCTTCAACAATCTCAAGCGAATTACTCTTTTGAATTGTTATAGGTAAACTAATCGGTATTTCATCTGGACTTGTGAAGCCTAGTTTTCCGGAAGAGAACACTCGAGTCATTTTACCGTCAATTGTATATTCAGCATACATTTCTTTTTCAGGAGGTGGGGGAACGTTCGGATCAAGCCAACCAGGGTATCCATATTGATTTTTCCAAACTGTTACGATACGGCCGGGTTCCGTATTCCAAGTGTGAATAGTTTTAAATAATTGTTCTATATCACTTAAAGCTACCGATACCTTATATGTTATCCATTCAGAGGCATTTGAATCAATTGTAGGATCGGGCAAACCTGTTAAAAAATCCTTTTGAAGTTGCTTTTCCCACTCCATCCATTCTTCTAAATATCTATGAAGGCTTTCGGAGGCTTGCC
This sequence comes from uncultured Oscillospiraceae bacterium, assembly GCA_964607135.1. Taxonomy (GTDB): domain Bacteria; phylum Bacillota; class Clostridia; order Oscillospirales; family Ruminococcaceae; genus Metaruminococcus_A. Next base: position 21,448 of record CAZSIV010000007.1, on the reverse strand, counting down.
TTGACGGTACATGGATGGTATAGAAGCTGATTGGAAGAAGAAGAACGGGTTCTTCCTCACTTAGATGACGGTACCACTCACGCTGCTCTTCAATGGTCGGAATATGTATCGGCATCGGCATGTCAGGATAATCATCGATTATTTTCTGATATGCTTCATGCTTTTTTTCCAAAGGCTTGTTGCTTTTGTAAATAATCGCCGTCATTTCAGCAGGGGTAAAGTTATACCCGATACTTCTGCAATGCTCTCCTATATCTTTTGAATTAAAAAAACTATAAATATCCAGCATCTTACTCGTCTCATCTCCTATGCAATTTTTATTATTTCATAACGACTATAATTGAGTAGATTCAGCCTTTCATCTGCTTCAAAAGCCAGCAGAGCATTTCCACACCGCCGTCTCCATTGCGGTCGATCACATCGCCCAGTATGTAGAGAAAATCATCGTTGCAGAAATTTACTTTGTTCAGTAACGCTTTAAGTTTGCCCAACGGATAACCGTACAGATCGGATATTGCATAAATCATAGCTTGTTTTTCTCTGTATCTTTTTCCAGAATACCGATATTCTCCAACATATAAGACTTATTCCACTTCTGCTGCTTCCAGGACTCTTCGGTTAAAATATAGCGATAGGCTGTCATGCATACATCGATATCCAGTTTGTTTTGATAAAAATCCCGGATCACTTTTAGCACCCGCCGGTAACCGCTCATATCTCCCCGGAAGTATTCCAGACTCAGGTAATCAGTGCTGCATTCATTCCAAATTTCCCCATCCGAATCCGATAACCTATAACCGTACGCAATTAGATCGGTAGTGTCGCCGTTTCGTAAAAGTCGTTTTGCCCTCTTTTTTTCATCCTCCGTTTCCTTATCTGTGCACAGATGCGTCAGAACAAACGGATCTGGCGCACAGCCAAGTTTTTGAAGATTGGCAAATACGATATCCCCCTTTTGAAAAGGCGAAGGAACATCAATCCACATTCCTTCAAAGGAAGCATATAAAGCATTCTCTTCATCCGTGTTCATTTTTCTTAATTCGTCAATCTCAAGCGGAACACCGTTATTATCAAAACGAATGCGGATTTTTGAGGGTTGATCCTGGGAACTGGAACAGATATGTCTTTTTACAACATAGAAAAACTGACTATCTTCCCAATCTTCTTTTTCAAAGGCAAATCCGCCTGAAAAAGAGTGGTACACCCGTTTGCCGGTTCTCCTATGGAAATTGTAATCACCCTTGTAGCTATCATCGGGATAACGAACCACCGGGTCAAATCGATAAAACCAATCCCCATCAGCCTGAAAAAACGCAGTTAGCAATCGGTCTTCCAAAGCCATATACTGTCGTAAAAAATCATGCAGGCTGTCATAATGCGGACAATTAAGCCGTTCTTCAATTACCATATCCGGCATTGTTTCAATCAGTTCTTTCCACGCAGTATGCTTTTCTGCCAATGTGTAATTTTGACTTTGATATATTAGAAAAGCAGCTTCAATAGAATTAAATGTATGCCCGATTTTCTCACAATGTGCCCGGATATCCTTGGAATTGATAAACTCATAAATGTTCATTATTCTGTTTCCTCCTCACTTCCCTCGGAATAAAAAATGTTTCGCCAGTCCTTGTGTATATCGCCCCGCTTAGCGTAATGCCGCCCATTTGACCCATGCGGAGCAGGAATACGTTGGTTTGGAATCTACACCTTGCGGAAATCGAGCATAGCATTTTCCGCAACTAAATTGCTCAAAATCTACAAAATGCTCTCTAGGAACTCGTGGTCCGTCATACATAGCGCAAGTTACGCAAAGTTTTGTATCTCCGCCTACTGTTTGCATACAAATTTCTCCTTCTATACAATTATGTTTTCGTTACAAATGCAAAAACGAAAAATAAATTGATGCCCTCGCATTTGTGACACTATATAATACCGACGAGAACGAAAATTTTTGAGATTTTTTTAATTGTTTACAAAATATTTACAAGTGTCCCTCATTTGACTTAGTGTATCCTCATTATATCAAGTCCGATGGAATAAATTCGGGACATAAAAAGGACTTGCTGCAATGAACAAGTCCCTTCGGCTGTATTTCCGTCTACCTCATACGGTAAAACTCTTGATTTTTAATCAGCATAAAATTCCTGCAAATCATTAAGACGCAGCAATGCGGGCTTTTGACCGTATGCGGCACCAACATCAATATCTATCCATGTTTTTGTTCTGAGGATTTTGCCCTTATATTCATCTCCGTAGGACATGGTTGGTGTATGCCCGAAAACCGTGATAATGTCCTCAAAATATTCGTCCGAAAGTTCTGGCCATGCCCACAAAAAATCATCGGCAGTATACTGCGACAGCTTTTTGTCCCTGTCAAAGTTGTCAATGCCGGAATGGACAAGCAGAAAATCGTTTTCCCCTGCCATAACCGTTTCATACAGCGGTGCATCATGCAGATACTCAAAAATATAGGATACGGTATCAGGCGATCTGTTTTGAAGCCCTCTGAATGCTTTGAGCGTTACATCGCCGCTATTTTGCATATAGGTATTCAAAAGTTCCAGCTTTTCGGCTGTGAAGTCCGCAACGCATTTCTCGGTAATTTCATCAAATACAAATTCACAGGATAGCAACATCGCTTCGTGATTACCGAGAATAAGCTGGATATTCGGCTGCTCCAAAAGCCAGCAGAGCATTTCCACACCGCCGTCGCCGTTACGGTCAATCACATCGCCGAGTATGTAGAGATAATCATCCTCGCAGAAATGAACCTTATTCAGCAACTCCTTAAACTTTTCAAGCGGATAACCGTGCAGGTCGGATACTGCATATACGGACAGATAAATCGCCTCCCTGTTTTCATTCTGATGATTTTCCTATGGTGTCCGTACCTCCAACTGAAACGCAGCTTCTTAAACATCTGCGTTTCGGGGTCTCGTGTCCCATTCCCGAAGGATTTTCGCAATCGGCAGCAAATCTCCGTTTTCAAAATCATAGTCGAAACTTATATCGATATCTTCGGGTGTCGGTTTGCTGTGATAATCTGCATGCACAATCGAATTATTCAGCAGCGTCCGGTCAAAAAAGCAACGACGCAAATTGTTTGTCACACGAATGGAAGCCTGAAAGAAATACGCCTCCACAGTTTTGACCGATGGATCTCCGCAAAAATATTGGGTATATGCGGTGATTACCCCATATAATCCCAAATGAAACTTTGTATAGCTGTCATCATTCTCCGGCCGATTCAGCCGTAAAAACCGAAATGTACCCGCCATAGCTCTATAAAATACATCAACGATACACTCATCCATTTCATATTTTTCTTTGTCGGCAGATATCCACCCTGCCCATTCGATCAGGCAATCCCAAGACATCATGAGATTCTTATAATCTTCCTCACGGTTATATGGTTTATTTTCGTTCATATTGTATCACTCCTTTTTAGTGACTTGATTATAGCAAACCAGATGGGATAAAAACAGGACATCACACTATAACTGAATGGGCCTCACAACTTTAGTATACAAAACACAACTAAAACATCCGGTTCGGTTAAACGGAACTGATTTTTCCATTGAATTTTATTAAATCCGCAAGAGACGGCAAGATGTTGTTTATTTCATCAATCGAATAAAAACACTCAATAATTGCCATACCGTCATTTCGAAGAATGTGTTTAATTATTTCACCGATCCTTTCACAAGAAGCCTCCTTGCCGGCTAAATACTCAAAATCTGTGATTATTAGCAGTTTAGCATTATAATATTTTTTTATAAAGTCAACGTCTCGACTTTCCTGTATGGATTGTATATACTCCTGAAACCATTCGGGAGCAACAATTGTTTTCTGGTGCGCTGTCGGGTTCTCTTTTAAATAAGAACCGACCAAATTCCTGTTGCTTATGTAAAAGTGCGGACAAATCCTTACTGTAAATATAATGTAAATTCATGCAAAACCTTCCTTTTCGTTATGTTTTGTGACAAATGCAAAAGGGAATTGATGCCCTCGCATTTGTGGCACTATATAATACCGACGAGAACGAAAATTTCTGAGATTTTCACGATTGTTTACAGAAAATTTACAAATCCCCTGTGATATAACAACTCGCAGGGGATTTGGGTTAGTGTGAATTTTTTATTATCACTTTTGCAAAAGAAGTCCGCATTCGCAGGTACTGTTTCAATAACTACTCTCTATTGCCTTCCTCTTAGAGAAACGACTTATGGAAGTTTGTTAAATTCAAAATTTGAATTACTATTTCGTGCATTAAGGTGATATGTTTTTATAATTTTACTTTTCGTTTTATCGTCAAGTCCGATTCTTTGCAGAGCGTTATACACAGAAGAACCACATGCCACTATGTACTGTGGGTCAAGAATTTCAATCTGATTTTTAATAAATCCTGCAAATACATCTACGTATCTATCAAAATCTTGTGATAGATTTGAACCTCCCCCGCATTTTTTCATATCCATTACTGCAATACCATGAGGAATTTCTGTTACCCCCAGCGATTTGGCACATGATTCTATCCGATTTTTGTATTTTGTAATACTTGCCTTGACGATTCTGTCACTGCTATAATACAACTCGTTATAATCTTCCCAAATACGGCGAAACCAGAAGTTTGGATTATACTCATGATCATCCTCACTATGCGGTTCTGATAATACAAATAGAACAATGCAATCCTCATCATCTGCTTTAATGAGTCCATCCACAGAAAAATGGTTGCTGTTTTTAATATCGCTTTTCTTTTGTTCGGAATACCACTTTTTAAATAGTACATCAAGCTGCTCGGTTTTGTTTGTCATAATCGTATATCCCCTTTCATATTTTTTCCAAGTAAATTTTCCGCTTATATTAAATCAATTTGACTTTTAACGTTCAGCTGTCATTCCTTCTCATTTTCATAATTCCTCATCGTTTCCTTAATATCGTCCCTCACCTGCTCAACTAGCGACTCCGGTGACAGCACTCTTGCGTGAAGCCCATATTGCAGTGCCCAGCGGCGCATAGCAGCAAGATTTACCCTTGTGCGAACACTTACCTCGTCATCGGTTTCATCAAAAAAGGTAATTCCACCGCCGAACCAGTCAATGATATCGTTTAAAATGTATTTCTTTACACGAAAGGTGACTGTTTCGCTTTCCCCTGCGAACATATACATATGCTCAGCCATATGCTTCGGTAAGTCGAATCCGTTTTCTAATCCTTTTACCTGTTTTGCGGGCTTTACAGGCTCGTCCAGCATTTGGATATCTGTAATGCGGTCAAGCCGATAATTGGCAACCGTATCATACTTGTCATAATTACAGATCAAATAATATCGACCGTTTGTTGCTGCTATCTGATAAGGATTGACAATATATTCTCTTGACTGCCCGTCACTGTTCTTCCTCGGATGTAGCTTTTTGTCCATGCCATATTCGTTATAGGTAAACGATACTTTTTTGCCTTTGCTGATTGCCTCATCTAAAACTTCAATTGTATAAAAGAGCTGTTGACTATGTAAAGAAAAATCCGGCATAGTTCGGATATGCTTAACCCGTGATTTAAAATACTGATTAGAAAGTCCCTCAAGCTTGCCGATTAACTCTTTGCATTGACTGTAAGGAATATGCTTTGAAAACAGCAAACTGTCAATCAGCAGCCGCAGTTCGCTGTCGGTAAAATCACGGACGAGATAAAAATCAGATAAAATATAGCTTTCTTCAAGCTCACCAGTTGACTTATTTGGTATCATTCGCACTGATTCACTGAATTCAATTTCATATCCGAATTCAATCAAATCCATCAGATTGCGTTTGATCGCTTTTCTATTAACAGTCATGCTGTATTCTGTTTTGAGAATGTCTTCAATTTCTTTTTGACTTAATCGATGGTTTTCGTCACTGTATTTCTTTAGAATATCTAATATATTAATAATCAACAACTTTTTTGGCGGCACCGCATACATTTCACTTCACCTCGTACTCATTATATAACCATTGCTTGTATTTTACAAGATATTATGGTATAAAAAAGAGACACGGATTGTGATATTCTTTAGGCACCACGAAAAAGGAGAAAACACCATGGTTAAAGAACGAGTTGAACTTCATGCACATACAAAACCCCGCAAAGGTCCTTTTTGGCTTGCCGAAGATAAAATCATTGCATTTCCTGTTGATTTAACGGTAATGCCGGTTCCTTCTCATAAAAAAGTTTGGGCAAATATTAAATGCAAAATAAATGAGGAATGGAACTATTACCCTCGTGGGCGTGTTGAAATCCGAAATGAGAAAGCGATTGTGTTTTTGAGTCCGTATTGTTATGAATACACGCAGCTGGAAGATGATCTCAGGCAACTGTTTTTTCTTAGCAATATGCAAATAATATGGAAAACAGATAACTCTGCTCATTATATTCCGGGTATGCTTCAATCATCCTGTAGGAGAAGAAAATGAGACATATCTGCATGAAAGGAAAAATAAAATTTTTACTAATAATTTCCGAGCATCACTTTATCATTTCCGGAGAGCTCGATGAACTTTCAAATAAGAAACTTCTGTCAATGGCAGGAGCACAAAGGATAAAAAGCGAATGTGTGATAATTGCTGTTGTTTAACAATAGCTGGAAGACAAATCATTGATTTAAAAGATGTGAGTACGTCTAAGGGGAGGAAATCTGAAAGAAATGCACCGCATTTCTTTCAGTTTCCGTTTTGCGGCTTTTTGACAAGCAGGATTGTCAAAATTTCGATGATGGTTTCATCATCGAAACCACCGCAAAACTCAAAAAGGAATGGTCATAAAAATGAAAATTTGGCTTGATGATATCCGACCTGCACCGGATGGGTTTGTGTGGTATCCATAGTGTGAATGAAGCAAAAGCGATCATCGAATCGGCAGGTGGAACGATTACGCTGATTGACTGTGACCATGATTTGGGCGATTATGCTCATGATGGCGGCGACGGCATTAAATTGCTTGACTGGCTGGCAGAGACCGGACAGTTTTATCCGATACGACTGCACACAATGAACCCCGTAGGTTGAGAAAATATGTAGCGATTACTGGAATGCTATTGGAAATAGCAAGGGACTCAATATTATCTTGAGTCCCTGTTTTCCTATTCCACCGATAAAATTATTTTTTGTTCAAAGCATCATAGACCTTGTGATAGATAAGCTGGTTGGGATAATAACGGTAATCAGAAAAAATATCAATGCCGTTCTTGTAATAATACTGCGATATTGCGGCGGCACAGGCGGCAGAGCGGCTTTGCCCGTATTCGCATTGACAGATTATATCAAATCCTTTACCGTGAGCAGCTTTTATAAATTCTGCAAGTGCATCGGCTTCCGGTAAATAAGTATCATAAGACAAACCGTAGTTTTTGAGTATGTCTATATCGATGTCATAAACTGCGACCCGAAACAGCATTTCAGCTTTGCCCTTATAGTCAACAGGTGCCGTATGGTCACTGCGACTGCCTACAGGGTCATAGAAGCTGATAACAGCCGTGTTTTTCGGGAACTCAGATTCTATTAGATTTTCAGCAGACTGCCTTGATAAAATAGATATTCTCATATATTTATCTCCTTCGTTCAAATTTTTCAACCGACTTTGCGACACGGACAGTAATTATATTATGAATGATTTTATAACTTCTTTATTATAACACATTATATGTACTATTTTTGGCATATCTCGATCATACTCCGTAGAAGTCAACTGAACAATAAACTTTAGGATAAATAAGAAGCAAGTATTTTATTTATCGTGTAGTTAAAAAGATTATGGCGGCGATTTTTTTAAACTATATAATATTCCCTTTTTAGCCCCTAAATATTCAATTTGCCACTTGACAGCCAAACGTTTGTTCTGTATAATATATTTGTGACAGTTTAATCGTCGCCTACAACTGAATACAAAATGAAACTCCGAAGTAAGAAGAGGCAGCGGCAGCCGATAGTTGTCGCACCAACCGATACCGCATTGTCTGCCAGCGTGGTTGGTTAAGAGGCAGATACCACGTCTTTGAAATTCAAAGCCGATACATAGTTTCGTCATTTTGAAGCGAGAGCAATGCTCCCGCCGATTTTTGATGTCTCTGTGTATCGGCTTTTTGTTTTGCTGATTGACAACTGAATGACCGTCTGAGTGGGATATGATTTTGCGATGATATGAGCAAAACAACGCTGTGGTGGAATTCCGGCGCAGGAACGACATTCGGGTAAAGCGGCAATAAACTGACGGAGGTAAATACCAATGACAAAAGGCGAAAGAATCACAGTGGAAGCGCTCGGACAGAACAATCCTCTGCGTAACCGCAAAGCACCAACCGAAAAAGGCTAATTGAATTTACCAATTACCGATACAAAAAATGACGGTATGCGTGACAGTCCCGGTGATGGTTTCAAAAGCGGTTTTACGAAAATATGGATAGGTTTCAAAAGAACGCTGATAGAATGTCCACAGGTATAGCGAGCATCGGATTGTGACCCCCACAATCCCGCCCACAGAAATGTGGGCGTATCCACAAGCCTGAAGGCGTGTGGACTAAACTCAAGGCGTGCCGCCCTATGACCCTGCAAAACGATAAAACACAAGAACGGAGATGATATTTTTGAATAAAGAAAGCAATAAAAAAGTGCGTATCAAAGTACGCTTATCCGAAGAAGAAAATGAAAAACTAAAACGCTGTTCGGCAGAGTGCGGACTGTCCCAAGCGGAATTTATCCGTCAGCTTTGCAAAGGAAAAACACCGAAGCCGAAACCAGCAAAAGAGTTTTGGAAGCTATTAAGTATCCTCTATTCCGTCCATAGCGGCTTTAAGGAATGTGCAAAATATGAGCCTTCCGCTTTGAAAATCTGCAAAGAAATCGAGTGTCTGATTCTCGATTTGCAGGAGACGGCATAATGGCTGCTACTTCACTTTGGCACATTGAGGGCAGGCTGAATGACCTGATTGACTATGTAGAAGATCCCGATAAAACTGTCGCTCACACACAAGACTTGCAGGACTTCTACAATGTATTTTCCTATGTCAGCCGCCCCGAAGCCACCGATCAGGGCGAGTATGTTTCGGCTCTCAACTGTCTCAAAGAGATTGCATTGCAGCAGATGATACTGACCAAAAAGCAGTATGGAAAAGATGACGGATATATTGCTTGGCACGGGTATCAGAGCTTTAAGCCTGACGAGGTTACACCCGAACAGGCGCACCAAATCGGCTTGCAGACCGCAAAAGAAATGTGGGGAGAACGGTATCAGATTATCGTTACCACCCATCTTGACAAAGACCATCTGCACAATCATTTCTGCTTTAATTCGGTTTCCTTTCTTGACGGAAAGAAATACAACTATTCCAAATCCGAGCTGAGAAAGCTTCGTGAAGTATCAGACCGTATCTATGCTGAACACGGCTTGTCTGTCATAGAAAATCCTCATAAAGCACCGTCAAGGCAGGTATGGCTGGATGAGAAAAGCGGCAAACCGACAAGATACAATGTCTACCGTGAAGATGTACGGGAGGCAATCAATTTCAGCCGCCGCCCCTACTATATGGAGGAATACTTGCAGCGAAAAGGATATATTACCGATTTCACGGGTAAGCATTGGAAGATACGATTACCGCAGTACGAGCACTTCACAAGGCTTGATACCTTAGACGAACGGTGGACGCCTGAAAATATTCAAAGGACTATGGGAGCGTATGCAAGGTACGGAAACCGCAGAGCTGAGATAACCTATCCGCCACAAATGCCACAAGAATTGAAAGAATGGTATAAACCTTTTTACAAGACAAGCCATATCTATCGTCTGTATCTGCATTACTGCTATCTGCTCGGTTATCTGCCGAAGAATACAGATTACAAACCCACAAGCCCCTATCTTAAAGAGGACTTGCAAAAGTTAGACGAGCTATCTGAACAAGTGCGGTATATGAGCAAATACAATATCGAAACGATTGATGATTTGTATGCTGACCGAAAGAATATTGAGAGCAGTATGGAGAGGCTAACCCAAACCCGTACCAAATTGCAGAACAAAATCCGCAGAGCGTCACCAGCCGAAAAGGAAACCCTGCGGCAGGAAAAGTCAGGCGTTACAGAGAGGATAACTGAACTCAGAAAAAAACTAAAATTAAACAAGGGCATTGAGAAGCGGTCTGTTAAAATCCAAGAGAAAACCGATATGCTTTGTGCCAACGAGTACAGAGCAAAAGAGGAAATGCAACACAAAAAACCACAGCGAAAGGAGCGTGATGCACGATGACGCAACGAGAAAAAGATTTAGAAGAAATCCTTGCGAGGTTAGAGAAACAGCGGCCTGAAATTGACAGGATTTTAAGCCGCCCTGCACTCATTGAAACCAACCGTCCGCATAAAAACCTATGCCGCATTCCACCCGATATGGACCTTACCGTTAAAGACGGCAATACCGAATATGAGGTTGTGGGCAGCTTTAATCCTGATGGAGATGAGTTTTTACTTGGCACTATTATCCGCAAATTAGGATACAAATATCACGAAGAATAATCAATTTATCGCACTAAATCGTTGAAGTTTAGCTTCGGATATGGTATAATGCTTGCAGCAATATACCGTATCCGATTGTCGGAAAGGAGTTATTTTGAACAGACAATCAGATAATAAAATCACAGCCCTCTACTGCCGGTTAAGTCAAGATGACGGGCGTGAGGGCGAAAGCAACAGTATAGTCAACCAGAAAGCCTTATTGCAAGAGTACGCAAGAAAGCACCGGTTCAAGAATCTGCAATTCTATGTTGATGACGGATTTTCCGGAACGAATTTTGATCGACCATCTTTCAGGAATTTGGAACAGCAGATAGAAAACGGAGAAATCGGAACAGTGATTGTAAAGGATATGTCACGACTCGGCAGGAACTATTTACAAGTGGGAATGTACACCGATATTGTGTTTCCCGAAAATGATGTGCGCTTTATCGCTGTAAATGACAATGTAGATTCAGCCGTGCAAACCGAGTTTGATATGACGCCGATACGCAATTTCTGCAACGAGCTTTACGCAAGAGATACCGCCAAAAAAATCAAGTCCACATTCAAAATGAAAGGCGAAAGTGGTAAGCATTTGACCACCAACCCACCTTTCGGTTATATCAAAGATACCGATGACAAAGATAAGTGGCTGATTGATGAAGAAGCGGCAAAAACGGTGCGATATATTTTCGAACTCTGCTGTAACGGATATGGTCCGACGCAAATCGTAAAGCGGTTGCAGCGAGAAAAGGTATTGACACCTACGGCGTATTACACGCAAAAGAAAGGCAAACTGCTACCGCCCGAACCGTTTAAGTGGGCACAGAAAACAGTTGCAGGAATTTTGGAACGAATGGAATATATCGGGCATACCGAAAATTTCAAGACCACTTCCAAGAATTACCGCAGTAAAAAGCGAGTGTGGAACGACAAAGAAAACCGCAAGATTTTTGAGAACACGCACCCTGCAATTATTGATACCCACACCTTTGACACAGTGCAGGAAATCCGAAAGCATAAACGCAGACCGACTGCTACGGGCAAAATATCCATCTTCTCAGGCAAGGTGTTTTGTGTCGATTGTGGTGCAAAACTGTATTACTGTACTGGCAACGATTTCAAGGAAACACAAGATTTCTTTGTATGTGCCAACTATCGCAGTAATACAGGGACTTGCACAGGACACTATATCCGGGCAGTAACCTTAAACCGATTGGTATTCAGGCACATTCAAAATGTACTGTCCTATATTCAGCAGTTTGAAGCGTCTTTCGTAAAGAAAGAGAAAGAAAAGGCTGAATTACAGCACCAAATGTCGCTTGATAAAGCAAGGGTGGATATTGTAACCCTACGCCGCAGAGATGAGGATTTGGATACTCTTTTCAAGCGAATATATGAAGATATGGTTGGTGGCAGGCTTACAGCAGAGAGATTTGACAAGCTTTCTTCGGAATATGAGGAAGAACAGAAAAAAGTCAAAGCAAAAATTGCCGAGTTGCAGGAACTAATTGACAGCGGTGAACAAAGCGAATATGACTTAAAAGAGTTTTTGAAGAATGTCCGCAAATACACCGATCCAAAAGAACTGACGGCAGAACTGCTGAATGACTTGGTTGACAAAATTATAGTCCACGCACCCGATAAGAGCAGTGGACATAGAAAATAAAAGATTGAAATTTACTACAAGGCTGTTGGAATTATCAATATCGCCAATGATGAGTGTGTTGCTCTCGACGGTAGACTCGGTATGAAAAACCGCAGAAAGAAAACAGCCTGACAACGCAGAATGGCGGCACAGCTTTCGCTGCACCGCCACACTACATAAATACTTCGTTATCGCCCCTCGGCTAAAAACGGTTTCCTCTTTTTCACCTGCTTGCGAGACAGGGGGATTTGGTCTCAGATAAAATGGGGAAGAACGTACTGGAGAAAACATTCCACCGCCAGCACGCCGCCGCAGGCAGACAAAGCGACGGTCAGCAGCCCCTTTTCCAGATAAGAAAGCACCACGGCGATCAGCAGCCCTGCGGCGGCCGACCAGATGCTCCCGGTTGAAAAAAGAATTTCAGGGAAGGTCATCGCCCCCAGCACCGCGTAAGGGATATAGTAGAGGAAGGATTGAACCCGCTCGTTTTCAAGCTTTTTCTTAAACACGGCCAGCGGGATCATCCGGATGAGGTAGGTGACGCCCGCCATAACGGCGAGGTTGAGCCAAAACGTTGAATTCATGCAGTTTCCTCCTCCCTGTCTGTGCGAAGAGGAAAGCAGAAAGCCCCTAACCCGGCGGCGGCAACCGCGCAGATAATCACAGAAAAGCCGCTTGAGATTTGGTTGAGGCCCGGCACAAAACGGAAAATACAGCTGAGAAGAACAGCGAACAGTACGACCTTCAAGACAGGGCGATGGTGTTTAGCGGGAGGGATGATGATCGCGAGGAACATGCCGTAGATCGCAATCCCCAAGGCCGACCGGACGAGCTCCGGAAGCAGGCTGCCGGCCGCAGCTCCGATCAGCGTTCCCAGCGCCCAGCCGAAATAGGGCGCCGAAATCAGGCCGTAGAGATACCGTTTGCCGACCTCGCCTTTCTTGCTGCTCGCCACAGCGAAGACCTCGTCGGTGTTGCAGAAGGCGATGAGCAGCCGGTCAATCAAGCCGACCGAGCGGTGAAGCTTTTGAGAAAGGGAAAGGGACATCAGCGCGTAACGGATATTGATGACAAACTGGGTCAGCGCCATCTCGATGCAGGAGCCTGCGGCGAGCAGCGGCAGCCCTGCAAATTGGCCGGCCGAGGTGACGTTGAGCATCGAAACCAGCACAGCCGCCCAGATGGGCAGCCCGGCCCCGACCGCCATGATCCCGAAGGTGAAAGAGACCGAGAGATAGCCCAGCCCAATGGGGACGCCATCCTTTAGCCCTGTCCGAAAGCTGTTTTCCAACCGGCAGTCTGTCGATGTTTTTTCACAGTCCATCCTTATTTAACTCCTTTATATTCGCAAAAAGACGTTGCTCGCTTTTAAAAGGGCGAATTCCATCTTAATGATTCAGCAAAAAGTATTTCCCGTTGAATCATCAAAGGATTAAGTCTCGGCCATGTATGGATAGCCGGACGCTTTCTTTTATTAAAGTGGTCTGAATCAAAAATACGCCGCAAAAAAGCGCCCCTGGAAAAACGGGAGCGCTCTTGTCAGCCCGGCCGAACACCGAATAGAGACATCAGGAACGGGATCACCCAGATGAGGAACAAAATCAATCCGGCGGCGCAGCCGCAGCTGATGAGGATCCGCTTGAGCTGGTTTTTGGCCGAGCCTTCGCCCTCCTCCGGAATATATGGTTCCCCTTGGTCAAAATCGAACTTTTTTTCACATTCTTCACAAAGGCCGTGTTCGGTCAGTTGTTCCACTTTTTTGCGGCACAGCATACAGCGCATCTTGATTCTCCTGTTTTTTCCCCGGACTTGATTAGAATCTTTTTCAGTGAATGTAGTATAACACATTTTTCCTCAGGGTGCAAATATGCGCTGTGCGTTCGCCGCTTAAAACCGTGCTGTAAAATTTTACGCCTGGACGTTGATTTCAGCAGTCCCTTCCACGGGGGCGTTCATCTGCGCTGCATACTGCTGGACAGCCGTGTCCACCGCCGGCGAAGTCAGCGAGGAGAGCGCCTGCGCCTGCTCCCTCAATTCCATCTGGGTTGCGGAGAGCTGTCCCTGAAGCTGGTTGTCGATCACGGCCTCCCGGATATAACCCGATTCCCGGATAACCCGCATCGTTCGGCGGCGGAGCAGCTCCTGCCGCAGGCGCTGCGCCTCTCTGCGCTGGTCATCCTGCTCGGATTTTTTACGCCGGACTTCCGTCAGCCGCTCGCGGTCTAAGTCGCGCCGTTTTTTTCCGGCTCGCTGAATGACCTTTTGCAGCTGATTGATCGCGGCTCTGATGCGGCCCGCGTTGTCGCTGTCCTGGCGCATCGCCGTTTTGAGCTGGGCGATCCGCCGCCGGGCGTATCCCGAAGCGGAGCTGACCTCCGCCTGGTTTTTAGCTCTGGCTAAGCGGGCGTGCGCTTCGACCGGGGCGTAGCCGTACTGGGCGCCGTTTTTGGGGAGCTGGAGGCTTTTTTTCCGCGCATCCGCCTTTTCCCGCGCATCCTGCATCATCTCATACAGGGTCGGCGCCTTTTCTTCCTGCTCAGACGGCGTTTGGATGGTTTCCGCCTTTTTTACCTCTTCACCTGCTGTGAGCGGTTTTTGCGGTCCGCTGGAATAACTCCGCTGCGGGACAGCCATCCCCGCGCCGTAGACCCTCATATCGCTCATAACTGCCCCTCCTGACAATTATTGTATGAAGCTGTCTGAAAAAAGCTGTCTGTTTCTCTGCCTTTTTCATCGGCTGGAGCGATTGCAAAACGCACCGCCCTTTCTTAAAATATCGGCTTTCGAGGGGAAAATAAAAGAGGAAGAGGGAATTTTTATGGAATCCGGATAAAGACCGGCAGGAATTCACGGGAGAAATCTCTTTGCGGGCTTTAGCCACACCGTGTACGGGACATGTTTTCTCTCGGCGCGGCATATATCTGGAACGAGGGAGGGCGAGCTTGATGGACCCGAATGAACGAATTGCATCGATTACAGCCCTTGCCGCGCTGATTGCATCGAGGCTTAGCGGCGACGAGCTGGGTCTGGCCGCGGCGGTTTTTACCCAGCTGGGGGATACTTTGGCCACCATCGCCGTTCAGAGGTCGCTCAATCAGAGGGAGCGGAAAAATCAAACGGAACGGAAATAAGCGCCTGAATCTGTCAAAAAAAGTTGTATCCTTTGGGAGAATCAGGTATAATAATTTTATCAAATAAGAAAGGCGGAGCAATCATGATTATTGTCAACACCGATTTTATCACTGGAAAAGAGCTGCAAACACTGGGCCTCGTCAGAGGGGCGACCATTCAGTCCAAAAATATTGGCAGGGATATCACCCAGAGTTTTAAAACACTCGTCGGGGGCGAGCTGAAAGCTTATACCCAAATGATGAGCGAAGCGCGCGACCTGGCGACCCAGCGGATGATCGCGGAGGCCGAAACGGTCGGTGCCGATGCGGTTATCAACGTGCGGTATGCGACCTCCGCCGTCATGCAGGGGGCTGCTGAAGTGATGGCTTACGGCACTGCGGTGAAGTTCCTGTAAGCATTTTAGTGAAGCTGATGCGGCAGGGCGGCCCGTCCTGCCGTGCGGTATCCGCCGGCACGGGACAGTCCGCGCCGGCGTTTTTTGAAAGGATGGGGTATGTTTTATGAATGAGAACGCAATCGCGTACTGCGGATTGATCTGCGGTTTCTGTTACCCTGACGGCAGGTGCAGCTGCAAGTCGAATAATCACTGCGGAAAGAGATTGTCGCCCGAAGGCTGCTATCAGTACAACTGCTGTACGGGCAAAGGGATAAACGGCTGCTGGGAATGCGAGGATGCTCCATGCGGAGTGGATATGCTCGCTCCGGATAAAATCAAACTGCGCGCCTTTGTCCGCTGCATCAAAGAGGATGGGATGAAGCGGTTTATCGAGTATGTCGCGGTTAACCGGGAAAACGGCGTCGTATACCATCGGAACGGCATTTGGGGCGATTATGATTTAGAAACAGAAGACATGGTATTAGATTTGCTTAGAAACGGCGGGGCGGATTTACATCAATAAAATAAGAAAGGAACGGTACCGAGCAGCTGTGTTCAGTTTTGAGCGGGTCTGCCGGATCGTGTCGATGAACGATGATTCCTTCATTTGACCCTTTAAGCTATCCCTATTCCTCCCGGAGAAGCCTCGTGTACGGCAGGAAGGGGATGGTCTGCGCATCCCAGCCGCTTGCCGCGCAGGCCGGCCTTGAGATTCTGAAGCAGGGCGGCAATGCGGTTGACGCCGCTGTCGCAGCCGCGGCCTGCCTGACGGTGACTGAGCCGGTCTCCAACGGGATCGGAGGGGATGCCTTTGCCCAGGTGTGGTACCAGGGTAGGCTGTACGGCCTCAACTCCAGCGGCCCGGCCCCTGCGTTGGCGAAAGCGGAAAAAATCCGAGAGCGGGGGTATTCCGCAATGCCGAAGCAGGGCTGGATTCCGGTCACGGTGCCGGGAATCCCGGCGGCCTGGGCTTCCCTTTCCGAGCGGTTTGGCGCGCTCCCTTTTAAAGATTTGCTTTTACCGGCAATTCGGTATGCCGAGGAAGGCTATCCGGTCTCTCCGACGGTTTCCGAGCTCTGGGAAGAGGAGTTCCGCCGTTTCACGAGGGTGTCCGGAGAAGAAGGCGAGGCGCTTTACCGCCGCTGGTTCGAGGTATTCGCCCCGGAGGGCGCGCCGCCGAAGGCCGGGGAAATCTGGCGTTCTCCCGCCCATGCGGAGACGCTGCGGGAGCTGGCGGCAACGAACTGCGTTTCCTTTTACCGGGGCGCGCTCGCCGAAATGATCGACGCGTTTTCAAAGGCGGGAGACGGCTTTCTGCGGAAAGAAGACCTCGAACGGTATGCCCCGGAGTGGGTGGAGCCGGTTACAGTCCGCTACCGGGGTTATGACGTCTGGGAAATTCCGCCGAACGGGCACGGCATCGTCGTGCTGATGGCACTCAACCTGTTAGAGGGGTTTTCATTCGGCGCCCGGGATTGCCCCGACACCATCCACAGGCAGATTGAAGCCATGAAGCTCGCCTTTGCGGACGGGCTGCACTATATCGCCGACCCTGCCTGGATGCGAGTGGAGACGGAAAGGCTCCTTTCCAAGGAATATGCGGACAGCCGCCGGAAACTGATCGGGGAGAGAGCCTGCCTGCCGGAACACGGCGATCCTCACTGTGGCGGGACGGTCTATCTTTGTACCGCCGACCGGGAGGGGAATATGGTTTCTTACATCCAAAGCAACTACAACGGCTTCGGCTCCGGGCTGGTCGTGCCCGGAACCGGGATCGCCCTGCACAACAGGGGCGCGAATTTTTCGCTCGACCCCGGCTCGGACAACTGCGTAGCACCGGGAAAACGGCCGTATCACACCATCATCCCGGGATTCCTCACAAAGGACGGCCAAGCGGTCGGCCCCTTCGGTGTGATGGGCGCTTTCATGCAGCCGCAGGGCCAGGTTCAGGCCGTGACCAATCTGATCGATTTCCACATGAACCCCCAGGCGGCTCTGGACGCCCCGCGCTGGCAGTGGACGGGCGGGAATTCGGTCGAGGTCGAGCCGTCGTTCCCGCAGTGGATCGCCGCCGGCCTGCTCCGCCGCGGGCATGCGCTCACGATTGCCGCCGATTCCCTTTCCTTCGGCAGAGGGCAGATGATCCTGCGGCAGGACAACGGCGTTTATCTGGGCGCCACCGAACCGCGGGCGGACGGAATGGCCGCCGTCTGGTGAGGGGAGTACCGCTCCAAATAACATAAATTCCGCCCCCATTTTCTTGTAATTTGGCGGCGGATATGTTTTAATAAAGGTGTAATGCACGGCGGAATACGCCGCTTGCCGATGCAGACAGACTGCCCGAAAAGAGGAATGGAACGAAATGGTAATTCGAAATGCGAAGATATTGACCATGGAAGAGAAGGACTATGAAAATGGCTTTATCCGGATTCAGGACGGCTTGATCGACTCCCTCGGCGATATGGAGGACTGCCCGGAGGATCCGGAGACAGTTGACGCCTGCGGCGGCTTGGTTCTGCCGGGGTTTATTGACGCCCACAGCCACCTGGGGATGTGGGAGGACTCCCTCGGCTTCGAGGGGGACGACGGCAACGAGGACACCGAGCCGGTGACGCCCCAGCTCCGCGCCATCGACGCGGTCAACCCCCTGGACAAGTGTTTCCGCGAGGCTGCCGCCGCGGGCGTCACCACCGTGCTCACCGGGCCGGGGAGCGCAAACCCCATCGCGGGGGTTTGGTGCGCGGTCAAAACCAGCGGCAGCCGGATCGACGACATGCTGCTGGACGGCGCGGCTGGGATGAAGTTTGCGCTGGGCGAAAACCCGAAAAGTGTCTACCACGGAAAAAACCAGTCGCCCGTCACCCGGATGGCGACCGCAGCGCTGATCCGGGAGCAGCTCGCGAAGGCGCAGCGGTACCTGAACGACAAGCGTCTTGCCGAGCAGAACAGCGAGGATTACGACGAGCCGGAGTACGACATCAAATGCGAGGCTCTGCTCCCCGTCCTGAGCCGGGAGATGAAGGCGGTGTTCCATGCGCACCGTGCGGATGATCTCTTCACCGCCATCCGAATCGCAAAGGAATTCGACCTCGACTATATCCTTGTCCACTGCACCGAAGGGCACAAAATTGCCTCGTTTCTGCGGGAAGAGGGGGCGAAGGTGATCACCGGCCCCTTCCTCTGCGACCGTTCCAAGCCGGAGCTCTCGGGGCTCGACCCCAAAAATCCGGCGGTTTTGTGGGAGACCGGTGTCGAAAGCGCCATCTGCACCGACCACCCCGTGACGCCGATCCAGTACCTGCCGCTCTGCGCTGCGATCGCCGAAGCGGAGGGCCTCTCCTACCGCCATGCGCTGGAGGCAATTACCATCGTCCCCGCCCGGCTTTTCCGGCTGGATGATCGGATCGGTTCGCTGAAGCCGGGCAAACAGGCGGATCTCATCCTTTTCGACACCGACCCGCTGGGGGTCTGCGCCCGGCCGAAACTGGTCTTCATCAACGGAAAGAAGGTGTCGGAATGAGGGAGGTTTCCACAGCGCTTCTCGCTGAAACGGTCAAGGAGCTCTGCATCTCGGCCAATAAAGTCCTTCCGTCCAGTCTCGCCTGCCGGATTTCCGCCTGCATCCGGTCGGAGAGAAACCCGCTCGCGGCGGGCATCCTAGGCGACCTCGAACGGAATCTGGAGGCTGCGAAGGAGCTGGACATCCCCATCTGCCAGGACACCGGAATGGCGGTCTGCTTTATCGAGGTGGGGCAGGAGGTACTCCTGACGGGGGAGCCTTATGAGGATGCAATCAACCGCGGTGTGCGGGAGGGGTATCTGGAGGGGCTGCTCCGCTGCTCAATCGTCGAAGACCCGCTCCGCCGGGTCAACACTGGGGACAACACCCCGGCGGTGATCCACACCCGGATCGTGCCGGGCGACCGGGTAAAAGTTACGGTCGCGCCCAAGGGTTTCGGCAGTGAAAATATGAGCAGGATGAAGATGCTCACCCCCTCCGCGAAACCGGAGGAGATCGTGGCGTTTGTCGTCGAGGCCGCCCGGCTGGCGGGGGGGAACCCCTGCCCGCCGATGGTGGTCGGCGTGGGGATCGGCGGGGATTTCGAATACTGCGCTTATCTCTCCAAAAAAGCTCTCTGCCGGGATGCGGCTGTCCGGAATCCGGACCCGTTCTACGCCGAACTGGAGGCGGAGATGCTCGCCGGGATCAACGCGCTGGACATCGGGCCCCAGGGGTTCGGCGGCGACACGACGGCCCTTGCCGTCAACGTCGAGCAGTATCCGACCCATATCGCAGGATTGCCGGTCGCGGTCAACATCGGCTGCCATGTGACCCGGCACGGTTCGGCTGTCCTGTAACGAGATGAAGAAAGAAGAACGCGAATGAATTACAACTTGATCTGTCCCTGTCTGTTCGGGCTGGAAAGCGTCCTGGCCGGGGAAATCCGCCGGATGGGCGGCGAAAACGTCACGGTGAACGACGGGAAGGTTTCTTTTGACGGCGGGGAGGAGATGATCGCCCGCGCCAATCTCTCCCTGCGGACGGCGGAGCGGGTTCTCATCAAGCTGGGGGAATTTCCCGCCCGCACCTTCGACGAGCTGTTCGAAGGGGTGAAGGCGCTCGACTTCGAGACCTTCATCGGTTTATCGGATGCCTTCCCCGTCAAGGGGTATTCCCTCAATTCGGTCCTCAAAAGCGTGCCGGACTGCCAGAAGATCATCAAAAAAGCGGTGGTGGAGTCGCTGAAAAGGGCTTACCGCGTTTCCTGGTTTGAGGAGACCGGCCCTGTCCACCAAATCCAGTTTTCGATTTTTAAGGATACGGCATCCATCATGCTGGATACGTCGGGGGCGGGGCTTCATAAGCGCGGCTACCGCCAGAAGGCCAACGAGGCGCCGATCAAGGAAACGCTGGCCGCCGGGATGCTCGACCTGGCCCGGATCTATCCGGACAGCTGCTTCTGCGACCCCTTCTGCGGGTCAGGGACGTTTGTGATCGAGGCGGCGACCAAAGCCCTCAACATTGCGCCGGGCTTGAAGCGGAGCTTCGCTGTGGAAAAGTGGGGGTTCCTTTCTCCAACTGTGTTTGAGCAGGAGCGTGCCCGCGCCTTTGACCAGATCCGCCGGGACGCGCCCTTTACAGCCTACGGAATGGATGTCAGCGCAGAGGCGGTGGAACTCACCCGGGCGAATGCAAAAAAGGCGGGGATCTCGGCCCGCGTCCGGCTGAAAACTGCCGATATCCGCTCCTTTGAGCTCCCGGGGGAGAAGGCGGTCGTCGTCACCAATCCGCCTTACGGGGAGCGGATGCTGGAAATCGAAGGGGCGAGGGAGCTTTACCGCGCCATGGGCGAACGCTTTACCGCGCCTGGCCGGTATTACGTCATCTCCCCTGATGAAGAATTTGAACATTTTTTCGGCAGGCAGGCAAAAAAACGCAGGAAGCTGTATAACGGGATGCTCCGCTGCCAATACTATATGTTTTATTAACGTGGAACCTTCGTTTGCTTTTGTCGAACGAAGGTCGTTTCTTTGTTGACAGCCCGGACTCAAATGTGGTATAGTACCAATAAAATCGGGGGCGCTGCATGAAATTGCGGCTGAGAATGAGCGTGTTTTCGCTTGTGACCCTTTGACCTGATATGGATAATGCCATCGTAGGAAGATTGAACGTCAAATGACCGCTTTTTACAGCGCTTCGTTCTGTACCGCATGGCTTGGCCGTGCGGTTTTTTGTATTCTGAAAACCACGCGATAGTCGCGTGGTTCAAAAAAGGTTAA